>NZ_BAABSV010000002.1:0-766365 GCF_040369775.1 Brucella sp. NBRC 12953
AACCGCTTCGATTGGTCAGTCTTCGTTCCAGGACGGTTCGGCTCATCGCTTCGGTGATGCATCGCCTTCGAGCTTCCAGAACTAAGCCCAGCTTACCAAACCGCGTTTCAATCTGACTACATCAGATTAACGCATACGAGTTATCTCCCCGGTGGATGGCATTGGTGCCACCCCGGTGCCCCGGAAGCACTGATGCCATCCAAAGGGCGATGAAGAAGGAATAGAAAAATGAAAAAGTTTGCTCTTGCTGCCGTAGCCGTTGCTCTTAGCGCCGGTGCAGCTTTCGCTGAAAACCCACATGTTGGTGAACCTGCCGATCTTTATGCAAATGACCGCACGCCAGTTGCAACACAGCAGGTTGATAATACTGCAACCGCTTCTATCGGTCAGACGACCACATATCAGGACGGCTCTGCTCATCGCTTTGGCGACGCATCGCCTTCAAGCTATCAGAACTAATATCGGCGCTAGCCGGTAGAATACAAAAAGGCGAAGCCCTCAGGCTCCGCCTTTTGTTGTTTCTGGTGGTAAAATCTGATGCGGAAGCCGGATTGGCTTGAGTTGTTTCAAGACAGCGCCTGGAACGCCTCCATCTCCGATTAAGGGTCGAATTGTTACGACGGGCGCCAGAAGCCCATTATCGAGTGAAGGTTTCGCGCCCAAAAGCTTACCCATCAGGCCTAAATCCTGAGGCGATGAAAACCGCGCAGGCGATTGGCTCATTTCCATATGCCGACGCACCGCGTCTTCCCAACCGTCTGCAAGAATAGCACCCGGTTTCAGCAACAAAAGCCAGTCCGTTCGCAGATCATCAAAAGCCGACTGCAAATCCGTTTCGTCGTAAAGTGAGCAACCTGCCCCCTCTGCAACCAACCTTGTCTCGTCAGTGGACGCCCTATCCACAACGACAACACGACGCAATAGCCCTTCCACAACTGCCGGCACCAGTGCTGACAGTGTTTGAGCCAGAAGCCCCTCAGAATTTCGCGTGAAAATCAGAACTGATAACATGCTTTCTTTTATATCAAGACCGCGTGATCGAAAAGCTTTTGGATTATATGTTCTTGATTTGTTCCAATCATTGGATTACGAATAGATTCTGAAACGAGAGAGTCGGTTATGGAAATTATCCAGCAGGCAGACAAGGCAGCATTCGGAACAGGACGGGCGGAACATGCCAACGCGCTTGTCAGTGAAGCAGGCCTGCGCATTGACCACTCGCGACGTCGTGGGCGCGGTGCAGGCATCAATCCTACCGGCCGATTCGAACCAACCACACGACACGAATTTGATGATGGCTGGGAGACACTTGAAGACCTGCCGCCTTTCAAGACGGATGTTCAGGTTGAGAAGCCCCGCACCATCATCACGCGCAATGATTCACCAGATATCAGCTTCGACCGTTCGATTAATCCATATCGCGGTTGCGAGCATGGTTGCATTTACTGTTTTGCGCGGCCAACACATAGCTATATGGGGCTTTCAGCCGGACTTGATTTCGAGGCGCGCCTGTTCGCCAAACCGGATGCACCACGCCTGCTGGAGCGCGAACTGGCAAAACCCGGCTATCAGGCCAAGACCATAGCAATTGGCACCAATACTGATCCCTATCAGCCCATCGAGAAAAAATGGCGCGTAATGCGCGAGATTCTTGAAGTGCTGGAGGCTGCCAATCATCCTGTCGGCATCGTCACCAAGTCAGCTCTGGTCGTGCGGGATATTGATATCCTGTCTCGCATGGCTGAAAAAGGGCTGGCCAAGGTAGCGCTTTCAGTCACCACGCTTGATGCCAATCTTGCGCGCACAATGGAGCCCCGCGCATCAACGCCAACTTTGCGCCTGCAGGCCATTCGCAAGCTCGCCGATGCCGGCATTCCGTCGAATGTGATGATGGGACCGATCATACCCGGCATCAACGATCATGAGATTGAGCGTATTCTGGATGCAGCTTACGCACAGGGCGCACGCGAAGCAGGCTATGTACTGCTCCGTTTACCGCTTGAAGTAGCCCCTTTGTTCAAAGACTGGCTGCTGCGCAATTATCCTGATCGCTATCGCCATGTCATGTCGCTTGTGCGCTCCATGCGTGACGGGAAAGACTACGATGCCGAATGGGGCAAACGTATGCGTGGAACAGGCCCTTATGCTTGGCAGATTGGTCGCCGCTTCGAGATTGCTGCACGCAAGCTCGGCTTCAATTCAAAGCGTATTCCCCTGCGCACGGATCTGTTTGAGCCTGTTGAGAAGGGTGGCAAACAGCTTTCGCTTTTTTAAGCGGCGCTACTTCTGGATATCGGCGTTTCCATCATCAAAGTGAGGTGAGAGAGCCCTGTATCTCATTGGCTTTAAGTGTGCATGAGTTGTCAGTTGTGAGTTTGATCCCCGTCTGGTTTTTTCAGGCGGAAGGCCCCTGCTTTTACGCCACTATCCTCGGCAGGGACCTTGCGGAGAATCAGAAGCAATGCGAGCATTGCCGCCAAATGAAACGCTTGAGTTCTGATTCTCCGCTCCTCTTTGAAATCCCGCTTGCCCCCGACTTCTCCGAAGAGAGAAGGCATATGTCGCGAGGGCTTCGCCATATTGCAGGCATTGATGAAGCTGGCCGCGGCCCACTCGCCGGTCCGGTCGTTGCGGCGACGGTGGTGCTTGATCCGAATGACCTGCCAGAAGGGCTAGATGATTCAAAGCGGTTGAAAGCCGCCAAGCGCGATGCGCTTTACGAAATCATCCTCGCCAAAGCACTGACCGTTTCTGTTGCAAGCCTTAGTGCGCGAAGCATAGACGCCAGTGACATTCGCAAAGCAGCGCTGGAAGCCATGCGTCGTTCATTGATGGGGCTGACACTCAGCCCGGATCATGCCTTGATTGACGGACGCGATGTACCGCCCGGTTTGCCCTGCGCCGGTTCTGCATTGGTGAAAGGCGATCAACGTTCTATCTCAATTGCGGCCGCATCCATCGTTGCGAAAGTTACGCGTGACCGAATGATGATCCGTGCCGGTCTAGCCCATCCACCATACGGTCTCGAGGTACACGCTGGTTACGGTACGGCCAAGCATCGAGCGGCTATTGAGACAGATGGGCCGGTGCCCGGCATCCACCGCTATACCTTCGCGCCGATCAAAGGGCGCTATAGCGTCTAAATCATAGATCAATGAAAGACTTAAACCGTCGCCAGTTTGGCTGCAAAGCCAAAAAGCAGAGCCGCAAAGCCCCAACGCTGAATAGATTGTATGACCGGATATCGCTTGAACAGGTTGCCGAGTGACGATCCTGCGAAGGCATAGATCGTATCGAACGACAGCCCGACGATGGTCATTATCCCACCCAGAAATGCAAACTGCATCATGATACTGCCTCTGTCTGGATGCACGAACTGCGGCAATAGAACAGAGCAGAAAAGCAAAGCTTTCGGGTTCAGCAGATTGGTGAGTAAACCCTTACGGGCGGACGCCAAATAAGAGCGTCGTTCGATGCCGTTGGTTGCTGTATCAAGGGACGCCAATGGGTGACGCAAGATGCCGATCGCAATCCAGACCAGATAACAGGCACTCACGATCCGCACGAATTGAAACGCGATTGGAAATGCGTGCAGGAGAGCGGCCAACCCAAATGCAGCGAGCAAGACGTGGCAAGCACGGGCCGTTGCAAGCCCTGCGGCAGCAGCTAGTGCATGGCCTCTGCCCTGCGCAGCTCCCGTCTGTAGAAGCAGAATCATGTCCGGCCCAGGAAGAAGAAATGCAGCCACCAGTGCGCTTGCAAATAACCACGTCTCGCTCATCAATATCGCCTCGAACAGCTAAAATCCACGCAGCTGCCATCGGGTTGGCTCATTGCATATGATGAATGAGCTACAGCTGATAGAGCTTTCCGAAGCTAACTCGTAAGTGCAGTCCGTGTCCTTGCGTTTTATGGTGCGGAGTGGATCGAAGTTGATATAATCTGCCAATATGACTTTTCAAAATGGTGGCTTATGCCAAAATTAAAACTAGACGCAACGGACCGTAAGATACTCGCTGCACTGCAAGACGATGCGCGTCTCTCAAACGTTCAGCTTGCCGATAAAATAGGGCTGTCCCCTTCCCCATGTTTGCGACGAGTCAAACTCCTCGAAAAAGCTGGCGTCATTCAAGGCTACCACGCGGCACTCGACCGCAATGCCGTAGGACTGGGACTGACTGTCTTTGTTGGCATCCGTGTAGAGCGCCATCATGAGGAAACAGCAACAGCATTCCGTACGTCAGTGCAGAACCTGCCTGAAGTCTTTTCCTGCCATCTTGTATCGGGAGAATCCGACTTCCTGTTGCAAGTCGTCGTGGCTGACCTCGCAGCCTATGAACGCTTTCTAACCGGCACTTTATTGCGCCTTCCAGGCGTTATAGATATCCGTAGCAATTTCGCGATCCAGACGGTCAAAGCGCAAGGGGAACTGGCGCTCAGCCAAATCGCTGAACCGGACGCGGATTAAGAACTGCTTCCTTGAAACAGAAGACAGAACAGCAAAAAAACGCCGCCCTTTTGAGGCGGCGTTTCTTAAAACTATCAGATTGCCGAACTTAGTTCAGGTTGGTCTTAACCTGACCGAGTGCATCCTTGAACAAGGTGCCTGCAACCTTTGCGTCGACCTTGTCGGCAACGATCTTGCCAGCAGCGGCTACTGCCAGATCAACAGCAGAAGCGCGGACTGCATTGATTGCATCGGTTTCAGCAGTTGCAATCTTCTGCTCAGCAAGCTTGTTGCGGCGAACAACATATTCTTCGGTCGCACGCTTGGCATCTTCAAGAAGAGCCTTGGCTTCGCGTTCAGCGGCGGCAACGATGTCGCCAGCTTCTTTTTCCGCTTCCTTGCGCTTGCGGTGATATTCAGCAAGAAGCTGTTGTGCTTCTTCGCGCAGGGTGCGGGCTTCTTCCAGTTCCTTCTTGATATTCTCGGCACGTTCATCAAGCGAACGACCGATCATACCTGGAACCTTCATGTAAACAATCAGAGCAATGAAGAGAAGAAGAGCAATAAATGCCCAAAATGTTGAATCCATTTTCGTCTCCTCAGGCGTTTGCGGTTTTGACTGCTGCTGTTACGTCAGCCTTGTCGGCCTTGGTACCCAGGAGCTGTTCAACAATCGCAGACGTGGTTTCTTCAGCGATCGTACCGACATCGCTCATGGCCTTGGCCTTGATTGCGGCGATACGTTCTTCAGCTTCTGCCAGCTTGCTTTCAAGAGCAGCTTCCGCAGTCGCACGTTCTGCGTCTGCTTCGCCTTTGCCTTTTTCGCGAGCAGCTTCGGCAATCGAAGCAGCCTTGGTGCGGGCAGCGGCTAGTTCCTGCTCATAGGCAGCAATAGCGTTGTCTGCATCCTGCTTGAGGCGTGCAGCCTGCTCGAGATCCTGCGCGATACGGTCACGACGGTTTTCAATCACGCCACCGATGCGCGGGAGAACCACACGCGACAGGAACAGATAGAAAAGGCCGAAAGTGATCGCCAGCCACAGAAGCTGCGATGCATAATGGGTGGAATCGAACGGCGGGAATACGCCGCTGCCGTGTCCGGCATCGTGCGCGACCCCGGTTTCGGTGTGCACAGCATCGGCTGCGCCGTGCTCGCCAGCAGCTGGTGCCGGTTGCGATTCGGTGGCGGTTTGGGCAAACGCCGTGGACACGAACATCCAGATTTCCCCTTTAATCCAGCATATTCTTTTCCAGAGAATAACTCTGGAAGTTCTGGAATATGCTCACTCAGACTTCATATGAAAAGGCCAGCCGCGCTGCATTTCAAGATACAGATCGCGGCAGGCCAGTTTCTTGCGACTGTTGATTAAACAGCGAAGAGGAGCAGAAGCGCGATGAGCAGCGAGAAGATGCCCAGAGCTTCCGTCACAGCGAAACCAAACACGAGACGGCCGAACTGGCTGTCAGCAGCGGATGGGTTACGCAGAGCGCCCGAGAGATAGCTACCGAAAATGTTGCCGAGGCCGAGAGCCGTACCGGCCATACCGAAACAGGCGAGACCGGCGCCGATGTACTTTGCTGCTTCCGCTTCCATGTTAAAGCTCCTTCTGGATTGCAAATTAGTGCGGATTTCTGTTCTGGCGGAAACCCGCCGGCGAGAACCTTAGTGACCCGGATGTACTGCGTCGTTGATGTACATGCAGGTAAGAACGGTGAAGACGTAGGCCTGGAGGAATGCAACCAGGAACTCAAGCGCGGTGATCGCGACCGTCATGATGAGAGGCAGGATAGCGCCGCCAACACCCAGTGCACCAAGCGAGCTCAGCGAGACAACGAAGCCTGCGAAAACCTTGAGCGTGATGTGGCCTGCCAGCATGTTCGCGAAAAGACGAACCGAGAGGCTGATTGGGCGCGAGAGGAACGAAATGATTTCAATGGCAACAACCAGCGGCACGATGATGCCCGGAACGCCGCTTGGTACGAACAGCTTGAGGAAGCCGAGACCATGCTTATAGAAACCGTAGATGATGACTGTACCGATAACCAGCAGAGAAAGAGCGAAGGTTACGATGATCTGGCTTGTGACCGTGTAGAAATAAGGGAACAGGCCGATGAAGTTTGCGACGAGCACGAACATGAACAGCGAGAAAACAAAGGGGAAGAACTTCATGCCCTTTGAGCCAGCTGAATCTCTCAAGCTGGATGCCACAAATTCATACGCCATTTCCGAAACCGACTGAAGGCGGCTTGGAACCAGACCACGGCTCGACGATGTGAAGTAGAGGAAGCCTGATGCGAGCACCACAGTTGCGACCATGAAAGCCGAAACATTGGTAAACGACAGGTCCAAACCACCGACGTCGATAGGAATCAACCGGGAAACCTGGAACTGATGGATCGGATCGTTGGCCAACTTAACCTCGTCTGTCGTTCCTGCCCTAAGGCGTTTCAGTCTCGGGCGAACCGCCCGCTTTGTCTCAAATGTCTATACGCGAACATTTTCGTGATGTCCGCGAAGACTTATTCCTTATCGCTCTTTTCCACGCTAGACTTAATGTTGCCTTGATCGGCGACATAACCTGCGGAACGGAGCACGTTGAGGGTGCCTGCACCGAAGCCTAGAAGGAGAAATACGATTAACCCCCATGGCGACGTGCCCGCGTAGCGATCAAGAGCCCAACCAATTACCGCACCAACCACGATACCAGCGATAAATTCACTGGAGAGTTTCATGGCCTGCGCGACGGAACTGGACGTTTCCGACCGCTCATCCTCGGAAGCTGGTGCCTTGAGCACACCTTTTTTGGCCAATTCGACCTCAAGGCGATTCAAACGCTGATCCAGCCCCCCAGAAACAGTTTTGCCGTCCACATTCTTGCTTTGACCGGGTGTTTTTCCCGGCTCAGTGCCGCTCGTCATTGGCAGCTCCTTTTTGCAAGAAATGCGGGCGCTACAAGCCCATTTCCAAGTTGCGCGCAACATATTGACACACCGCCCGCTAGTCAAGGCAGTCAAGCAGTTGCTTCAGAAGGTTTTTTCTCTTGGAAATACAATAATTTAGCTATTGGTGCGACTCATTTTCCGATCAAAGTCGGAGAACAGGCAGCAATTCGGCCTCAAAATTGGAATCGAATTGGGCGAAAGTCAGCACATAGATTCATCATTGTGCACGCGTTTCAAGCGACCCTTCAGACAAATAAATGTGTCCGAAAGTGATCGCACCCATGCTGTCGGTTATCAGCTCCAACCGCCGCCATAGGTGCGATAGAACACATGAAGGCCAATCTTGGTCATCTTCTTCATGGTCGGCGCCCAGAATGGGCTGACATAGGTTGCATGATAATGGGTGGATGAACCAACTTCCGGCAACCAGATCTGGCCTGCCGTCACAGTCTTTGCCACCTGCTGTGCAAGACGCCATTGCGGAATTTCCGTGACGCGATGCTTCTGACCGTCACAGGCGAAGGAAAACTGACAGGCATTGAGCCAGTTCCGGTTTTGATAGACAACGCCGCAGATCGTGCCGGGATAAGCAGGATTACGCACACGATTGAGCACTACCTGAGCAACAGCCACCTGCCCTTTGACGTTTTCCCCGCGTGCTTCGTAGTAAACCGCTTCGGCGAGGCACTTCTGCTCTTTGGTTCCAAATGATTCTGCTGGCAGAGGCGTTGCAGCCCATGCATGATCCTGATCGCTGATTGGCGGCACGAAGCGGCCTGCATCGGCTTCCGGTGTCAGAATGCTCTCGAAGGGAGAGGTTTTGCCATAGTCAGGCTTAGAAGGCGCATAGCCCAACGCGAGAACGTCGGGCTGATCATTGTTGATTAGCTTTGCCAGTTGCACCGGCATGTCCGGTTTGGGCTTGGGCGGTTTGACCGCATGAAACGCCATTGCGATTTCGACCTCCTTGCCCTCAACACTGGACTTGGAGAAAGCCATACGCGCATCAATCTTCTCACGAGGGGCAGTAATCATGCTGATCTTCTCAAACATGCTACCTGCATTGAAAGTCCGCGCTGGAGCTTTCGGCTTCACAGAGACAAGACGACCGGTCTTATCGGAACGGTTGATGCGGTTTTCATCGGGATTGGGATCGTCAACACCCAGCTTGGCAGTCTTCTTGCCACCCGAAAGCGCTACGCGACCAATACCCGGAACTTCGATACCGCTGCTGGCGATGCTGCCAGTGACGGTCGTGGCATCGACAAACGGCATTTCTGCCTGATGGAGCGATCCGACGGGAGCTTTGGCAACAAACGCGGTCCAGCGATGACCGGCTACATCAGCCGTCGGAACAAGGCTGGCCATATCCTGAAAGGCGATTGCGTTGGAATTGAAGAGATAGGTAATTGCCGCCAGAACCAGCGGCACGAGACGATGCGGCTTATGCAGAACCTGACGCGGTTTTGCGCGTACGGCGTAATAGCGACCATCCTCCGGGCAATAGCCCGTGACCGGATAGTGCCATACCGGCTCGGCTACGGCCTTCGACCGGCCAAACAGCGCTCGTATGGAACCAAAACGCACCGCAAACTCCACTCGCAACGATTACTTAACTATAGCGAATAATGGAGTATTAACCTTGATGGATCGTTAACGCGTCTTTGTTTACCCTTTGAAAAGATTGATTAATTTTGAATTAACAGCATTGAATGGCTGTTTGTTTTCATTTGCTTTTTTAGCCTTCTCAATAGCAAATATGTGCAGGGTGAAACGCCTGCGCTTTAACTCGGATGCAGAAGGAATTTTGAATAATGGGCAAAAAGCGATCGAAAGTTCTTATATTGGCGCTGGCAGCCCTCACCTTTGCGGCTCCAATAGTGAATGCTCAGACGCCAGACCGTACAATCATTCTCGCTGATACGGTGAAGTTAACGCGTTGGGCTGACATTCATCAGGTGCCTGACCCGGCACACAATGACCCTTACTATCATCTGGAAGTGTTCGAGCATAAGAAAGGGGCTAAGCCCTGGGTGTTCAAACGGCTCGCTCACCATATGGTCATTACGCCCGACGCACTCGATAAGAGTCGCACTCAGAAGCAAGCCAAAACCTATGCCTATAAGGACGTGGAGTTTTGGATCACGTACAAGCATTGGCGCGACAATCCAGAAAGTCGCGCCCAGACACCTGTTTGTGAGACAACAATCATTGACTGCCTGCGAAACTAACCTGAGTTATTCATAGGCTGAATCGAAGAAGGCCTTCTCAAGCTCTACGGCGCGCTGAAAAAAGCTACGGCATTCTGCTTCCGTCTGAGGCCCAACTCGATCAAGCTCTGATCTCAGAAAAGCAACAAAATCTGAAAAATAAGGGTTGTCGTGTAAAACAATCCACTCAGAGAAAACAAAACTTTCGGGTAGGTTCTTGGGAGCCTTTTGCGCCCAATCGAGATAAAGCCATTCTGCAACCGTCAGAACGGAGAGACAGGCGGCATACGAACCCGAAGTCGCAGCTTCCAGCATTAATGCTTTAAAGGCTGCGGTTGGTTCCGCGTCTGGTGCATCATAACGTTCAACATGGCTTACATCGAGCGCAGCAAAAGCGCGTTCAAAATAAGAATTTTCGTCATTACTGATCATGCCGATGAAGCGCCCAAGTGTCAGCTTGGCATCCATATTATCGCAATTGACGAGTACGCCACCCAGAAGCGACAGGAAGCAATCGATAAAGCGATGATCCTGAACGAGATAGCGCTTCATAACTTCCTGCGGAACAGAGCCATCAAACACTTCCTGCACCAAACGGTGTTGAACGGCCTCGGACCAGAATGGCTCAGCGCTTTTGCGCAAATTTTCGGAAAATCGTTCCGATGTTTGTTCAGCGATTATCGACATAAGTGGGCCTTGGCTCCGCATTCTTGAGGACTTCAAGTAAGCTTAGCCGCCCATCCCGATCATCACAATGCGAAGCGGCGAGACTTGTGCTTTTAAAAGACATCTGGAAAAACGGTCTTGAACAGGCCACAGAGCAGAAATAAGCGGGCAATATGATCAAGAAAATCCTCTTCGCTGTCGTTGTCATCGCTGTTGCTTTTTTTGGCTATACAAAGGTAATGGCGCGCATTGGTTCTGGCGAACCACCGCAGCCTGCTCCCGCCGAACAACAAGCCGATGCCATAGAGGTCAATAAAGGCGAACGCCGGATGACCCTGCTTCGGGATGGCACCGTGATTGGCACATATCGCATTGCGCTTGGTGGGAATGGCGATGGCGGACACAAGGCGCGCGAAGGTGATCAGAAGACGCCGGAAGGCAGCTACGTCATCGACTGGCGCAATCCGCGCTCAATGGCACATCTGAGCTTGCATGTTTCCTATCCGAATGCAGCAGATCAGAACGCCGCCGATGCGGCCGGTTATTCGCCCGGCGGCAATATCATGATCCATGGCTTGCCCAATGGTTGGGGCTTGCTGGCACCGGTGCATCACCTTTGGGACTGGACGGATGGCTGCATCGGCGTGACCAATGCTGAAATGCGCGAAATCTGGTCGAAGGTGCCAAATGGCACCCCCATTACCATCATTCCCTAAGCGGCTTTAACAGCCCAACGTTCAATATCCGCACTCTGGCCAATAAGAGCGAGACCATTGGCTATCGAATCAAACTGGTTCGAGCTTGTCACCATCGCGTCGGGGAAACGCTTCTCAAACGCGGCACGGATCGCGGGCACAAAGGAAGTTCCACCCGTCAGGAACACGCGGTCGATACCGTCAAACGTCAGGCCTGCATTCTCCACAGCCTGTTCGACCGACTGCTCGATATTCGCCACATCATCGGCGATCCAATTATCGAAGTCGTTGCGGGTAATGTCTGAGCGGATCTCGAAATCGTCCGCCTTGAAGTGAAGCTCGGAAATTCTTTCCGATGACAAACGGACTTTGAGATTTGAGACCGCGCGATAGATCTCATAACCATAATCATTTTCGATCAGGTGAATGAAATGTTCGAGCGGCTCCGGATCGACAGCATTCTTGGCAAGATCGGTCAGCGCGCGAATGGTTGCGGGCGAATTCATCAGGAACAACGTGTTCCAGCGAGCGAAATTTGCATAATAATGCTTGGGCACCGGCAAGCGCTTGCCGAAGGATTTATATTCACCGTTCTTGCCAAGCAGCGGCGATACCGCATTGTCGATGATGCGATAATCGAACGTATCGCCCGCAATGCCGAGACCCGTCTGGCTCAGTGGCGTGAAACTCAGCCCATCCGCGCCCACTTCGAACCGCACAATGGAGAAGTCGCTCGTGCCACCACCAAAGTCAGCAACGAGAACAGTCGATTCGGCTTTCAGTTCCTGTGCGTAGAAATATGCAGCTGCCACCGGCTCATAGACATAATGAATATCTGTAAAGCCAAAAGCGCGGAACGCTTTTTCATAACGCTGCATGGCCAGCTCTTCGTCCGGCGTTGCCCCCGCAAAGATGACGGGGCGTCCAATGACAACACGATTGCCCTTCGGAGGCAGGCGATCCCCGAGGCGGGCAGCAACTGATTCCAGAAACGTCTCAAGAATATCTTCAAACTTGAAGCGCTTGCCGAAGACCGGTGTGTCGGTGAAAGATTTTTGAGCCGCAAACGTCTTGAAAGACTGCAGCATACGGGTCGAATGCGGCGCATTCACAAATGCATCCATCGCCCACGGTCCGCTTTCCGACGTGCGTTCGCCGGTTTCCCGATCCTGCCAGAAACACAGGATCGAGCGATAACCGGTGATATCGACGCCATCTTTCGGCACACTCAGCACTGCAGTCGAACCATCGGACGATGCAAGCGACAAAACAGTGTTTGTCGTGCCGAAGTCGATGCCCAGTGTGACGCCGTCAAACTGGCTCTGGTTCACTGTCGTCATGATCTGCCTCTGATGGTGGGGATTTTCAGGAGGCGGCGGATTAGCAGACCAAGGATGCAGACTCAACCCTTGATGCAAAGATCAGGCTGCGTCCACTTCGACAGTCACATGAGACAATCCATGGATATGACCAAGGCGTTCCTTATAAACAGACGGCAACTTGGGGCTATGCGAGGCAATCGCAACAATCGCCGCATGATGTCCCGGACCGATCTGCCAGATATGCAGATCGGTGATGTGATCCCCCGAGCGCTCAAGGTGGTTCGTGATTTCGTTCTTGAGGCGCGCCGCTTCTGGAACAGCATCAAGCAGAACCTGACCGGAATCACGGATCAGCCCCCACGACCAGCGCGCAATCACCAGCGCCCCAACAACACCCATCAATGGATCGGCCCAGAGCCAGCCATAGCTTTTGCCAACCAGAAGTGCGGCAATCGCAAGCACAGAGGTCAGCGCGTCAGCTAAAACGTGCAGATAGGCCGCCCGGAGATTGTTATCCCGCACCTTCTCATGCGTATGACCTGTTTCATCATTATGGTCATGGTCATGGTCATGTTCGTGATGATGGCTGTGCCCATGGTGGTGGCCGTGATCGTCTTTCAGCAGCCATGCACTGACGAGATTGACGACTAGTCCCACCACGGCAACTGCAATTGCCTGATTAAAGCTGATCTCAATCGGGTTTGTCAGGCGAAGGAAGCTCTCCCACCCAATCAACAAGGCAATCAGGGCCAGCACTACGGCGCTAGCAAAACCAGCGAGATCGCCCAGCTTTCCGGTACCGAAACTGAAACGCGGATCATGCGCGTGACGTCGTGAATAGGAATAGGCGAGCGCGGTAATCAGCATGGCGCCTGCATGGGTGGACATATGCCAGCCGTCAGCCACGAGAGCCATGGAACCATAAATCGAGCCCGCAATGATTTCGACGACCATCATGGTCGCAGTCAGAGCAATAACAAGCCAGACCTTGCGTTCGTTTCGATGATGGTCTTCGCCGAGAAAGACGTGTTCATGCGACGCCGATGAATTATGAACTGAATAATGTGCGTGGTGATGGTTCCCAGCCATGGGACGCTCCTTACTATTTCATATAGGCGCGGATGACCTCGATCATCTCGTCACCACCCTTTCGACGTTCACCAGCGTCGTCGATTTCGACAACATGTTCACGCAGATGATCCTCCATCACCTCCGCTGTTAGTCCGGTCAGCGCTCCGCGCGCTGATGCAAGCTGCCGCAACACTTCGGCACAGGCTGCTTCCGAAGCCAGTGCGCGCTCAACGCCTTCGAGCTGCCCCTTGATGCGGCGAACGCGGGCAATGAGCTTTTCCTTCTGGTGGATGGTGTGCGACATGAGAACCTGCTGCTGAAATATAGTATAGGGGACTATACTACAGATTCTATCATTGAGGAAGCCTACCTGCTGTAACACTTGTGGGAGGGGACTTTTGAAAGCTCGCATCGCGCTTCCATTCGCACTATCTATCCGCACATACAGCGGTTCCAGTTAGAAATGAATCGTTGGAACCACTGTAACTATTTGTTTTTACGCATTATCCGACGCAAAACCGCTTCGCACTTTTGCTGGAAATGCTATAATTCGCCGTAAAACGCATCGCATATAAAATGACTGGAGAGCCTATGTCCCGCTTTGAAGGAACCACCGCTGTTGTAACAGGTGCTGCCCGCGGCCTTGGCGCAGCGCTCGCCTTCTCACTGGCCGAAGCCGGATGCAATGTCGTGCTTTGCGGACGCAGTCTGAAAGCTCTCGAAGAGACTGCCGATAAGATTACAAAACATACCGGACGCAGAGTTGATACCGTGCAGGTTGATCTCGCCGATATGGCGAGCGTTACGGCTGCCATCGACGCCATTAAAGCGAGCCATCCTACAATCGACATTCTCGTAAACAACGGCGCGATGTGGCTTGAAGACAGACAGGAAGACTATTCAGAGGCAGAAGTTGCAGGCGTCATCAATGCCGCTGTCACAGGAACATTCCTGTTCACACAAGGGCTTCTGCCTGCACTCAATAATTCAAACAGCCCGGATATCATAACAATCGGCTCGATCAGTGGTTTGCCCAACGCGCCGTTACAGACTGTTTCGGTGCCTTTCTATGCCGCAAAGCGCGCGCAGGCCGCACTCGCGGATGGCCTACGGCAAAAGCTTGCGGGAACACCTGTCCGTTCCATCGTCGTTCATCCACCATATCTCGAAGACGCTTCGCCACTGGATAATAGTTGGGAAGCTTCGGCCAATCGGCAGAAAGGTCAAGCGGCCACCAGTCGCGATATCGTCGAATCCGTGCTCTTTGCCCTCACCCGCCCACGTCATGTAACATTATCGATCACTGTCGATGCTGATGAAGGTGGCGTGTTTGGTTAAGACCCATCATACGGCGCGCGATGCTTTTCAGCTTCGGCGCGATCAGACAACGGGGCTTGAAGCTTTGGGTGCACGGTTTCATAGCCATGCCTATGACATGCATTTCCATGATGAATGGCTGGTGGGCGTGACGCATTATGGTGTGCAGGATTTTTTCTGTCGCGGACAGCGACGTCAAAGTACCACTGGCAAGATTATGCTCATTGAGCCGGGCGAATTGCATGATGGGCAGGCTATTCAGGACGATGGCTTTGCCTATTCCATGCTTTATCTGCCGCAATCGCTGATTAGACAGGAAATGGGTGGCAACGATGCTGCAATCGGGTTTCGCAGCACATTAACCGACGACCCTCAACTGGCGCAGGCAGTGGTGCGAACCACAAGTCTGATTATTGAAGCCGCACCACGACTGTCGGTTGAGGAAAGCCGCGACCAAATCATTGCACTTCTTTGCAGGCACCTCGGACGAGCAGAGCCTAAGCCTGACATCATCGCATCCGATATTTCTGCTCGCGCGATGGACTATCTCCGCGCACATTTTGAAGAAGATATCGGACTTGAGCAATTGGTCGAAGTCGTCGGCGCTACCGATCGATTCTCCCTTTCGCGCAGTTTTCGACGCCGCTACGGAACCTCGCTGCACGCCTATCTGGTGCAATTGCGGCTCGCTGCTGCACGTCGGTTATTGCGTGAGCAGGAAACGCCTGCACAGGCCGCCATGCTGAGTGGCTTTGCCGATCAAAGCCATATGGGCCGATGGTTTCGACGCGCTTATGGGCTAACGCCGGCACAATATCGTCGTGGGCGCACAAACGTTCCAGATTTGCCGCGTTAGCTACGCTACCTGCTCCATTTTGAGCGCGCATCTTTTCCGAAAACAATTTCACACTTTTCGGGATGCGTCTTTTAAAGGGAGCATCCCATGATTTTCGATACAAAAATTGCCATTCTGGTGCAAAGCGATCTGCAAATGTGGCAGAAACTCAATGTCACGGCTTTTCTGGCCTCTGGTATTGCCGGTGCAGTTCCAAATGGCATCGGCGAGCCTTATGTGGATGCGCTCGGGCGGGAACATGCCCGTCTGTTCAGTCAGCCGGTGGTCGTTTTCTCGGCATCACTCGAAATTCTTCAACGCGCATGGCAGCAATCCCTGCAACGGGATTTAACGCGTGCAGCCTATGTCCGTGCGATGTTTGCAACCGGCCACGATGCTGCCAATCGCGAAGTCTTCCGTGCCGAAAATGCCGATACACCGGATCTGGTAGGTCTCGCTCTTCATGGCCCCAAGAAAGACATCGACAAAGCGATCAAGGGCGCACAGTTGCATCCCTGATAGAGTAGATTATTGAGGCCGCAGGAAACGTGTGATCATCGTGGTCAACAGCTTGCGGCTCTCCTCAAAGCTCACATCCGGCACCATCAATGGCAGCATGGGTGCTGCATCCAGCACCGCAATTAGCATCGCACTCGTATGCCCTACATCCAGCGATGGATCGACTTCACCGCGAGCCTGCCCTGCTTTCAAGGTATCAGTCAGCATTCTGCGAATGCTGGCCGTATTGTTGCGCAGAATTTCCCTGATACGCTCGCTTCGGCCCGCCTCAGACAACAGCTCGAACAGAATGCGGCAATGATCGACCTCACCCCAACCGCTCATGCCCCAGAGTTCTGACAGCAACACGGTGGCAGTGTCTTGCCCTTCCGGGTGGCTTGCAAAATCTCCATGCAACTTACGCAGATATTCATCTGCCATTTGCTCCACGATTTCCTCCTTACTGGAGAAGTAGTGGTAGAGATGGCCGGGGCTGATTTCTGCCTCCTTGCAGATTTTTGCAATGGACGCACCCTGCAACCCTTCGCGCAGAAAACAGCGATGTGCAGCTTCCAGAATTTCCAGCCGCTTTTCTTCGTGCTTTTCAGGATTGACGGTGCGAACCATTCATATCTCCATAAATAGATCAATCATTCTAATTACGCTTGACACCAGGTCGAACATAAATAGAGTGACGACTCTAATATATCATTCTGCCTCGGCAGATGCACCTAAAACAGCAGTACAGACGAAATGTCACGCCCGAAAATACCAGTTCGGGCGACGGGTTTTGTCGCGCCCAATCTGAGAATTCGCAACATGACTATCCGCTCCGTCTTCACCACTGGCCTTGCTTTTTTGCTGGCTGCATTTTTTGTGTTCGGCGCTTATGGCAATTTTTTGCTTTCACCCCAGAACGCGGCCTCCTATGCCCGCTGGGGCTATCCGGACTGGTTTCACTATATAACCGCTACTCTGGAACTGGCGGCCGCAGCATTGTTGATCAACCCAGCCACACGAAAACTGGGTGCTGCAATAGGCAGTTTTGTCATGGCAGCAGCCAGTCTCACGACGCTTTTTCATGCCGAATACGACCAGGCGATTGCACCTCTGATCGTGCTCACCGTGTCATTGCTGACGCTCGTTCTGTCTCAGGGCGTACACCCAGAAAACTAACTCAAGCTCTACACTATGGAGAACTAAAATGACTGGACTCTCACATGAGGCCGGGAGCCTCGACGCGTCTTCAGCCAACTGGGCTGATCTGTTTTCAGGTCGGCATCTGGCCGTTGTTTCCGTCATGGCGGGTGGCATTCTGCTCTATGCAATGAATCTTTATTTCACGGCAGCGCTGATGCCTTCCATTGTTATGGATATTGGTGGGCAAAATTATTATGCGTGGGTCACAACTGCCTTCGTCATTGCAGCCATTGTTGCATCGCTTTTCGTAAGTCGTGTACTTGACTGGAAGGGTGCCGCATCTGCCTATGTTATCGCCTTCACGATCTTTGCTCTCGGAGCGATTGGTGCTGCGATCAGCCCTACAATGGAATTGCTGATTGCGGCCCGCGTTGTTCAGGGGCTGGGCGGTGGTCTGCTCGCTGGTCTCGGCTATGCTGTGATCCGGTCTGCCCTTCCTGAAAAGCTCTGGGCGCGTGCGACAGGTGTTGTTTCCGCAATGTGGGGGCTTGGCACGCTGTTCGGCCCGTCATTGGGTGGCTTGTTTGCAGAATTTGGTTTGTGGCGATGGGCCTATGCCGCACTGGCAGCGGCCGCACTTCTGCTGGCCATCATTGCCCGTGGCTCCTTCAAACAGTCAAAGGCCAGCGGCTATCGCGCGCCCGTGCCATTTGCTTCACTTATCCCTCTGTTGCTGGCAATTATCGCAATTAGCATCAGCTCTATTCTGCCAATCGGCTTACCAACATTGATTGCTGTCGGCATCGGCATTCTTTTGCTTATCGTCTTCGTATCGATTGAACGCGGTGCCACAAACACCATCCTCCCGCGCATAACCTATCTGCCGGGCAATTCGTTGAAATGGACTTACCTGACCGTCGCAGCATTGAGCGCTGGCGTCATGCTCGAAAACTTTATCCCCTTGTTCAGCCAGCAACTCGCCGGTCTCAGCCCTCTATTGGCAGGGCTATTGGGTGCCGTTCTGTCACTCGCCTGGGTGATCGCACAGCTTTTTGCCGTATCGATCAATTCAGAAGTGACCCGCCGCCGTGCCATTCGTCTCGGACCTTTGCTGTTGGCAGTTGGCCTTATCACCTACAGCCTGCTCCTCATCGATCATGCATCCACGGCGACAGTGCTGCTATGGACGATAGCGCTCGGCGTGGCCGGTCTCGGAATTGGCATCTCCTGGCCACTGCTCGGCGTTGCAGCCATGAGCAGTACCAACGACCCCGCCGAAGGCGGCAAGGCAGCAGCGGCGATTACCACCACGCAGCTCATCGCCTTCTCGATCACATCGGCAATTGCCGGAACTTTAATGAGTGCAGGCGATGGGACACCGCTTAATGCCGCAACCAATGTTTCACTTGGCATTGCGATTCTATGCATGCTTGGCATCGCATCAGCAGGGCTTGCTACACGTAAGCGCAGCTAAAATAAAAGCCCGGTTTTGCGACCGGGCTTTTGCTTATCTCTTCTTCTTTGCGCGACCGGCAAACGGATTTTCCGATGTTGTCAGTGACAAGCGGATCGGCACGCCGGGCATTTCGAATGTCTCACGCAAGCCGTTCACCAGATAGCGCACATAGGATTGTGGCATTGCATCCGGGCGCGAGCAATTCACAACGAAGCCCGGCGGGCGGGTCTTCACCTGCGTCATATACTTGACCTTCAGGCGACGACCAGAAACAGCCGGAGGTGGCTGATGCGCAATAACGCCCGCAAGCCAGCGATTGAGGCGACCTGTCGAAATACGACGGTTCCAGATTTCGTGGGTAGCGACAAGGTTTTCCATAAGCTTGTCGAGGCCCTGACCGCGTTCACCGGAAATCGGCACAGCGCGAATACCACGCACCTGCGGCAGCAGACGCGCAGTCTTTTCGTAAAGATCAGCCAGAACCATCTGGCGGTCTTCGATCAAATCCCACTTGTTAAACGCGATGATAGGCGCGCGGCCTTCGCGGATAATAAGATCGGCGATCTGCAGATCCTGCTTTTCAAACGGGATCGTCGCATCGAGAACGATGATAACCACTTCGGCAAAGCGAATAGCGCGCAGGCCATCGGCAACGGAAAGCTTTTCAAGCTTTTCCTGAACACGCGATTTGCGGCGCAAACCAGCCGTGTCGTAAAGCTTGATCTTACGGCCACGCCATTCCCAATCAACCGAAATGGAATCGCGCGTGATGCCAGCTTCCGGACCGGTCAGAAGACGGTCTTCGCCGAGCATCGTGTTGATCATCGTGGACTTGCCCGCATTCGGACGTCCGACAATGGCAATGCGCAGAGGCTTGGTAGCGTCGTAAGCCGGAATTTCTTCTTCATCCGGGTCTTCAATATCGTCGCCGATCAGCTCGCCAACAGCCTTTGGTGTAAAGACTTCGTCAGCAGCTTCCTCTTCCTTCTCATCGGCAAAGACGCGTTCTTCACCCAGAAGTTCGACGATAGCATCGCGAAGGTCAGGCATACCCTGACCATGTTCAGCAGAAATCGGGCACGGCTCACCAAGACCAAGCTGGAAAGCATCATAAAGACCCGACTGCGCGCCGCGAGCTTCCGACTTGTTGGCAACCAGAACGACCGGACGGCCTGAACGACGTACAACTTCAGCGAAAATCGCATCGGTTGGTGTAATGCCAGCTTTAGCATCGATCACAAACAGGATCGCGTCGGCTTCCTGAATGGCCGCTTCGGTCTGCGCGCGCATACGCGCTTCCAGACTGTCGTTTGCAGCTTCTTCAAGGCCAGCCGTATCGATCACCTGAAACTTCAGATCGTAAAGCTTTGCATCATGGATGCGCCGGTCGCGCGTAACGCCCGGCAAGTCATCGACCAGCGCCAGCTTGCGGCCGACGAGGCGATTAAACAGTGTGGACTTGCCGACATTGGGACGCCCGACGATGGCGAGAGTGAAACCCATAGGTTCGTATTACTCCGAAGATAAACGCGGATTAGCCCTGTTGAGCTTCTGGCACAGTAACGCCAGCGCCGCGCATGAGATCAAGCATTGTATTGGCGCGCTGGCGGATATTTGCCGGCGCCAGATTGTCATTGGCAATCTGCTGATAAAGCTTGGCAGCATCGTCGAAACGCTCTGCCTTCCAAGCAGCAAGGCCCAGCGCTTCACGCGCGCCGGAACGCATTGGATTGCCATCTGCCGAAAGCGTTTCAACGCGCTTTGCGACATCATCATAAGAACCAGAATCAACGAGCAGATAGGCTGCGCGCAAGCGAGCGACATCGCGCATCGGTGACGGCACTGCATTATCTGCAGCGACCGCGTCAAATGCGGCAACCGCTGCAGCCGCGTCACCCTTTGCAGCCTGAACAGAGGCCGCACGCATACGTGCCAGAACCGGATAAGAACCGTAACCGGTCTTTTCCAGATCATCGAGCGCTGCAATGGCTTCATCGTTCTTCCCGGAAGCGGCGAGATCAAGTGCTGCCAGGAACTTGTCACCGGAAGCAGAAGCTTTGCTATCGGTCCAGTGCTGATAACCAACCCAGGCAGCGGTGCCGATAACAACCGCAACCGCACCGCCGATCAGCAGTGGGCCGAAGTTTTTCCAAACCTGTTTTGCCCGTTCCGAACGGAGTTCCTCGTTTACCTCGCGAATGAAACTGTCGTCTGCCATGGACCTGCCGTTTTTATTGGAGTGCAGCACTTGTGGAGCCGCGCTCGAAAATTCGTTGATCTTAATTTGTATGTTCTGGCGCTTTTAGTCGGAATTCGCGCCATATGTAAGACCTGTGATAGAAACAATATGCATTTCTGTCTGAGCTTCGCCATATTTTGTGACTAACAGGCAACTTTTCCAGTCAGATTGCGTTCATTCCCCCATGCGCCTCATCACTCCCGCCGTGCTTATTGCTTCCGCACTTGCTGCAAGCCCCACAATCGCCCAGACAACGAAGCCGCAATATGTGCTGATTTCGTTTGATGGCGCGCATGATAACAAGCTCTGGACACGCTCGCGGGAACTGGCGAAAAACAACAACGCGCATTTCACCTATTTTCTCTCCTGCGTCTTCCTGATGACCAAGAAAGACCGGCGCGACTATCAGCCCCCACATAAACGTGCTGGTGCATCCAATGTCGGCTTTGCACTCAGTCACGATGAGGTTGTGGCTCGTCTTGGCAATATCTGGCAGGCGCATCTTGAGGGCAACGAAATCGCAAGTCACGGCTGCGGACACTTTGACGGCACCGACTGGTCAACCGCTGACTGGGACAAGGAAATCAAGGAATTCCGTCGCATTACTGCCGATGCTTACAAGAATAACGGCATTGAAGGCGAGCCCGAGGGCTGGCAGGAGCTAGCCCGCAATGGCATAAACGGCTTCCGCGCACCCTATCTTGCCGCATCCAAGCCAGTTCAGGATGCATTGAAAGCCAATGGTTTTCGCTATCAGGCATCGTCCATCACCCGCGGACCAGAGTTGCCGCAGATAACCGGACAGTTCGCGTCTTTTGGCTTGCCGCTGATCCCGGAGGGACCATCGCAGCGGCTTATTGTTGGCATGGATTACAATCTCTACGTCCGCCATTCCAAGGGCAAGGAAGCACCCGCCCAATCAGCCGAATTTGAAGACCGCGCCTATAAGGCTTTCCGCACGGCATTCGACAAGCAATATGATGGTGAACGCATTCCTCTACAGCTCGGCTTTCATTTCGTACTGATGAATGATGGCGCCTACTGGCGGGCCATGGAACGTCTCGTTTCTGAGGTCTGCAACAAGCCGGATGTAAAATGCACGACCTATAATGACTATCTCAACAGCATCGATATGCCTAACAACCACGCTGTTCAAAACAGATCATAGAACGACTTTTTGCTGTCGACCTCATGCCGACAGCCCCAGATTTTCCTGATCCAGAACAGGTAGCGGACCGCCATCGATAGCAGCTTCAAAGCTGCGCAGACGCTTATAGATCGATAGAAGCTCAATAATCGTCGTCCATGAATTGACGAGATACTGGAAAGAGCCGCGCACCTGATCAAATACATTGGAAATCTGGCTCATCAAACCGAGCGTCAGCTTACCTGCAACAATTGACGGTATTAACAGCAGAAGCGGAAAAATATTGTCCGCCTGCAGATAGAAAATACGCGCCACGTTGAAATAGACATAGTGGAAATAAAGCCGGAAATAGTTGTGGCGAACGTTTGTGAAAAGCTCGCGCATTGTAACAGGCTCAGCGCGATCGGCATGATCTTCGCCATAAACCAGTTCCTTACGATAGGCTGCTTCTACCCGCTGATTGTTGAACTCCAGCCCGGGTAACTTGATACCAACAAGCGCGAGAAAGCCGGTTCCAAAGATTGCCCAAACGATTGCGGCCCAGACCAGCGCATGAGGAATTACGCCAACTATTGGAAGTTCGCTGACCTTTTCGGAGAAAGTGAACAGCACCGGCAAGAAGGCAATCAGCGTCATGATCGACTTTACAAGGCTGACGCCGAGCTGTTCCAGCGTGGAAGAAAAGCGCATCGTATCTTCCTGCACACGCTGCGCAGCACCTTCGATGTGGCGCAGCTTCTGCCAGTGAAGCATGTAATAATCATTCATAGCGGTTCGCCAGCGGAAGATATAATGGCTGACAAAGAACAAGCTGACCACGCCGACTGTTATGGCAAGAAAAGCGATCCCGGCGAAATCCACTGCACCCCAATAGAAATCCGCAGCGGAAACGGCGCCAGGTGTGCTCAATCCTTTCTGCACCATATCGTAGAAAGGTCCATACCAGGCATTGATCGCGACACTGACCTGAACGCCGAAATAGGTCGTAAACAGGATCAATGCTGAACCAAGGACAGACCAGCGCTGCCAGCGATGCGGTGAGAATGCGCTCCAGAAAGCGTAGAACGCAAACACAGCAACTGCGAAATAAATGTAGAACCACAAAAATGGTGCGGACCAGAAGACACTCGCGCCGATGATTGGCGCCGCATCTGTTGCTGCAGGCGGCAGGCCTATGAATCGTCCAAGATTGCTTCCCCCATCATACCAGCCAATCACAGCCAGAAGTGTCCAGAGAAGTGCCGACGAAAAAAACAGTTTGGGGCGCGGAAAAAACGATACGAACATCGGGGGAAATCCAAAAATGCAATTCTGCATTTATGAAATGCCTGTCCCCCATTCTTTACCAGTTAAATTTTTGTAAGGTTTCCGGTTACTTGGCAGCCTTGCCCGCAGCAAGCCCTATGACAGCCGTGACAATCAATGCAAAAGCGGCGATCAGACTTGGCAGGGTAAACGAGCCGGAATGTTGCGCCATGAAGCCTGCAACCAGTGGCCCTGCAATCTGGCCTAAACTGAAGCAGACTGTCATGCGCCCCAGCGCGCGCTTTGGCGAATGCGGTGCAAGAACGCGCGCAGCCTGAAGACCGAAGGCGGTCAGCGCCATAAACGTCAAACCCAGCAATGCACCACCAATCAGCGGGCCAAAAGGTGCAGGCAACACCACACTTGCGGCAACGCCAATCGCTTCCAATACGGCAGTGAGTGCAAAGGCGGAGAACAACCCGAACTTTCTGATGGCAGGCGACAAAAGCCAGATTGACGGCGCCGCACATAACCCGGTTATGACCCAGACCGCCGCTTCCATCAGCGGCCCGCCGTCATTGGAACGTACGATGGCAATGATGAATGTCGCCGTAATCACATAGCCAAAGCCGAAAATGCCATAGGCCAGTGCAATTGCGTTGAAAGCGAAGCTGTTTGGCAATGCGGGCTCACGCTTCCCATTCGTGCCGCCAACCGGCCCTTCCTTCACGAGATAGGCCACAAAAACGGCCATGATCACGCTCAAAACAGCAGCGCCAATCCAGTCTGCTTTCCAGCCGAGACCTGACAGTCGAATGACCGCCACCAGGACCGCAGACAGTGCAATGCCTGCCCCAACACCGCCGAAGTGCAATGCACCGAGCCCTGCCCGCTCTGCAGCCGTAATATGGCTCAGCACGATTGCAGTTGCGAGGATCATGGTGACAGCACTGATAAAACCTGCCGCAAAGCGAATGATTGAGAACAGCCATACACCATCGACCACCGCCATGAGCGCGCAAAGCACGGCACTGATAATCAGCCCCACAAGCACGCTCAAGCGTTCAATCCCCGCAGACCAGCCATAGCCACCAACAACTGCCCCAAGCAGATAGCCAACATAGTTGGCCGATGCGATGAACCCCGCATCAGCGGCATTAAAGCCCACATCCGACATCATGCCGGGTAGGATTGGCGTATAAATGAAGCGACCAATACCCATCGCCGTAATCATGGCGAGGAAACCGCCAAAGGCATAACGGAGTGCAATCTGGTGCGGATAGGTCTGGGGGAGTGTCTTATTCATGGCGGGGAAAATACGCTTCGCGCGAACGCATACAATTGAATTTTTCTGATGGGATCAATCACTCGAATTCAGTTCAACTTTCCGGCATTTGAACCCGCTTCAATCTGGTTGGATTATGGCTAAATGCGGAAGTCATACCGTTGGCACATCTGCATTTGGCTTTGGCATCCGTACAGGCACACTGTCAGGCTGGGCCGAATGCAGAAAATGTAACAGCGTTTCATTCACGGACTGCAGGCGGAAAGCCGTATCACGCCAGCTGAAATCAATATCCTGCGGCACCGGAGGCAAGCGTTCCGGCGTCTCGCCTTCATCCAGATTGCAATTATGGATGACCGATTGCAATGACTGTGCAATCCATTCCGGCGGCGAGGCTTCCTTTTTACGCAGAGCATTGCCGAGTGCTTCACCAAACAACAGTGCCGATGCATAAAGCCGGATGCCACGACGATCATAGCGGCCTGCCATTTCACTGACTTCGCGCGCGACGAGCCTTCCACGCAACGACCAGCGCGCATTGGATCGCGCGAGCGCTATGCCATCACCCAGCGCATTGACCGCGCGTTGTGCTTGCGTGAACTGGTTGATGGCGCTTTGTGCGTGAACAACATCCTGTTTTTCAAGTGCAATCGCGGACTGTTTCAGGCCTTTCAGGATATTGTCGACCAGACCACGCACAGCCCTGTCGATGAGCCTTACCGGATCGGGTGTCGCCAGTATCTGACTGAAAAGGAGCCCGACACCCGCACCCACGAGAACATCGATGAGGCGCGTCATACCGGCAACCTGCGGCCCCATAGCCAGAACCAGAATTGCGGAAACGCCCGACTGAATGGCGATTGCCGGAGCCAGACCAAAGGTTGTTGCAAGCACCATGGCAATGCAGGTGACAACGCTCATATGCAGGACCGGGATTGTTTCCGGAAGTAGCAGGGAAAGCTCGCCAACCACAACGCCGGTTGTCACGCCGGTAATGACGCCAATCGCTTGTTTTCCGTGATTGGGGAGATTGGGCGCAAGGCAGATAACGGCCGTAACCATTGCGAAAACGGGGCGCGGCTGACCAAGCATCCACTGACAGATAAGCCAAGCCACCGCGCCACCAATAGAGGCAATCAGCGCATCGCGCCAACTGACCGACCATTGCTGAAGAACCTTGTCTATCCGCTTATGCATGGATTGAGTGCCCTGCTAACTGTCAGTTTGAACCAGTCAATCTATGGCAACGACAGCAATGCTCAAGCTTGGAAAAACGTCTGGTATTGATCGGGCTTGAAGCCGACGGTCAACTTTCCATCTTTTTCGAGAACGGGACGTTTGACCATGGAAGGCTGCGCCAGCATCAGAGCCCGGGCCTTTTCAGCGTCAACATTCTGACGCTCTTCTTCAGGCAGTTTGCGGAAGGTTGTGCCCGCACGATTGAGCAGCTTTTCCCACTCTATGTCCTTGAGAAAGCGGTCGATTGTTGCAGCGTCCAAGCCTTCCTTCTTGTAATCGTGAAAGGCATAATCAATGCCATGATCGTCAAGCCAGCTGCGTGCCTTCTTCATGGTGTCACAGGCTTTGATACCGTATATGGTCACGCTCATTTCCGACTCCTTTGATCTTGTGCTGCGATCAGAAGCCATCAACTGAAACGTTGCAACCCCTTATCGTGCATCGTGAAATATAATGCCCAGCGTATGACGCTTGCCGGAGCGCAAACGACTGACGCCGTGCCGCATTTTCGCCTTATAATCGCCACGCGTACCACAAATTGGCCTGTCGTTTACCGCAAAAATCACAGCATCTCCCCGCCTTAAAGGCACAACTTCGGCCCTACTTTGCATACGCGGACGCTGTTCTGTGAGCACAAATTCACCGCCCGTAAAATCCTCGCCCGGCTGCGACAACAGCACGGCCACCTGAAGCGGAAAAGCCAGATCGCCGTAAAGATCCTGATGCAGGCAATTATAATCACCCTCGACATATTGCAGGATCAGTGGCGTCGGGCGCGTTTGCCCGGCAGCGTGACACATTGCGAGATACTCATCATGGTTCGATGGATATTCCATCCCGCTTCTCAGACGTTCGCTCCAGCGATTGGCTATCGGACTTAACCGTCCATACAATTCATTGCGGGATGCCCCGATGACTTCAGGCAGCGGGTTGGCGAAATACTTGTACTCACCACGCCCAAAACCATGTCTTGCCATTGAAATCGTCGAGCGAAAGGCGTCAGACGCGTCATAAAGACTGACGATCTCACTGCATTGATCTTTGGAAAAGAGCTGGTCCAATGTTGCGGTGCCGAACTGATCCAGCTCATCTGCAATTTTCTGCCAGTCGTAAGAGGCCAGTTTCTCCTTCATGACTGGCGCTCTCTTTCGATCAGATCCCGCTTGCGTTCAACGCCCCAGCGATAACCGGACAAGCCACCATCATTGCGCACAACGCGATGGCAGGGAACTGCAACAGCAATCTTGTTGGCACCACATGCTTGCGCCACAGCTCTGGTGGATTTTGGCAAACCAATCCTCTCGGCGAGTTCGCTATAGCTTACAGTTTTGCCAAGCGGGATTTCGCGCAAGGCTTGCCAGACACGCTGCTGGAAAGCGGTGCCTCTCAAATCAAGCGGCAGATCGAATCCGATGCCTGGGTTTTCAACAAAGCCGATCACCTGAGCAATGTGATCCTCGAAGTCGCGATCAGCACCGACGAGCTGCGCTTTCGGAAACCGCTTTTCCAGATCGATAATCAGCTCCTGCGGATCATCGCCCATCAGAATGGCGCAGACCCCCTTGCCGCTCTCCGCTACCAGAACGGCGCCAAGTGTGGATTGTCCGATGGCAAAGCGGATGGTTTCGTTTTCACCGCCAGATTTAAAAGCCTTTGGCTTCATGCCGAGTATCTTATCTGAGGCTTCATAGAAGCGGCTGGAAGAATTGTAACCCGCTTCGTAGATTGCATCCGTCACGCGGCTATCACTGGATTTAAGGGCGGCGCGCATTTTCTCTGCACGATGCGCATCAGCATAGGCTTTAGGCGTGAGACCTGTGAAGCTTTTGAAAATGCGATGGAAATGCGCGGGACTTGCCCCTGCGGCTCGCGCAATGTCTTCCAGTGCAGGAACTTCATCGGCATTCTCGATGAAGCGGCAAGCGGCGGAAACCATATCGGCATAGCGCGCACTGTTTTGCGCATCAAGCGTTACATCGACATGCGGCTTGCACCGCATACAAGGGCGAAAGCCAGCCCGCTCTGCATCTTCGGCAACCATAAAGAACTGAACATTTTCGCGTTTACCACGCCGCGATGGACATGATGGACGGCAATAAACGCCCGTCGTGCGTACAGCGTAAACGAATTCGCCATCTGATGCCTTGTCGCGCGCCAGCACTTTTAGCCAGCGGCTTTCATCAGTGTCATTGTTGCTTGTCAGCGTGCGTGTCATCAGGTTCATGTCCGTTATCCTTCTTACTATGAAGGAAAGCTAACGCTTAACAAGACTGACAACACTCCGCTGCTTGCTTTCAAATTTTGCGACCGCTTTAAGCCTTCCGCGCTTCCTTGATCGCGTCGATCAGGCTCCGCTCGTTCATCACGCCTCCGTAAAGCCGGGTGCCGATAACGAAGGACGGCGTACCGCCAAAATTGAACGCTTCGCCCTGCTCCATGTTGCGCGCAAGAATGCCGTCGATCCGCGCAGCATCCACCTTGTAATCGGCCTCAAGCTTCTTCGGATCAAGGCCACCCTTCTTCAAGGCCGCATCGGTCTGGTCTTTGGTCAGACGACCGGGCGTCAGCATCATGGCTTCCATAGCCTTGACATAATTTCCCGACTTTTCTGCCGCCAGCACCAGACGCGCCGGATAGGCCGAATTGTCACCAAAAATGATCCAGTCTTTGAGCACCAGACGCACATTGCCGTCTTTCTCGACAACGCTCATCAGCTCAGCATGGCCCTTTTTGCAGTAAGGGCACTGATAGTCGAAATATTCAACAATGGTGACGTTGCCGTTAGGATTACCAAGGACCGGGATTTCCTTGTCATAAAGGACATCGGCCACTGTCGGCACACGCTGGGCGAAGCTCTCGCCGCCAGAAATGGCAATCGTTGCGGCACCGGCTACAGTTGTAGCGAGCATCTGGCGGCGGTTCATCATCAGCTTTCTCCTTGTGCAGATTGAGTCTTGCTCAGGACCACAACGCGGCTTCCACTGGATACGCGTTTATGAAGATCGAGAATGTCCTGATTGAAAAGACGGATACAGCCCGACGAAGCAGCCTTGCCGATTGACCAGGGTTCGTTGGTGCCATGGATGCGATAAAGCGTGTCCTTGCCATCGCGATAAAGATAGAGCGCACGCGCGCCGAGCGGATTGCGAATGCCGCCTTCCAGACCATTGGCGTATTTCGCATAATGATCAGGATTGCGCTTGATCATATTCTGCGTTGGTGTCCAGCGTGGCCATTGCGCCTTGTAAGCAACCTGCGCCTCGCCGCTGAAGGTCAGGCCAGCACGACCCACGCCAACGGAATAGCGCATGGCCTTGCCACCGGGCTGCACCAGATAAAGATAGCGCGTATAGGGATCGACAATGATTGTGCCGACCGGGTGGCTGGTCTGATAATTTACCTGCTTGCGAAGATTGCGTTCGGCAATTTTACTGAGATCGAGTGCTGCAATGTGATTGCCGCCGTCGGTGACAGCACCGTACATCACTTCATATTCGCTCTTTGCCGTCTGAACTTCCGGCTCCGGTAGAGGCTCAACGACAGGTGCAACAGCCACTGGCTCAGGTGCGACGACCGCTGGTTCGGGCATGTTAACAACGACAGGCCTGTCGGATGTCGTAGTACAGGCCGCAACTGCCAAAGGCATAAGGCCAATCAATATCAGCCGCGCCAGAGACGGCGCTGCCTTTGCAATTTGATTATATGTCGTCAATTTCCCCAACCCCAATGTCCCCGAGCCATGATCAATCCTAAAAGCCTTGCTTCTGGCCGGCGTTAATGAGTCCGACCGAACGTTCAATTGTTGCCGACGAAACGTCGCCAACCAAGCGTGTACCTTCAGGTTCCTTGCTGGCATTGTTAAAGAAAACCATGGTCGGCGGGCCTGCAACTTTGAGCTTTGCCATGAGATCGGCATTGCCCGCATTCAGGTCCGAGACATCGGCCTTGATAAGCTGATATCCGCCCAGCGCTTTCTTCACGCCTGCATCCGGCAGGACGCGCCGCTCCACAGTGGAACAGCTGACGCACCAATCTGCCGTGAAATAGACCAGCGTCGGCTGATCGCCGCGCGCCGCATCCAGCTTTTCCTGAAGGGCAGAAACCGATTCGACCGGCGCGAATCGCAGCTCGGCCAAATTATGGTTAACGTCACGGTTAACCAATGCCGCCAGCGGTTGCAATGGATCACGACCACCCGAAGCAACGCCGAGCATCAGAATAACGCCATAAACGAAGGCGGCAGTACCAATCGTGCGCGCAACCACGCTGCGATCCGGGATTTTGAGGAAAGCGAAGCTCGCCACACCAAACAGCAGCAAAGCCCATAAAACCATATCCACGCCCGATGGCAGCAAGGGTGCAGCCATGAAAATCGCGGTTGCGAGAAAACCAAAGCCGAATACCTGCTTGACCGCCTCCATCCACGCGCCTGCACGCGGCAAGGTGCCAGCACCGAGCGTCGCAAAAGCAATCAACGGCAGACCTTTACCGATGCCAAGCGCGAAGAGCGCGCTGGCTCCGAGTGCTACGTTGGCTGTCTGTGCGATATAGAGCAGCGCACCAGCAAGAGGTGCAGTCACACATGGCCCGACAATCAGCACCGAGGAAAAGCCGAGGATTGCAGCAGAGCGCTTGGAACCGGTGCGTTGGCCGGTTTTAGCCGAGATTGCACTGACCCATGAGGATGGGAGCTGTAGCTGGAACAGGCCGAACATCGACAGAGCAAGCAATGTGAAGATGCCAGCCAGTGCAAGCGCCATCCATTTGGATTGCAGCACCATTTGCAAATTCTGGGCTGACCAGCCAGCAATTGCACCGACGACAGCAAACCCGAGTGCGAGGCTGAACACATAAGTACTGGAAAGCACGAAGCCGCGTTTCGCCGTCAGTTTTTCGCCTTCCCGCGCCAGCGTTCCTGCGACAATCGGATAGATTGGAAACACGCAAGGTGTGAAGGCCAGCAGCACACCGAAAGCAAGGAAAGCTGCAATCACCAGTGCCGAACCGCCCTGATCGAGAAGATTTTCGATCATGCCTTTTTCGGGGGCGAGCGCGAAAGCTTTGCTCTCAGCCGCAGGAGCTGATGCGGCGGTGAACACGGAGCCGTTCGTAAACGCTTTGCCCATCTGAGAGCTGACGGCGAGCGTTATCGGATCAATTGTGCGGGTTTCAGGACGATAGCAGATACCGTCTTCCTGACACCCCTGATAGGTCAGCTGAATGGGTTCGCTACCCGCCGGAACACTGGCACTTGCTCGCGTGTAATAAACTTCTAGCCGTCCGAAATTCGGATCATCCTTGGCGATACCCGGTTGCGTATCAACGGTGAGCGCTGCGCCTTTCGCATCTTTGGCTTCGATATGATCGCGATAGAGATAATAGCCGTCGGAAATCTGCCAGTTAAGCAGGAGCTGGTTGTCGCCATCCTTCACAACACTTAGACGAAAAGCATCATCGACCGGCAGCGGGTTTGCAGCCAGCGCAGGTGAAAGAGCAAACATAAGAAAAGCAGCAAGTATCGCGAAAAAGCGCATTCGGGTTATTCCGGGTAATTTGATTCGTGCAAAATAGTTTAGGTTGTAAAAAGCAAATGCTGTCGTCACCTTAAGGCAGCCTTAAGCTGGCAAAGCGAGAAGCCGCTTACAGATGAAACAAGGCGGAAACAGGAAGACACATGCGCATTCTGGTGGTTGAAGACGATACAATCCTGCTCGACGGGCTTTCCGTGGGGCTGGGATTAGCCGGATTCACCGTGGATGCCGTTGCAAACTGTGGAGATGCCGAGGCCGCCCTTGCTGCCCAGAATTACAACGCGGTTGTGCTTGATCTCATGCTGCCGGATGGCTCCGGTCTCGACATTCTGAAATCCATGCGACAAGCCCGCGATGATACGCCAGTTCTGTTGCTGACCGCGCGCGATCAGGTACCGGAACGTATCGCAGGACTTGATGCCGGGGCTGACGATTATGTTGGCAAGCCGTTTGATCTCCATGAGCTCGCAGCGCGTGTGCGTGCCATTGCTCGGCGCGGCACAGGGCGCGCAAGTAGCACGCTTGAATGGCAGGGCGTGGAGCTTGATCCGGCTGAAATGTCGGTGCAGTTCAAGGGCGAGCCGCTCCGCCTGACCCGCCGTGAGTTTTCGATATTGCGTAGCTTAATGGAACGTCCAACGGCGACAATCTCCAAGTCATCGCTTGAAGAAGCGCTTTATGGCTGGCAGGAAGAAGTCGAAAGCAACGCGGTCGAGGTGCATATCCATCATCTGCGATCCAAGCTTGGTTCAGGCTTCATCGAGACAGTGCGCGGTGTCGGCTACCGGCTTGCGAGGGAGCAGGCATGAACTCCATTCGCAGTCGCCTGACTGGTATATTGATCGGCATCACCTGTCTTGTCTGGTTGTTCGCCGTTATCTGGATTCATGTGAGTACCCAATCGCGACTTGAAAAAGTGCTGGATGCGCGCCTCATGGAAGCGGCTCGTATGGTCAATTCGCTTTTGATCGAGCGGCGCGTTGAGGTTAATCCCGATGGCGACGGCGGACAGCTTTCACTCAAGCCGATGGATGATTTTCCCCATTATGATCGCCAGCTTTTCTGCCAGATCTGGGCAATCGACGGCAGACTTGTTGGACGGTCCGAAAGCGCACCGGGTGAACGCCTGACCGATGTGGCCAATGGCTTTTCAGATACAGTTGTTGCTGGGGACCGCTGGCGGGTGTTTGCGGTTGAAAATACAAAGCTCGGGCTGCGTGTGATGGTGGGCGACAGCCTATCAGTGCGAGAGCGGCTTGTGCAAAACGTGGTGACGGGTGTGGTGCTGCCTGCCCTGCTCCTGCTTCCAATTCTTGCTATCCTGATCTGGCTTTGCGTCCGTCGCGGGCTTGATCCGTTGAGCAGTCTCGCCGGCACTTTATCCAAACGCGACGCGCGAGATTTGCGCCCGCTTTCAGAAGAGAAGTTGCCGTCCGAAATCAGCCCGGTGGTCTCGGCTTTGAATGATCTGTTCCATCGTGTGGAAGAAGCCCGCGAACGCGAGCGCAATTTTGCAATCTTTGCAGCGCACGAATTGAAGACGCCGCTTGCGGGCCTCAAGACACAGGCACAGATCGCCGAGGGTGCCAAAGACGACGCCATGCGCCTCAATGCAGTACGCCAAATTGCATCGGGTGTTGATCGCACTAGCCGTCTCGTCAATCAGCTGCTGGACCTTGCAGCCCTTGAGACTGGTGATGAAATGGAGCCACCATCGCCGGAGCCAGCCTGTCAGCTGCTTGTTTCGATCTCGACCGACATGCGTATGCTTGCCGCACATCGGGGCGTGAAGATCGAGCTGCCCGGCAATCTGCCGCTTGTGACGATGCAATATCCGCATCTCTTCACGCTTGCCATGCGCAACCTGATCGAGAATGCCGTCAATCATTCGCCTCAAGGCGGGTCTGTGCGATGCAGTCTCGAAAAGGCCGATGATCAGGTCATCTTCACTGTCGAGGATGATGGCCCCGGCATTCCGCCGGAAGACATGGCTTATGTGACCGAGCGCTTTTATCGCGGTGCCAATAGAAGCGAAAATGGCAGCGGCCTGGGTCTGGCCATCGTGAAGATGGCGGCAACGCGTATGGGCGGTGAAGTGCAGCTTCATAATCGTTCTGAAGGTGGATTGCGCGCCCTCCTCATCATCCCAGCTCAGGCTGCGACATAAATTCCTGCCTGTGTAGGTTGACGGGGCAGGCTTTCGGCGTATTATGCAACTGCAAATCACTTGCAATTAAGGTCAGAATATTCATTCAGATTTCAGACATAGCTTTTGATTAAAGAAGCCGAGACTGTTCATGCTGTTTAATCCTCGATCTGGGCCTAAAGCCGCGCAGCTCTTGCCAGAAACCGTCCCTCGTTCTGACAAGGAATGGGCCAAGCAGCAGACAACAGCAGTCAAAGCGATTTTAAGACGGGCCGGGTTACGCCCGACCCGTCAGCGTATTGCGTTAGGATGTATGCTTTTCACTGAGAAACACCGGCACGTGACCCCGGATATGCTGAATGAAGAAGCATTACTGCTAGGCGAAAAGCTATCCGTTGCAACGGTTTACAACACGCTCAATCAATTTTCCGATGCGGGCCTTATCCGCAAGATAAGCTTGCATGGCGAACGTACCTATTTCGATACGGATACTGGCGACCACGCACATTTCTACATCCACGACGAAGACCAGATCATCGACATTGCAACAGACGATATCGGCATTGGCCCGCTGCCCGCTCCGCCTGCTGGCTACAAGATCAGCAAAGTGGACGTTCTGATCCATCTGGTGCCGGAAACTGACATCGCCTGATTTCCCGGAAAACTCCCAATTCGTCTCAGGTCCGATTAGAGCTCTTTGATTTAGATCAATGACACCCTCTCGTAGAGAGCCGATAGAAAGGCATCGCTATAGCTGTCGTTACTCAGACAGCTTCTGACTTGCGCTGCGAGGGGATTAAATGAACTACGCCGCTGGAACAGTCCTGTCTGGTCTGGGAGCACTTTTTGCTGTGCTTCTGGCCGGATTTTCTCATGATGAGTTGTTCAGAACCCATATGTGGATTCTGTTCGCTACACTCGCCATCTTCACCATCTTGCTGATGCGCAATGCCGATTACGGCCTTGCGCCAAAGAAGGTCGATCAGTCCACTTACATGGACGGACCGATCCGCTACGGCGTGATCGCAACGGTCTTCTGGGGTGTGGTTGGCTTTCTGGTCGGTGTGGTTATCGCAGCCCAGCTTGCCTTCCCCGATCTCAACTTTGAACCCTATCTGAACTTCGGTCGTCTGCGCCCGCTGCACACTTCAGCGGTTGTTTTTGCATTCGGCGGCAATATCCTGATCGCTTCGTCGTTCTATGTCGTGCAGCGCACCTGTCGCGCGCGCCTGATCGGTGGCGATCTGGCCTGGTTCGTGTTCTGGGGATATCAGCTTTTCATCGTGATGGCTGCAACCGGCTATCTGCTTGGGATTACCCAAAGCCGCGAATATGCTGAACCGGAATGGTATGTCGATATCTGGCTCACCATCGTCTGGGTCGCCTATCTCATCGTCTTCCTCGGCACGGTATTGAAGCGCAAAGAGCCGCATATCTATGTGGCAAACTGGTTCTACCTGTCCTTCATCATCACAATCGCCATGTTGCACATCATCAACAATCTGGCGATCCCGGTATCGTTCCTCGGCGTGAAGAGCTATTCGGCTTTCGCAGGCGTGCAGGATGCCGTGACCCAGTGGTGGTATGGACATAATGCGGTTGCGTTCTTCCTGACCGTGCCATTCCTTGCGATGATGTATTACTTCGTGCCCAAGCAGGCAGAGCGTCCGGTTTATTCCTACCGCCTGTCGATCGTGCACTTCTGGTCGATCATCTTCCTCTACATCTGGGCTGGCCCACACCATCTTCATTATACCGCTGTTCCCGATTGGGCACAGACGCTCGGCATGGTGTTCTCGATCATGCTCTGGATGCCTTCGTGGGGTGGCATGATCAACGGTCTGATGACGCTTTCTGGCGCATGGGACAAGGTTCGTACCGATCCAATCATCCGTCTGATGGTTGCAGCTATTGCCTTCTACGGCATGGCGACCTTTGAAGGTCCGATGCTGTCGATCAAGGCAGTCAACTCGCTCTCCCACTACACTGACTGGACCATTGGTCACGTTCATGCGGGTGCGCTGGGCTGGAACGGCATGATTACCTTTGCGGCCGTTTACTACCTCACACCGAAGCTGTGGGACCGTGAACGCCTCTACTCGATCCGCATGGTCAACTGGCACTTCTGGCTCGCAACACTTGGCATCGTGCTCTACGCCGCCGCCATGTGGGTTGCAGGTATCCAGCAGGGTCTGATGTGGCGCGAATACGACGACCAGGGTTTCCTCGTCTATTCCTTCGCCGAAACCGTGCTCGCCATGTTCCCTTACTACGTGATCCGTACTGCAGGCGGTCTGCTTTACCTCGCCGGTGGACTGGTCATGGCATGGAACGTCTACCAGACCATTCGCGGCAACCTGCGCAAAGAAGCCCCTATGGGCGGTGCCCGGCCTGCTGCTGGCGCCACAATGCAGCCAGCCGAATAAGGAGTGTGATTTATGTCTATCCTCAAAAAACACTCCAAGCTGGAGAGAAATGCAACGCTGCTGCTGATTGCTTCGCTTGCCGTGGTAACGGTCGGTGGCATCATTGAAATCGCACCGCTGTTCTATCTCGAAAATACCATCGAGAAAGTGGAAGGCATGCGTCCCTATTCACCGTTGGAACTCGCGGGCCGCGACATCTATGTGCGTGAAGGCTGCTACCTCTGCCACAGCCAGATGATCCGTCCGTTCCGCGATGAAGTGGAGCGCTACGGCCATTACTCTCTGGCGGCAGAATCCATGTACGACCATTCGTTCCAGTGGGGCTCAAAACGCACAGGGCCTGACCTTGCGCGCGTTGGCGGTCGTTATTCCAATGAATGGCATGTACAGCACCTCATCCGCCCGCGTGACGTGGTGCCGGAATCGGTCATGCCAAGCTATGCCTTCCTGAAGGACCGTCCGCTTGATGCCAACAATATTGCAGCCAATCTGAAGGCCAATGTGGCGGTCGGCGTTCCTTACACGCAGGAGATGGTCGACAACGCACTCGCTGACCTTCAGGCACAGGCCGATCCAAACGCCGATACGTCCGGCATCGAGGGTCGTTATCCCAAGGCACGCCTTGGCGATTTTGACGGCAATCCGCAGGTCATTTCGGAGATGGACGCGCTGATCGCCTATCTGCAGATGCTCGGCACCCTCGTTGACTTCTCGACCTACGATCAGTCCCCCAAAGCAAGATAAAGCGGAGATTTAGCGATGGATTACAATACCCTACGCACTTTCGCCGATAGCTGGGGCCTGCTTGCCATGGCTCTCTTCTTTGTCTTTGTCATTCTTTTTGCCTTCCGTCCGGGAAGCAAAAAGAAGGCTGATGAAGCGAAAGAAATTCCATTCAAGGACGAGAAAAATGACTGACAAACAGATTGATGAAGTCAGTGGCGTTGAGACCACCGGCCATGAATGGGACGGCATCAGGGAACTCGACAATCCAATGCCGCGCTGGTGGCTGTGGACCTTCTATGCAACGATTGTCTGGGCTCTTGCCTATGTGATCGCCTATCCGGCATGGCCGCTGATTTCCAACTCAACGGCTGGTTTGATCGGTTGGTCGAGCCGCGGCGATTTCTGGAAAGAAAATGCAGAGATTGCTGCCGGTCGTCAGGGTATCATCGACCAGATCAAGGCCAAGGATGTGCATGAGATTCTGGCTGATGAAAATCTGCGCCAATATGCGATTGCAGGCGGCGCTGCAGCGTTCCGCGTCAATTGCGTACAGTGCCATGGCTCTGGTGCGCAGGGAGCACCCGGCTATCCGAACCTGAACGATGACGATTGGCTGTGGGGCGGCTCGGTTGACGACATTCTGACGACCATTCGTCATGGTGTTCGCTCGCCTGACGACAGTGAAACCCGTGTTTCCGAGATGCCTGCTTTTGCTGATGTTCTCGAACCACAGCAGGTGCGTGAAGTGGCAGCCTATGTGGTCAGCCTTTCCGGTACACCCCATGATCCCGCTATGATTCCAGAAGGCCAGAAGGTCTTCAGCGAAAACTGTGCGGTCTGTCATGGCGGCGATGCCAAGGGTATGCGCGAGTTCGGCGCACCAAACCTCACCGACGCGATCTGGTTCTATGGTTCTGGTGAAGACGCCATTGCCCGCCAGGTCTCTCATCCAAAGCATGGCGTAATGCCTGCCTGGGAAGCGCGCCTTGGTGATGCGACGGTTAAACAGCTCGCAATCTTCGTCCACTCGCTTGGTGGTGGCGAATAACACACAAGCACACCCCGAAAAGTCGGAACCGGTTTTCGGGATGTGCGTGAATAAAAGTAACTGGCCCCGCTTAGACGGAAAAGCAGGGCCAGCCGAACTGGAAATGCATCAGAACGGACGGCGAATAACCACCCCGCTCTCAATCATTGCAAGCGTGATATGACCGGCAAGCCAGCTTCTGTCTGTCCGGCACCATGCTTCAGGAGCAAGGCAAATGTCAGATGATGTCGAACGGATAGACGTTCAGGCAGTCAATTCCCCCAAGATCCGCCAGTCGCTTTATGCGGCGCGGGTGAAGATATTTCCGAAGCGCGTCCAGGGTCAGTTCCGGCGCTTCAAGTGGCTCGTCATGCTCATCACATTGGGGATCTACTATCTGACGCCTTGGTTGCGCTGGGATCGCGGGCCTTATGCGCCGGATCAGGCGGTCTTGATAGATCTTGCCAACCGCCGTTTCTATTTCTTCTTCATCGAAATCTGGCCACAGGAATTCTACTACGTGGCGGGCCTGCTTATCATGGCGGGCCTTGGCCTGTTTCTTGTAACCTCTGTCGCGGGTCGCGCATGGTGCGGCTATACCTGCCCACAGACCGTCTGGGTTGATCTTTATCTTGTTGTCGAGCGCGCCATCGAAGGCGACCGCAATGCACGCATGAAGCTCGACAAGGCTCCATGGAGCTTCGACAAGGTCTGGAAGCGCGTGACCAAACACGCGGTCTGGCTGCTGATCGGCGTTCTGACGGGTGGTGCGTGGATCTTCTATTTTGCCGATGCGCCAACGCTGCTGATGGATTTTGTGACGGGCCATGCCGCGCCCGTCGCCTATATGACCGTCGCGATCCTGACCGCTACAACTTATATTTTCGGCGGTCTGATGCGCGAGCAGGTCTGCACCTATATGTGCCCCTGGCCACGTATTCAGGCAGCAATGCTCGATGAGAATTCGCTCACCGTCACCTATAATGACTGGCGCGGCGAACCGCGTTCACGCCATTCCAAGAAGGCAATTGCCGCGGGCGAAACCGTTGGCGATTGCGTGGATTGCAACGCCTGCGTTGCGGCCTGCCCTATGGGTATCGATATTCGCGACGGGCAACAGCTTGAATGCATCACCTGTGCGCTTTGCATTGATGCCTGCGACAGTGTGATGGACAAGGTTGGCAAGGAACGCGGCCTCATCTCCTATGCGACGCTTGCCGATTACAATTTCAATATGGCGCTTGCCACCAATGATGGCACTGCAACCATTGACCCTGCCCGCGTCTACAAAGCACCGAATACGTTCTCGGATAAGGTCCAGAAGCTTTCCTGGAAGAAAGTGCTGCGCCCGCGCAGTATCTTCTATTTCATTGTCTGGGCGCTGATCGGCCTGACGCTGGTGATTTCGCTTTCCATGCGTCAGCGGATCGGCATCAATGTGCTGCACGACCGGACGCCACAATATGTGTTGTTGTCCGATGGTTCGATCCGCAACGGTTACACGGTCAAGCTGCTTAACATGATCCCGGTTCCGCGTACTTTCCGGCTTTCGATCGAAGGTTTGCCGGGGGCGGAAATTACGGTTCAGGACGAGACACCCGATGCCGATGGCAATTACGATATTCCGGTCGAACCGGATCGCCTGAAAACTCTGCGCGTTTTCGTGACCATGCCGCATAGCGCAATCACCGAGAACCGCAAGGACTACGAAATCGAAGTGCGTGATGCGGACGGCGCAGAACACGCGCGCTACAAAGCAACCTTCATGGCTCCGGAGGGCAGATAATGTCAGTGAAAACGAAGACTTCAGGCGCATTCACCGGTTGGCACATGCTGGGTATCATGGTTGCATTCTTCGGCGTCATTATCGCCGTCAACATCACGATGGCTTACAAGGCCGTCAGCAGCTGGAGCGGGCTTGTCGTCAAGAACACCTATGTCGCAAGTCAGGAGTTCAACGATAAAGCCGAAACCGGCAAAGAACAGGCGGCGCTTCAATGGCAGTCACAGCCGACCTTCGCGGAAGGTGTATTTACATGGCGCCTGACCGACCGTGAAGGCAAGGCCATTACTTTGACCGGCGGCACCGTCGATTTCAAACGCCCGGTCGGCGATGTGCATGACACCAAAGTCTCGCTCACTGTTGCGGAAGAAGGTGTTCTGACAGCACCGCTTGAGCTTGGTGAAGGCGCGTGGATCATGGAAGTCAATGCCGACGCCAGTAAAGATTACGGCCTCGACGACCCTTATCGCCACATCATCCGTGTTCTGGTGAAGGACGGGAGGATCTTATGAGTTGCTGCGTTGAAAATGCACAGATAGCCACCGTCATTCAGGCCGTTTCGCCGGATGAAATGCAGGTTGCAAGTCGTGCGCTCGGCGATGGTTTGCGCCAGCTCGATCTCTCGGTTCCCGGTGTTCACTGCGGCCTTTGCATCAAGACAATCGAAGATGCGCTCGGCAAAATCAGCGGTGTTGCCTATGTCCGCGTCAACCTGACAGCGCGTCGCGTCACCATTCGCTGGAAGGATGGTGAAACTCCGCCTGATGTTGTCGATCCGCTGCGCCGTCTCGGTTATGAAGCGCATATTTTCGATATGGTGCAGGACAAAGATCCGACCTTCACGCGGCTGTTGATCGCGCTTGGTGTTGCAGCCTTTGCATCGAGCAATGTGATGCTGTTGTCGGTTGCGGTCTGGTCGGGTGCGGATGCTGCCACCCGCGATATGTTTCATTGGATTTCCGGTCTGATCGCCCTGCCGACCCTGATTTATTCGGGCCGGATTTTCTATGTTTCCGCCTGGAATGCGCTGCGCACCCGTCGCGTGAACATGGATGTGCCGATTGCGCTCGCCATTTCGCTTGCCTTCGGCATGAGCGTTTATGAGACGATGAACCATGGCCAGCACGCCTATTTCGACGCTTCTGTCTCGCTGTTGTTCTTCCTGCTGATTGGCCGCACGCTCGATTATCTGATGCGCGCACGCGCACGCTCCGCCGTGCGTGGTTTGGCACAATTAAGCCCGCGTGGTGCCGTGGTGATCGGCGACAATGACGAGCGCAACTATCTGCCGGTCAATGAAATCCGTCCCGGAATGCGGATCATCCTTGCCGCAGGCGAACGTGTGCCTGTGGACGCAAAAGTCGAAGACGGTCGTTCAGAGCTTGATTGCGCGATTGCATCAGGCGAAAGCGATGCGGTTCCAGTCGGTCCCGGCTCGGATATTCGTGCAGGAACCATGAACCTCTCCGCCCCGCTCGTCATTCGCGCAACCGCTGAAGCCAAGGATTCGTTTCTTGCTGAAATGGTGCGTCTGATGGACGTTGCCGAAGGCGGTCGCGCTTTTTATCGCCGTCTGGCTGACCGGGCCTCGGAACTTTATGTGCCGATGGTGCATACGATTGCCTTTGCAGCCTTTGTCGGTTGGATGATCTATACCGGCGGCGACTGGTATCGCTCGATATATATTGCGATCTGCACGCTCATCATCACCTGCCCCTGTGCACTGGCGCTTGCGGTGCCAATCGTTCAGGTGGTGGCAGCCCGTCGCCTGTTTGAAAACGGCATTATGATCAAGGACGGCTCTGCCATGGAGCGTATGGCCGAGATCGATACGGCTGTATTCGACAAGACCGGTACGCTGACACTTGGTCAGCCCCGCCTGATCGATCTTGATGCAATCAACCCGAACAATCTCGAGATCGCGTCTGAGCTTTCTCTTTATTCGCGCCATCCGCTTTCGCGAGCGCTTGCACTGTTTTCAGGCGCAAAGCCAATGACTGCCTTCACCCGAATTGAGGAAATTCCGGGTGCTGGCATTGAAGCCGAGCTGAACGGCACGATCTATCGACTTGGCAAGCGCGAATGGGCGGACAGCGATGCCAATGCTGCTGCCTCCGATGGTCCTGAAACTTGCCTATCAATCGATGGCAAGCTGGTTCAAACTTTCCGCTTTGAAGATCAGCCGCGCGAGGATGCAGCGAGCGCCATCGGCGCGCTGAAACGCAATGGTTTGAAGCTGGAAATCATTTCCGGCGACAAACAGCCCGCAGTGCAAAAGCTTGCCGGTTATCTTGGTGTCGATACTTATCGCGGTGAAGTGCTGCCTGCGGACAAGTCACAGCTTGTGCAGGAACTGACCAGCAATGGTCGTAAAGTACTGATGGTCGGCGACGGGTTGAATGACGCTCCTGCCCTTGTTGCGGCCCATGTTTCCATGGCGCCGGCAACCGCTGCCGATATTGGCCGTAACGCTGCCGACTTCGTATTCCTGCGCGAAAGCCTCGCTGCCGTGCCGCTGGCTTTTGCCGTGTCAAAAGAAGCAGGCCGGTTAATAAGCCAGAACTTCGCACTTTCCATCGGCTATAATATCATTGCTGTGCCGATTGCGATTTTTGGTTATGTGACACCATTGGTGGCTGCACTTTCGATGTCGCTGTCCTCTATTGTGGTTGTCAGCAACGCCATGCGGCTAAGGGCAGGAAAACAAAAACAGCAGGCGCAAACCACTGTCGCACCTGCTGTTGTTCTCAAGGAAGCGCACAAATGAGCGGACTGCTTTTCCTTATTCCTATTGCGCTTGGCCTGGGTGTTCTGGGCCTTGCAGGCTTTCTATGGTCATTGAAAAACGGCCAGTATGACGACCTCGACGGCGCCGCCAACCGCATTTTGATCGATGATGACCGCTTTCCCGCAAAGAAGGATGATTCGTTATAACAGAATCCCGATTACGGATTCTGAGTCGTTATAACTTAACGCCCCCTCCCCCTTTTGCTTGAGCGCTAGCCCGTTATCAGAATAGCGCGGAGATCATTGACATTGGTGCCGGTTGGCCCCGGCACGAACAGATCACCGATAGCGTCAAATGCGCTCCATGCATCATTGGCGTTGAGCCGTGCAGCGCCATCTTCGCCAGCCTTTTGCAGCCGCGAAACCGTTGTCCCATCCGCAAAGGCACCTGCATTGTCTTCCGAACCATCGATGCCATCCGTATCCGCAGCCAGTGCGTGAATATTCCCATAGCCATCAATATCAAGCGCGAAAGCCAGCAGAAACTCGCTGTTGCGACCACCCTTGCCGCCTTTGGCGCGGATGGTTACGGTGGTCTCACCACCGGAAAGCAGCACAATCGGTTTTTTGAACGGGCGATCACGATCCGCCACTTCGCGCGCGATTGCTGCATGAACATGTGCCACTTCGCGTGCTTCACCTTCCATTGAATCGGACAGGATCACCGCCTCGACCCCATGACGCTCAGCTTCCTTTACGGCTGCTTCCAGCGAAACAGCTGCGGATGCAATCACCCGCACTTCGTTATCGCCAAAGATTTTATCATCAGGCTTCGGTGCATGAGCCTTCTCGCTTTTGATATGCGCGAGCACCGCATCGGGAAGTTCAAGCTTGTAACGTTCGATGATTTTGAGCGCGTCATCGCGAGATGTTGCATCAGGCACCGTCGGGCCTGAAGCGACAAAAGCAGGATTGTCGCCGGGAATATCGGAAACCACCAGCGAGAAGACTTTTGCCGGATGTGCGTGCGCTGCCAGCCTCCCGCCTTTAATGGTCGACAGGTGTTTTCGCACCGCATTCATGGCCGAGATTGGCGCACCAGAGGCGAGCAACGCTTTGTTGACCGCAATTTCGTCGGCAAGCGTCAGACCTTCAGGCGGCGATGGCAGCAAAGCAGAACCACCACCAGAAATAAGCGCCACAACAAGATCATCTTCGGTGAGGTTGGACACAGCATCGAACAGCCGTTTTGAGGCCGCAAGCCCGGCATCATCAGGCACCGGGTGCGATGCCTCAATGATCTCGATGGTCTTGCAAGGCGCGCCATAGCCGTAGCGCGTGACGACGATGCCTTCGATTGGTGCGTCCTCGCCCTCATGCCGCTCTGCCCATGCGCGTTCGAAAGCGGCTGCCATCTGTGCCGACCCTTTGCCTGCACCAATCACAATCGTCCGGCCTTTGGGCTTGGCAGGCAGATTGGCGCGGATCACCAGTTCAGGATCAGCCGCCGCAACCGCTGCATCGAACAGACTGGTCAGAAACTTCTTCGGATCGGTGATAGCAGTCATGAGATTCCCGACATTGATTATTGTTTTTAGAGCGCATCCCGAAAAGTGTGAAACGGTTTTCGGACAAGATGCGCGTAAGAAAGCGATAATCAGCACTATTTCGTGCTGCGCATATAAAAGCAATGGAGCCGGCCATCTCCCTCCAGATAACCAGCTCCACCCTCTCCCCTCCAGAGAAATCAAACTTGGGGACTAGGCAACATCATGGTTCGCCATGCGCTCCAGCGCGCGCACCAGTCCCGAATGATCGAGACCATCATCGCCGTGTGCTGCACAGGAATTGAACAATTCCTGAGCGGTTGCGGTGTTAGGAAGCGAAACGCCGAGAGCCTTTGCGCCCTGCAATGCAAGGTTCAAATCCTTCTGGTGCAGCGAAATTCGGAAACCCGGATCGAATGTGCGCTTGATCATGCGTTCGCCATGCACCTCCAGAATGCGCGATGACGCGAACCCTCCCATCAGTGCTTCGCGCACCTTGGCTGGATCAGCCCCCGCTTTGGACGCGAAGACCAGCGCTTCGGCTACGGCTTCAATATTAAGCGCGACAATAATCTGATTGGCGACCTTGGTTGTCTGGCCGTCGCCGCAATCACCAACAAGCGTGATGTTTTTGCCCATGAGTTTCAGCAGTGGCAGCGCCTTGTCAAAAGCATCCTGCGCACCGCCTGCCATGATGGAAAGGCTGGCATTTTTCGCACCAACCTCGCCGCCAGACACAGGCGCATCGATATATTCGGCACCGGTTGCGCGGACTTTCTTTGCAAACTCCTTGGTTTCAATCGGCGAAATCGAACTCATATCGATCAGCGTCTTGCCTTTGCCCAAACCTTCGGCAACACCATTTTCACTGAACAGAACGTCCGCTACCTGCGGCGTATCTGGCAGCATGAGAATGATTGTCTCGCATTCGGCTGCGACTGCCTTTGGCGTTTCAAGAACGCCCAGCCCTGCATCGAGCAAATCCTTGTGCGGCGGTTGCGTGTGCTTTGAAGTAAAGAGCTGATGGCCTGCATTTTGCAAATGCTGCGCCATTGGCTTGCCCATGATGCCAAGCCCGATAAAACCAATATTTGTCATAACCGTTCCCCCTATGCGGTAAGCCGTTCGGCTTCATCCTGTTTGAACCAGCCAAGTCCTTCCTCGGTGGTGGTCTTTGGCTTATATTCGCAACCGATCCAGCCCTTGTAGCCAGCATTTTTCAACGCTTCGAACACATATGGATAGTTGATTTCGCCGGTGCCCGGTTCGTTGCGGCCCGGATTATCGGCTAGTTGAACGTGGGCAATCAGCGGCTTGTAGCGTTCATAAGTGGCAATCAGTTCGCCGCGCGTGCGCTGCTGGTGATAAAGATCATATTGAATGAACAGATTGTTGCTGCCCACCTCATCGATGATCGACACTGCCTGTTCGACCGTATTGAGATAAAAGCCCGGAATATCATAGTGATTGATCGGTTCGATCAGCAGGCGAATGCCGTGCTTGCCAAGTTCCTTTGCAGCAAGCCTGAGATTGCTGACGAAGGTTGCGCGTAACACATCCGGGTCAACGCCTTGAGGGGCAATGCCTGCAAGGCAATTGACCTGCGAACAGTTAAGCGCTGTCGCATAGTCAATCGCGTCGGCGACGCCGCGGCGGAATTCATCGATACGATCCGGCAGAACCGCGATACCGCGCTCGCCCCCACCCCAGTTGCCCGCAGGCAGATTGTGCAACACCTGTGCCAGATTGTGCTTGGCGAGTGCGGCTTTCAGCTCATGGCGATTGAAGTCATAGGGGAAGAGATATTCCACCCCTGTGAAACCGGCTTTGGCGGCCAGAGCGAAGCGATCCATAAACGGCACTTCGTTGAAAAGCATGGTGAGATTGGCTGCAAATCTTGGCATTTCCGCCTCCTCTATTTTTCTACGCAATTGCAAACGGAAAACCGCTTCACAGTTTTCCTGCAATTGCTCATTTTTAATCCAGCAGCATGGCAATCGCCGTTGGCGCATCTTCGCCACGCTCGGCCAGTTCTTCGAACTCGACCACCTGATCGATATCGGCGCCCATGGAAATATTGGTGACACGCTCAAGGATGAACTCGAGAACGACCGGCACCTGATGCTCTTCCATCAGCGCCTTTGCCTGTTCGAACCCTTCCGCGAACTGGTTCGGGCTTCGAACGCGGATCGCCTTACAGCCGAGGCCTTCGGCAACCGCTACATGATCGACGCCGTAACCCTTTTCCGCATCACCCGATGCATTGATGTTATCGAAGGCAAGACTGACCTCGAAATCCATATTAAAGCCGCGCTGCGCCTGACGGATCAGGCCGAGATAGGAATTGTTCACGACGACATGAATGTAAGGCAGCTTGTGCTGTGCGCCGACCGCCAGTTCCTCAATCATAAACTGGAAATCATAATCGCCAGACAGGGCAACAATCGGACGATCAGGGTCGGCCGCGCGAACCCCGAGTGCTGCCGGCAATGTCCAGCCCAATGGGCCTGCCTGCCCGCAATTGATCCAGTTGCGTGGACGATAAACATGCAGGAACTGCGCACCGGCAATCTGGCTCAGACCAATGGTCGTGACATAACAAGTGTCGCGGCCAAATGCCTTGTTCATTTCCTCATAAACGCGTTGGGGCTTCAATGGTGTCTGATCGAAATGCGTCTTGCGCAACATGGTTTTCTTGCGCTCACCACATTCCTGCGCCCAGCCTGACCAGTCACGCAGTTTGCCTGCAGACTTCCATTCGGTGGCGACATCCAGCAACAGTTTCAGGGCTTTGCCAGCATCCGAAACAATCCCGAAATCCGGTGCGAAAACGCGGCCGATCTGGGTTGGTTCGATGTCGACATGGATAAATTTGCGATCCTTTTTATAGGTATCGACATTGCCGGTATGACGGTTTGCCCAGCGGTTTCCGATGCCGATCACCATGTCGGAGGCCAGTAGCGTTGCATTGCCATAACGATGCGAGGTTTGAAGGCCACACATGCCCGCCATCAGGCGGTGGTCATCAGGGATGACGCCCCAGCCCATCAGGGTCGGGATAACCGGAATGCCGGTGATCTCAGCAAATTCAACCAGAAGATCGGAAGCATCGGCGTTGATGATGCCGCCGCCTGCAACGATTAACGGATGTTCCGCGTCGTTCAACATCGCGATGGCCTTTTCGGCCTGTGCGCGGGTGGCCGAGGGCTTATATGCTTCCATCGGCTGATAGGTATCGATGTCAAACTCGATTTCGGCGAGCTGGACATCGATCGGCAGATCGATCAACACCGGGCCGGGGCGACCCGACTTCATGATATGAAAGGCCTTCTGGAAAACAAAAGGCACCAGTGCTGGCTCCATGACCGTGACCGCCCATTTGGTAACGGGGGCCGCAATCTTGGCAATATCGACTGCCTGAAAGTCCTCTTTGTCGAGACGCGCGCGGGGGGCTTGGCCTGTAACGCAGAGGATTGGAATTGAATCGGCAGAGGCCGAATAAAGGCCGGTAATCATGTCTGTACCAGCCGGGCCGGACGTTCCGATGCACAGGCCAATATTGCCATGCTTTGCGCGGGTGTAGCCTTCCGCCATGTGCGAAGCACCTTCAACGTGTCGCGCAAGAATGTGACGGATGGAACCCCGTGCCTTCATGGCCGAATAAAATGGGTTGATCGCAGCGCCCGGCACACCGAATGCGCAATTGATCCCTTCTTTTTCCAGCACAAGTACGGCTGCATCGACTGCACGCATTCTGGCCATGTTAATCTCCTCCAGCGGAAAGCTAATCCATAATTAAAAGCTATATCCAAAAAATGGAAATGCATACCATTAGATGGAAATAAAGATTTTCAACGGAATGGAGATAATCGCCGCGCACTTCCCGAGATTACGATCATGGGGTAGTGATGAAAGAACAGGGAATCGGAGGCGGCACATGGAACAGGCAAAAGCAAAGCGTGGCCGCAAGGCAGCGGAGAATGCCGCGCCCTCGTCCGTTCAGGTTTTAGATCGCAGTCTCAAGCTTCTGGCGCTCATTGCCGAGAATGACGGCTCGACATTAACCGACCTCGCCGATGCCAGTGGCATGGCTCCTTCTACCGTTCATCGGCTTCTCTCATCGCTCGCCAATCACGGCATGGTTTCGCATGATGTAGAAACCGGCGACTGGACCATTGGCGTCAAGGCTTTCGAGATTGGCAACGCTTTTCGCCGCTTCCGCAAGCTCGGCACGCTGGCGCGGCCCTATCTTAAATCATTGATGGAAACGAGCGGCGAAACCGCAAATATCGGCATTGAGGACGGCGGTGACGTCGTGTTCATTTCACAGATTGAAAGCCACGCGCCGATGCGCGCCTTCTTCCGTCCGGGTCGTCGCGGTCCAATCCACGCCTCGGGCATCGGCAAGGCAGTACTGTCCACATGGTCGGACACGGAAATCGCGCGCACGCTCTCTGGCAGAACGCTTGAACATTTCACGCAGCGCACACTCGACACCTTACCGGCATTGCTGAAAGACATTCAGGCAACCCGCACGCGCGGCTGGTCGATTGACGACGAAGAACATACGCTCGGCATGTGCTGCATAGCGGCGCCCATTTTCAACGAATATGGCGAAGCGATTGCTGGCATTTCTGTCTCCGGACCTGCGGTGCGCCTGCCCCGACAAAAGCTTGACGAACTCGGTCCACTGATCCGCTCGACAGCCGATGAGCTGACCCGCACCATGGGTGGCAAGCGACCGGAAGAGTTGTAAAAGCAGAAGAACCCGCAGCAGATTTCTCCGCTGCGGGCCCTCCCTCTCCCTCCTCCAGAGATTCTTTAAGAAAGCTCAGCCTTCAACGGCTTACCCGCCACATAGGTTTCGACAATTGCGCGATCATCGCCAACCGTTTGCAACAGGAATAACTCCTGCTCAAGCGTAGCCCCTGCGGCCATGCGCAGGCGCATCGGCGATGTCGCGGCAGAATCCAGCACCACAATATCGGCTTCCGTGCCCTCGTCGAGCGTGCCGATCTTGTCTTCCATCGACAGCGCGCGGGCGTTGCCGAGTGTCATCATGTAGAATGACTGGAAAGGGTTGAGGCGGCTTCCACGCAATTGCAGCACCTTGTAGCCCTCATCCATCGTGCGCAGCATCGAAAAACTGGTGCCGCCGCCAACATCAGTAGCAACTGACATACGCACGCCCGATGCTTTCAGGCGGTCGCGATCGAAAAGCCCGGAACCCAGAAACAGGTTCGACGTCGGGCAGAAAACGGCAATCGAGCCGGTCTCTGCCATCACCTTCACTTCGCGTTCTTCAAGATGGATGGAATGGCCCAACAAGGTCTTGCTGCCCAGCAAACCATAATGCTCATAAATGCCGAGATAATCGGGCGCATCCGGGTAAAGCGATTTTGTGAACTCAATCTCTTCGTGGTTTTCCGAAAGATGTGTCTGGATGAAGCATTCAGGATGCTCGCGTGCCAGAACCTGGCTGGCTTCCAGCTGCTCAGGCGTTGACGTGATCGCAAAACGCGGCGTGATCACATAATCAAGTCGATCTTTGCCATGCCAGCGGGCGATCAGCTGCTTGCTGTCATCATATCCCGATTGAGCCGTATCACAGAGTGCTGGCGGCGCATTGCGATCCATCATCACCTTACCGCCAAGCATACGCATATTGCGATGCTGCGACGCGCGGAAATAGGCATCGACGCTCTGCGGGTGTACCGAGCAATAAGCGACGGCGGTGGTGGTGCCATGGCGGATCAATTCGTCCAAAAAGCGCTCAGCGATAAATTCTGCGTGCTGCTCATCGGCGAATTTCTGCTCTGCGACGAATGTATAGGTGTTGAGCCACTCGAGAAGATTGGCCGCATAGGACGCGACAACCTGCGTCTGCGGATAATGGATGTGAGTATCGATGAAACCCGGCAGAATAAGATGCGGGCGATGGTCTGCCACTTTCACATCGTGGCCCACTTCAGCGCTGACATCGGCATAGTCGCCCAGGCGCGCAATGCGGCCATTTTCGACAAGCACGGCACCGTCTTCGATATATCGATAGGATTGAGCATCATCCAGACTCTGCGGTTCTTCACGAAAAGTCAGCACGCGGCCACGGATGAGAAGTTTGGTCATTGTTATTTTGCTCCAGAAGTCGCGGATTCATACCAGGAAGCCAGCAGCTTGCGCTCCTCATTGCTTACCCCGGTGACATTGGCAGGCGGCATGGCATGGGAACGACCAGCCTGCAAATAGATTTCGCGCGCATGGGCCGCGATATCTTTATCTGTTTCAAGAACCACACCTTTTGGCGGCACGATGATGCCTTCCCAACCTGGCTCTTTGGCGTGGCACATCGCACAACGTCCCAGAACAGTATCCCGCACTTTTTCAAAGTGCGGGTCTGAGATGAAAGTCTGCTGTAGCGATGAAACCTTTTGTTCTTCCGGCTCTCCGGTCAGAATTTTCGGCACGGTCGACAGCCACATGATGATGATGAACAGGATAACCGTCACCAGCCATGTCCAAGTCGGGCTACCCTTGCGAGCGTGCTGGGTGTTGAACCAGTGGCGGATCGTGACACCCATCAGGAACACCAGCGATGCGATGATCCAGTTGAATTCGGTTCCGAAGGCCAGCGGATAGTGGTTCGACAGCATCAAGAACAGAACCGGCAGCGTCAGATAGTTGTTATGCGTTGAGCGCTGCTTGGCGATCTTGCCGTATTTCGGATCTGGCTTGCGACCGGCAATCAGATCGGCCACCACGATTTTCTGGTTCGGAATGATGACCATGAACACGTTGGCAGACATGATTGTCGCGGTAAAAGCTCCCAGATGCAGGAAAGCTGCACGACCCGTAAACAGATGCGTATAGCCCCAGGCCATCACCACCAGAATGCAGTAGAGAATGACCATCAGAAGCGTATCGCTCTTGCCGAGCATCAGCTTGCAGATGGTGTTATAGGCGATCCAGCCAAACGCCAGCGAAGCGATCGAAATGGCGATTGCCGTCGGTGCCGATACATCGAGCACATTCGGATCGACCAGATAGAGATCGGCGCCCGCATAATAGACGATGCAGAGCAAAGTGAAGCCCGACAGCCATGTGGCGTAGGATTCCCATTTGAACCATGTCAGATGCTCTGGCATCTCGGCGGGGGCAACCAGATATTTCTGGATATGATAGAAGCCACCACCATGGACCTGCCATTCTTCGCCATAAGCGCCGACGGGCAAGCCCGGACGCTGACGAAGTCCTAAGTCCAGCGCGATGAAATAGAAAGACGAGCCGATCCACGCAATCGCGGTGATGACGTGTAGCCACCGCACTGCGAAGCCCAGCCAGTCCCAGGCCACGGCAAGATCATACATCCGGTACTCCCATTCTCAGAGCGCGTCGCGTCCAGAAGGACGCATAAAGGACACTCTGTCTTGTTTTGTTGCCGCATCATGTTTTCCAAAAATCCATTATTGATTTTTGGCCCAATGCGGCGGCCCCATTGTTCGTTACTTTATTATGTGCCAAAGCTTTGCACCAATGGGAACGTCACAACACGACCATCACTTTCAAAAAAATCTAGACAATCGTGGAGGGGACGCATGTCTTATCTTGATAATCTGCGCGTTTTTGTGCGCGTTGTCGAATTGGGGAATTTATCAGCAGCAGGCCGTGACCAGCGTGCTTCGCCAGCTGTTGCAAGTAATCGAATCAAGGAGTTGGAGAAGCATCTTGGTGTGCGTCTCTTCAACAGAACGACACGCAAACTGACGCCAACCGAGCATGGCCGCATATTTTATGATGGTGCTTTAAAGATCCTCGAAGCAGTGGATGAAGCCGAAGCAGCCGTCGCCGAACTTGCCAAGAATCCCAAAGGTTCGATTCGCATTACAGCACCTCTGGGACTGGGTCGGAGGCTTATCGCATCGGGAATTCCGGAGTTTCACGACAAATATCCGGACATCGAAGTGCGCCTGCGACTATCTGACCATGAGATCGATATCATGAGCGAAAGCGTTGATGTTGCTTTCAAATTAGGCGTTCTGGAAAATTCCAACTTGCGGATGCGCGGTATTCTTAACTGCGAACGTGTGATCTGTGCTGCACCTGAATATCTGGAAAAGCATGGCACGCCACAGTCGCCGGAAGAGCTTTTGGGCGACAAATATGATTGCCTTCTGCTGCGGTTTCCCGGCTCCAAAGAGTTTTACTGGTCGCTGCAAACGCCGGAAGGTCTGCGTAAGTTCGAAGTCACTGGTCCTTATGACTCCGATGATGGCGACGTATTGACGCAATGGGCGCTTGGTGGACGCGGAATCATCAACAAACCGCTGTTTGAGGTGAAGGAATATATCCGCGATGGGAGGCTTGTGCCAATTCTTGAGAGCACGCCGCCAGCGTCGATTCAGCTTGCTGCGATCTATCCGCACAAGCGGTTTCAGGACCCGAAGGTCCGTCTGATCATCGATTTCATGACGGAACGCTGCCAGCGCTTGATCCGCGAAGCACTGGCTTAAAGCGCCGTGCGCCCTTTTGGGCGCACAAAGGTCGCTCTACTCTTTGCTTTTATCGCATTATCCAACACACAACCGCTTCGCACTTTTGCTGGAAATACTGTAAATAACGCCCGCCTGATCAATTGAATTAGGCGGGCTGTAAAACTTTACTGGAAACGAGCACAGCGGTTAAAACTTCTGCCGCAGCCAATGCGGCAATGACTTCCGGGCGCTTGTCTTTCACGACTGAGCCGCCAACCGGACAGACGAGATTTTCAAATAAATCATCGCTACCGATTTCACGTTTCAACCAGTTTTTGAAAGTGGCTTTTTTGGACTTCGAGCCGATCATGCCAACATAGAGAGCATCGTCGCGCTGCAACGCCTCTGCCACGATCAAGAAATCAAGCGCATGGTCATGGGTCAGCACGATGAAGGCGCTGCCGGGCGGTGCCGAGCGCACCACCTGTTCGGGCATAGCAGCAAGACAGGTTTCGACGCCGGGAGCATCCACTGCCATAAGCTCCGCTTCACGCGTATCCACCAGAATAACCCGTACAGGTGTCAGCGATAGCGAATAGGCCAAAGCGTCGCCCACATGGCCAGCACCAAAAACATAGATATGCGGGCGGGTGGCGATTTCGGCATCAACTTTGGCAACAAGGTCCTCAGCCAGTCCTCGGTTAACCCGCCGGAAGCTTAGGCCCACGCGGCCACCGCAGCATTGGCCAATTTCGGGGCCAAGAGGCACATCCATCGGGGAATCTCTACCGCCAGCCAGGATTTTGCGGGCGTGGTCAATCGCCATATATTCGAGCTGGCCACCGCCGATAGTGCGGAAAATCATATCACGGGCGACAAGCATCCAAGCACCTGCATCACGCGGTGCAGAACCTTTCACATCAGTGACTTCGATCAGAACACTGTCGGGCCGTTTATTGAGAAACGCCCTTATGTCGTCCCGCCTGCCCAGCATCGCATCAGCCTTTCTGACTTCGTAACCGCTCGATAGCCATCAGCACGCGCTCGGGCGTTGCTGGCGCATCAAGGCGCGGACTGATTTTGTGATCGGCAACACTGGCAACCGCGTCCGACAGCGCATAAAGCACCGACATGCCATGCGGCAGCGGCGGTTCACCCACGGCCTTGGAGCGGTGGATCGTTGGCTCGTAAGCTTCAGACCAGTCGGTCAGCGCCACATTGAAAATCTTCGGACGATCTGATGCCAGCGGGATCTTGTAGGTTGACGGTGCATGTGTACGCAGTCGGCCTTTGTCGTCCCAGACAAGCTCTTCCGTAGTCAGCCAGCCCATGCCCTGCACGAAGCCGCCTTCAATCTGGCCAAGATCGATGACGCGGTTGAGCGACCGCCCGGTATCATGAAGAATATCAGTGCGTTCCACCACATATTCGCCGGTCAGCATATCGACGGAAACTTCCGAGCAGGCGGCACCATAGGCGTAATAGTAAAAAGCGTGGCCTTTACCTTTGGCGCGATCCCAGTGGATTTTTGGTGTCTTGTAATGACCCGATGCTGAAAGTTGCACGCGCCCGATATAGGCCTGCTTCACCAGATCGTTGAAGCTGATCTCCTGATTGCCCACCCGAATACGGTTCGGCAGAAACACGACTTGATCTTCCGGCACCTGATATTGCTGGGCTGCAAAATGAATAAGGCGCTTCTTGATCTGACGCGCCGCATCCTGTGCGGCCATACCGTTCAAGTCAGCACCGGACGAGGCCGCCGTGGGCGCTGTGTTTGGCACTTTCGCGGTCGTTGTTGCGGTAATCTTCACCCGATCAAGATCGATCTGAAACTCTTCGGCCACAACCTGCGCCACTTTCAGATGAAGCCCCTGCCCCATCTCCGTGCCGCCATGGTTCATATGCACCGAGCCGTCATTATAGACATGCACCAGCGCGCCAGCCTGATTGGATTCCGTCTTGGTGAAAGAGATGCCGAATTTCACTGGCGTCAGTGACATGCCGCGTTTGACATAGCGGCTTTTGGCGTTGAATTCGCGGATTGCCTCGCGGCGCTTCGCGTAATCAGCACTTTCCTCAAGCTCGGAAACGATACGCTGAATGATGCAATCTTCCACCTTCTGGTGATAAGGCGTCACATTGCGCGTGCCACCTTCGGTGCCCATGGCATCATAGAAATTGAGCTTGCGAATTTCGAGCGGGTCTTTGCCGACAGCAAAAGCCACTTCCTCGATCACGCGCTCGGCCCCCACCATGCCTTGCGGACCGCCGAAACCACGGAATGCAGTGTTGGACACGGTATTGGTATAAAGCGGTGCCGACTGCGCATGAACGGCGGGGAAGAAATAGGCATTGTCGCAATGAAACAGAGCGCGGTCACCCACTGGACCGGACAGGTCGGCAGAGAAACCCGCATTCAGTGCGAACATATAATCGACACCGAGGATATTGCCCTCATCGTCGAAACCGACTTCATAATCGATCATGAAATCATGCCGCTTGCCGGTGGAGGTCATATCCTCATCACGATCAAGACGAACTTTAACGGCGCGCTTGTGCTTCTTGGCTGCGATAGCAGCAATGGCTGCCCATTGATTGGCCTGTGTTTCCTTGCCACCAAAGCCGCCGCCCATACGGCGCACTTCAACCGTCACCGAATGGCTCGGCACACCCAGCGCATGGGCGACCAGATGCTGCGTTTCACTTGGGCCCTGCGTTGAACAATAGATGGTCACATCGTCATCTTCGCCGGGGATTGCGAGCGAGGCCTGTCCTTCAAGGTAGAAGTGATCCTGCCCACCGACTTTCATACGCGCTTTGACCTTGCGCGGTGCGTCATCAATGGCTTTGCGAGCATCGCCACGATTGAGCGTCAGCGGCGTGAAAACCAGCTTATCCTTGTAACCATCGAGACCAGAAATCGAGAACAAGCCCGGCATTTCTTCATATTCGACCTTGGCAAGACGGGCTGCGCGGCGCGCCTGATCGCGCGTGCGGGCAACAACCGCAAAAATCGGTTGACCGTGGAACTGAACATTATCAACCGCGAAGATCGGGTCGTCATGCATCCCCGATGGCGAGACATCGTTTTCGCCCGGTACATCCTTATAGGTCAGCACGTCGACCACACCGGGAGCAGCGCGCACGGCAGACAGGTCCGTAGCAATGATCTTGGCATGGGCGACCGTCGAGAAGCCGACGCCGATATGCAGCGTGCCTTCAGGTTCCGGAATATCGTCGATATAGACCGCTTCGCCTGTGACATGCTTGTGGGCTGAATCATGGCGCTGATCGGTCGCAACACCGCCCTTAATTCGGGCTGCTTTGATTGCGTTTGCAGGATGCTTGTTCATGTCACCCTCCTTATGCAGCTTCAACGTTTGGCTTACGCAAAGGTTCGCTTTCGCCTTGCGTTTCAGCATAGAAGCGGCGGAGCAAATTCTTCGCAACCAGCAAACGATAATCGGCTGTCGCGCGCATATCGCTTAGAGGCTGATAGTCGAGACCATAGGCTTCGAGTGCGGCTTCAACGTTTTCCTCATTCCATAGTTTACCCGTCAGCGCTGCTTCCACATTGGATGCCCGCTTGGGCGTTGCGGCCATACCGCCATAGGCGATACGGATGGATGCGACTTTGCCTTGCATATCAAGCGTCAGATGGAAGGCACCGAGCGTTGCCGTGATATCCTCTTCAAACCGTTTGGAAATCTTGTGAATGGCAAACTGACTGCCTTCAAGCGGCACCGGCACATGCACGGCTTCCACAAACTCGCCGTGCTGACGATCCTGCTTGCCATAGGCGATGAAGAACTCTTGCAGAGGAATGGTGCGGCGCTCTGTTCCCTTGCGGAGCGTGAGCTTTGCATCAAGCGCGATCAATGGCGGTGGCGTGTCGCCAATCGGCGAACCATTGGCGATGTTGCCGCCGATGGTGCCCATATTGCGTACCTGTTCTCCACCAATGCGGTTGATGAGGCTTCCCAGCGCTGGAATACGCTTTGCCAAAAACGAAAAGGCTTCCGTATAGGTGACGCCTGCACCAATGGTGATGACGCCATCTTCTTCGCTCATTGTGCGCAGTTCATTGAGATGCCCAATAAAGATCACCGGCGAAATATCGCGCATCATCTTGGTAACCCAAAGGCCGACATCGGTTGAACCGGCAACGATTGTCGCCTTGGCTTCGGCTGCATAAACAGTGGCAAAATCATCGAGACTGGCAGGCACGACCAGACGATCTTTACCACTACCCAATTCAACCCGTGCGCCATCACGCAATTCCGTCAACTGGCTGATGACATGCGCACGCTCAACAGCAAGCGGATCGTCCATCAAAGTGCCGTAGTCAGAAATCACACGCGCTGCACGCATGATCGCTTCGTAGCCGGTGCAGCGGCAAAGATTGCCTTGCAACGCCTTTTCAATCTGAGCATCCGCAGGCTTTGGATTGCGCATCCACAGACCATAAAGCGACATAACGAAGCCCGGCGTGCAGAAGCCGCATTGCGAGCCGTGAAAATCGATCATCGCCTTTTGTACCGGATGCAGGCCACCGTCGGAACCGCGCAGATGCTCGATGGTGACGACATGACAACTGTCCAGCGATCCCACGAAGCGGATGCAGGCATTCACGCTTTCATAGACGAGTTCGTCACCAACAATCTTGCCGACCAGCACCGTGCAAGCACCACAATCGCCCTCGCCGCAGCCTTCCTTGCTGCCGCGCAGTTTGCAGGAAAGACGCAGATAATCGAGCAAGGTTTCTGTCGGCGAAACGCGGTCGAGCTCAACTGTCTCGCCGTTCAGCAGAAAGCGGATATTATGTCTGACTGCTTGACCCATATCGCTCAGCTCCCGCGATAGGTTGAATAAGAAAATGGCGAAACCAGAAGCGGCACATGATAATGCGCCTTTTCGTCGGAAATACCAAAGCGTAGCGGCACCACATCCAGAAACGGGATCGCATCATCACTTTTGCCGAAATATTCGCCGACATGGAAAAGCAACTCATATGAACCAGAATGTAGCGCATCACCTGCAAGCAGCGGTGCATCACAGCGACCATCTGCATTGGTGCGGATTTCGCGCAGAATCTCTGCCTGCTGATTCTCGATGCGGCGTAATTCGATGCGCAGATTTGCGGCTGGTTTACCACTGACCGTATCAAGGACATGCGTCGTTAACCGGCCCTGACCGCTTGCTTGGCTTCCCATTTGTACTCCTGCCGCCTGCACGATTCTTCCGACATCACCGTTAGAACCATTGCAAGCACTTGTTTTTATGTGGTTTATTTCGCGCGACATTCAAGCCATTGCGAACCACACTTGTTCCCGATTGTGAGTATTTACCTAAGTCCTGTCTTGGGAAAGATGATAATCGTTGGATGTCTTTCAAAATTTTGAGGGGGAATGGTCCGCGTAAATCTTTATTATCATAGGCAAAACAGACAAAAACCGAGGGAATTCCATATGAGTTATCCGCGCAATCTGGTTGGCTATGGCCGCAACACTCCGGACCCACAATGGCCGGGTGGAGCCAATATAGCGGTGCAGTTCGTCGTCAACTACGAAGAAGGCGGCGAAAGCTGCATCCTCGATGGCGATCCGGCGTCCGAATGCCTGCTTTCGGAAATCGTCGGCGCGCAGGCATGGAACGGCCAGCGCAACCTCAATATGGAGTCCATTTACGAATATGGCGCCCGCTCGGGCTTCTGGCGTTTGTGGCGCGCGTTTACGCGACGCAACATGCCGGTGACCGTCTATGGCGTGACCCTTGCCATGGAGCGCAATCCCGAAGCCGTAAGCGCCATGAAGGAAGCGGATTGGGAAATCGCCAGCCACGGCCTGCGCTGGTGGGAATATAAGGATATACCCGAAGAGGTAGAACGCGAACATATTCGCGAAGCGGTACGTCTGCACACGGAGATTACCGGCTCGCGCCCACTCGGCATCTATCAGGGCAAGCCTTCGGATAACACGCTGAAGCTGGTGATGGAGGAAGGCGGTTTCCTCTATTCAGCTGATTCCTATGCCGATGAACTGCCTTATTGGGTTAAGGGGCCAAAGGGTCCGCATCTGATCGTGCCTTATACGCTCGACACCAATGACATGCGCTTTGCCACGCCACAGGGCTTTAACTCCGGCGATCAGTTCTACACCTACCTCAAAGACACATTCGACGTGCTTTATCGCGAGGGTGCAGAAGGCGCGCCAAAGATGATGTCGATTGGCCTGCATTGCCGTCTGGTCGGGCGACCAGGTCGTGTGGCAGCACTTGAACGCTTCCTTGATTACGTACAGAGCCATGACAAGGTGTGGGTTGCCAAGCGCGTGGATATTGCGCGTCACTGGCACGAACATCACAAGCCGAAACAAATCGATGTTGTGCCATCCAAGGCCAGCAAGGCGGATTTTGTTGCACGCTATGGCGGGATTTTCGAGCACTCGCCATGGATTGCCGAACGCGCCTACGACACCGGCCTGACGGAACTGGCCGATTCTGCATCCGGTCTTCATACGGTTCTGGTCCGGGCATTCCGCGCTGCATCAGACGATGAAAAGCTCGGTGTGTTGCGTGCCCATCCCGATCTTGCAGGAAAGCTTGCGGCGGCCAAACGCCTTACACCAGAATCCACATCTGAGCAGGCATCTGCCGGTCTTGATGCTCTGACGGATGATGAACGCAAGACATTCACCGAACTCAACGACGCCTATACCAATAAGTTCGGCTTCCCGTTCATCATCGCGGTCAAGGGCCGCAACCGCCATGAGATTCTCGATGCTTTCAAACGGCGCGTCGAAAACAGCAAACAAGCGGAGCTTGAAACAGCGTCCGAACAGGTCGAGCGCATCGCGCTGCTGCGGCTCAAAGATATTCTTCCCGAAACACTGTATTGATCAGAGGCAACAATGAGCCGTAATTATTACGCACCGACCGGTGGCCTGCCGCCACAGACGCAAATTCTGACTGATCGCGCGATGTTCACCGAAGCCTATGCGGTTATTCCAAAAGGCACATTCAGCGATATCGTCACAAGCTTCCTGCCCTTCTGGGACAAGACACGGCTATGGATCATCGCCCGCCCACTATCGGGTTTTGCCGAGACTTTCTCGCAGTATATTATGGAAGTGCAGCCCGGCGGCGGCAGTGACCGCACAGAGCTTGATGACGGCGCACAGGGTGTGTTGTTCGTTGTCGAAGGCGAAATCACCGTCACGCTTTCAGGCAAAGACCATGTGCTGACCGAAGGCGGCTATGCCTATCTGCCGCCAAAGAGCGGCTGGACGCTTCGCAACAATTCAAGCGCCGTCGCGCGCTTCCATTGGGTGCGCAAGGCTTATGAAAAGGTCGAGGGCCTTGACGTGCCGGAGCCGCTTTTCCTCAACGAGAAGACCATTGCACCAACGCCGATGCCTGACACCAATGGCGCATGGGCGACAACACGCTTTGTCGATCCGAATGATCTTCGCCACGACATGCATGTGACAGTCGTGACATTCGAGCCGGGCGGCGTCATTCCCTTCGCCGAAACCCATGTCATGGAACACGGGCTTTATGTGCTGGAAGGCAAAGCCGTCTATCGCCTCAATCAAGATTGGGTGGAAGTAGAAGCGGGCGATTTCATGTGGCTGCGCGCCTTCTGCCCGCAGGCTTGCTATGCTGGCGGGCCAGGCAAATTCCGCTATCTGCTTTACAAGGACGTCAATCGTCATATGAAGCTGTCGCGATAACAGCGCAAATAAAAGCGGCGGGCCTAACATTATAGTTAAGCCCGCCGCAGCCATTTTCCGACTGGAGATCAGAATTTAAAACAGCGCAGTCCCTCTACGCTATCCAATGGCATCTCGTGATGTAGTTGATCGAATATTAAATTCAAAATTACATGTATTTTTTCATAGATATATGAAAACGGATAAGTATTAATGTATTAATTCAAAAATAAGTATGGCCGCCACAATATGTGGCGGCCATACTTTGTATTAGAACGAGCGCTGGAAGCGAACCATACCCTGCCAAGCATCCTTGCCTTTCAGGTAAGACTTGTCATCCTGCCACTTGGTGTAGGAAACTTCTGGTGTAACAGTAAAGCCAGGAACCAGCTCGTAGGCAACATTTGCGGTTGCTGCAAATGTGCTGCTTCCATCATATGCAGCCTGCGCATTGAGGGTTGCCTGTTCGGTTGCCTTGAAGGATGCACCGCCCCAAACGGCCCAATCACCACCCCAAGTACCGTAGAAGCTGCTGATCGCACGAACCTGTCCGAGAACATTGCCCGAACCATCTGTTACGTTCATGTACTGGTCCTTGTTGGACTTATATCCGCCCATAGCCCAGATCGAGAACTGATCGGTGATGTTTAAATCAGCGCGAACCTTGCCAGCCCATTCTTCATTGCGGGCGTCATAAGCTGCGACTGCAGCAATCTTACCCCAACCCTGCTCATACTTCAGGCCGCCAACGACATGAGGCGTATAATCCTTGATGGCGCCGTTATAACCATACTTGCCATCGGTATCGACGTTGTTGCCCTGTTCAAGCGACAGAATTGCCGAGAAGCCGTTACCAGCATTGAATGTGTAGCTGATCAAACCTGTGCGATAGCCACCTGCAAGGATGACGTCGTCGTTGATGACATTGCCGAGATAGCCCGGAAAGGTGACGAATGCAGATTCGTCGAGACCTACGCGGAGACCTCCAAGCTCGATATAGCCGTAACGCAGTTCACCGGACGTACCGGGCGTGCCATTACCCCAATCATATCGCGTTTCAGCATAGGTCTTGAGAGTGCCGAGCTCGGTTTCAGAAGCAGTCGAAAGGCGCAGCGTGAAGCGAGCTTTATTATCCCAGGTCTTACGCTCGTAGTCGTTGCCACCAATCGCAGCACCGTCACGATCTGTAAATCCGCGACCGTAAACATCATCACCGCCGGTCAGATCATAGCGGACATAACCAGATACGCGCAGGCAAGTCTCAGTTCCCGGGATGTAGAAGTAGCCTGCTCCATAAGCATCGCATACGCGTACATATTCTACGTGTTCTGGCTCGGGAGCCACAACGGCATCAGCTGCATTCGCAGCAGCAGTTCCCACCGCGATAGTTGCCACTGACCCGAGAAGAAGTCCCTTAATAGTCATTTTGAAAATGCCTCCAGCAAATCTAAGTTAATTAATGCAAATGACTGATAGAATAGAAAACTCAACAATCTCAATTGCAACTTTTACAATTTCAAAATTATCGAATATTGTGTGTTAATTTAAACACTATTTAGAATTACATTGAAATATAGCAATTTTTATCAAAAATAGTACACCCTATATGTTGCTACATACGACTCGGTGCCTATAAATTAATGGCATTGATTTTAAAATATTGAGATCCACCAATTACATTGATGCTCACACCGTATTCATAAAAAACCATCACTCCCGATGAATTAAGTATTCACCAGTATATATTAATTAATGTTTTTAGATAATTCATATTTCATAATTTACTTATATTTATTATTCTGCAAATATATTTCTATTGTAAAAGAATTAACGTCATGTACACTGGCATCGGAAAGGTTTGATTTCGAGTTAAAACCTTTTAAAAAATGCCCATTAACAGAGAATCTATTTATGAAAATCTATCGCCAAATCGGTCTCACAATAGGCTTTGCCGTAATCTCGAGCCTTCCCGCTATTGCTGCACCTCTCCCTGGTGGGGCCAGCACTTTGCAGGAAACCTATGAGGATTGGACAGTTTCCTGCCAGTCTGCAAAAGACAACACAGTTTGCGCCGTCCGCCAGGATCAAAGCAGTACGCAGACCGGTCAGCGCGTCCTGACGGTCGAGTTGCGCAATGTGAACGGCGGCAAAGTCGAAGGTGTCATTCTGATGCCATTTGGCCTTGATCTCGCAAAAGGTTCCACTCTCAAGATCGACGAAGTTGATGGCCCGCATTTGACTTTTTCAACGTGCTTGCCGCAGGGCTGTCTGGCGCCAGTTAGTTTTGATGCCAAGCAGGTCGCCTCGCTCAAGGCTGGCACAAATTTGAACGTCAGCGCGACTGCACTCAGCCCAAGCCAGGCTGTCGCTTTCAAAATTTCATTGAAAGGCTATGGTGCAGCGCTCGACCGTATTATTGCACTTACGAAATAATAGGGGGCATTTGATTTTAGCGGATACATAACGATATCCGCAGCATCAAAGATCACGCCGTACGGCTTCCACCGTACGGCTTTTTTTGCACCCTTGATGCGCACTAGAGCACCGTGCGTCCTTTTGGGCGCGCGGTGCTCTAACACTTTATATTTACAGCATAATTTTACCTTAAACTGATTCAAGTTTAAGGAATAATATAATAGCCTAAGGTTCAGTCCTTAAACCGCACCTATGCGCTTGAGCGATCGACGCCAGCGCATGGTCATCAGCACCGAAACAATAGCAAGCCCTGCTGCCAGACCAAGCCAGACACCCGCACCGCCAAGCTTGAACTGGAATGCCAGCAGCGCGCCCAACGGTAGGCCCACACCCCAATATCCGACCAGCGCCAGATACATCGGAACACGCGTGTCACGCAGACCACGCAACATGCCCGCTGCAACCGCCTGCGCGCCATCGACAATCTGAAACAGTGCAGCAAGCGCCAGGAACGTGACCGCGAGTTCGATAACGGCGAAGTTTTCCGGGTCCTTAAGGTTGAGAAATACGCCGATAAACAGGCGCGGGATGAGAATCATCAGCAGGCCCATGATCGCCATAAAGCCGACGCCAAGCGCATAGGCGCTCCAACCTGCATAGGCCACGGCCTGCGGATCACCACGACCATAAGCACGACCAACACGCACGGTTGCTACCTGACCAAATCCAAGTGGCACCATGAAGCTGAGCGATGCCACCTGAATGGCAACCGCATGGGCTGCCATGGCTGTCGGCCCGATATAGCCCATCATGACGACGGCTGCATAAAAGATCGAGGTTTCAAATACGAAGGTCAGCGCCATTGGGAAACCGATGCGCCATAGCTCAATCAGGCGTGGCCAGTCCGGACGCCAGAAGCGACCGAACAGGCGATAGCGACGAAAACGGTGATGGCGCACGGTGATAATGGCCATGCCAAGGAACATCATGATGCTCGACAGCGTGGTGGCGATACCCGCACCATGCAGTTCCATACGCGGGAAGCCAAAATGACCGAAAATAAGCGTCCAGCCAGCGAGCGCGTTAAAACCGATCGCTCCAGCGGCAACCAGGAGCGTCCACATCGGCTTTTCCATCGCCGCAAAGAACGAGCGCAGCACGATGTAGAAGAGATATGGCAGCAGCGCCCATTGCAGCGTGTGCATGAAATCCGTTGAGCGTGCCGCAATATCCGGCTGCTGACCTAGGAAGAGGAAAATCTCCTCGCAATGCCAGAGCACAATCCAGATTGGGACAGAGATGATGATCGCTGACCACATGCCCTGACGCACGGTACGGCGAACATCGCGCACCGAATGCCGATTCTTGCCGAGCGCGATGGCAATCATCGGCATGACAGCCGAGACAAGGCCCATCGAGAAGATCATCAGTGTATGATAAAAACTGGTCGCAAGCAGCGCCGAGGCAAGCGTATCCTTGCCCAGTCGCCCGATGAAAATCACATCAGTTGCCGTCAATGCCGCTTGCGAAAGATTGGTTAGAATCAGCGGCCAGCCCAGTTTAAGGGCTGTCGACATTTCCCGGGTCCAGCGCTGCAGGCTGTTCAATTGTGGCTCGCGAAAGCCCGCATCAACTGTATTGGTCACAAGTTACTCCCCGAACTGTCCCGGGCCGTCAATCCGCCAGACAATCCATAGCCAGAACACGCGCCATGACGTCAGAGACCATGTCAATCTGAGGAATTTAGCATCGTGATACGAATATCGATCGCCCCATGCCGGCTAAGAGCGTCCATCGCTAAAAGCGACTTCGCCCCAACTTTTCGGATAATTCAACTTCTATTGGGAACGTTGTGTATGTTCCAGAAATTGATCCGGAGCCAAGCGGGCTGCACATCGATTTGCACAAAATTAGAGCACAATGGATATCAGACTTGCACAAAGAAGCAACACATCTTGAGAAGTAAATTCTCAACTGCTGACATGCGTGGAAATCGGTTTCCCACATGTCGCAAAACGGCATTTTTCCATCCGTATTTCAGTTGACCGCGACGCCGCGTGATTTACCAATAGTGGCGATGCGAATTTGCGAGGAAAGCCATGCGTAGTACCAAAGTCATCCACATCATTGGTTGTCATGCAGAAGGTGAAGTCGGTGATGTTATTGTCGGTGGCGTGGCTCCTCCTCCTGGCGATACTGTGTGGGAGCAGTCGCGCTTCATTGCCAGCGACGAGACATTGCGCAACTTTGTGTTGAACGAGCCGCGCGGCGGCGTGTTTCGCCATATCAATCTGCTGGTCCCACCCAAAGATCCGCGCGCGCAGATGGGGTTCATCATCATGGAGCCCGCGGATACCCCGCCAATGTCTGGTTCCAACTCGATCTGCGTCTCCACTGTTCTGCTCGATAGCGGCATCATCCCGATGCAAGAACCGATAACCCGCGTGGTGCTGGAAGCGCCCGGCGGGATCATTGAAGTGGAAGCGGAATGTCGCAACGGCAAGGCCGAGCGCATCAGTGTCCGCAACGTGCCGTCCTTTGCAGATCGTCTGGATGCTGCGCTTGAAGTCGAAGGGCTTGGCACCCTCACCGTCGATACGGCCTATGGCGGCGACAGTTTTGTCATTGTCGATGCGACGCATATCGGCATGAAGATTGAGCCGGGTCAGGCGCGTGAACTGGCCGAGATCGGCGTGAAGATCACCAAAGCCGCCAATGAACAACTTGGTTTCCGCCATCCTGAGAAAGACTGGAACCACATTTCATTCTGCCAGATCACTGAACCAGTGACACGCGATGGCGACGTACTCACCGGCGTCAACACCGTGGCGATCCGCCCGGCCAAGCTCGACCGTTCGCCAACTGGCACTGGCTGTTCAGCGCGCATGGCCGTATTGTACGCCAAGGGCCAGATGAAAGTCGGTGAAAGATTTATCGGCAAATCTGTACTTGGAACGGAATTTCATTGTCGACTTGATAAGGCTGTAGACCTTGCTGGCAAACCCGCCATCAGCCCGATCATTTCCGGTCGCGCATGGGTAACGGGGACTTCGCAACTTATGCTTGATCCGAGTGATCCTTTTCCTGGCGGTTATCGACTTTCCGATACCTGGCCCCGAGACGACTGATATTTACGCGCTGACAAGACGAAAACCTCAATCACCTTGCACCACTTGTCCGACAAACAAAAAACCCCGCTAAAGCGGGGTTTTCTTTTTTCATTGTATTCAGGCTTACGCGAAATCGAGAGCGCGGTCACCGTCTTCGTCTTTGATGCGGGACGGCAGGCCGATCTGGTTCAGGATGTGGAGGAAAGGCTTTGGATTAAGCTCTTCCACATTAACCATCTTCTTCACATCCCATTCGCCCGAAGCGATCAGGATTGCTGCTGCGACCGGCGGAACGCCAGCGGTGTAGGAAATGCCTTGGCTACCCACTTCGTTATAGGCTTCCTTATGGTCGGCAACGTTATAGATGAAGACTTCCTTCTCTTTGCCATCCTTGGTGCCCTTGACGAAATCGCCAATGCAGGTCTTGCCGGTGTAATCCGGTGCAAGCGACGATGGATCAGGCAGAACGGCCTTGACCACCTTGAGTGGCACGACTTCCAGACCTTCAGCGGTCTTGACCGGCTGTTCGGACAGAAGGCCGAGATTGTTCAACACCGTGAAGACGTTGATATAGTGATCGCCAAAGCCCATCCAGAAACGCACATCGGCGTTCGGGTAGTTCTTGGACAGCGAGTGCACTTCATCATGGCCAGTCATATAGGCCTTGCTTGGGCCGACGACAGGCAGATCGAATGTCTGGCCAACTTCGAACATCTTGTTCGACTGCCACTGACCGCCTTGCCATGAATAGACTGTGCCGGTGAATTCGCGGAAGTTGATTTCAGGGTCGAAGTTGGTCGAGAACCAGCGGCCATGCGAACCGGCATTGATGTCAACGATGTCGATGGATTTGACTTCATCGAGATAATCGTCAGCAGCCAGACGTGCATAGGCATTGACCACGCCTGGATCAAAGCCGATGCCGAGAATTGCGGTGATGCCTTTCTCTTCGCATTCCTGCAAATTCTTCCATTCGTAGTTGCCATACCACGGTGGGGTCTCGCAGATCTTCTTCGGATCTTCATGGATCGCGGTATCCATGTAAGCCACGCCCGTATCGATACAGGCGCGAAGGACCGACATATTGAGGAAGGCCGAGCCAACATTGATGACGATCTGAACGCCTGTCTTCTGGATCAGAGCCTTGGTGGCCTCAATATCCAGCGCGTCCAAAGCATGCGCTTCCAGTTTCACCTCAGTCTTGAGGCTCTTCTTTTCATGCACGCTATCGATAATCTTGCGGCATTTCTCAACCGTGCGGGACGCAATATGGATACCGCCCAATATGTCAGAGTTTTGAGCACATTTATGTGCAACAACCTGTGCCACGCCCCCGGCGCCGATAATGAGAACGTTCTTCTTCATTTTCTGTCGATGCTTCCTCTTCCAGCGGTTACCCGCCATCTGTTAACCGTCCCGATTGCCTTCTCACCCGGAACACATGAGTTTTTTGCAGCCTGAGGACCACAAAAGGATCTTTAAGAAAGCGACCCTTCAAAATCCGCATAATCAAATTCGCGGACAAGTTTGACCGTGCCATCAAGTTCGCGCACGGCAATGGCTGGCATTTTCACGCCATTAAACCAGTTCTTTTTGACCATGGTATAACCGGCCGCATCTTCAAATGAGAGGCGGTCGCCAATGGCAATCGGCTTATCGAAAGTGAACTCGCCGAAAATATCGCCAGCAAGGCAGGACTTGCCGCAAATCATGTAGCTGTGCTCGCCATTGTTTGGCGCCATTTTCGCTTTTTCGCGATAGATGAGCAGATCGAGCATATGCGCTTCTATCGAGCTATCTACGATTGCGAGGTTCTTGCCGTTATAAAGCGTATCGAGAACCGTCACTTCCAGCGTCGTGGTCTTGGTGATCGAGGCTTCGCCCGGCTCCAGATAAACCTGTACGCCGAACTTTTCCGAGAACGCCTTCAGGCGTGCGCAGAATTCATCGACCGGATAATCGTCGCCGGTGAAGTGGATACCGCCGCCAAGGCTAACCCATTCAACGCGATCGAGAAGCGAGCCAAACTTTTCTTCGATGTCGGTCAGCATCTTGTCGAAAAGACCGAAATCGGAGTTTTCGCAATTGTTATGAATCATGAAGCCGGTGACGCGGTCCATGACCTTTTCGACCTTTGTCACATCCCATTCGCCAAGGCGGCTGAACGGACGCGCCGGATCGGCGAGGTCAAAGCTTGAAGACGAAATGCCCGGATTAAGACGCAGACCGCGCTTGATATGCGCCGCCTTGTCGGCAAAGCGTTCGAGCTGGCCAATCGAATTGAAGATGATCTTGTCAGCATGGCTGATGACTTCGTCGATCTCATGATCGGCATAGGCCACGCTATAGGCATGGGTTTCGCCGCCAAATCGCTCATGGCCAAGACGCACTTCATTGAGCGAGGACGACGTCGTACCATCCATATATTCGCTCATCAGATCAAACACCGACCATGTAGCAAAGCACTTGAGCGCCAGCAGGGCTTTCGCGCCGGACTTCTCGCGCACATAGGCAACTTTTTCCATGTTGCGCTTCAACTTGGTCTTGTCGATCAGATAATAAGGCGTCTGGATCATGGTCGTTCCGGGTCGTCAGTTAGGGGAGATGGCCTGTCCAGCTGGCTGGCGGGCACGTTATTTGCTCTGGCGCGCATCTTATCCGAAAACCGTTTCACACTTTTCGGGATGCACTATAAAAGCCGCTTTGGAGAGGCTTATAGGAACCTTGTGACAGAAACACAAATCCGCCACAGACGTTTTGAGAAAAATTTCTCCAACGCAGCGGCGGATTTTGAATTCTGTGCTTCATATAGGGCTTTTCATCTTAAATTGAACCCCTTTTGATTTTTATTGGCGTTGTTTTACTTCGCGCCCCATTCCGAAGTTTGAAAAAGCATTTTATAAGGTCGCCAACGCGTGCGGACAGCGGGCATTAACCCGCCTCTGAAATGCGGGATAGGACCAGGGAAAGAAATGCAGACCGAAAATCCAGCCGCCACTGTAACAGCAGGGGCTACCGCAGGCTGGGGAGAATTGTTCGCGGGCAAGAATGCGATCCGTTCGCTAACGCTCGTCGGTGGCGTAGCGCTTCACGCCATCAATGTTTTCATTGCCACAACCATATTGCCAACCGTGGTCGCCGATATTGGCGGCATGGATTATTATGCCTGGAACACTGCGCTGTTCGTTACAGCGTCTATTCTTGGCTCAGCGCTTGTCCCGAAACTTCTGTCTCAGGCAGGCCCACGCAATGCCTACCTGGTTGCAGCGGTGATTTTTGCGGCAGGAACCTTGGCCTGCGGCCTTGCGCCTTCTATGCCAGCCATGCTTGCAGGCCGTGTCGTGCAGGGCCTTGGCGGCGGCATGATGCTGGCGCTCTCCTATGCCATGATCCGAATCGTCTTTGACGAACCGCTCTGGCCACGCGCCATTGCGCTGGTTTCCGGCATGTGGGGTGTGGCAACACTGGTTGGCCCGGCAATTGGTGGCATCTTTGCAGAACTCGGTGTCTGGCGTGCCGCCTTCTGGTCGCTTGTGCCGGTGATTGGCATTTTTGCCCTTATGGCAACACTCATCCTGCCAAAACGCGCAGGCGATGGTGAAAACAAAGATCGGCTTGCATGGCCCCAGCTGATCTTGTTGACGACGGCTGTTCTGATCATTTCAGCCGCAAGCATTTCACCAAGTGCCGTCTGGAATATTGCAGGCGTAGTCGTCGCAATTGCCGTGCTTATGCTGCTTGTTATGGTCGAGCATAAGTCGACAAAGCGGATTCTGCCTAAAGGCACATTCAGCCTGAGCCGCCTTGGCGCGCTTTACCTCACAATGGGTTTTCTCGGGGGATCAGTCACGAGTTCGGAAGTCTTCGTGCCGCTGTTTTTCCAGGTTCTGCACAATCAGTCGCCACTGGTTGCCGGTTATCTTGCAGCACTCATGGGCGGCAGCTGGACACTTGGCTCTATCGGCTCATCCGGCGTAACGGGCAAAAGCGTTAACCGGGTTATCCTTGCAGCGCCCATCATGGGAATTGCAGGCATGGTAACACTTGCAATTCTGGTTCCGCCGGGCAGCGAGGGACATTGGACCAGCCTGCTGCCAATCTGCCTTGCCATGGCAATCATAGGCTTTGGCGTCGGCATGACATGGCCGCACCTGCTCACCCGCGTTTTCAAACGTGCGGAAGCAGCGGACCAGAATCTGGCTTCGGCATCCCTGACTACGGTACAGCTTTTCACCACAGCTATGGGTGCAGCGCTTGCAGGGATGATTGCCAATCTGGCGGGGCTCAGTAACCCCGGTGGCTTTGCAGGTATATCGAATGCCGCCCTCTGGCTGTTTATCGGTTTTGCAGCCATGTCGAGCATTGCGCTCTTTGCAGCGATAGCACTGGTTCGCAGTTCAAAATAGAGCGGGTCGCTATTAATTGAGCCCTTTATGCTCGCTCTATCTTCTCCTTTTCACGCATGTCGTTATCGGAAAACAGGTTCCCACTTTTCCGAGACATGCGCTGAAACCGAAAATGCCGCTTCCGGAGCATACCATGCTTCGGAAGTATTCACGATTGGAACACCATTCCTTGAGACTGCGTTTGGATTCGATTTAATTGCGCGACGCATTCAACCTGATTAACTCTTGATGTCGGGACATAGAAGCATTATTCCGATTTCCGTAATCGTCGGCCGGGCATGGTGCAGCATACCGGCAAATCACGACCTCCGCGGAAGCCACCATGAAGGCAGCCAGACGCGATCCCCTTGATTGCGATGAAAGACGTTTGCTTCATTTGAAGCGAATACCGTGAAAAGCGAAACAGAGACAGTTCCGACAATGAGCAGCAATTTTTATCAGGAAACCGTTCTTGACGTTCACCACTGGACCGACAGGCTGTTTTCCTTCCGCACCACGCGCGATCAAGGTCTCCGCTTCCAGAGCGGCCAGTTCATCATGATCGGCCTTGAAGTGAACGGCAAACCACTGCTGCGCGCCTATTCGATTGCTTCCAGCGTCTACGATGAACAGCTCGAGTTTTTCTCCATTAAAGTTCAGGACGGTCCGCTCACTTCGCGGCTTCAGCACCTTAAAGAAGGCGACAAGCTGATCGTTGGCAAAAAGCCGGTTGGCACGCTGCTTTATGACAATCTCATTCCGGGCGACAATCTGTGGCTGCTTTCAACAGGCACCGGCCTAGCGCCTTTCCTGTCGATCATCCGCGATCTGGAAGCCTATGAGCGCTACAAGAAGATCATCCTTGTGCACGGCGTGCGCGAAGTGAACGAACTGGCCTATGCCGATCTGATCACCAAAGAACTGCCAGAAGACGAATTCCTCGGCGAAATGGTGCGTGAAAAGCTGATCTATTACCCGACCGTGACGCGCGAAGAATTCCGCAACAAGGGTCGCCTCACTGATCTCATCACCTCCGGCAAGATTTTTGAAGATCTCGGCCTTCCGAAATTCTCCGAGCAAGACGACCGCATGATGCTTTGTGGCAGCCCGGAAATGCTGGCGGATATGCGCATCATTCTTGAAGGCCTCGGCCTTGAAGAAGGAAGCCAGAGCGAAGCCGGTCATTTCGTGATCGAAAAGGCTTTCGTCGAAAAGTAAGCGCTGATCTATATGACGAACAAAGGGAGGCTCATGCCTCCCTTTGTTGCTTTTGCACCTTGCCTGTTTTGGGATCGCTTTGAAATGCTGTTGAGACTGTTCGCTCTGATCACCGTTATTCTTTGCTTCGCACCCATGGCGAGTGCCGAGACATTCACCGGCAGCGGCATCAAGAAGCTGGTGGTGATCGACCCAGTCGATAACAAACCGGTGGACGCAGTTGTATTTTACCCCAGCACCGATGAAGCAATAGTCACGAAGATGGGTCCTTACAACGTCGCGGCTTCGCCGAAATCGCCAATGGCAGAAGGACAGTTTCCGCTCATCCTGCTGTCGCATGGCACCATGGGCAGCATGTGGGGACATCACGATCTCGGTGCATCACTTGCGCGCAATGGCTATATCGTTATCAGCCTAACCCATGCTGGCGACAACTTTGCTGACCCAAGCCGATTGGGTGCCGTAAGCTCGACCTATGGCCGCCCGATGCAGATTTCAGCAGCATTGACGGCAGCTTTAGACGAAGCTGCACTCGCCCCCCATATCGACAAGGACCGCATCGGTTTCGCCGGCTTTTCTGCAGGTGGCACAACCGGCCTCATCCTAGCAGGTGCCTGCCGGACCTGTCACGATTTGAAGCTTACTGCGCAAAACGACCAGATGATCATAGCGTCTGCGAGGCAGAGGGTAAGATCAGAACTGACCGCCCTGACCTCGCCCCACAAGCCGACCCGCGCATCAGCGCTTATGTCCTGATGGCACCACTGAGCGTTATCTTCGGGGCCGAGACTCTCAAGTCAGTCACAGCACCGACACTCATCTATGTGGGTGATCAGGATGGAGAATTATCGCCGCAAGAAAATGCCATGGCGCTTGCGCCTCAACTGCCAAAGGCACAGTTGCAAGTCATTGAAAAGGCCGGGCACTTCACCTTCCTCGCGCCATGCTCGGAAGAACTTTCAAAGCTCGTTGCCGGGTTCTGCATTGATAATCCCGGCATCGTGAGAACTGCACTTCACCAGCGCATGAATGCTGAAATCGCAGTATTCTTTGGCGAAAAGCTGGATAAGCGGGATTAAGCCCCCGCCTTGGCTTTCGCCGTGATGGGCGCTATGATCACACCCATGATAAACTGTTCGAGTACCCCCTGCACCGCGCTCCCGTGATTTGAGCACTCAATCACCAGGAGCATGAACGCAAGCAAACCTCTGGTTTCTTGCGGGGTTTTCGTTTGCATATTTGCAGGCGGATAAATGCCGAGCCTTTCGTTTCACGCGCATCCTATTCCGAAAACCGGTTCCCATTTTTCGGGATGCGCTTGAGACCGGCACTCATGCAGTGAGTATTCTCATGAAAAATTACTTTGAAAGCCCATTCAAGGGCATCACTCTCGACAAACAGGTCACAAATCCAAACATCATTATCGGGCGCTATAGCTATTATTCCGGCTATTACCATGGCCATAGCTTCGACGACTGCGCCCGCTTTCTCCTGCCCGATGAAGGTGCCGACAAGTTGATCATTGGCAGCTTCTGCTCGATCGGATCAGGTGCAGCCTTCATCATGGCGGGCAATCAGGGCCATCGACACGACTGGATCAGCACCTTCCCGTTCTTCTTCATGTCAGAAGTGGACATATTCGCAGGCAGCGCGAATGGTTATGCTCCATCGGGCGATACGGTCATCGGCAATGATGTCTGGATTGGCTCTGAAGCGATCATCATGCCGGGTGTAAAAATCGGCCATGGCGCAATTATTGGCACGCGCGCACTGGTGACGCGTGACGTTGAACCCTATGCGATTGTTGGCGGCAACCCTGCCCGCACCATCCGCTCGCGTTTCGATGAGAACAGCGTCAATATGCTCTTGGAAATGCAATGGTGGGACTGGACTGACGATCAGCTAAAAGGCGCGATGCAGACGCTGACAAATGGCGATGTGGAAGCGCTTTATCGCTATTGGCAGAGTAACGTTTGCGACCAGTGATCTAAAGCACGGGAGGCCTGCCTGCGAGTTGCGGGCAGGACCTTCATTCGGATTGAGTGGTGGCGCCCTCTCTGCCAGCTGGTCGCATCAGCTTCTTTTAAGAAACATGATTGCTTTATTCATATTTTCATGCAAATTATAAATGACTGACTATCAGTCAGTGAAATTGGCGACCTGAGAGACCGGCTAATGTGTGCGTGCAGGTCTTTCAGGTTGTCAGCCCCAATAACCACGAGACATGAGTGCTTGCGGCCGGGTTCAGCTGCCTCCAGACGTGCAACGCAAATTTCTGGATGCTGTTTAAACCGACGCTCGAAGTCCGCAGCAAAAGCGAGATCCTATGTTTCACGATACCGAACAGTGGCCCTATATCGTCACGCTCGCCAAAGGCCCATCAACCATTGAAGAGCTGCGCGCATTCTTCGATAGCTGGAACGCATGGCTGGATGAAGGAAAGCCCTTCATTGCGATCCGGCGGTTTCTCGACACGGATGCACTTCAGCATCCAGACGGTGCAGCGCGTGAAATCAAGCAATGGTTTCAACAGAACGCCGAACGCATCCGCCATCAGGTCATGGGCATGATTAGCATTGTGCCTGAATCCGTGTATGAGGAAGCAAGCCGCATGGATGCGGAAAAGTTGTTCCGCGTGCCAGCTGGTACATTCTCAAATATCGATGCCGCCCTGCACTGGCTTGATGAGCGGGTTGTTCGACCCAACCAACTTGCTTTTGACAAAGCTGCAATCCGCGCAAAACTGGAAGCAGCCTGAAAACCGGAGTAAAGGATTTGCCAGCAGCCAAGACCAAGCCCCGCACCAAACCGGCGGAAATCCGCCGCAGCGAGCTTATGTCGGCTGCTGAAACGATCTTTCTTGAAAAAGGTTTCGCGGCTACCAGCGTCGATGAGATTGTACGCAAGGCTGATGTCGCCAAGGGCACATTCTACCTGCATTTTCGCAGCAAGGACGATATCCTTGTGGCATTACGCGAGCGCTTCATTGCCTTCTATTGCGAGCGGCTTGATAACGCAATGAATAGTGTTCCAGCCAATGACTGGAACACTCGTCTCACAGTCTGGGCCAGCACAGGCATTGCGAGCTATCTCGATAATTATCGACTGCATGATCTGGTTTTTCATGACTTTCACCCGCCTATGCGCCATGTGATGCAGGAAAACCCAGCAATCATACGGCTTGATCAGCTGCTGAGCGAAGGTATGACAGCGGGTGCTTGGTCAATTGAAAACACACGCTTGCTGGCAACGCTGCTGTTTCATGCGCTGCATGGCGCTGTTGATGATTTTATCATCCGCTCAAACATCACAGAGCGCGATGAAATGGTTCGCGGCGTTCAGGATCTATTTTTGAAAGCAGTCAGACCGTAAGCTTAGTTACTTCTTTACGCCAAAAACATGCTCCGCCCCAGGAAATGATCGGGCACGCACTTCGTCCGCATAGGCTTTGGCAGCATCCGACACTTGCGGTGCAAGCTCCGTGAAGCGTTTGACGAAACGCGGCGTAAAGTCCTGAAACAGCCCGAGCATGTCATCTGAAACAAGAATCTGACCGTCACAGGCAGGCGATGCACCGATGCCAATCGTCGGAATTGACAGGGTCTGCGTGATTTCGCGCGCCAATGGCTCAACCGTGCCTTCAATGACCAGCGCGAACGCACCAGCTTCTGCAATGGCCCGCGCATCACGGCGGATGCGGTTGGCCTCTTCATCATCACGACCAAGTGAGCGGAAACCGCCAACCGTATTCACCTGCTGCGGCATCAGCCCGACATGACCGAAGACCGGAATGCCACGCTTGACGAGGAATTCAACCGTCTCAGCCATTTCCTCGCTGCCTTCAAGCTTCACACCGTCACAGCCGGTTTCCTGCATGATGCGGGCCGCGTTGCGGAAGGCTTGTTCCTTCGATTCCTGATAGGTGCCAAATGGCAGGTCGACCGTTACACAGGCATGTTCAACACCGCGTATCACTGCCTGTCCATGCGCGATCATCATATCGAGCGTAACGGCAAGTGTCGAATCCATGCCGTAAAGCACCATGCCAACGGAATCGCCCACCAGAAGAAGATCGCAATGCGGATCGAGCAGCCGGGCAATTGGCGTCGTATAGGCCGTAAGGCTGACAATCGGGCGCTCACCCTTCATTGCTTGAACTGCCTTCGGTGAAAGGCGCTTCTTTTTAACGGTGACGCTCATATCAGGCTGCCTTTTCCTGTGCGGCAAGTGCAATCACGCGATTATCGAGCAGCTTTGTGTTTCCAAAACGTACAAATAGAGCGACGAGAAGCGGCCTCCCCTGAACAGTCTCAAGGCGCTCTAGCGTCTGCGGATCGCGAAGCGCCAACACTTCCACCGCCGCCAATGGTTCTGACGCAATAAATGCTCGAATAGCTACTTCCAATGCTTCAGGATCATCTACGCCCGAACGGTAAAGTCGCTCGGCTTCATCCAGCGCTTTTGGCACGATGATTGCCGCGGCGCGCTGCTCAGCTGTCAGATAAACATTGCGCGACGAACAGGCGAGCCCATCGTCCTCACGCACCGTCTCAACACCAACGACCCGTACCGGGATAGCCATATCGTCCACCATGCGGCGGATGATAACGAGCTGCTGAAAATCCTTCTCCCCGAAGTAAGCGGCGTCAGACCCAACGATGTTGAAAAGCTTGCTTACAACGGTCGCGACACCCGCAAAATGGCCGGGACGCGCCTCGCCTTCCATCTGGTTACCAAGTGCTGGCACATCAACCAAAGTCTGCATCGGGCGCGGATACATATCCGATACGGCGGGCGCGAAGAGGAAATCGACATCCGCATTGCGGAGTAGATTTGCATCGCGTTCCAGATCACGCGGATATTTGTCGAGGTCTTCATTGGCACCAAATTGCAGCGGATTGACGAAGATCGAAACGACGGTGACGTCATTGTCCTCGCGCGAGCGGCGAACAAGTTCGAGATGCCCTTTGTGCAGATAGCCCATCGTTGGCACGAGGCCGATAGATTTACCGCTCTTGCGGGCTGCGCCAAGCGCAAACCGCAAGTCTTCAATCGTATGGATGATCTGCATGAGGGTCTCCCTGCCAACAACCAGATTTTGTCGCAGTCCTACAGCGCGCCCTCAAATATGACAACAGCGCATTTGCTAGTGAATATATGAAAGAGCCCGCGCTTAGTTACCAACTGCACCGCTGACCGTACCGCCCACTGTTCTGCCAAACCTGTCAATCTGCTCATTATAGGTTCGGCGGGTGTTGGGATCGAAGACGGCAATCGGTGCACTGACAACCAGCGACGCAGCACTGCCTACACCTTGCGCCGTACCAAGGGCCACAGCACCGAGACGCTCACCCAGTCCGATGTCGGAATCGGTGATCGTCTGGCCAGTGACGAGACGCTGGCCTATCAACTGCACGACCTCTGGGCTTGCGGCGAACTTGCCGTGATTGAGACTGTCTCCGGCTTTAAGCTGTGTGAGATCGATGACGGTTATCCCCGCCGTCTCAAGCTGAGACCGATATGGCTCTACCGAAGGGTCGATTTGTCCGAGACGGTCAACATTACCCGAGATGAAGCGGGAAGCGCGCAGGGCTCGATCGTCGCGCGACGTGAAAAGCGTGAAGCGCGGATGGTCCTTGCCCATCGCGCGGTACTGTTTGCTGAACACATCCACGTCGAGATCAGGGGACGCGAGAATGACATCGCTAATCTTCGGATTAACACGCTTGTCGCGGATCGCCATCTGGCGCAGAGCTTCAACCGTCAACCAACTGCCCATGGAATGAGCCATGACGGTGATATCTTTTACACGCGGATCTTCGGCGATTTTACGCAAAGTCGTTTCAAGTGCATCGCGCGAATAATTCGTGCTTTCCTTATCGTAATTATAGTCAAACACGCTACCGCGCGATGGCCATGTGAAGATGACCGGCGCAACCTCGGCGCCTGAATCATGAACGATCTGCGCGAAACGATAGACCGAATCCTCATAGGTGTTGTTGAACCCATGGACAAACACCATCACACGTCGAGATTTCGGCAGGCTGTGCTGAAGCCACTGACGCGCACCAGTTTCGGTATTGATCGCTTTGACCTCAACTGTGGCAAAATCCTTGAGCGGATTGGCGGGCAGCTTCTTTGGCCATTGAACTTCGCCGACCTTGCGGTTCTTTTCAGGCGGGATGGAGACCATGATCTCCGTCAGGCTGATATCCTGATCGCGTTCGCCGGAAAATAGCGTTCCTGGATTGCCGGAAGGCGCGCGCGTAGTTGCCACCAGAAGATCGACCTTTGATGCGCCGGGAACACTTGCAGCAATAGGAACGAGAACACCATCCGGACGGCTTGCACAGCCGGTGATCAGCGTCAGGCAGACAAGCAATGCCGGGGCAGTACGACGAATGATGCTCCGCAAAACCCAACTCTCCTGACAAGATACAAACCGAAGAGCGCTCTCACCATCACGGAGCGCGCGGTTAATATATTCTTTACCTGAGAGGATATGCCAAGCCCTAAATGTGGGGGCTGTGGAAAGATCGTCTCGATGCGGCATCTTGGTTACACACTGTTTCCGCAACAGCCACTTTTCTGCAGATCCCAAGCGCCCGATATTTAAGCCAACAGCGCGGGCAAGTTCGCCTTTGCGCAGGAGGACATACAATGACTTCAGAACTTAAGCCGCAACTCACAGGGTTGCATCATCTGACAGCCATTACCGCTGATGCACCGGGCAATCGTCGCTTCTATACCGACACACTCGGGCTTCGGCTTGTCAAGAAAACCGTCAATCAGGATGACACCAGCGCATATCATTTGTTCTATGCCGATGGGCTGGCATCTCCGGGGACTGACATTACCTTTTTCGATTGGCCCGTCCATCGTGAACGGCGCGGCACACACAGTGTTTCGCGGACAGGATTGCGCGTGAATGGGGTTGCAAGCCTCGATTGGTGGCGCAATCACCTCAAAGGAAAGGGTATCGAAACTGGCGACATATTCGAGATTGCCGGTCGCGCAGTTCTCGATTTTGAGGACCCGGAAGGCCAGCGGCTGCGCTTGACCGATGATGGCGGCATAGGCGCATCGCATAGCTGGGAGAAAAGCCCGGTTCCTGCTGAGCGGCAGATACGTGGCCTTGGCCCGATCACGCTAAGCGTTCCGGATCTGGCACCGACAAAAATCGTGCTGGAAAAGGTGATGAACATGCGTGAAGCCGGCGACTATGCATCGCCTGATGGCGAAGGCCATGTCCATGTCTTTGAAATGGGTAACGGTGGTGCGGGTGCTGAGTTGCACATCGCTGTGCAGCCTAATCTGGAACCTGCTGCCCAGGGAGCAGGTGCAGTGCATCATGTTGCTTTCCGTACTCCGGATCAGGAAACCATGCAGGAATGGGTGGATCGTCTGAGAACGTTTCGTATTCCATCAAGCGGTGAGGTCGAGCGCTATTATTTCCGCTCGCTCTACTTCCGCGAACCCAATGGCGTTCTGTTTGAAATCGCAACCGATGGTCCTGGCTTCGCAGTTGACGAACCACTTGAAACCCTCGGCGACAGCTTATCACTGCCGCCATTCCTTGAAGGAAAACGACAGGCGATTGAAAAGGGCTTGAAGCCTCTTGATTAAACAACAAAAGGGCCGCCGGAGATCTTCGGCGGCCCTTTTTCTTATCTCTTACAAACGGTCAGAGCTTTTGCTGCAGCCATTCACCGGTCAGCCGGACATCTTCATCCGACAGCCCGTGACCACCTTCTGCGGAAAGAACGTCTACTGCAGCCTCATCCGCCCGCAAGGCCGCTTCCAGTTTGCCGGATGCATCTCCAAATGGATCACCTATCCCGTTGAGTAACAGGACAGAAGCGTCCGAAAGGTCCGCAATTGGCTGCTCTTCCAAAACATCCGTTGCGCGCAGCAATACAGCCTTACGCACGACATGCGGATGCAGCCGCATGAAAGCCGCAAGTAAATTCGCCCCGTTGGAATTGCCTATGAAGGCAGTTCGTTCAGGGTCGATGCCGTAAGCAGCAACCGCCCCCTCGACAAAAGCTTCAAAAGCCTCCGCCTCAAACCGGATGTCGTTCTGGTCGAACCGTTTCAGGTCGAACCGGCGAAACCAGCGCTGAATGCCCTCTTCCGTGCTGCGTCCGCGAACACCAAGTAGCGTTGCACGAGGCGCGGCAAGACGAGCAAGCGGCATGAGATCGTTTTCATTGCCACCCGTCCCATGCAAAAGAATGAGCGTCGTGCCATCCGGGTTTTCCGGCTGATGAATACGATGCACAAACGGCAATTCGCGATAGATCACCCGCTCCTCGCCCGGCAGACCAAATTGAGGCATACGAGCACGGATCGCGTCAGCCTGCTGCTCGTTGCCCGGCGGCACAAAAAGAGCTTGGCCGAGTGTCTCCACCGTTTCGTCAACAGTGAACCCGGGCGCGTCTGTGGCAAACTCAAACAGAGTTCCGCCCGGCTCGCGGACATAGAGAGATGTGAAGTATTTGCGATCATGCACATTCACTTCGCTGGAGTTAAGCTTTGAAAGCTCCTTCTCCAGTGTCGTCACATCGTCAGTTGTTGCGGCACGGAAAGCCACATGATCGGCAATACCCGTTCCCGGAATACCCGGCCAAAAACCACTTGCGTCGCGGACGTCAATTGCATCACCTGAATCGGAAACGAGACGATCAATCGTGCCTTCTTTCGTCTGAGAATGAAAACCGAAGTAACGCTCGATGAAGCTGACAGTTTGCTCAGGCTGCTCGGACAAGATCGTGGCCGAACGGATGCGGCGCACGGCATGTTCTGCCGGAACGTCACCAGACACCCATGCGTCATTGGCTGCAAGATCGCTACCGACCAGCTTGACGATCACGCCATCTGGGTCGCGCAGGCGCAGCACTGGCTCGCCAAACTCTTGCACCGGACCTTCGGACTGCACATGATAGCGCAATGCCCGCTCCAGCCAGAAGCCGACGGAAGCGCGATCAATGGCGAGTGCAATTTCGCTAACCTGACCATGACCGACACGGCCTTTCGCACCATCTTCCCAGACGAGGAAAGTGATCAGCGAGCCGGGCGTGCCCGAGCGATCACCATAGAAGAGGTGCAACTGCTCGGCATCTTCAAAGCCGCCAGTCTGCTTGACGATACGCAGGCCCAAAAAGCCTGCATAGAAATCGACATTGGCCTGAACCTTGCGCGTAATGAGCGTGAGGTGATGGATGCCGCTGGTCATGATTGCGATCTCCCGCTTTTGTGGCGGCAAGTCTCTCAGACAGAGGCACTCACCGCAAATGTGAACTTGCCCGAGAGATAGTTTACATCGGCTCAAATGCCCATGGGGCTATGCGGCGACGCACTGTTAACAGATCAGAATGTGTTTTTGGGAGATTAGAAAAAGAAAAAGGCCGCGCGGGAGGAGGATGCGCGGCCTGATCTTGAATACGGCTGGGAGGAGGAGTGCCGTATTCGTCATCGGGTTCTGGGAGGAGGAGTGAACCCGATGAGCAATGTTTACCTTGAGCCTCTTTATTCAACAACGACCAATAACGCATAACAGTTATGCAAATACGCCGATGCTTAAGTTTGTTGCAGAAATGTGAATATAAGAGTTCTGCTCATTAAATAAGCATTTGTAGAAAAATATGCTGCTAAAACAATGATTCAAAGAAGATGGGCAATGAAAGGCGCAGCCAGAACATTGACCAGTCCGACAAGCACCATCACGAGGCCAGCGATCGAACCTTCTTCTCTGCCAATCTGGTGCGCCTTGGCGACGCCTGCACCATGCGCGCCCATGCCGAACAGCGCGCCGCGTGCGAGCGTCGAGCGCAATGGCAGCCAGTTGAGCATGAGTTCGCCCAGAGCTGCACCAAAAACGCCGGTGATGACCACAAAGATTGCCGTCAGGTCAGGCGTGCCGCCAATATCGCCGGACACCGTCATGGCAAAAGGCGTACTCATCGAGCGCGGCATCAGACTGAGGCTGATCGCATCATTGAGGCCAAGAAGGTGCGCCAGCCCCCATGCGGAGAGCATCGCCGACGAACTGCCCATCACCACACCGACCAGCAAAACAGGCCAGTACCGACGAATGGTTGCGCGTTGCTGATAGATCGGAATGGCAAAGGCTACGGTCGCAGGGCCAAGCAAAGCCACAAGCCAATGTGTTGCGCCAAAGTAGCTGCGATAATTTTCATTCATGCCAATGAGAAGCGCCATCAGCAGCAATGGTGTAACGGCAAGCGGTGTCAGCCACCACATTGGAAAGCGGCGGTAGACGCGCTTTGCTGCCAGGTAAAGGAGGATTGTGGCCGCTGACCAAAACAGCATCGCCACATAGGGATTACTTAGCGGCATAGCGCACACTCAGGCGATAGCACATATCAACAGTAAGTGCTGTCACTGTCATCACAGTCAGCGTGCCAACCAAAATAACAGCCATGATCTTCACCCCGAGCATTCCGAGCAGCTCCTGATGCTCAAGAACGGCGAGAACCGCAGGAACGAAGAACAAAAGCATTTCTGCCAGAAACCATTCCGCGCCACGCTTCATGCTGAACAGGCTGATGCGGCCGCTTAAGAGCAGCGCCAGAACCAGCGCCATGCCGACAATACCACCGGGTAGCGGCAGACCAACCAGACGGACAAAACCCTCACCCGCCAGCCAGAAGCCGAACAGGGTCGCAATCTGCATCAGACGGCTGTTGTGCAGCGTATAGCGAAAGCGGATCATCAGGTTATGGGCGGTCATGGTCATGTTCCAATGCGGGTGTTTGTGAATTCAATATAGGGGCTGCGTCGTCATTCCAGAAATGAATTGATTTCATTGCAGCTATTCCATAATAGAATAGCTTATGAACTTACGTGGCTTTCAGGCTTTCGTGGAAGTGGTGCGACAGGGCGGCTTTTCGGCCGCGGCCCGCACCATCAATGCCACCCAATCCACCGTCAGCAAGACGGTGCGGCAGCTCGAAGAAGAACTCGGGCTCATCTTGCTTGACAGGGAAGCCACCCCGCCCCGCCTGACAAGTGCAGGCGAAATCGTCTACCGCCGCGCATTGGCGATGCTGACCGAAAAAGATGATATGCTGACCGAGCTCGGCGAGTTGCGCGGACTTAAGCGCGGGCTCTTGCGACTTGGCTTGCCACCCATCGGCTCCAGCGTTTTGTTTGCTCCGGTCTTTGCAGCCTTTACCAAGCTCTACCCCGATATCGACATTCAGCTTGTCGAACACGGCAGCAAGCGGCTGGAAGAGCTTTTGCTGGCTGGCGATGTGGAACTTGCCGCCTCGCTTCTGCCCGTCGAAGAGAGCTTCGAATGGCAGGAGGTCCGCTGCGAACCGGTCGTAGCCCTGCTTCCCGTCAATCACAGCTTCATCGACGATGGCGGCATTCCCTTGTCGGACATTGCGAGCCTGCCCTTCATTCTTTTCGAAAGCGGCTTCGCGCTCAATCATATCATTCTGGATGCGTGCCATCAGCGTGGGTTGTTTCCGCATGTCGCCGTGCGCTCCAGCCAGATCGACTTTATTGTCGAGTTGGTGGCCGCGGGCATGGGTATTGGATTTCTGCCGCAAATGATCGCCGAACAGCGCAAGAATCCCGGCGTTCGCATCCATCGGATCAGAGACGCGGAAGTGAATTGGGACTTGGCTTTGATCTGGCGCAAAGGCGCGTTTCTTTCCCATGCCGCAAGAGCATGGCTTGCGCTTTGCAAAGGCGAAAACAACAGCGGCAAAGCTTGAAAGCAACAAGCCAACGCCTATCTCGATAGAAGACACCGACGTTCAGGACGCGTTCGCGCGCCCATCACCCATAGGGTTGCACGCCTATTTCTTACGCGCATCTTGTCCGAATACAGCTTCGCACTTTTCGGGATGCGCTAAACAGGAGGCCATCATGGAAGGTCAGGTTATATTCTACAAAGACGATCGCATCATTTACCGGCATCACGTCGAAGTGCATGACGACGATTATTCAAAGGGCGTAAATGATGCCCTTATCGCCTTTCAGCGCAACTATGCCGGTTTTGATCTCGCAGGCGATGACATTCACATCCGCTTTAAAAAGCCGGGTGAAGTTTGAAGATGCCTGATAGACGCTTCGCCTGAGTAATCAGGCGAAAGCTGCTTCACGGGCTACGCGATGGATGTCATCACGCGTCAGACCGAGATCATAAAGCTCGCGGTCAGTGCAACCGCTCAACTCGCGCAGATTTTCGCGATACTGCATCCAACGGGAAAACTGGGTACGGAGGTGGTTCATTGTGGTATCCCCTTATATTCAGCACCCTCTAAGTACTGAGCTTTTTACCTTCCTCCCAATATGAAGCTTCCGTCTTTTTAATCGTTTTGAGAAGTGCATAAACTGCATGGCTGCAATGACGTCAGCGCTGACACAATGAGCGACCCGCAGTAACGCAGTTCGTTACTGCCCGCGATAAAAGTGATCGGCAAAACACCTCTCCATAGAGTTAGGAGGGCGTTCGAAACTTGTAATCTTCAGATTTTAACTAAATCTGTTTATCTGGCTTAACAGAATAAGATTCCCCAACGTATGAACAAAACGATATTTATTGTCGGGAACGGTCCTCTCGACCGTGATCTGTCTTCTGAAATTGACGCAGCCGATCTTGTCCTTCGTTTCAATGAACCGCGCGTCTCTCTCGGAATGAGCGGCACAAAAACCGACATGTTGATGCTTGCAACATCGAGCAAGCAGATGGAACAATGGATCAAAGATCCGACTTTCATAAATTCTGAGATTGTTCGAAATACCCCAGAAGTTCTGTTTGCATTTCATCCGAGCATCATCAAGCGGTTCCACCACCACCCCAATTTTCTCTCACGCCTAAAAGGCCGCCGCGCTGACTGGACCAATCAGGCAATTGACTATTTCGGTCGTGCTGGAAAGAAGATCCGCATTATGCCTTCGCAGGATTATTTCGCTGTTTGTGAAGAGCTTGGCATTGGCGCTGACCGCATGAAGACAGTCTTTCCCAGCACTGGCTTCTTCGGTATCTGGCTTGTTCTGCGTAAATACTCTTTACCCGATTGGGACGTCAAAATCTGTGGCTTCAGCTGGGAAGGCTGGAAGCGGCACGACTGGGCAGCCGAGCGCAAGTGGATCGAAGAAAAGATCGCTGCGGGAGATCTTCATAAAGTAGGCTAGTAAGTGTGACTTGCGAAAATTAAGCGCATAGCAGATATAGAACGCCGCTTCGGCTGAATTTACTTTTTGCGCGCTCAGGTTTTACATGAACATCAAGGCCTTTATCATCCACTTGGCGCGCGCGACCGATCGCGGACCGCAAGTCGACAAACTCATTCGTGAACTGCCTGTCAAAACGGAAGTCATTGACGCTGTTGACAGCCGCGCGCTCGCAGACACGGAAATCAAACGCGTTTACCGCCGCAAACTTCATGCGCCGCGTTATCCCTTTGAATTGAGCAAGAATGAAATCGCGTGCTTTCTGTCGCATCGCAAAGCTTGGCAGGCCATTGTTGATCAGAAACTCGATGCCGGTTTTATCATCGAAGACGACATCGAACTGACAGACGTTTTTAACGCCGCCTTCCATGCCGTCACCAATCATTTTGAGCCAGGTAGCTTCGTACGCTTCACTTTCCGCGATGATCGCGAACATGGTCGCGAAGTGTTTCGCAACGACCAGATACGCATCATTATTCCCAATCCAATCGGGCTTGGTATGGTGGCGCAGCTTGTGAGTTTCGACACGGCTCAGAAATTACTTGCAGCGACAGAACAGTTCGACCGACCTGTCGACACCACCGTACAAATGCGCTGGGTGACGGGCCTGCAGCCGCTTGCAGTTATTCCAGGCGGGGTCAAGGAAATCTCCGCACAGCTTGGCGGGACGACCATCCAGCACAAGAAGTCCTTCTCAGATAAGCTTGCGCGTGAGATCCTGCGCCCAATCTACCGGATGCGTGTGCGTCGCTTTTCTGCAAGAACGAAGTGAAACAAATGGCTGTTCCGATTCTTCTCTATCATCAGATCGCCCCTCTTCCGCATAAGAAGATCCCTTTTCGCGGGCTTTGGGTGCATCCGGACAAGTTTCGAAACCAGATGGCCTGGCTGAAGAGGCTCGGCTATCAAGGCCTCTCACTGCGCGATGCCATGCCTTATATTAAAGGCGAGAAGACCGGCAAAGTCGCAGTCATCACCTTCGATGACGGGTTTCTCAATAATTATGAGAATGCGCTGCCGGTTCTTGCCGATTTTGGCTTCACGGCAACCAATTACTTTGTCGCCAATCAGGTTGGTGGCAGTAATGTCTGGGATCAGGCCATGGGTGTGCCTTTGACGCCCTGCATGTCGGTCGCGCAGATGCGTGAATGGGCAGCACTCGGCCACGAAGTCGGCGCGCATACAATCGATCACGTCAATCTTGAACAGATACCGGAAGACGAAGCCCGCCAGCAGATCGCCCTATCTAAGACCATGCTCGAGGACATGCTTGGATCAGAAGTGACTAACTTCGCTTATCCCTATGGCGGGAATCATGCCGTGCATCGCGAGATGTGCCGCGAAGCCGGATATGAAACTGCAACAACGACTGTCCGTGCCCGCGCACGAGCATCCGACGATCCATTCGGTATGCCGCGGGTCTATGTACGCCGCCGAGATTTGGCACCAAAATTCATCTACCGCCTGATGACCAGATAGTTCGCCTTTTTTGTTCAGATACTGAAAACCGGCTATTTGTTTGATTTTGATCAATGCAGCTTCACGAAAGCGTGGCAAATTGCCCGTCATTGCGGCATGGACGCAATCGAGCAAAAGCGGTACTAGAGCAGTAACAAGGAGCGTATAATGGACTATCGCCGGTTTTTTGAAGAAGCGATCGACCAGTTGCACGCCGAGAAGCGTTACCGCGTGTTTGCTGATCTTGAACGCATTGTGGGCCGCTTCCCCCGAGCTACCTGGCGTAACAATGGCACCGCCCGTGAGATCACCGTTTGGTGCTCGAACGACTATCTTGGCATGGGGCACCATCCTGATGTCATTAAGGCAATGTGCGATACAGCCAACAATACAGGCTCCGGCGCAGGTGGAACCCGCAATATTTCGGGTAACAACCATCCGCTCGTAGAGCTGGAAGCAGAACTTGCCGATCTGCATGGCAAGGAAGCCGGTCTCGTCTTCACATCAGGTTTCGTTTCCAACGAAGCATCGATCTCGACAATTGCACGGCTGCTTCCAAATTGCCTGATCCTTTCTGACGAATTGAACCACGCTTCAATGATCGAAGGCGTGCGTCGCTCCGGTGCAGAAAAGAAGATTTTCCGCCATAACGACGTCGAGCACCTCGAACAGCTTCTGAAAGCTGCGGACCATTCCCACGCCAAGCTGATCGTGTTTGAATCCGTTTATTCGATGGATGGCGACATTGCGCCTATCGAAAAGATTGCAGACCTCGCCGACAAATATAACGCCATGACCTATATCGATGAGGTCCATGCAGTTGGCATGTATGGCTCCCGTGGTGGTGGAATCACCGAACGTGACGGCCTTGCCGATCGCATCGACATTATCGAAGGCACGCTTGCCAAGGCATTTGGTGCGCTGGGTGGCTATATCACCGGTTCTCGCGCAATCATCGATGCCGTGCGCTCTTATGCGCCGGGCTTCATCTTCACAACGTCGCTTCCGCCAGCGGTTGCTGCTTCCGCGACCGCTGCGATCCGTCACTTGAAGGTTTCGCAGGTCGAACGCGATGGCCAGCAGCGTCAGGCGCAGCGCGCCAAGGACGTTCTGTCGGCCGCCGGGTTCCCCGTCATGTCTTCGGAAACACACATCGTACCAATTCTGGTTGGCGATCCGGAACTTTGCAAGAAAGCCAGCGACCGTCTTCTCGACGTGCATGGCATCTATATTCAGCCAATCAACTATCCGACTGTGCCACGCGGCACCGAACGCCTGCGCATCACTCCGTCACCATTGCATGACGACCTGCTGATTGATGGTCTCAAGGATGCATTGTTGGAAGTCTGGAACACGCTCGGCATTCCATTTGCGGAACCGGACGCACCGAAAGCTGCGAATTCAGACCGCATCATTCCGCTGATGGTTTCCAAAGCGGGCGGCTGATAAGTTCAGCAATAAAGCATCAAAAAAGGCCGGTTTTCACCGGCCTTTTTGCTATTCATCATCGACTGTGTAGACCCGAAGGCGATGCCCATCCGGATCGGCAGCAACGAAACTGCGTCCAAAATCAAGGTCGGTCGGCAGCATGAGGATGAAAGCCCCCTTCGCCTTCCAATCAACATACATTGAATCGACCATTCCCGGTTCATTCACGCGGAAGCCAAGATCCACCGCCCCGCCTGCGGCGGTTGGTGCCGGTTCAACGCCAGTTTTTTTCCAGAGGCCCAGGCCAAGACCAGAAGGCAAAATGAACATACCAAATGTCGGGCTGGCTGCTACCGGCTCCTGCCCGAGCAGCTTTGTATAAAAGCGAATGCTTGCGTCTGTGTCGGTGACGAAAAGCAGGATACTGTTCTTGTCGATCATCAAAATGTCCTCTGTAAAATTGTGACATCCTCGATCTACAGCAACACACTGCCAGTTTTTGGCAGCATCATAATTCGCGTGGTTTAATTCCTTGTGTCTCACGCCACTCACGCAACAGAATCTGACGGCGTTTCGGATAACGCTGTTCCACAACGTCAACCGCAGCAATTCTGTCCGTGCGAAAGTGCCGGAAGCCTTCACGCAATTCGCACCACGCAACGAGCACGCGCGCATCATCAAAAAATGAAAGTGCAAACGGCCAGATTACGCGCTTTGTCACTTGGCCATTGCCGTCCTGATAATCGAGCAGTACTTTGCGTTCAGCCCTGATCGCTTCGCGAAGAATTGCAGTATCGATGCCATCGGTCGGCAGCTTTGCACTCGGACCGACAAGGAGCGTTGAGGTATCAAGCGTTGCCCGCAATTCATCGGGCAAGACAGCGCTTATGCGTGCAAGTGCGCCTTTTGCAGCACCCTGAAGCTTGTGGTCGGTTCGCTCCGCCACCCACCGCGCACCCAGTACCAGCGCATCGATCTCTTCGGGACGAAACATCAATGGAGGCAACAGAAAGCCGGGTTTGAGTACATAACCAATACCCGGTTCGCCCTCAATCACTGCCCCTTGTGCCTGCAAACTTGCAATATCGCGATACAGCGTGCGGATACTGACACCGGTTTCCGCGGCAAGCGTTTTGCCACTAACCGGCCGACGGTGACGGCGCAATGCCTGCAAGAGTTCAAAAAGACGTTCTGATCGGGACATAATCTGAGATGTATCGCATTACCCTGCTGCCAGATAGTGGCAGTAGGGTCGATTTGCGCGATAATGCCCTATCCGGAGCTAACCGCTTATCTCTGATTGATCCACTGCACCAGCCTCGCTGCCGATTCATCAACCTGTTGCGGATCGCGACAGAAGCAAAGACGGAAGAAGCCCTCACCGCCCAGACCAAATGCGCTGCCCGGTGCAAGACCGACATTTGCATTATCGACCATATCGATTGCAGCCTGAACCGAATTCGTCACACCTTCGACGCCGAAGAACAGATAGAAAGCACCCTGTGGCGGCGCCAAACGCACCCTGCCAGTTTCCTGCAATGTCGCGCAGAGACGGTCCCGCGTTGAACGCGCACGCTCCACCTGCATGGCGATGAAGTCATCGCCATGGTCGAGCGCCGCAACCGCACCGCGCTGCATGAACTGCGCCACACCGGAATTGGAATACTGAATCATGTTCTCAACAACAGGGCCGATGGACGGATGTACCGTCATCCAACCCACGCGCCAGCCTGTCATCGCCCAGTTCTTTGAGAAGGAATTGACGAAGATGATACGGTCATCCGGCTCCATGATATCCATGAAGGATGGCGCACGCCCACCGCCATAATAGAAATGGGTGTAAATCTCATCGGCAATGATCCAGATGCCCTTCTCACGGGCCAGATTGAGGATGAAGCGCAGCGTCTCAATATCGGCAGTCCAGCCAGTCGGATTGGACGGCGTATTGATGAACATGGCGCGGGTGTGTGGTGTAATCGCAGCAGCAATCTTCTCAGGATCGAGAACCCAGCCATTGGCGCCGAATTCGAGCTCGACCGGCACAGGAACTGCCCCTGCAAGCCCTGCCGCACCCACAAAGTTAGGCCAGGCAGGTGAAAGATAGATTGCTTCTTCACCCGCACCAGTGGTTGCCTTCAGCGCCATTTCAATGGCGTGCATTCCTGAACCGGTGACATAGAAGTTTTCAGGATTGAAGGATTGCGGGAAATGACGCGCGTGATAACGGGCAAGCGCTTCACGGAGTTCAGGAATGCCAGCCTGCCACGTATAGAAGGTTTCACCATCTGCGATACCCTTCTGGGCCGCCTCACGGATGAAATCAGGAGTGGGCAGATCGCCCTCTCCAACCCACAGCGGAATTAGTCCCGGCTTACCCCGGCCATGATTGGCAACGGCAACAATGCCGCTTTCGGGTGACTGGGCTGCTTCAGGTCGAAGTTTGGCGATAAGCGTCATTTGTTCCCACATAAAATCCGGTTGTGCTTGCACCTGATTAGCAAGGAGCACACATGAAATCATGTGGTATTTTGTGATGATCCGATCAGCCTTATTGATGGATCAAACGAGAAACGGAGCCCGAAGGCTCCGCTCTTGTTAAAATATTCTGAAAGCAATCAGGCTTTGCTCTGCTTTGCCAGAAGATCGCGGATTTCGGCCAGCAGAACTTCATCGCGTGGCAGCTCTGCTGCAGCTTCCGGCTTGGCTTCTTCCTTCTTCTTGAGGCGGTTCATCGCCTTGACCACGATGAAGAGAACCCAGGCAACGATCAGGAAGTTGATGAGCAGGGTAACGAAGTTACCATAAGCAATGGTCGCGCCAGCTTCACGAGCAGCAGCGAGCGTGGACTTTGGATCGCCAGCAAGCTGGATGAACATGTTGGAGAAGTCGATACCACCGGTGATCAAGCCAATGACCGGCATGATGATGTCATTGACGATGGAGTTAACGAGACCACCAAATGCCCCGCCGATGATAACACCGATGGCCAGATCGACCATGTTGCCCTTGAGAGCAAATTCTCTGAATTCTTTCAACATTAGCCAGTATCCCTCTCAAACACGAGCTTAACCGGGGCCGTCTTTGCTGCGGGTAAGCTTCGCCAGATAAATCACTACGATGAACTCCTGCGATCAGCCACGATCACAATTGTTCGCTCGCTAGATTGTAGGCGAAAATATTCAAAGAAAAGATGAACTTTCAAAAAGCACCAATTAGAGGCGTCTTTTTTTAAACTAGCTAAAGAAAGAGGCGCAGAAAATGCGCCCCTTATTTTTGATCTTATGCTGCAAAGCGTTTTGTTGCTTCAATCAATTCGTGGGTGATGCCCGGTTCAGTAACGGAATGCCCACTGTCTTCAACGATCTTCAGATCGGCTTCGGGCCACATCTTCTTGAGTTGCCATGCATTAATGAATGGCGTGCAGATATCATACCGTCCATGAACGATGACGCCCGGAATCTGTCGGATACGCTCAACATTCCGAAGAAGCTGGTCATCGCTTTCGAGGAAGCCACGGTTCTGGAAATAGTGACATTCGATCCGGGCGAAAGCGACCGCGTAGAGGTCTTCGCCGAAGGCTTCGACACGCGCTGGATCAGGCTGGATCGACAACACCGATCCTTCCCAACGCGCCCACAGACGAGCCGCAGCAAGCTGCACCTGCGGATCTCGATCCGTCAGACGCTTGTAGTAAGCTGCGATCATATCACCGCGTTCATCTTCCGGAATATGCTCCTGATAGGCCTCAAAGTGATCCGGGAAGATGATGCTTGCACCATTGGAGTACATCCAATCGACTTCAAACCGGCGCACCATGAAAATGCCGCGCAGAATGATTTCCGAGACATGCTCAGGATGAGTTTCGGCATAGGCCAGACCCAGTGTCGAGCCCCAGGAGCCGCCGAATACCTGCCATTTATCTAGACCGAGATGAGCGCGGATATGCTCCATATCGGCCACGAGATCCCAGGTGGTATTCTCACGCAGTTCAGCATGAGGCGTGGAGCGTCCGCAACCGCGCTGATCGAAAAGGATGATACGATATTTCTCGGGATCGTGCAGACGACGCATGGCAGGCGTGATGCCGCCGCCGGGACCGCCATGAATCATGATAACGGGTTTGCCATCAGGATTGCCGCATTGCTCGACATGGATGCGGTGCAGAGGCGAAACCTGCAGCATCTCTTCCTTGAAGGGCTGGATTTCAGGATAAAGCGTATTGCGCGTCATAAAGTGCCTTTTCGTTCCCGTTAGAGCCGTCCCCATCTTTGCCGGGTTGCTCTCGTTCATATGTGAAATTAGCACATAATGCGGCCAGAAGGCGGCAATGCGACATATGTTCAAGCCAAATACCGCTATTTTTGGTTGCCCGGATTGAAAATCGGCATAAAACAAAAGAGTTGCATGTAATAATGCATCGCTCGGGGAGGACATAGAAAATGGCGTGCGAGGCTTATGCAGTTTATCATCGCTGACGACCATCCGCTTTTCAGAGGCGCGTTGCGGCAGGTTCTGTCCAGTTTGCCTGAAGAGGCTGAAATCATCGAAGTCGGCGATTTCGATGCCGCGAAGAAACTGGTCGTAGAACGCGACGATATTGATCTGCTGCTGCTGGATCTTACGATGCCCGGAGGCACGGGCCTTTCCGGTCTGGTCACGCTTAAAGCGCTTCAGCCTGCTCTGCCGATCATCATTGTTTCAGCAACCGACGATGCCGCAACAATCCGCCACGCAGTCGAACTCGGGGCATCGGGTTTCATATCCAAATCGGCCAGTATGGAAGCCATTGGTGAAGCCGTACATGCGGTTCTTGCCGGCGACATCTGGACACCATCGGACATCGATCTTGATCAGGCACATGATCCGGAAATCGAAGCGCTGATCAACAAGATCAGAACGCTTACACCGCAGCAAACGCGTGTTCTCACCATGCTCGCCGAGGGATTGCTCAACAAGCAGATCGCCTATGAGCTGAATGTTTCGGAAGCCACCGTCAAGGCGCATGTCTCCGCTGTTTTGCAGAAGCTTGGCGTTGACAGCCGCACACAGGCGGTCATTCTGCTGTCGCGCATCGGTAATGATGCGTTGAGCTCAGAGCCACTCTGATAATTCATTCCGCTGCTGATTGGCGCTGATGCAATGCGCTTGATAAAAGCGAGCGCAGGGCTGCGGGACGCAGCGGCTTGTTTAACACCGTCACGTTCTCGTCGTCGGCTCGTTTGCGAACTTCCTTGGAACGATCAGCCGTCAGCAGAATAGCCGGAATCTCATGCCCGAAACTCTCGCGCGTGAAACCGATCATATCCAGCCCGTTCTCATTATCGAGATGATAGTCAGCCACGATAATATCCGGCGCCACTTCACGCTCCACACAGAACACTTTCAGCCCAGCACCCCCGCGCAGCGTTGTCACATTGCAGCCCCAGCCATTGAGCAGGGTTTCCATTCCGGCCAGAATATTAGCGTCGTTGTCGATGCAGAGCACGTCAAGCCCTGTCAGACTGGAGGCACGTTTCACGCCCTTGCGGCTGGCGATTTCCTCAACCGGCACCGCTTCATCGCTGATCGGAAGACAGAGCGTGAAAACGCTACCCTTGCCCGGGTCCGATGAAACCGTCAGCGGTAGTTCGAGCATCCGTGCGATACGATCGACGATCGAAAGACCAAGCCCCAGTCCTTCTGCCTCGCGCATTCCTTCATCGAGGCGCGTGAATTCGCGGAAAACGAGTTTAAGCTTCGGCTTCGGGATACCGATACCTGTATCAAGCACCTGCAATTCCACAACATTGCCGCGACGACGGACGCCTAAGAGAATGCCGCCTTTACGGCTGTATTTGATAGCATTGGAAACGAGGTTCTGGATAAGACGACGCAGCATGTTGCGATCAGTCTTGACCACGATACTCGATGGAACCACGCGCAGTTTCAGCCCTTTTTTGCGTGCCATCGGCGTGAAATCAGTGGCGATCTGGCTCAAAAGCCGGTCGAGCCGGAAGGCCGAAACTTCAGGCTTCAGCGCACCCGTATCAAGTCGCGATATATCGAGGACCATTCCGAGAATGGCTTCCACTGATTCAAGTGAAGAATCGATGTTTCGGGCGAGCTGGCTTGTTTCTGCACGACCGAGTTTTTCGGCCAGTGCGGTGCTGTAAAGCCGTGCTGCATTGAGCGGTTGCAAAATGTCGTGACCAGCCGCAGCAAGAAAGCGCGTCTTACCCAGATTGGCTTCTTCGGCGACGCTCTGCGCTTTGGCAAGTTTCTGGTTCACATGGGTTAGTTCTGCCGTACGGTCAGCAACGCGCTGCTCCAGCACTTCCGCGGCCCGCTGACGGCTGATATCCGCCTCGACCTCATCAGTAATATCGGTATAGGTCGCCACGAGACCGCCATCTGGCATCGGATTGGAATTGATTTCCAACACCTTACCCGTCGATTTCAGCGTCAGACGCCACGGTTTGCGCAATGTCGCCAGCGAACGAATGGCGGCGTTCTGTGCATTGGCTGCGAGATCGCCGCTACGCGCCAGATGCTCCACAATCTCGGATACCGGTATGCCCACCTGCATCACTTCATCAGGCAGATCGAACAGCCTGCGAAACTGACGGTTCCAGCAGGTTAGCCGCAAGTCCTTATCGAGAACCGTGATACCCTGGTCCATCTGGTCGAGAGCGATCTGCAAAAGATCGCGGTTTTGTTGCAGGGCAACGGAAGCATCATCCAGCAACTGCCGCGCATCGCGTGCTGATGCGTCATTGCGCTTGAGCAGCAAGGACAGAACCAGACGTGCCGACGAAGAGCCGACGGCCGTGCCAAGCAATTGTTCTGCGTAGCGGATGAGCGGCGTGTCAACTGTCATGCCCGGATCAAGCCTGCGCTGCTCACGCCCTTCAAAACGCAGGAAAGCGCGCTCTACACGTTCGGCACCGAGATAACGGGCCATGGTTGCTTTGAGTTCGGCAACGGTAACGGTTGTGCGGAAACGCTTGAGCGTGGGGGTGCCGATAAAATAGCGTGGCAGGAAAATACTGGCCTGAATACGTTCAAGCGGCGTCGAGGCACGCGACAGCGAGCCAAGAAGATAGAACAACGTATTAGCGGCTAGGCTCCAGACCACGCCATTGGTGAGCGGTAGCATGTCAGTGCCAAACAGCGCTTCTGGGCGTAGAGCCGTGAACCCCAGAAATCCATCCCGCAAAATGGCAGCATTTTCAGGCGCAACCGTCGGCAACAACAGAGTGTAGGCCCAGATCAGAAAGCCCGCCGAAAGGCCCAGCATCGCTCCGCGTCCATTGGCATTGCGCCAGAACAGGCCGCCAATAAAAGACGGCACGAATTGCGCAATGGCCGCAAAGGATATGAGGCCAATGGATGCGAGATGAATATTGTTCGACGCCATGCGGTAATAGGCGAAGGCCAGTGCCAGAATACCGATAATCGTCAGCCGCCGGGTATTGAGAATGATCATCGTCAGATCACGCTGCTCTGTCGGATGGCGCACGGCCAATCTGCGGATGATCAGCGGCAGAACAAGGTGGTTGGAGATCATGATCGAGAGCGCCACGCAGGCAACAATCACCATTGCGGTCGCAGCCGAAAGCCCACCTAAAAACGCAATCAATGCCAGCCAGTGTGCGCCGGCTGAAAGTGGTAAAGCCAGTACATAAAGATCGCCGCTCACCGTATTTCCAAGCGTCATGACGCCAATCAGCGCAATCGGGAAAACGAAGATATTAATCAGGATCAAATAGAGCGGAAACAGCCACGACGCCGTGCGCAGTTCTTTTTCGCTGCGGCTTTCCACAACCGTCACATGAAACTGGCGCGGCAGCATAATGATGGCCGCAGCACTCAACATCGTATGCACAATCCATGTGCCGATGGATGTTTCGTAGTGAAATGCATCAAGCGCTGCGGGCGATTGCGAGATCTTTTCTATCAGTTCGCCAGGCGACCCAAACACGAAGAAAGTGCAGGCCAATCCCACAGCAAGGAAGGCGGAGAGTTTGATCAGTGATTCGAGCGCAACCGCCAGAATAAGCCCATTCTGGTGCTCGGTCGCATCCGTGTGGCGTGTACCGAACAGGATCGCAAAGACCGCCAGAACCGCTGCCACGGGCAGCGAAATATCGCCAAACACAAAGGACGAAGGATCAAAGGCTGAGCCGTAATGCTCCATCACCAGACCGACACTGCCGGAAACAGCTTTGAGCTGTAGCGCGATATAAGGAATGGACCCTACCGCTGCGATACAGGTTGCCAGCGACGCCACACCAAAGCTCTTGCCATAGCGCGCTGCCAGAAAATCGGCGATGGAAGTGATATGTTCGGCCTTAGCAAGCCGCACAATATGACGCAGCAGACGATTGCCAAGCGTGAAGACCAGAATAGGCCCGATATAAATGCCTAAGAACTCAAGCCCGCGCTGGGCTGATAAACCGACCGAGCCGAAGAAGGTCCACGACGTGCAGTAAACGGCAAGACTGAGTGCGTAAATATAGGGACGCGGGGCACTGCTCCAGCGCGCAGCACGTCTGTCGCCGATGCTTGCCACAGCAAACAGCATCAACAGATACAGAAATGCGACGCCTATAATTCCCCAGCCCTGCATTGCCGGACTTTCCTCCCCTGCCACCCCCCTTTATTGGTAAAGTAGACTAGGGAAGGCAAGCATTTTCAGGCAAAACACGCAAGCAATACTAAATAACGACAGGCCTACTGTTGTGCACCATTCGCTGGCTTCTCAGGCTCACTGTCAAAACTCTTTGCGACATCCATGAAGCGGCGCATGAAGCGTTCCATATAACCAAGCGACTGTTCGAACTCTGCATCGGACGGCAGCTTTGACGGCATAGCAGATGCAGCACCCGACTGAACTGCTGCAAGCTTATCCTCAAGCCTTTTCACGCGGTCCTGCAGATCGGAAATGTCGTTCTCATAAGCCTCGCGGTCTTCGGTTGCCATCTTGCAGACAAGCTGTCCCTGATGCTCATTGCAGACTGAAAGCGCACCCGTTCGCGTATCGAGCCGCACATAGCCGGTTTCCGTGCCTTCAAGGCGATAGCGGCCATTTTCCTGCGCATAAGCACTGCTGGCAATAAAGCCGGTCCCAAGAAGTGAAACCGTGGCGAGTGTGCGAAACAACGGCATGTTTTTGCCAGACATGGTTCTGTCTCCCTAATAGCCTGTTTAAACGCATCCCGTCCGAAAGCCGCTTCACACTTTTCGGGATGCACTCTATTTCTTCGCGCATTTTATCCAAAAACTGCTTTGCACTTTTCGGGATGCGCTTGAGCCTACCCCCATCATATGGGAGCTATGCGCGAAAAACGAACAAGTCATGCTTTGATTTTCTGATAAATTCGGGCTAGAGAGCCGCCATGACCAAAACGACCATCTACAAGATCGCCCCGCGCGATCTCTGGGCGCAGGCAGAAGAGGCTGGCAATTTTACCGGGGCACCCGTTGATATTGCCGATGGCTATATCCATTTCTCCACCAGTGAACAGGTGCGCGAAACAGCCGCCAAACATTTTGCCGGGCAAACGGATCTGCTGCTGGTAAGCGTAGATACAGCCGCCTTGGGCGATGCGCTGAAATTTGAAACCTCGCGCGGCGGGGCGCTGTTTCCGCATCTTTATGCAATGCTGCCACTATCGGCAGTGGTTAAGGTCGAGCCATTGCTGCTCGACAAAGATGGTCTCCACATCTTCCCGGAGCTTGAGGACAAATGAGCGGGCTTTTTGAACTTTTTGGGCGACGTGCATTGTTTACGTTCGACGCCGAGCAAGCGCATGGTCTGTCCATCGCAGGGCTGAAAACTGGCATTGTCACCTGCAGCCGTCCACATGACCCGGCACTTTCGGTTAAGATTGCAGGTCTACAGTTTCCAAATCCCGTGGGCATGGCAGCCGGTTATGACAAGAATGCCGAAGTCCCTGATGCACTCTTGAAGATCGGCTTTGGATTTACCGAAGTCGGCACCATCACGCCACGTCCGCAGAGTGGTAATCCGCGCCCGCGTATTTTCCGTCTGGTGGATGATCGTGCTGTGATCAATCGTCTTGGCTTCAACAATGAAGGCCACGATGCAGCGTTCAAGCGCCTTTCGCAGCGCGCTGGAAAGAGCGGTATTGTCGGCGTCAATATCGGTGCCAACAAGGATGCTGAAGACCGTATCGGCGATTATGTAGCCGGTATTCGCAAGTTCTATCAGCTGGCGCGGTATTTCACCGTGAACATCTCTTCGCCCAACACGCCGGGCCTGCGCAATTTGCAATCCCGCGATGCGCTGCGCGAGCTGCTCTCGCGTGTGCTTGCTGCCCGCGATGAAGAAGGCCAGATGTGTACGCTGAAGCGTCCGGTTTTCCTCAAGATCGCGCCTGATCTTGCAGACGAAGAGCTTGATGATATTGCGGCAGAAGCGCTTGAGCAGAAGCTCGACGGTATTATCGTTTCCAACACAACACTATCGCGCAATGGTCTGAACAGCACAGAGAACCGCGAAGAAACAGGTGGCCTTTCGGGCGCACCGCTATTTGAGCGTTCGACGATCATTCTGGCACGTATGCGCGAGCGCGTCGGCGCTGACATGCCGCTGATCGGTGTCGGTGGTATTGATAGTGCTGAAACCGCCCTTGCGAAAATCAAGGCGGGTGCTGATCTCATCCAGCTTTACACCGGCATGATCTATCGTGGTCCCGGTCTCGCATCCGAAATCGTGCGCGGACTTTCAGACGCCGTCAAAACAGAAGGCGTGGCAAGCATTTCTGATCTGCGCGACCGCGACACGAAGGAGTGGGCCGCGCGCCGTCTGCCTGACTAAACTTCTCCTGAACATGACCCCGAAAACTGGTTCCCACTTTTCGGGGTCATGCTTTAAAAAACTCTGTTCTGTATCTGCGCGGCAGCAACGCCAGAAGCGTGATGCCGCGGATCGATAGGAACAGATTGATTGCCAGCCAAAGCCCGTGATTTCCCATCACGGGCTTTACTGCATAAAGCACAGCCAAAAAGAATATCAGCGAGAAGAACATCATGTTGCGCATATCGCGCGACCATGTTGCGCCGATGTAAACGCCGTCCATATGGAATGCGAGCAGGCCGGTGAGCCCGGTTAATGCCGCCCATGGCAGATATTTGATCGCCTCATCGCGCACATCGGAAGCCTTCGACAGAAGGTCGATAATCGCATCACCAAAAACCAGCAAAGTGAATGCAATCAAACTGGCCATGACCAGCCCCCAAACGAAGGTGAGTTTCGCACCGCGAACAAATGCCGGGCTATAGCGCGCCCCGACCGAGCGGCCTACGATCTGCTCGACCGCTGCGGCCATACCATCGAGAAAGAAACCGCAGACGAGGAAGAAATTCATCAAAACCGCGTTTGCCGCCAGCGTCACCGGACCGAGCTCTGAGCCCGCGCGGGTGAAGAATGCAAAGGCTGTTAAAAGCAGAATGGAGCGGATCATGATGTCGCGGTTAAGCGCGACCATCCGCACAAGACCTTCTTTCTGAAAGATGCGCGCCCAATCAGGCCTGCGTCCTGTCGTGCGATTGAAGTGGCGCGCAACAAGCGTGAGGCCAACGATTGCCGCAACAGTTTCGCCCGTCACCGTGGCCCATGCAACACCCGCCACACCCCAGCCAAGTTCCAGCCCGAGCACAATGCAGAGAATAATATTGATACCGTTAATTAGCACCTGAAGGCTGAGCCCCAGAATACCCTGCCCCCGTCCGAGCAGCAGACCCAGTACGGAATAATTAATAAGCGCCACCGGTGCCGAAAGCATCCGGATTGACACATAAGTCACCATCGCTTCCTGAGTGGCAGGTGTCGGGTGAATGAAATCAGACGCAACAGTCAGCACGAGCGGCAGGCTCAGGATCATCAGCAAGCCAGCAGCAATCGCTATAATGATAGCCCGCCAGAATATGGCCTGTTCTTCCGCCTTGTCGCCTGCTCCCACCGCCTGTGCGACGAGCCCGGTTGTGCCGGAGCGCAGAAAGCTGAACATGGTCAGCAGAAAATCGAAAACCAGTGCGCCGATAGCGAGGCCACCGATCAATTCGGCCTGCCCCATTTGACCGACGACACCCATATCCACCAACCCCAGCAAGGGCGTGGTAACGGCGGCGAGTGTCATCGGCACGGCGATCATCATCACCATGCGATGGGTCACTTCAAATGGTCTGGAAACAATGCTCTGATCGTGCAGCATCTGATCCCTGGCTTTCCTCGAATATCGGTCGCAATATCGGTAAGCTCTATTCTGGAATCATTCAAAACGACAGTGAATTCGGCCACCGAATTGTCGCAGCCCTGGCAGCCTTATGTCAGGAGCGCGTTCAACAATATTCAGAGGCCGAGCATCATCGCCCAGTAGAGGCGACGCGGATTGTTTTCAGGCGTCGCCCATGCAAGGCCATAATGCTCGAAGGTCGGATCAAGCATATTCTTGCGATGCCCTGGTGATTTCATCCAGGCATCGAAAACGGCCTGCGTATTGGGCTGACCAGACGCGACATTTTCTGCAGCTGGACCGCGAATACCAGCCTGTTTGAGCCGCGAAACAAACCCATTGCCCCAGCCGACCGAGTGGCCGATCTTGCCATGGCTCGCCATACGACGTGCCTGATAAAGCGCTGCCTGCTCAAGCTTGCCGTTGGTTGCCATAAGCGGCAGACCGTTGGACTTGCGGATCTGATTGAAGAGCTCTGTCGGGTCAACGTCTGCCGCAGCGTCTGCAAAACCCGCGGGCAAAGCCGCAAAAGCCAGAGCGCCACCGGCGAGGATCAGAAACCCACGCCGGGTAAGGTTAAAAGTGTCGTTGTCTTGCATTTCCCGCTTCCGAAAGGCTTTTTACTACGCATTATCCTACGCAAAACCGCTTCGCACTTTCGCAGGAAATGCTCTGATTATTTCCGGTAGCTCAGGATACGGAGCAAAATAAAGGCAGGAATGACGACGGCTGCACCGAGGATGAGATAATCGGCAAAACCTGCAATGGCAGAGAAGCCCATGTTCCAAAGACGCAGAACGAAATCACGGATGCCATAGAGGATATCGTAAGGCGTCCAATGGAACGCGCTCATCACCACGCCAACCACCAGCGAGATCAGCACAAGCTTGATCAGCACGCGTGCAGGCGTATCGCCAAGAAAACGGTTTACACCATCAGACATGCAAATCTCCAGTATTTGGTCGCCTGCCAACCTGGCAGTTTCGCCGCGGAAAATAGGTCGTCGGCGCAGGATTCGCAAGTAAGCTCATAAATTCAGCGTTCTTTGCGATAATCGCGTGGCGGCTTCTGCTTCTGGCGCACAAACGAGCGGTTCATGCTACGCGTATCCGTAAAGCCGCTGGCGACTGCCACTTCCAGCAACGATAGCCCGGTTTCAGACAGCAGCTCCCGCGCCTTTTTAACGCGCAATTCTTCACGCACCTCAAAAGCCGTGCGCCCCACCGCCATGCGAAAACCGCGCTCCATCTGACGCACCGATATGCCCAGCTTGCGCGCAACATCGATCATCGGAACTGGCTCTTCCAGCGTTTCCTCAAAAATGCGGATCGCCTTACGGATCATCGGTGAACGCACACCATTAAAACTCAACGCCGGCTGTTCCGAGCGCACGAGCTCATAGGGGATCATAAGGATCGACGCGCTTTTACGTGCCAACTCCTCGGAGATTTCATTCTGGATGATCGAAAGTGAAAGCGATGCCGCGCCCAGGCCACCCGCACAGGTATAGTGCCGTCCGCTGCGATGAAAAAGGCTTGTCGTATCAGCGGTATGGCCATCGAAAAGATCGAGAAAATCATCACGATGGAACCAGCTGACACAACAGTTTCGGTCATCAAGCAAGCCGCCCTCAGCCAGCAGAAAGGCTGCTGTGCAAAGGCCCACAACGGTCTTGCCACGCTTATTGGCACGTTTGATAAGGTCAATCAAAGCCTGTTGACGCGGGCGGTACTGCGCAAGCAAACCGCCGACAACTGCCACATAATCGCACTCATCCAGCTCACCGATGGGTGCTGTCGGTTCAATCACCATACCGGAACTGGATGTGACCGGATCGCCCGACAATGTGCAGATTTTCCAGGCACACCGGATCTGGCGGCTTTTATCACGATCATCGGCTGCAAGGCGAAATGGGTCGAGAAACAGGCTGAGGGCCGTCAGCGTAAAACCGGGCAACGCAACGATGCCCACGGACAGACGGCGCGATGGCACATCCGTTATGATTTCCCGAACCTCATCCTTCCCATTTCTCACCTAAGCAGTCCTCCACCACATCCCACTTTATACGAACGGGATCAGGAAGAACGCAATCACCTGAAATGCTTGGAGAGCTTAAGTTGCTGCGCCTGATAGTTCGATCCCAGATCGAGGCCATAGAGCGCTTTCGGGCGATTCAACATATGCTCATAAACAAGACGGCCGACAATCTGGCCATGTTCGAGAATGAACGGGACTTCATGACTGCGCACTTCCAGAACCGCACGGCTTCCCGTTCCACCAGCAGCGGTGTGACCGAAGCCCGGATCAAAGAAGCCTGCATAATGCACACGGAATTCACCGACCAGCGGGTCGAAAGGCGTCATTTCCGCTGCGAAAAGCGGCGGCACATGCACCGCTTCGCGCGAAACGAGGATATAGAATTCATCCGGGTCGAGCACCAGTTCACGCGACCCACGATCATAGATCGGCTCCCAGAAGTCGAGAACGTCATTGGCAGCTCGCTTATCGACATCGACAACAGCTGTGTGATGCTTTCCGCGATAGCCGATCAGCTTGTCTTTATCACCCGACAGATCAACTGACAGCGCGATGCCGCCGCCAGAGATATTTGGCTGTTCTGCAGCCACCAACGTTTCGTTCTGATGCAATGTTGCAAGTTCTGCTTCAGTGAGCTGGGCACGTCCCTGACGGAAACGGATTTGCGACAGGCGCGAGCCAGTGCGTGCAACAATCGGGAAAGTACGTGGGCTGACTTCGAGATAAAGCGGGCCATTATAGCCAGCAGGCACCTTGTCGAACTCCTGCGCACCATCGGCGATAACGCGGGTGAAAATATCAAGGCGGCCCGTCGAGCTTTTCGGGTTAGCGGAAGCAGACAATTCCGGCGAAAGCGACAAGCTTTCAAGCAATGGCACGATATAGACGCAGCCGGTTTCAAGCACCGCGCCTGCGGTCAAATCGATCTCGTGAAGCTTGAGACGTTCCAGCTTGTCGATAACCGGCGTTCCCGGACCGGGCATGAAGGATGCGCGCACACGATAGGCTTTCACACCCAATCGCAGGTCAAGACTTGCAGGCTGAATCTGATCGGCATCCAATGGACGCGCAGATTTGAGCAAACCGCTTTCAAACAGCGCGGCAATATCCGCATCTGCCAGAATTCCTGCTTCCCTCTGTGTCATACCACTGAACTCCGTGAATTACTTAAAATTGGTCTAAGACCATTGACCGCTCTAAGCACCGATGCCAACCCTCAAAGCCCTTGGTTTCGGGGTTTTCCGCAGGAATCAGAGGCCAAGCACCTTTCACCGGCAGCTCTTTTCCTGAAAACTGACCTTCCAAGCATTGACGACCCTGCCCAAGAGGCATAAGGAAAAAGTGTTCCGTGGTGATTTGGCCGGCCGGCTTGCAGCCACGTTAAAGAATTCGCTAAAATAAGGCCGCGGTTCGTTACCGGCCTTTTGCGTGTTCGCGAGGCCGGTTTTTTATTGGGCGCCGAGGCATTTCCAGGCCCCGGCCGACCAGCTTTCGACAGGTTGGAAAAAAATGACGAATAAGACTACCCGTAAGTTACGCCCGGCAACTCAGCTCGTTCATGCAGGATCGCTGCGTTCGGGCTTTGCAGAGTTGTCCGAAGCCCTCTATCTGACGCAGGGCTTTCTTTACCCGACGGCAGAAGCCGCTGAAGCGCGATTCACAGGCGAAGACCCGGGGTTCATCTATTCGCGTTATGCCAACCCAACCACAGACATGTTTGAAAAGCGCATGTGTGCGCTTGAAGGTGCCGAAGATGCGCGCGCCTTCACCTCCGGTATGGCGGCGGTCGCCGCCTCCATTCTCTGTCAGGTACAGGCTGGAGAACACGTCATCTGCGCACGCGCCGTCTTTGGGTCGTCGCGTTACATTATTGAAACGCTGCTGCCGCGCTATGGCGTTGAGTTTTCGATCATCGACGGCTCAAAGATTGAAAACTGGAAAGCAGCTGTTCGTCCGAACACCAAAGTGATGTTGCTCGAAAGCCCGTCGAACCCGACGCTCGAAGTGATCGACATTGCTGCTGTCGCAGACATTGCCAACGAAATCGGCGCAAAGCTGATCGTCGACAACGTGTTTGCAACGCCGCTTTACCAGAAGCCACTGGAACTCGGCGCGCATATCGTCGTCTATTCGACCACCAAGCATATTGATGGTCAGGGCCGTTGTCTTGGCGGGATCATTCTTTCCGATCAGGAGTGGACTGAAGAAGTTCTCCAGCCTTACTTCCGTCATACCGGTCCGGGTATGAGCCCATTTAATGCATGGATCATGCTCAAAGGCCTCGAAACGCTCGGTGTTCGCGTGCGTCAGCAGACACAGTCGGCTGCAGCCGTTGCCGATGCGCTTGCCGGTCAGGCAGGTGTGAAACAGGTCATTTATCCCGGCCGCGCTGACCACCCACAAGCCGATATCATCGCCAAGCAGATGACTGGCGGCTCGACGCTGATTGCGCTGGAACTCGAAGGCGGCAAGGAAGCTGCGTTCAAGTTTGAAAATGCGCTGCAGGTCTTCAGCATTTCCAACAATCTGGGCGATGCAAAGAGCATCATCACTCATCCCGCCACAACTACGCATCAGAGCCTCACGGACGAAGCCCGCGCGGAACTCGGTATTTCTGACGGTATGTTGCGTATCTCCGTCGGTCTCGAAGATCAGGATGATCTGGTTGAGGATGTGCTGGAAGCGCTAGCTGCCACTCGATAACAAAAATCGACTAATTTTGCAGCTTTCGACCGCAAAACGATGCATAAACGACGCAATTGCCGGAACATTTCGGCAATTGCGCTGCATTTGTCGGCATCAACTCGTTGACCTCCCGCGCAACTTTAGCGATAGGTGAGACAAGTAGACTTGATGCGATTCAAAGGCGGGTGCGTATGTACAAAGCGGTAACGCGGGGTATCGAAGTAACGGCTGAACCGTTTTATCTCGAAGACCAGTCCGAGCCAGAAGACAACCGCTATGTCTGGGGCTACCGGATCACAATCGCCAACAATTCATCTCAGACTGTACAGTTGCGCTCGCGTTACTGGCAGATCACAGACGGCAATGGCCATATTGAAGAAGTACAGGGCGCAGGCGTTATCGGCGAACAGCCGACGCTTAATCCCGGCGACTCTTATCAATACTCTTCAGGCTGCCCCTTGAGCACGACATCCGGTGTCATGGTTGGGCGATATCAAATGCAGGCTTCCGACGGGAATGCCTTTGAAGTCGATATTCCGGCTTTCTCGCTGGATATTCCAGAAGCCCGCCGCACGCTGAATTAAAAAAGGCGCTTCTCTTGAAGCGCCTTTTTCATTCGTCACATATCCCGAAAACCGCGTCGCGCTTTTTCGGGATGCGCTTATTTATTTCGCAAACTGTGCAGGATCAAACTCATAGGTTTTGGAGCAGAATTCGCACGTAACCGAAATCTTGCCATCCTCGACGCTATCGTGAATTTCTTCAGCCGAGAAGTTTGAAAAGACACCTTCGATCTTTTCGCGCGAACAGGCGCAATCATCGACAACCCGGATCGCCTCATAGATGCGAACGCCACGCTCATGGAACAGACGATAAAGCAGACGTTCCGAGCCAACCTGCGGGTCGGTCAGTTCCGAGCTTTCAATCGTGCCAACCAGCGAGCGCGCTTCATCCCAGCCGTCGTCTTCAAGGTCGAGAACAACTGTGTTTTCGTCGCCATCGCCACCCGGAAGGTCCGGCATGCGTGACCGAATTTCGGATTCCGGCAGGAACTGGATCATCAAGCCACCGGCGCGCCAACGTTCGACCAGTTTGCCGTCGCTGCCGCGCTCAACGAGCTTTGCAACGCTTAGCTTCATATCGGTTGCAATCTGCTCCGACTGGCGGAAGTAGGTGCGTGCGATCTCTTCCAGCGTCGATCCATCAAGAGCCACAATGCCCTGATAGCGCTGCGTGTGGGAACCCTGGTCAACCGTAAAAGCAAGCGTGCCACGGCCAAGCAGTTCTTCCGGACGTGTCTTGCCTGCGCTCACCGCTTCCGCGACGCGCTCGGCATCAAAACGCGCGTAAGCACGCACCGAACGCGGTGTACGGAAATCCACGACCAGCATATCGACAGGTCCGTCGGACTGGGTCTGGAAGATGAACTTGCCTTCGAATTTCAGAGACGTGCCAAGCAGAACCGTGAGCACAGTCGCTTCTGCCAGCAGGCGTGCAACTGTTTCCGGATAGTTATGACGCTTGAGAATAGCGTCAATGCTTGCACCCAACTGAACGGCGCGACCGCGCACGTCGAGCCCTTCCACCTGGAAGGGCACAACGGCGTCATCGCCCGCGAAGTCGAAGTTATTCAGGTCGATCTGAACGACTTCTTCTTCGTTATGCTCAATGCTGGTCTTGTCAGCCAAATTATGCTCCTTGCAGGCACCATGCCAGAATGGCCTTCTGGGCGTGGAGCCTGTTTTCAGCTTCATCGAATACGACCGATTGCGGGCCGTCGATCACTTCGTCGGTCACTTCCTCGCCGCGATGTGCGGGCAGGCAGTGCATGAAAAGCGCCTTCGGGTCAGCTTTAGCCATCAGATGCGCATTCACCTGATAGGGCATGAAAACATTATGGCCGCGAGCGTGATCTTCCTGCCCCATCGAAACCCAGGTGTCTGTGACGATGCAATCTGCACCGTTCACTGCCTTGTCCGGGTCTACTGTGGACAGGATTTTCGCGCCGTTTGCCTTTGCCCAATCGATATATTGCTGCTTCGGCTCGCTGCCTTCCGGCGTTGCGATATTGACGTTGAAATCAAAACGCGCCGCAGCTTCCACAAGCGAATGCAGGACGTTGTTACCGTCCCCCATCCAGGCAAAGGTCTTGCCTTTGATCGAGCCGCGATGTTCCTCATATGTAAGAACGTCAGCCATGATCTGACAAGGGTGTGTGTCGTCGGTCAGTGCATTAATCACTGGAACAGTCGCGTATTCAGCCAATTCCAGCATACGATCATGCGATGTCGTGCGGATCATGATCGCGTCAACATAGCGCGAAAGCACCTTGGCGGTGTCCGCAATCGTTTCGCTGCGACCGAGCTGCATCTCCGACCCCGTGAGCATGATCGTCTCACCGCCGAGCTGACGCATACCGACGTCAAACGATACGCGGGTACGGGTGGACGGTTTCTCGAAAATCATCGCCAGAACCTTGCCAGCGAAAGGCTTTTCGATCTCGCCAGCCTTCAGACGTGCTTTGCGGGCCTTGGCGTCTTCCATGATGACACGCAGTTCCGATGATGGAACCGTCGATAAATCGATGAAGTGCTTGATACCGTTGTTCGCCATGATTTTATGCCGTCTTGCTGATCGGATTTGCGACGGAAAGCCGTTCAACGGCCGCTTCAATGCGTGCCAGTGCTTCACGGGCCTCTTCAGGCGTCGTCACCAGCGGAGGCAGGATACGAACGACATTGTCGCCAGCGCCAACGCTGAGCAGATGCTCATCACGCAGAGCCTGAATAAGGTTCACGTTAGGAACCACGCACTTGATGCCCATCAACAGGCCGCGACCGCGTACTTCCGAAATGACGTTCGGAAAACGATCGATGATCGAGGCAAGGCCCTGCTTCATGGTCAGCGCGGTTTCCTGCACGTTTTCAAGGAATCCATCAGCCAGCACGACATCAAGCACGGCATTGCCGACAGCCATAGCAAGCGGATTGCCGCCGTAGGTCGTGCCGTGAACGCCTGCCACCATTCCCTTGGCAGCTTCTGCTGTTGCAAGGCAAGCGCCCATTGGGAAGCCACCGCCGATACCCTTTGCAACTGCCATGATGTCTGGCGTGATACCCGACCACTCATGGGCGAAAAGCTTGCCGGTACGGCCAACGCCGGTCTGTACTTCATCGAGGATCAGAAGAAGACCCTTGTCGTCGCAGATCTTGCGCAGAAGACGCATGAATTCTTCAGGGAAGCCGCGGAGACCGCCCTCGCCCTGCACAGGCTCAAGCAGAATTGCTGCAGTTTCTTCGGTGATTGCGGCACGCAGCGCTGCTTCATCGCCGAATGGAACCTGATCGAAGCCCTCGACCTTCGGGCCGAAACCTTCGAGATACTTAGCCTGACCGCCAGCAGCGATCGTTGCCAGTGTACGGCCGTGGAACGCGCCTTCAAAGGTGATGACGCGGAAGCGCTCAGGATTGCCGTTTACATAATGATAGCGGCGTGCGGTCTTAATCGCGCATTCCAGCGCTTCAGCACCGGAATTGGTGAAGAATACTTTGTCTGCAAAAGTCGCATCTACGAGACGCTTGCCAAGCTTTTCCTGACCAGGAACTTCATAGAGGTTCGACAGGTGCCAGAGCTTGTCAGCCTGCTCTTTAAGCGTATTAACCAGATGCGGATGGGAGTGGCCCAGCGAGTTAACCGCGATGCCAGCTGCGAAATCGAGATAACGGTCGCCGCCTTCGGTAATAAGCCAGATGCCCTCACCTCGCTCGAAGCGCAGAGCCGCACGATTGTAAGTGTCGTAGAGCGGTTGCACAGTCGTAACGTCGGTCATTGCAGTCAGGCCTCCATTAGCCTTTTAAATGCAGCGCCTCCGGCTAGGGCCGGTCAGGCAGCGTTTCCCATTGTGTTGATGTCCCGCACATGAACGCAATCGTTCACTGGCGGGTTCGGGGATCACATGTCTTTGCATGGTCCTCCCGGCGGAAATAAAAAACCGCCCTCAGGGCGGCAATATTTAATCCCGCGCGTATATTGGCGCTCGCAAAAAAAATGTCAATCAAAGCCCACCCGGATAATCATGCATCTTTATGCATGAGTTCATGCGGGAAGCTCACATTATAAAGAGCGGGATTAAGATGGCACCTATGCAGTTGCAGGGGTGGCATTTTGCCGATCGGGTCGATATATAGACGCCAGATGTCTTCCCCGACGGGAAATCCCTCTGAAATGCACCCGCGAAATACGCGTAGCTGACTCAGAAAAACCGTCTTTAGCACCCAAGTTGGGGAAAACCATAAAAATGGAATCCGCCTGGCAAGGCTATCCCTTGTCATGGAGTCGTTCGGTATTGTAGTTTCTATTTAAAGTAAAAAACTACATTTCGTACGGCGGACCTAGTCACCCGGATAGATATAGTGTTTGTGCCTGGAGCAATCCGGGGACGCTGGTGGATTCCGGATAACGAAAACTGATTGGAGCCCAGGGCGATGAACTGGACAGATGAGCGCGTCGAACTGCTAAAGAAATTATGGAACGAAGGCTTGAGTGCAAGCCAGATCGCAGCGCAGCTTGGCGGCGTCAGCCGCAATGCAGTGATCGGCAAAGTGCACCGCCTGAAGCTTTCGGGTCGTGGCAAGACCACGACCGCAGCCCCACGCAGTAAAAAAGTAAATACCGTTGCAGCGACCCCGCGTCCTGCAGCAACCACCCATAGCAATGGTGCAAGCCGCCCACAGGCGACCACAACCATTCGCACAGCAACTGTCACGCAGACCGTCGGCGCAACCGCGCTTCAGATGGAGTACGTTGCAGATGCCGTAACAGAACGCGTCGTACGCCCAGCGTCAGACGTTGTTGTTCCAATCTCCCGTAAGCTGACGCTTCTGCAGCTCAGCGAGCGCACCTGCAAGTGGCCGATTGGCGATCCGCTCAATGAAGATTTCCACTTCTGCGGCAGTGAATCCGGTGAATCCAGCCCATATTGCAGCTATCATTCGAAGCTGGCTTTCCAGCCGACGGCGGAACGTCGTCGCGCGCGCTAATCTCCTTTACCAGCGTCCAATAAATTTAAACCCCGGCAGCGTTTCCGCTCCGGGGTTTTTTCTTTGCTCTCTCCTCAAGGCAGCTCCCAACTGTCCGTTACAGCGGTTCCAGTTAAGAAAGAATCGTTGGAATCGCTGTAACTATTTGTTTTTACGCATTATCCTACGCAAAACCGCTTCGCACTTTTGCTGGAAATGCTATAAGAAGCATGGATGATCTGCCTACGCCCGCTTGGGCAGACGGACCATAAAGGTAGAACCTTCGCCAAGCTGCGAGCGCACAACAAGGCGGGCGCGATGGCGAGCGAGGATGTGCTTGACGATAGCAAGTCCCAGACCTGTTCCCTTTTGAGCGCGGCTTGTTTCGACATCGATGCGGTAAAAGCGTTCGGTCAGCCGCGGGAGATGCTCGGCAGCAATGCCCGGACCAAAATCCTGCACCGAAGCTACGACTTCCGAGGCATTTTCGCTGCTCTCTTCTTCCAGGCTTAGAATAATACGTTTGCCGCCCTGCCCATACTTACAGGCATTTTCAACGAGGTTCTGGAAAACCTGGATAAGTTCATCTCTGGTGCCAGTCACGTTGACCTGATGATCCGGGAAGTGCCGCTCAATGACGACATCAAGACCCGCGGCGAGAGGTGTCAGCGTGTCGGCTACGTGGTTGAGCACAGCGGTCATATCCACACATTCGCTCACCGCCAAATGCGCGCGCATTTCCAAACGTGAGAGAGAAAGCAGATCGTCAATCAAACGCGACATGCGCTCGGCCTGTTTCTGCATGATACCCAGAAACCGCTCGCGTGCGCCTGCATCATTGCGTGCCGGGCCTTGCAGCGTCTCGATGAACCCAAGCAATGAGGCAAGCGGCGTACGCAACTCGTGACTGGCATTAGCGATAAAGTCCGAACGCATACGGTCGATGCGACGTGTTTCACTTTGATCGCGGAACAGAAGAACGAAAAGTTCCGGTTTGCCCGATGCATCCCTTAGAGCCTTCACCATCGCCTTATACCAGCGGTCAATCGGCACACGCTCGAAATAATCTATGCTGCGCGGCTCACCGTCAGCAATCACGCCTTGAATAAGTGCGTGCATTTCCGGAGCACGAAACCGCAGATAAAGACCTGTATCTTTTTCAAGCGACTGGAAGGCACTGAGCGCTGCAGCATTTGCGAACAGCACAGTTCCACGCTGATCGAATACAATCATCGGATCGGTCAGAAGATCGGCAAGCCGCTCACCGGAAACACCAGCCATTTCATTGACGGGATGTTCATCCTGCAGCTTTTCCTCAACAGGGTCATCGCGCGTGGCGCTTGCGACCCAGATGGCGCCAACGACGACCAGAACCATCAAAAGGATGCGAAACCACAAGGGCAACTCCAGCACCATGATGCAAACCACCAACACCAGGCTGGCAATAAGCACACCCTTGACCCTGAGAAGCGGAGCAAAGAGGGTTTCCTCTGGCTCGGAACCGGGAGAAGGTTGGTTGCTGCTTTCATTCATTCTCAAATCTCTCAATTCAGACAGCGCGCAAGCCATTTACCTTACGCATGTAATTGTCCCGAAAGCGGGTCAACGATCCTTTACGCGGCTTATAAACAGCCCATATCATGCATTAAAGCGTATCGCATTTTATCATTTCCAAATGATGCGCTTTAAGTCCTTGTTCTTGCGCATGTCGTTATCGGATCGTAGCGGGATTAGAAATCAGCCCAGTAAACTGATTTCCCCGCGAAGACGGTTTCCCAATTTCTGCGGCATGCACTAGTTTCGGCGGGCACTGCGTAAACGTGCCTTTATATAAACCAAAGGAGCTTGCCGTGGGTGACAGTTCAAAGACAGCTAACAAAAAGAAAGCGGAAAAAGACAATTCAAAATCCGGCGACAAGCCTCTGAAGATCAAAATCGAAGGCGACACCCACAAGTTCGACATCAACGATCCCAAGCTTCCGGACTGGATTGATGACCAGGCTCTGCAATCTGGCGGATATCCTTATCCTGATAAAATGAAATCGAAGGATTATGAGGAAACGCTGGAGCGGCTTCAAATCGAGCTCGTCAAAATGCAATACTGGCTGCAAAGTACCGGTGGACGGGTAATCAGCGTCTTTGAAGGGCGGGATGCTGCTGGAAAAGGTGGAACAATCTTCACCATCCGGCAGTTCATGAACCCCAGAACTGCGCGCAATGTCGCCTTGCCAAAGCCCACTGAAACCGAGCGCGGTCAATGGTATTTTCAGCGCTACGTACAGCTCTTCCCCACGTCGGGTGAATTCGTCACCTTCGACCGTTCCTGGTATAACCGTGCAGGTGTTGAGCGCGTCATGCAGTTCTGTACGCCCGAGCAACTTGAAACGTTTCTGACGGAAACGCCTGATTTCGAGCGGATGATCGTCACCGAAGGTATCCACCTGTTCAAGTTCTGGCTGGATATCGGACAGGAAATGCAGCTCAAGCGTTTCCATGAGCGCCGCCACAGCCCACTGAAAAGCTGGAAATTCTCACCGATGGATGTTGCGGGCATTTCACGCTGGGATGACTATTCCAAAGCGCTGCATGTCATGCTCGAGCGCACAGATAGCGGTTACGCGCCATGGACGATTATTCGATCCAACGATAAGAGACGCGCCAGATTGGCTGCAATCCGGCGCATTCTCCTGAGTTTGCCTTATGAAGGGCGTGATCGCGAAGCCATCGGCCCCGAAGATCAATCCATTATCGGACGAGGCGCTGAGTTTCTTGCTTCCAAAACACCGGCGGCATCCGATTCCGGCAAATAGAACGTGCTTGGCTGGTGTGGTGTTTTCTCCCAGAGATGCGGCTTCCACACCAGCTGCCACAGAGCTCGCCATGCCGAAACTGAGATCAAGACCCAATAGGCTGGGATGGCGAGAATATAGGCATAACCGCCTAATTCCGTCGGCTCCATAGTCTTCGATCCAAGCACATAGAAACTCAGGTAGGCCAGCATGATATTGATCATATCAATGCGCAACAGCCACTGGTTTTGGGAATCGAGAGGGCCAAACAGCATAAACCCTGCAAGAACCAGCACGGTCACCAGCATGAATGGATGCAGAAGCGCCGAACCGATAATACCCAAGGTGTAAATCTGGTTGACGACGAAGCGCCACCAGCCAAGCTCGCGCCAGGTGGCATATGGATTACGTCCATGAACGAGCCATGTCTGCATCCAGCCTTTGATCCAGCGCGTGCGCTGCTTATGCCAGACCGAATAGTCAACCGGCGCGTCTTCGACGGTGCCCCGCGTGATAACATCGATACCGTAACCAAAGCGAGCGAGCCGCATTCCAAGATCGGCATCCTCGGTGACATTATAGGCGTCCCACCCACCAACCTGGTCAAGGCAGGAACGGCGGAAGTGATTGGATGTGCCGCCCAGTGGGATAACCAATCCTTGGGAAGCAAGCCATGGCAACAACCCACGGAACAGTGTGGCATACTCAAATGCAAACATACGCGTGAGCAGGTTTTGCCGGAAGTTTCCGATAATCAAAGGCGCCTGAACGCAAGCAAGCTGATCGCCACCCCGCTGAAACGCCTGCCATGCCTCAAGCAGCTGATCTGGATGAGGACGATCCTCTGCATCAAAGACGGCGATGATTTCGCCGCGTGCAAATTGAAGCGCATAGTTCAACGCCTTCGGCTTGGTGCGCGGACCGCCTGTTGGAACGAGAACCAGCTCATAATTTGATGGAAGAGACCTCGCCCTGATTTCCCCGATGGTATCAAAATCGTCTCTCTCGCAGACAAGTTTGATATCGAGTTTGCTGCGCGGCCAGTTAAGCCTCTCCAGCGAAGCAATTAGTTGCCCCACAACTGCTTGTTCACGATAGAGCGGTACCAGAACAGAGTAGACCGGCAAGTCGCGTCGATTAAACGGCACGATTTCTGGAAAACGCAGACGACGGCTTGAAACCGCTGCGAAGAGGCGGATGAGTACACAGCCGAAAAAAAACAATGTCAGACAGACGTGCAGGAATAGAATAGTTTTTGACGGCCAATTCACGAAACTCGCAATAAACGCATAAAGCCCCATCGCAATGATGAAAGCCTGTGGCGTTTCAAGGACCCGGGCTGCTGAAAACAGCTGCGGCGTCATTCCATGCGCCCGCGCGATCAAATCCTTCTGATGGCGCTGGCGAAGAATCTTCTTGATGACCGACGGTGTGGAAACTCTAATCCGCTCCCGCAGTTCTGGTGTTTGCTGAATATGGTCGCGCAGTTTTGCAATACGACTTTCAGTAGGGGCGAGATAAAGATAGGAGGTGCCGTCCTTTCCGAGCACCATCAACAGTCCCGGCTCCGTAAAAATCGCCGATGTCTCTTCACCCGTAACAAAGACGCGTGACGAGAGGACCTCCTCTGTGAATGTCAATTCGAGATAGTCAGCTATTGCTTCAAACAACAACGTCTCTGAAACACCCCGCTGATGCGAAATTTCGACGCAAAAGCTTGTCCCGTTGATGATGGATGCTTCATAGGCTTTCGTCAGGCAATCACGCGACACACCGCGTCGCTCCAATCTGGCAGATATGGCCGTGCATATCCCCAGATCGGAAGCAATCGATCCGTTACTCATAGTACCCCCGCACTACTAATGGACTATTTTTATTTTTCACTAATATTTATTATAATGCTCCATGAGGATTATTTATTTAACTAAATTATGTATTTAGAAAACAACCCCACTATATAGATATTTATTTCATTCTATTTTAAATTGAAACAGAATTATTTAACTCTGACTATATTCAGGATCTTTACGGTCAAATTAATGCCAACCCATTCAAATTCATTGCATAGTTTTCCACATAGGCTCTATTAACGTGAAATTATCAGATATTGCTTACACAAGGCTCCAATGAAACGGCACCTTTTGAGCATAGCGGTTGCAGCTTGCTGGCTTGCCAGCGGCATCTCCGTCAGCGCCCAGCCCGCGCCCAAGGCACCTGACTTCTTCAACCAGAAGGAAAGGCTGGCCTTGCCATCCCTTCAGGGACTTAATCGACTGCGCTTCGTGACGACGCTCGATTTCCCGCCCTTCAATGCACTTAACGAAGCCGGACAACTTTCAGGCTACAATATTGACCTTGCGAAAGCGCTCTGCAGTCAAATGGGATTGAGCGACATATGCCAGATCGAGGCTGTTCCCTGGAATGAACTTGAAGCCAAGCTGGAAAGTGGTGAAGCGGAAGCAATCATCGCAGGCTTGAGTGTCAATGCGCAAAGCCGGCAGAAATTCGTTTTCACCCGCGCCTATATGCGCTTTCCCGCACGCTTCATAACCAAAAAAGCAAATAGCTTTTCCGAACCTGCGGCGATTTCAACACGCGGCAAAGACATTGGCGTTGTAGCAGGCTCTGCGCATGAACAGCTTTTAAAAGCATATTTTCCACAAGCCGTTGCCAAATCATTTCCCGACCGCGCTGCTCTCTTAGCTTCACTGCAAAAAGGTGAGATCACCGCTGCTTTTGATGACGGCATGTCGCTGTCATTCTGGCTTGAAAGTGATCAGGCTCATGATTGCTGCGTCTTCACAGACGGGCCATATCTGGCACCGCAATATCTTGGCTCAGGTCTGACAATTGCTGTCGCTCAAAAGAATGCTGCTCTGGCAATCGCTTTTAACAGTGCGTTGCAGTCATTACAGCAGCAGGGCAAACTCACAGAGCTCTATCTGCGCTACTTCCCAACCAGCTTCTATTGATTAAGACCTGCAACAGCTGCGCATGAATCGCGTGGCAGAATCATCTGTGCTACGGATTACGCCCGTTCATGCCACTCTTTGACCGACGCATGCCGCAGAATTTCGTGCCATTTTGTCGCACCAACGGGAACGCAGCACCGCGAATTTTCAGTGATTATTGAAATTTCCGACCATTCGATACTTACAGTACATAAGTAAAATTATTTGAAATCAAAATATTGAATTAGATTTTCAGGAAACTAAAGCGCTAAATCGCGTCTTATTATGTAATTTCGTGTCGCCTTATATCACATTTTCCCAATAAATCCATATGTTTATTTGTTCTTGAAGAATTCTTCTTTTAATCGATAATCAAAATCGAGGAGAAGGAGGAATTATACATGTACCAAGGCATCAGCACTCATTGGCACAAGTCTCCTGCACAGACCCAGCGGTCGCCGAATGAAGCAACCTATGTGTTCTTTGGGATTTTTCTGGCGTGCCTGACTGTTCCTGCAGCAATTATCCTTTGGGCGATTGCTCAAAGCATAATGACGCATTTCTAAGAAAGTCAGGTGATCCCGAGATAGATTGTCGGTCACGAGCCTGTAGATGGCGATGGATTTTGACGAAGCGTAGCGAACAGGTGCGGATAGCGCTTGGTAGACTTCGCACATAAGCTTCCAAATAATGATGGGCCATAGGATGCGCTTGAGTCATCAGATGCTCCGTTGGCGCCTTACGGCATTCAACAAAAAGCCCCGCTTGAGAGCGGGGCTTTTTCTTATTCTCTAACCCCGGCACATCCGTAGGAATATGCCGGCGCTGATCACTTTTAGTGCGTCGCACCGCTCTCGTCGCCATGTGCTGCCTGCTGCTGCACAGGCGCTGGCGCTCCAGCTACATCATCAGGACGCTTTTTAGGCGGCTTGCGTGCGATCAGGCTATAGAACATCGGAATGAAGAAGGTCGCGATGAAGGTCGCAGCCAACATACCACCGATAACGCCGGTACCGATCGAGTGACGGCTTGCCGAACCTGCACCAGAGCTGATTGCCAGCGGGACCACACCAAGGATGAACGCCAGCGACGTCATCACAATCGGACGGAAGCGCAGGCGAGCAGCCTCAGCAGCAGCTTCGATGGCTGACTTACCCTCTTCGCGTTGCAACACTGCAAATTCCACGATCAGAATCGCGTTCTTTGCCGCGAGACCTATGAGCGTCACCAGACCGATCTGGAAGTAGACGTCGTTGGTCAGACCACGCAGATCAGTTGCCAGCAACGCACCGAAGATCGCGAAAGGCACAGCGGTAATGACTGCCAGTGGCAGGCTCCAGCGTTCATACTGGGCGGCAAGGATCAAGAACACCATAAGCAAGCCGAAGATCATAGCCTGACTACCGCTGCCGCTTGTCGTGACTTCCTGATAGGCAGAGCCAGTCCATGCAATCTGATAGCCCTGCGGGAGCACTTCAGCAGCCACTTCCTGCATCGCCTTGATCGAGTCACCCGACGTGTAACCCGGTGCCGGATTACCCGTGACCTTAGCCGCATTAAACGCGTTGAAACGTTCAAGCTGATCAGGGCCAACAACGCGCTTGACCGTTACCAGTGCGCTCAGCGGGATCATGCTGCCAGAATCGGCGCGCACAAACACATGCTTCAAATCGCTCGGGTCGCGGCGGAACTCGGCTTCCGACTGCAGATTGACCTGATAGTTGCGGCCATAAAGCGTAAAGTCGTTGACGTAAACGCTACCGAAGGTCGCCTGCATGGCGGTGAAGACCGAATTGATCGGCACGCCCATCGCCTTGGCTTTTTCACGGTCAAGCTGGATATCATACTGCGGCACGTTCGGATCAAACGTTGTGCGCACACCCGTCAGTTCCGGGCGCTTGGCCGCGGCATCTGTCAGAAGCTTGGTCGCATTAGTCAGCGATTCAACACCGCCACCCGTACGATCCTGCACGTAAAGTTCGAAACCGCCGGTCGTGCTGAGACCCATGATCGGAGGTGGGTTGAATGCCAGAACCAGACCATCCTGAATGCCCGCATTCATACCCATGATTGCACCGGGCAGATTGCGCGCGTCGAGATCCGGCGTCGTGCGTTCTTTCCAGTCCTTGAGCATGATGAACATCGTACCGGCGCTGGTCTTAAGACCACCCGAGAGCAGGTCGAAGCCGGAGACTTCAAACACGCTTTCTACCGCGGGATGCTTACGAATATTTTCGCTGGCCTCATGAAGAACCGCACTTGTGCGCTCCAGCGATGCCGCTGGCGGCAGGATGGCCACACTGAACAGGAAGCCCTGATCTTCGTCTGGCAGAAGCGATCCCGGTACTTTCTCAAAGAGATAATATGTACCGCCCAACAGACCTGCAAAAATCAGCAAGCCAATAGCAGCGCGTTTCAGGAAGAAGCGCACGCCGTTGGTATAACCGCGCGTCAAACTGTCGAAGAAGCGGTTGAAGATACGAAATGGCAGCATCGGCTCATGATGGCCGGGCTTCAGGATCAGCGCGCAGAGTGCGGGCGTCAGCGTCAAAGCCACGATACCGGAGATCGTCACCGAAATCGCAATCGTAACAGCGAACTGCTTATACATTTCGCCGACCAGACCGCCCATGAAAGCGACCGGAATGAACACGGCGCAGAGCACCAGAACAATCGCAATTACCGGCCCTGTCACTTCGCTCATTGCCTTGATGGCAGCTTCGCGCGGCGGCAGTTTCTCGGTCGTCATAATACGTTCGACGTTTTCCAACACCACGATGGCGTCGTCCACGACGATACCGATCGCCAGAACCAGACCGAACAATGTCAGCAGGTTGATGGAGAAGCCAAGCACATACATGCCCGCGAATGTACCGATGATCGAGATTGGAACCGCGATGACTGGAATAAGCGTTGCACGCCAGTTCTGAAGGAAGATGAAGACCACCAGAACAACGAGGATGATAGCCTCGATGAAAGTATGGATCACTTCCTCGACAGAGACCTTAATGAACTTGGTCGTATCGAATGGAACCGAATAGTCGATGCCTTCAGGGAAGCTTGCCTTCAGCTCCGCCATGCGGTTCTGAATAAGCTCCATCGTGTTGAGCGCGTTGGCGCCCGGTTGCAGATAAATCGCAATCGGAACAGCCGGAGTGCCGTTGAGGGCGCTATCTACCAGATAGCTTTCTGTACCCAGTTCCACACGGGCAACGTCCTTAAGACGCAGCGTTGCAGCATTCTTGTCGGAACGAAGAATGATGTTTTCGAACGCTGATGCGTCCGGCAAACGGCCTTGCGTTGTTGCCGTGTAAGTAAACGGCCCTGCCTGCGGATCAGGCTGATCGCCAAAGCGACCTGCCGCAAACTGTGCGTTCTGTTCCTGAATTGCCGTCTGAACATCGGTTGGTGTCAGATTATACTGTGCAAGCTTGTCCGGACGCAGCCAGACGCGCATCGAATAATCGATGTTGCCGAGAAGCTGAACATCGCCCACACCAGTAAGGCGCTTGAGGTCGTCGATGACGTTCAAAAGCGCGTAGTTACCAACATAGGTACGGTCATAGCGATCCGTGGTGGAGAACATCGCCACCATGCCGAGAATGGTGCTGGAGCGCTTATCGACGGTCACGCCGAGACGCTGCACTTCCTGCGGCAGAGACGACGTTGCACGCTGAACACGGTTGTTGACGTTGATCGTTGCCTGATCCGGATCGGTGCCCAGAGCAAAGGTCACGGTCAGCTGCATGGTGCCGCTGCCAAGGCTCGAGGACTGCATATAAAGCATGTTCTCGACGCCATTGATCTGCTGCTCAAGCGGTGCCGCAACGGTTTGCGTGACCGTTTCAGCACTTGCGCCCGGATAGGTCGCGCTGACGACAACCTGGGGCGGCGTCAGCTCGGGATATTGCGCGACAGGCAGGATCCGCATCGCAATGAGGCCTGCCAGCACAATGATGATGGAGATGACCGCCGCGAAAACCGGACGGTCGACGAAGAATCTATTCATTGCTTGTCTGCCGCCTGTTCTTTTCCGGCCTCTGCTCCAGCTTCGCCTGCAGCCTTTTCAGCTGAAGCTTCAACCGGCTGAACCGTTTTGCCCGGGGCCGCCTTGATCACACCTTCGGTGATGATACGGTCGCCAGCCTGAACGCCTTTGCTGACAAGCCATGCGTCCGTCAGTTCGCGGGAAACCGTAACTGGCCGAACTTCCGCAACGTTTTCCTTGTTCACAACATAGACGAACTGGCCTTGCGGGCTTTGCATCAGGGCTGCTTTTGGAACCAGAATTGCGCTGTCGATGGTTACGCCAAGGATCGATGCGCGAACAAACTGACCTGGGATCAAGCGCTGATCAGGATTGTCAACGACAGCACGGGCACCAAGTGTTCCGGTTTCCGTATCGAGCGATGAGGATGTGAAGTCGATGGTGCCTTCATGGTCATAGGCATCGCCGTCACCAAACAGAATCCGAATGCGCAGACGATCCGCATCCTGTCCCGTCGCTCCGCGTGCTTCACGCAGCTTGCGGATTTCCGCAGCTTCCGAGTCCGTGAAGGAGAAGTTGACGTAAACTGGATTGATCTGGGTGATCGATGTCAGCAGGCTCGACGAAGCATCCGTACCGATCAGACTGCCTTCGGAAACCTGTTCGAGACTGGTGATGCCGCTGATAGGCGCCGTAACCTTGGTATAGCTCAGGTTCAGTTCTGCCGTGCGCAACTGCGCCTTGGCAGCCGCAACTGCAGCCTTGTTAAGGTCTCGCGTCGCCAGGGCAGTATCACGGACGGCTGTGCTCTGCACCTTCTGCTGAACGAGCTGCTCGGCCCGTTCCGCATCGCGGATCGACTGCTGATAGGTAGCCTCAGCCTGCGCAACCTGCGCCTGTGCGCGAGCAGCTTCAGCCTCATATGGTGCCGGATCGATCTCGAAAAGCACGTCGCCAGCTTTGACTTCCGTGCCTTCAATAAAGTTGCGATGCAAAAGAATGCCGCCAACGCGAGCACGCACCTGAACATCACGATATGCGCTCACGCGAGCGGCATATTCATAAGGGACTGAAACGTTCTGCGCCTTGAGTTCTGTAACAGTGACCGGCGGAGGTGGTGGCGTAGCCCCTCCTGGTGCCTGCGCATAGGCAGACTGTCCTGCAATAATGAAAAATGCGGCTCCTGCCGCAAAAAGCCGAATAGAACGGTTCATGGTCATAATGGGAGTTGCCCTTGATGTCGCACGGTGCGGCCGAATAAACATACACGAATGTTTGTAAATACGAATTACCGTGTTATAGTCAATCACCTAATGTTACATATCACGAATGATTTATCCCAATTGTGAAGTAAAATCCCGAGACGGCTTTGGGGTTTTTATTCACCTTGGAATATCGAAAGAACCCGAATGCGCAGGACCAAAGCCGAGGCCGCGGAAACCCGTGATGCTATTCTGACGGCCGCCGAGCATGTCTTTCTGGAACGCGGTTTAACGCAATCTACTCTGATGGAGATTGCGGGTCATGCTGGTGTGACACGCGGTGCGATCTACTTCCATTTTCACGACAAGCTCGACATTTTTCAAGCGCTAATCAACCGAACTCGCTTCCCACATGAAGAGATTATGCTACAGGCGGCCGCCTGTGACCATCCCAATCCTCTTTATGTTCTTGAACAGTCGATCCTGACAGCACTTGAACTGTTCATCACCAATGAGCGGCAGCAGAATCTATTCACGATCATCCACCAACGTTGTGAATATGTCGGCGAGATCGCTCCGCTCGTTGAGCATCTAAAAGAAGCACGCGCGAATGTGCTTTCGCTTTTTACGGGATTGCTCGAAGTTGCAGAACGACGCGGAGAGCTTTCCAGCGAATGGACTTCCCTTTCAGCCGCGCAAATCCTGCTCGCCGTATTGGGTGGCCTGCTGAATGAATGGCTCAGAAGTGAACGCGGGTTCGATCTGGTCAGCGATGGTGGAAAAACCATCAAAACCATGATGAAATCCATGCGCCGCGAACCGGTTCCTGTCGCGTAAAGCTGCACTTTGTATCTCCAATAGACATTCCCTCACCGCATCGTGAACCCCTCTCCGCAATTATTGGGAGAGACGTTCTCTCAAATTTTAATTTACGCTTACGTCAATGTAACTCTTGCGATTACGACGAAAGTCGACCACATTAATTTTTGAGGAGCATGCCTTTCCTTTATTGAGGATCTGGCATCATTGGGAGAAGGGTGGCGGGCTTGCTGCTCAAACAACGGACGGAGCAATCCGGGGAGAAGGCATGGTAAAAAAGGCAACAGAAACCAAAACCACGTCGAGCCCAGCAGTGGGCACTGCAGCTGAAACAGCACCTGCACTGGATAAGATTTGGCTGAAATCCTATCCGAAAAGCGTTCCGCATGAGATTGATCTGAGCAAAGCCACTTCAATTGGCGACATGATCTCCAATGCGTGCCGTCAGTTTGCAGACAGGCCAGCATTCACCTGCATGGGCAAGGATCTATCCTATAAGGATCTGGACGAAAACTCGCGCGGGCTTGCTGCCTGGCTTCAGTCGCGTGGATTGGTCAAGGGCGACCGCGTGGCCGTCATGATGCCAAATATTCTGCAGTATCCGATTACTATTTCGGCAATTCTTCGTGCCGGTCTGGTCGTCGTCAACGTCAACCCGCTTTATACACCGCGCGAGCTTCAGCATCAGCTAAACGACTCTGGCGCAAAAGCATTGGTTGTGCTCGAAAATTTCGCAGCGACGGTTCAGAAATCACTGGCTTCCATCCATGTACCGAACATTATTGTTGCCACGATGGGTGATATGCATGGCTTTAAAGGCCACATCATCAATCTGGTGGTGCGCAAGGTAAAGAAGCTGGTGCCAGCATGGAATATTCCGGGCCATGTGCGCTTCAAGGATGCGCTGGCGCAGGGGCGCGGCAAATCCTTCAACCCAGTTCCGGTCGGCAATTCCGACCTCGCCTTCCTGCAATATACCGGCGGCACCACAGGCATTTCCAAAGGCGCAATGCTCAGCCACACCAATATTCTCGCCAATGTTGAGCAGATGCAGCTCTGGATGGATGTAGCCTTCCAGAACAAGGGCAAACCGAAGGAACTCAACTTCGTTTGCGCATTGCCGCTCTATCATATCTTCGCGCTGACCGTGAACGCGATGATCGGCATGAAGCTTGGCGCGCGCAATATCCTCATTCCCAACCCGCGCGACATTCCTGCATTCGTCAAAGAACTGCAGAAATATCCGTTCCATATTTTTCCGGGCCTCAACACCCTGTTTAATGCCCTGATGAACAATGATGAATTCAAAGCGTTGAATTTCAAACCGCTTATTCTCACACTGGGTGGCGGTATGGCGGTGCAACGCCCTGTGGCTGAACGCTGGCAGCAAATGACCGGTTGTCACATAACGGAAGGCTATGGCCTTTCCGAAACCTCGCCTGTTGCGTCAGCCAATGCACTTGATGCGACCGAGTTTAGCGGGACCATTGGTCTTCCGATGCCATCGACCGATATTGTCATTCGTGATGATGACGGCAAGGATCAGCCGCTTGGTGAAGTGGGCGAGATTTGCGTGCGTGGCCCTCAGGTCATGCTCGGCTACTGGAACCGCCCCGATGAAACTTCCCGCGCTATCATGCCAGACGGTTTCTTCCGTACCGGCGACATGGGCTTCATGGACGAAAACGGTTTCACCAAGATCGTTGACCGCAAGAAGGACATGATCCTCGTTTCCGGCTTCAACGTCTATCCGAATGAAATCGAGGAAGTGGCTGCGGAACATCCCGGCATCGTGGAATCGGCAGCCGTTGGCATTCCAAACGAACATTCAGGTGAAGTCGTGAAACTCTACGTGGTGCGCCGCGATCCGAACCTGACGGAAGAAGACGTGAAATCCTTCTGCGCCCAGCGCCTCACCAACTATAAGCGTCCGCGCGAAGTCGAATTCCGTGACGCACTGCCGAAAACCAATGTCGGCAAAATCCTGCGTCGTGAACTGAGAGACTAAACAGTCTCAATCATTAAGGATGACAAACTGCGGCTCTGCTGAGCCGCAGACGGTAGAGCATTGTGTCAAAGGGAATGGGCCGATGATTGAAGAAGTCACCTTTGAAGCCAGCGACGGCTTCCCACTTTGTGGGCAGCTGTTCCATGGCGAAGGCAGAAAGCCCCTTGTGCTGATTTCATCGGCAACCGCCGTGCCGCAAGGCTTTTATTCCTCCTTTGCCAAGCACCTCGTCGCCAACGGTGCGCGTGCGGTTCTAACTTACGATTATCGTGGCGTCGCCGCTTCCCGCCGTGCCCGCAAGGCAGTGCCCGAAATCCGTTTCAAGGATTGGGCCGTTGAGGATTTTCCTGCCGCACTTCGCTATTTGCAGGCAGTTGCGCCAGGACATGAGATGGTTGGCATCGGTCAATCGTTTGGCGGACAGGCATTGGGCATTTCTGATTGTTCCAGCGGTTTCTCACGTTATGGCATGGTGGCAACCATGTCGGGTGCAGTGCATCTTCTGGACGATAAATGGGTCTGGCCACGCATGAATATCGTTGGCGTGCCTGTCTCCTACCTCACACCTAATATGCCACGCTGGATGAATGGCGAGCCAATCCCCGGATCGGTATTCCGCGATTGGGCGCGGTGGTGCCGGATGAAGAACTATTTCTTTGACGATCCGCAGCTTGGCGCAGCTGAGCTTTTGGCCAAGGTCAAAACGCCTGTTCTTGCAGTCGGACTGGAAGATGATCCGTGGGGTACGCGGCGCGCCGTCAGCCACTTTTTAAGCTATCATACCAGCGCGCCAATTGAGCAGCGCTGGTATTCACCAGCCGACACTGGCGGCCAGCCAATCGGTCATCTCGGCTTTTTCCGCTCGCGATTTTCTCAAAGTCTTTGGCCGGAAATGACAGAATGGCTGCTGGATGGCGTTTTACCATCCAGCCAGAATCATTTGAACAAAGCTGGCAAGTCAGCGATGGAATCAAGCACCACATCGGCATGAGGCTCAAGCGCTTCGCGTGGGCTGTTGCCGGACAGAACGCCAACGCCGAGACCAGCTTTTGCAGCATGTGCCGTTTCAAGATCGTGCAGATTGTCGCCCACCATGGCGATTGCGCCCGGTTCAAGGCCCACTTTTTTCGCAAAATAGAGCAATGGGTCTGCAAATGGCTTTGGGCGCTCTGCCGTGTCATAGCCGATCACGACATCAAACAAATGGTCGATCCCCAGCGCCCTGGCTGTGGCATGGGCGCCCGCTTCTGAATCGTTAGTCGCAATGCCAAGGATAAAACCCATCTCGCGAAGGGTTTCCAAGGTTTCCTTCAAGCCTTCAATTGCAACCGCAGAACGCGCACCTTCAGCAACCGTATAACTATCAAACTCAGCGATCTTGGCTTTGAAACCAGCCTCGTCAATATCCGGGTGCCAGAGCTGAACGATATCTTCGACCGTACCGGCAGCAATCACCGAATTGGCGCGAAAACGCGATGCTTCCCAGTCATAACCGCCCGCATCGAGCAGCGATTTTGCACGATGCTCATCACCATTGGCGGTGCGCTGTGCGAGGTTCCACGACACGGTAAACCATGTGCGGTCAAAATCGATCAATGTGCCATCCTTATCGAACAGGATGGCACGGATTGATTTCAACTTTTCGGAGAAAAGGGATGCACTCATGCCTCTAACGCGCCGGAACGCTTCTTGACTGCCGAAGGCTTTGAGCCAAGCAGTTTCAGCAGATCGTCACCACGGCGGACATAACGCAATGTGCGGCGGGTGAGGATACGGCCTGCCTGCGGCGCGGTCAGCGTAATGTCGCCTTCCGGTTCACCCGGCTTTGTGACGACCGTTACTAGCTTTGCGCCCGCTTCCACCACATCACCCGGAACCACATGATAGAGCACCATGCCACCTTCAGGCGCGCGCAGCATCTCTACATTTTCAAGCGGTGTGATGAGACCCTTATAGTCGAGATCGAGCTTTACGCTTTCGTCGACAATCACACCACGATGGACGAGGAACTTGTAAAGGCCTTCGGCATCACCCTTGCCCATATCGGCATAGACATCGCTTAAGCCCCGGAATTCAACCGTAGTGACGGCGCGGCGCTTCATGTTGCGCTTGTCGGCATGCAGTTGCAGAACAGGATGCGCGCAGGCTTCCTCAAAAGCTGCGTCCGCTGTCGTGTCCCATGCGAGGATCGCAGTCGATCCGAGCGCCACGGCCAGATCCTTCATGTCTTCCACAAATTCCTTGGCGATATAGACGTAGTTTTCGCTTTCATCATCGCAATGAAGATCGAGCACAATGTCATTTTCGAGAGCAAGCTTCAGAAGCGTGCTTTTCAACCGTTGTGCAAGTGCTACCGGTGCATCCGGGCCGGGCAATTCAGACGTGTCGAAATCCGGCAGCAGCGGGAAAGCGCGATTGAAATTAACCGCCGAGAAAAACTCGAAGCGGCCCAGATGCTGATGTGCCTGCCACTGGTTCGAGCCAATCGGATTTGCTTGTGGGATAACCGTGACATTGCCGAGAATGCGGCCTTCTTCAGATGCTTTTTTCAGCATCGGCACGAGAAAATGCAGAGCAGCCTGTCCCGGCAATTCACCGCCATGCAGCGAAGATTGCAAATAGGCGGTCGGCGCATCGCTGTCTTTGCCTGCAAAGCGCAGCACACGCAGTTCAATGGCGTTACCCGGTACATCGCCGGCAAACTCGATAATCTCGGTCTTCATTTCAGTTCCCATTTTCATTCAGCACTTCATACCTAGACGGAAAAAAAGCCGGGTGTGAAACCCGGCTTTATCCTTATCCACCTGTTTGTAATATCAGGCTTTGCGGCGTGCATGCAAATGGGCAACGAGACCCACTGTCGAACCGTCTTTGCCTTCAGCAGATTCTGCACCCGAAACGACCGGAAGAAGCTCGGTTGCGAGTTCCTTGCCAAGCTCCACGCCCCACTGGTCAAACGCATTGATGCCGAAAATCTGCGCTTCCACGAACACGCGATGTTCGTAAAGAGCGATCAGGCGACCGAATGCAAACGGATCCAGCTTGTCGTGAACAAGTGTGAGTGACGGACGGTTACCGGAGAACACGCGATGCGGTGCAATGCGTTCGACTTCCGCCTCAGGCAGCTTCTTAGACTGGAGCTGCGCGCGGGCTTCATCGAGCGTACGGCCCTTCATCAAGGCTTCCGACTGCGCAAGGCAGTTGGCGAGCAACATTTCGTGCTGATGATCGAGATGCTTTTCATGGCCCTTTGCCGCAACGATGAATTCGAGCGGAATGGTGTCGGTGCCCTGATGCAGCAGCTGGAAGAAAGCGTGCTGGCCATTCGTACCAGGCTCACCCCAGACAACCGGACCCGTTGGGCCGGAAACCGGCTTGCCGTCAACCGTCACGCTCTTGCCGTTCGATTCCATGTCGAGCTGCTGGAGATAGGCTGGAACACGCGCCAAACGCTGATCATAAGGGATGACTGCGCGGCTCGAATAATCGCAGATAGCGCGGTGCCAATAGCCGATAAGGCCGAGCCAGATTGGCAGGTTCTTTTCCAGCGGTGCATCACGGAAATGCACGTCCATCGAATGTGCGCCAGCAAGGAACTTGCGGAAATTATCTGCACCGATAGCGATCATCACTGGCAGACCAATCGCCGACCAGACCGAATAACGACCGCCGACCCAATCCCAGAAACCAAAGACGCGCTCTTCGCCGATACCGAATGCGGCAACCTTATCAAGCGCGGTCGAGACGGCAGCAAAATGTGCGCCAACGGCATCTTCGCCCAGCGCATCTGCAATCCATTTGCGTGCAGTCTGCGCGTTGGTCATGGTCTCGATGGTGGTGAAGGTCTTCGACGCGACGATGATCAGCGTCGTTGCCGGATCAAGCACATTGAGCGTGTCGGCAATATGCGCGCCATCGATGTTCGACACATAATGTGCGCGTGGGCCATCATGGTAAGGCGAAAGCGCAATCGTCGCCATGACCGGGCCGAGATCGGAACCGCCGATCCCGATATTGACGATATCGGTGATCTTCTTGCCTGTCGCACCCTTGATGGAGCCGGAGCGGATGCCATCGGAGAAGGCAGCCATACGGTCGAGCACTTCCTTCACATCCGGAAGGACGTTGTGGCCATCGACCAGCACTTCTTTCGACGTGGTGTCGCGAAGGGCCACATGCAGAACAGCGCGATCTTCGGTGTTGTTGATGTGCTCACCTGCAAACATTGCAGCACGACGGCCTTCAACATCGGCCGCCTCAGCAAGTTCAGTCAAAAGTGCAACCGTCTCATCATTGACGCGGGCCTTCGACCAGTCAAACAGCAGATCGTCAAGCGACAGCGAATAGCGCTCAAAACGGCCCGGATCGGCTTTGAATGCGGCACGCATGTCTTTTGGTGCAGATTCCGCCCAATGTTTCTTCAGCTTTGCGACCGTTGTTTCAAGCTTCGCCGTGTCTCTTGCCATGATGGTACTCCCAGTCAATCAAATCGATTTAATTGCGGATAATTAAGCAGTTTATTCGAGAAATGCATCCGTTAAATTACAGAAATTTTCCTTTTGATGTGGTTCCATATATGCATATGCATCAATTTAGGTTGATCAGGAGTTTAGTCAAAGCATGGACCTCGTCGGAGAAGAGAGAATTAGCGCACCCCGGCAGGCCGTCTGGGACGCACTCAACGACATCGATACGCTGAAAAACTGCATTCCCGGCTGCGAAGATCTGGAACGTCTGTCTGAAACAGAAATTCGAGCCGCGCTGAAAGTCAGCCTCGGCGTGATCAAAGTGCGTTTCCACGGAATGCTTGAACTCTCCAACATGAACCCGCCTGCCTCCTATACGATCTCCGGGCGCGGTGAAGGCTCGATTGCGGGCTTTGCGCATGGCGACACCGACGTAACTCTGACTGAAGATGGTAATGACACGATCCTGAGCTACGTGATCCGTGGCGATGCCGGTGGCAAGATCGCGCAACTTGGGTCGAAACTTCTCGGTTCGGTCGCACGCAAGATTGCAGACCGCTTCTTTGCCAATATCGGTGCTGCGGCGGCACAAAAAGCGGCACAAAATGCCGCTGCAAAAACGGCATAATTTCATTCCAAGATGGTATGAGAATAGATGGGAAAGCGTTTTTGCTTTTCGTCCTTATGAGATAGTCGATAATCCAGCAGCATGATGAAGGCCTATCGGCATGAAACCCAGAGACACCGCGACCTATATTTTCCTAGCCATAGCATGGGGGCTATCGTTCCTCGTGGTGCTGCGCGTGGTCGAGGCCTTCGGCTGGGTTGGTGCGGTTGCCTTCCGCTCCTTCATTGCCGCAGGGACTCTGTTTGCAATCGCCAAACTTTCCGGGCGTAAGCTTGATTTTCAGGCTGGCTGGAAACCCTTTGCCGTTGTTGGTGCAACCACCGTTGCGGGCCAGTTGATCGGCCTTTCCTATGGCACGCCACTGATCGGAACAGCGATGGCCGCGATCTGCGTTGCATCCATTCCGCTTTTCTCGATGGTCATCAGCCAGCTCTGGGGGCTTGAGCGCATTACTTCACGCGGCCTGATCGGCCTGCTGCTTGGTGTCACCGGCATCGTGCTTCTGGTCGGCTTCCCGGCTGTTGCGATTACGCCTGAATTTATCATGGGCTGTGTTGCTGTGCTTTTCTCCTGCTTCTCGGCAGCTTTCGGCAGCAATTATGCAAGCCGTCGCCTTTCAACCGCAGGCTCTTGGGAAACCACCATTGGCGCATTCGTCTTTGGCGGCATCCTGACTTTGCCACTGATCGTCGCCATCCCAGTGCCAACCGTGCCAGGGCTGGTTGATTTTGCATTTCTGCTGATTTCGGCCTGCGTGATGAGCGCCCTCACCTATGTGCTTTATTTCAGACTGGTCGGAAACGTCGGACCAACAAAAGCCATCAGCGTCGAATTTGCAGTCACGGTGATTGCGGTTCTGGTCGGAGCGGTTTTCCTGAAAGAACAGCTCTCCATCATCCAGTTTGTCGGAGCGGCCGTCATCATTGCTGGCTGTGCGCTGGTGCTAAGCTCACGCCCTGCCCTTCCTAAAGAAGCCGAAGCTTTCCCGGGCGCTGAGACAGACGAAACCTCTGACAACAATATTATCAAGTCAGAGACAATCTGATTTTATACTCCCATCAAGTTACAAAGGCCCGTGCTTTCAAAGCCGGGCCTTTTCTACATTTGTAGTGCCTAAAAGTCATAAATTGACCAGATGATAAAAAATTTGACCTTCCGTAAAAATCTGTCATCCTGTCATTAACGGGCATCACGCGACGATAAAGATCGCAGCCCGGAACAGAGTTCAAGGTGCGCAAAGGGAACCCGCGCCTTAACAAGCAAAAATGGGAGATGCGATCGATGAGATCAGCAGAGAATTCGCCTATTGATGCAATTGATAATCCGGGACACGCGAACGGGCCTGATATCCATGGCTCACGGCTGGAAAAGGCCGACTATGCGCATGTTTTCGATGATCTGCATCCGCCGCTCAACAAGCACGAAGCCCTCGTTGAATCCGACCGCTGCTATTATTGCTATGATGCGCCTTGCATGAATGCATGTCCGACCAGCATCGACATTCCGCGTTTCATTCGCCAGATCAATACCGGCAATGCTATCGGTGCGGCAAAGACCATTCTTTCAGAAAACATTCTGGGCGGCATGTGCGCCCGCGTCTGCCCGACCGAAACGCTCTGCGAAGAAGTGTGTGTTCGCGAAACTTCGGAAGGTAAGCCGGTCAAGATTGGCGAATTGCAGCGTTATGCCACCGATGTTCTGATGGAAACCGGCAATCACCCATTCAAGCGCGCACCTGATACCGGTAAGCACATCGCCATTGTTGGCGCGGGTCCAGCGGGTCTTTCTGCGGCGCACCGCCTTGCGATGCTTGGATCTAGGGTGACGGTTTTTGAAGCGCGCCCCAAAGGCGGCGGTCTCAATGAATATGGTATTGCCGCCTATAAGACGGTCAATAATTTTGCCCAGCGCGAACTGGAATTCGTGCTGAAAATCGGCGCGATCAATATCGAGTATAACCAGACACTCGGTCAGGACATCACCATTGAAGCGCTGAAGGCGGGCTATGATGCGGTGTTCCTCGGCATGGGTATGCCCGGCGTGAATGATCTGGGACTTGTTGGCGAAGATGCGCCCAATGTGATCGATGCCGTTGATTACATCGCCAATCTGCGTCAGGCGAAAGACCTCTCATCCCTGCCTGTGGGCCGCAATGTTGTGGTTATCGGTGGCGGCATGACCGCAGTGGACGTTGCCATCCAGACCAAGAAGCTCGGCGCTGAAAACGTGACAATCGTTTATCGTCGCGGTCAGGAAAGCATGAATGCCAGCGCCTATGAACAGGAATTGGCGCAGATCCACGGCGTGGTGATCCGTCACTGGTTGCAGCCACATGCACTTGAGCGGAGCGAAGACGGCACCGTCAATGCCGTAGTGTTTGAATATACCAATGCCGATAGCGGCAAGCTTTCCGGCACCGGCGAATATCTCATTCTTGAAGCCGATCAGGTCTTCAAGGCTATCGGTCAGAAGTTTGAACCAGAGCCAATTGCAGGTTCAGGCATCGGACTCTCCAAAGGACGCATCAGCGTCGATGATGAACGTCGCACATCCGTTGAGGGCATTTGGGCGGGGGGCGACTGCGTTGCAGGTGGACAGGATCTGACCGTTGCATCGGTGGAAGACGGCAAGGTTGCCGCTGAATCCATCCATGCGACGCTGACGAAACGTCCCGAAGCGATTGAAGGCTTTGCCGATGCGGTGCTGTCGGGCGGCGCGCTTCATGCGCCAACTCCGTCTGCCCATCGTGACCGCAGCGTGCCTTTGGGCCAGGAACAGGGCTGAGGAGAGTAAACATGGCTGATCTTTCAACGAACTTCCTCGGCATCAAGTCGCCAAACCCGTTCTGGCTGGCTTCGGCTCCGCCGACTGACAAAGCTTACAATGTCGAGCGTGCTTTCAAGGCTGGCTGGGGTGGCGTGGTCTGGAAAACGTTGGGTTCCGAAGGCCCACCGGTGGTCAATGTTAACGGTCCGCGCTACGGCGCTATCCATGGCGCTGACCGGCGATTGCTTGGTCTTAACAATATCGAGCTGATCACCGACCGACCGCTTGAAGTGAACTTGCGCGAAATGAAAGAAGTGAAGATGCGCTGGCCCGACCGCGCATTGATCGCTTCGATCATGGTGCCGTGCGAAGAAGAAGCATGGAAAGCCATTCTGCCACTGGTGGAAGAAACCGGCGCTGACGGCATCGAACTGAACTTTGGTTGCCCGCACGGCATGAGCGAACGCGGCATGGGTGCGGCCGTCGGTCAGGTGCCGGAATATGTCGGCATGGTCGTGAAATGGTGCAAGCAATATAGTCGTATGCCGGTGATCACCAAGCTGACACCAAACATCACCGATATCCGCAAACCTGCACGCGGCGCAAAGGCCAATGGCACCGACGCCGTATCGCTGATCAACACAATCAATTCCATTGTGTCGGTCGACTTGGACAGCATGTCGCCGGTTCCGTCGATTGATGGGCGCGGCAGTCATGGCGGTTATTGCGGACCAGCGGTCAAGCCGATTGCGCTGAACATGGTGGCGGAAATTGCACGCGATCCTGAAACCTATGGCCTGCCGATTTCAGGCATTGGCGGCATTACCACATGGCGCGATGCTGCTGAATTTATCGCGCTCGGCTGCGGCACCGTTCAGGTCTGTACTGCTGCAATGACCTATGGCTTCAAGGTCGTTGAAGAAATGATTGATGGTCTTTCCGACTGGATGGACAGCAAAGGCTATCAGACGCTTGATGATTTCCGCGGCATGGCCGTGGAGCATGTCAGTGACTGGCAGTATCTCAACCTCAATTATGTCACCAAGGCACGTATTGATCAGGATTCCTGCATCAAGTGCGGTCGTTGCCATATTGCCTGCGAAGACACCTCACATCAGGCAATCACCAATCTGGTGAATGGTGCGCGGCACTTTGAGGTGATCGATGAGGAATGCGTTGGCTGCAATCTTTGCGTCAATGTCTGCCCGGTCGAGGATTGCATCACCATGGAGCAGATCGGCGATTTCGATCCGCGCACCAAGGCACCGATCCCGGCACAATATGCCAACTGGACGACCCATCCGAATAACCCGATGGCTGTAAAAGAAGCTGCAGAATAGAGCGCATCCCGAAAAGTGGGAACCGCCTACGCGGGGAAATTAGTCCACTGGACTAATTTCTGTTCCCGCTCCGATCAGATAAGATGCGCGTAAAACAAATATCAAAAACGCCGGGGAAAACCCCGGCGTTTTTCATTGCTGACAGATGATTTAGCGACTGACGCGCATGCCTTTTTCCGGCTCGAACACATGGCTGGTTGCCGGATCAACCGCAATGGTCAGCACATCACCCGGACGCACTGTCAGGCGCTCGCGGAACAGGCAGGTGACTGGCTGATCGCCGAGCTTGCCCATGACCATGATTTCCGAACCGGTCGGCTCAACGATCTCGACTGTGACCGGTACGCCGTTATCGGCAATCTTCATATGCTCGGGGCGCATACCATAAACAGCCTTGCCCGAAAGACTTGCATAATCGCCTTCAGGAAGCGGCATACGGAAGCCGCCATCTGCCACAAACGAACCTTCCTCGATCTTGCCATTGACGAAGTTCATCGATGGCGAGCCGATAAAGCCCGCAACAAACATATTGGCCGGACGATCATAGAGATCGAGCGGCGCACCGATCTGCTCCACCAGACCATCGCGCATGACGACGATCTTGTCTGCCATGGTCATGGCTTCGATCTGATCGTGGGTCACATAAATCGTGGTGGTCTTCAGACGCTGATGCAGCCCCTTGATCTCGCCGCGCATCTGCACGCGCAGCTTGGCATCGAGATTGGACAGCGGTTCGTCAAACAGAAACACCTGTGGATCACGCACAATCGCACGGCCCATAGCCACACGCTGACGCTGACCGCCGGAAAGCTGGCGTGGAAAGCGATCCAGCAGCTTGTTGAGGCCGAGAATTTCGGCTGCACGATTAACGCGGCTGTCGCGTTCTTCTTTCGGCGCGTTTTTCAGCATGAGCGCGAAGCCCATATTGTCGGCAACCGTCATATGCGGATAGAGCGCATAATTCTGGAATACCATGGCGATATCGCGTTCCTTGGCGCGCAGGTCATTGACCACACGCGGACCAATGGCGATTTCACCATCGCTGATTTCCTCAAGTCCTGCGATCATGCGCAGGAGCGTGGATTTTCCGCAGCCCGAAGGGCCGACGAGTACGACAAATTCGCCGTCTTCAATATTGACTGACACGCCATGCAGAACGCCGACATTGCCATATTTCTTGATTGCATTTCGGATGGATACAGATGCCATCTTAAACCTCAACTCTTATTTGACGGCGCCTGCTGTCAGACCTGCAACGATCTGGCGCTGTGCGAATACGGTTAGCAACAGGACCGGCAATGTGACCACAAGGGCTGCAGATGCAAGCGGACCCCAGCTGACCTGTTCAAAGGACAGCATGTTGTAAACTGCGACCGGCAGGGTGCGTGTCTCGCGGCTTGCAAGCACGATGCCGAAAACGAAATTGTTCCACGAGAAGATCACCGCAAGGATGAGCGACACCACAACGCCGGGCTTAGCAATCGGGAGTGCCACCTTCATGAACACCTGCCACGAGGAAGCACCATCGATAATGGCTGCTTCTTCAAGCTCCATCGGTGTTGTCTCGAAATAGCCGATCATGATCCAAATCACGATTGGAACGGTGACGACCAGATGGATGATGATCTGTGGCCAGAGCGTGCCGAGAAGGCCGAGCGTCTGGAACAACAGGAATAGCGGGATCAGGTAAGACAGGCCCGGTGTCATACGCGCAATCATGATGACGATTGCCGACTTGTTGGCACGCAGTCGCGCAATGCCGTAGCCTGCCGGAACGCCGACAATCAATGCCAGCAAGGTCGCGGTTCCTGTGACCAGAAGACTGTTCCAGAAATAGAGCAGGAAGTCATTGGTCTCGAAAATCCCGGTATAGTTTGACCATGCTATGCGGTCAGGGATCAGGATAGGCGGATAAGCACCGTTGTCGATTTCATACTTCAACGAAAGCGACAGCATCCAGACGAAGAAGAAGATTGCAGGCGACACGATGACGAACACCACGAGTGCCGTGCCAAGCTTTGAAAGAATAGACTTGCTTGCCATGACCTGTCCTCAGCTGTTCCACTTGGTCCGCTGGCGCAGCGCCAGAAGGATCATCGACATGGCGATAATGACAATAAAGAACACCACAGCAATCGCCGAGCCGTAACCAATGTCATAGTAAGAAAACGCCACATTATAGAGATAGATATTGATGGTTTCCGATGCCGTTCCTGGACCGCCTTGCGTCATTGCAAAGATGATGTCGAAGCTTTTCAGCGCATCAATCGAGCGGATGATAACGGCAACCATGATAAATGGCAGGATCATCGGAAGCGTGATGTAACGGAATTTCTGCCAGCCATTGGCGCCATCAATTTCCGCGCTTTCAAACGGATCGCGCGGCATGGATGCAAGGCCACCCAGCACGATCAGCATGACCAGCGGCGTCCACTGCCAGGTTTCAACAGCAACCAACGACGGGATAACCGTGCTCTGATTGAAGATCCATTCCTGCGGCGGAATGCCGATCAGCGACAGGAGATAGTTCAGCACACCCAGCTGTGGGTGATACATCATCGTCCAAACCAGCGCGACCGCAACCGGTGTTGCCATCATCGGCATGACGAAGATGCCGCGCAGCAGCCCACGCATGGGCAATTTGCTGTCAAACACCAGCGCTGCAATCGTACCCAATATCATCGGGGCCACGACGGACAGAACCGTGTAAACAACCGTGTGCCACATGGATTCCCAGAAGCGCATATCGGTCGCAAGACGCAGATAATTGTCAAAACCGACAAAGCTCTGCTCGCCGCCAAGCTGCCACTGGTTGGTACTCATCCAGAGTGTAAACACCCATGGGAAGACGATCACCGCCCCGACAGTGATCAAGGCAGGAAGAACAAACGGCCAGTAGCTCGGCCGCAGACGGTTTGTGGCCGCCTTGGTGGAGGAAGCTGCTTTTGCAGCAGCTCCCGTTTTTGCTCCTATCGGGGCGGCAGATGTCATTTTCCTTCGCTCCGTGCGAGGACCGGACGGAATTCTTCCGTCGCGCGTTTCATTTCAGCTTCTGCGTCTGCACCATTGAGAAGATTGGTGAGGCCAACACCGATAATGTCGCGGAATTCCGTGACAGGCACGATGACCGGCAAGCAGAGCTGGCTGATTGGTGCAGATTTCGAGAGGGCTTCAACCCAGCCTTCCGGCATGGTGACACCTTTACGCACATCTGCATCGTCGATGATCGACTTGCGGAACGGAACGCCCGATCCCGACTGCAACAGGCGAGCACCCATTTCCTTGGAAATGGCCCACTGGCAGTAAAGATATGCGGCTTCCTTGTTCTTGGAGGCTTCGGTCACGCCGATGCCATCACCTGTCGTTGGCGCTGCCTGTGCATTCGGGCCTGCTGGCATGACGCCATAGCCAACCTTGCCGACAACACGCGACTTGTTCGGATCTTCAAGCGGCGGTGCGAAACCAATACCGTCGAGCCACATGCCAACGCGACCCTGCAGGAAGTTCGACTGGCATTCAGCCCAGTTGAAGCCTGCAACACCGGGAGGTGCCGATTTGGTCATCAGACGCTGATAAAGCTTGGCTGCTTCAATACCTTCGGCCGAATCCGTCTGCAGGTTGCCGTCCGCATCAACCGACTGCTTGCCATAGCCGAGCAGAAGGCTGGTATAGACCGGTGCATTGGCATTCTTCATGCCGCGCGCGACGAAGCCGTAAGTATTGGTCGATGGATCGGTAAGTGCTTCTGCGGCTGCAACCAGCTCTTCGAAGGTCTTCGGGAATTCGATGCCCTTTGCGGCAAAGAGTTCCTTGTTCCAGTAGATGATCCAGTAATCGACCGAGAATGGCAGTGCGCCGAAGCGGCCATTGGCATCCTTAGCGAAAGTTAGGCCGGCGCTTGCGAAATCATCTTCGGTGAGCGACGCATCAGTCAGCGTCGGGTCTTTCAGGAACGGATTGAGATCGGCAAGCCAGCCGCCCTTTTCAAACTGGCGCTTCTGAACGTGATAGCTGATATGGATAACGTCGAAGCTCGGACGACCCGAAGTCAGCTCGATCACGGCCTTCTGGCGCTGCTGCTGTTCTGGCATCTGTTCGGAATTAACCTTGATACCAGTCAGCTCTTCGAATTCCTTTTGATATTTCTGAAGGATTTCACCGCGCGGACTTTTGATGAGATTAACTTCGAGCGTTGTGCCCGCATATTTCTTCCAGTCAACGGTCGACTGGGCGCCTGACTGCGCGAAAGATGGGCTGATGCCTGTTACACCTGAGGCGGCGATGGCCGCTGTGCCTGCCAAAAACTGGCGACGTGTTGGACGTAATAGATTCATTACATGCTCCTCCCCTTAGGCCTTCCTGGCCCATTGATTCCTTCAACCCGGCAACTCCTCTTGCCCGGTCTCGGTTGTTAAATCTGCAAAGCCAGCTTCCGTGCATTATTGATGTGAACGGCGATGGCATCCATAGCGGTCTGCGGGTCTCGGGTCTCGATTGCACTCAGTACGGAAAGATGTTCCTGCATGACCGGGATAACGCGTCCGGTGATGCGGAAGCGCTCCTGATTGATCAGACGCATCTTGATCGTATTGGTCTGATAGGCACGCCAGATAATTTCATTATCGAGTGAGCCGACAATCGTATCATGCATGCTCCAGTCGATATTCTGCGCCTGCTCTTCAAGCTCCGGTGTTTCACCTTCGCTCATCGCGCGGTTGAGCGTATCTTCATGGGCAGCACGCAGCGAGCGCAGCAATTCATCGGAAGCCGACTGGCAGAAAATCGCGATCGACTCCTTTTCGATGAAAAGGCGAAACTGAAACGCTTCACGGATCAGATTAAGATCGATATGCGCGATCTGGAGCCCGCGCTGCGGCACGGTCTTGATTAGGCCTTCCGCTTCAAGACGCGGGATCAGCTCGCGGATCGCACCCAGCGGCAAGCCCGTCATGGTGACGAGCTGGCGCTGCGAAACGAACTGGCCCGGATGAAAATCACGCGCCAGCAAATGCTGGGTGAAGCTCTGATAAGCCTTATCCCGCAATTTTACCGGTTCGTTGTGATCGTCCACCAAAGCCATTCCCTTTTTTGTTATCGAGGCTTATGCCGCTATTAAGCCGCTTTTGCCAGATGCAAACGGTCGAATACACTACCAATTGCATCGAAATCCGCGTCATTGAGTGAAATCAGCGGTGCGCGCACGCGACGCCATTCCTTGTCACCCGTATGACGCGCAACCATGGCCTTGACCGCAGGCGTTACCGGATAGTTCAGCAGCTGCTGCACGGCACCGACGAGTTCAGCATCATCCTGACCGTCATTGACCATGCGCAAAAGACGATCCGGGAACAGATTGGCCATGCCTGAAATCGCACCCTGTCCACCAAGCCGTACACCGGCAGCAAGATCACGTTCATCGCCGATAAGGATCGCAATATCTTTGTGGGCTGCAAGCAGCTTTTCCGTATAGGCCCAGGTGCCGGAAGAATCCTTCACGCCGGTGATGATGCCGCCAAAAGCTGCACGAAGACGGCTGATGAGATCGACCGACAACTCAACCGCCGTCACCGATGGAATATTGTAGAGAATGATGCTGCGCGCATCTTCGCCCAAACCTTTGAAGACAGACGAGAACCAGTTGAACAGACCTTCGTCGGATAGGTTTTTGAAATAGGAAGGGGGAGCCAGAAGGATAGCCTTGCAACCGCGACGCAGCGCATCGGCCGACTGAAGGACAGCATCGGCAACCGAATTTTCCATGACGCCGACAACAATGTTCGAAGCAGGGAAGCCGCCTGCGATAAATGCATCGAGAAGAGCAGCGCGTTCAGCATCGGCAATCGACGAACCTTCGCCAGTGGTGCCAAACAAGGTGACGCTTGAGCAGCCATTATCGAGGCGCGCGCGAGCATGTTTCAGCGCCCGGCTGACATCGATTTTGCCATCAGCATCGAATGGCGTGGTAAGCGCTGCAGAGAGCCCGAAGCGCTCCTGCCCAGAATGATTATGTGCCAAAACTGGCTCCTCCCAAGTTTGAACTTTAAGTTTGCACATACTAACATGTTAGTAAAGAGTCAATTCGTGTTCAGTGTGCATTCGGATGATTTTGGGAGAGCGTGGGAGAACTCGGAGTTCGGTAAGTTTGGCTCGGCCCAGAACGCCGGCATGCGCTGCCCTCACCCTTTCAGGCAGCACTTCACACCGGCTCAGGATGAGGAAGGTCTACGATTGAAACCCAGCTTATCGGGCTGGAACAATACCGGTTTCGATGAAGGAAACAACTTCATCCTGGCTTGGAGAACCGGCACGTCCACCAAAGCGCGCGCATTTGATGGCGGCAGCGGCATTGGCAAAGCGGATGATGTCAGTCATCTCCTTGCCCTCAACAAGACCATGTGCAAAAGCACCGTGGAAAACGTCGCCCGCAGCAAGCGTATCCACCGCATCGACTTTGAAACCCGCCACATGGGAAACAGGCTTGCCAGCACCTTCCGCCCAATAGCAGCCATCTGCGCCAGCCGTGACAGATGTGAAAACATCATAGCGATTGCTGAGAATACGGACACATTCACGCAAGTCCGCCGTACCCGTGACGCTGATTGCGGCAGGCTCCGATGCAACAATATGAGTTGCAAGCGGCAGCAGCGTTTCCAGCAATTCGACGGGTGCTGTATCGGCATCCAGAATGGCCGGAATACCTGCATCGCGCGCAGCACGAAGTGCTGTTTCAGCAGCCCATGGCCAGCGCACATCGGTCATAACAGCCGCATAGGTTCCCGCTGCAATCGGCGGCACCGGATCAGCCGGACTTGCAAGCCTGCGATCATAAAACGGCACGATGATGCGTTCGCCATTCGCATCGACGAGGATCGAAGAAAATGCCGTGCGTGCGCCTTCCAGCCGCCGGATATAAGCGCAATCGATGCCTTCGGCTGAAAGCTCTGCGACGGCGCGGTCGCCCACTGAATCAATCCCCGCAGAAGCCCAGAGCGCCACGTTGCCGCCAAGCCGGGCGATCGCAGCGGCTGCACTTGAAGCCATGCCAGCTGCGATCTCGACGGCTTCACGCGGTAGATATTTGCCTGCCGCGAGTGGGAGTTCATCAAGGCGGAGAATGGTGTCCATGGTGAGGGCACCAACGCAGAGAATTTTGGAAGTCATGATTAGGAAATGAGACCTTCCGAGCGAAGCGTCGTCCAGAATTCGTGCGGAATCGACTGCTCGAACCAGACGACATTCTGCCTGATCTGTTCTGGCGAACGCACACCGATCAGAATGGAGCTGACGGCCTCATGCATCATCGGGAACTGCATAGCGGCAGCGGCGAGCGGCACATGATACGCATCGCAAATATCATGCAAGCGATTGGTGCGAGCAATGATTTCAGCAGGCGCGTCGGCATAATCGAACTTCTGTTCGCCGCCGCGTGGCGCGGCCAGAATGCCGGAGTTGAACACACCAGCAATCACCAGCGCCATGCCACGCTTTTGCGCCAGCGGCAGGAATTCTTTTTCCGACACCTGATCGAGCAGCGAATAACGCCCGGCCAACAGCGAGCAATCAAGATCAGCCTCTTCAAGCGCATCGCGAATGACCTGCCATTCGTTCACACCAAGACCGAACCCCTTGATATTGCCTGCCCCGCGCAATTCGGTCAGCGCACGGAAACCACCGCCCTTGGTCAGCGCGTTCCAGTGAAACTCGTGTCTGTCGGCATGGGTCACGCGGCCAATGTCGTGAACATAGAGAAGATCAATTTCCGGAAAGCCCAGACGCTGCTGACTGTCATCGAAGCTGCGCATCACACCGTCATAGCTGTAATCAAAAACCTCACGGAAATTGAGGCCATTATGCCAGCCCGAATCGAGTGGATTCTTTGGCGGCGCTGGCGGCAAAGTGCGACCAGCGCGCTCATTGGTCATCAGGCGTCCGACCTTGGTGGAGACAACCGAACGTTCGCTTTTTTCGCGCAGCATATCGCCAAGCAAATGTTCGCAACGGCCATAGCCATACATTGGAGCACTATCGAAATAGCGAATACCGCTGTCCCAACCGGCTTCCAGCAACGCGTCTGCGTCAGCACGCGAAACAGGCGCATAAAGCCCGCCCAAAGGTGCTGTTCCCAGACCAAGCGCGGTTACCGTCAGACCAGTACGGCCAAGCGTCCGCTTCTCGGATGCCTTCAGATGCATGGGTATCTCCTCAATCACAGCACGCAACGTGCCGTACTCCATTTTCAGCGCGCCTAATCCAAAAACTGCTTCGCACTTTTTGGGACGCGCTGCCTCTTCCCGCGATTGATAGGAGCAAGTTTGCCGAAGCGCAATCGGAAAAGCATACACATGCAAACAGCATATTCATGCACAAATAGATCATTTACCTGGACATCAAAGCAGAACAAGGCAGCGATTCTGCATTTAATATCAATAGGATAATTCACCAACCCCGACCACTATCCCGTAAAGGCCTTAATCATCACCCGCTTGACAATGCCGATTTCCCGTCGATATTAGTATGATGTCAGACCAATTTTAGAACCAATAAGGGGATGCGGCCTGACGTCATTCGAACTGCCGCATAACTGAAAAATGAAAACTCAGAGCAATGCGGCAAATTCCGATGCACGAAGCCAGTGGGAGATGGCGGAATGAAAGATCGCAGGCTGCTGCAGATTGCACCACTACCGCCGATGGATCGCGCCCGGCAGGTAACGGATGCGCTCGCAACCTATATCCAGACCGCTCAGCTTCAGGCCGGAGATCGCCTTCCCGCCGAACGTGAATTGATGACCGCGCTGGCCGTGGGGCGCTCCACCATTCGCGAAGCAATCCGACACTTTCAGGCGCTGGGTGTGATCGAAGCCCGCAAAGGCAGCGGCACCTATCTGCTAAAGCCCGTTTCGGCAGCAACCATTCATATGCCGCTTTCATTCGATCCTGCGCAATTGCGTGATGCTTTGCTGCAATCGCTTGAAGTACGCCGTGGCATCGAAGCCGAAGCCAGCATGGTCGCCGCCCGCAAACGCACGGCTGAAGACCTCGTCATCATCGAACGCAATCTCAATGAGATGGAGCGTGTTCATATCGCGGACGGCACGTCTGGCCCGGAAGATCTGGCGTTTCACCTGGCCATTTACGACGCGACCCATAATCCGCTTTTCAGACAATTGCTCGAACAGATGCGCGAAGCCTTCTTGCACTTCTGGGATCATCCGTTCGAGCGGATCGACTTCGCGCGGCGAACCTTTCCGTTTCACCGCACGCTCTTTAACGCCATCGTGGCTCAGGACCCTGAAGCCGCTCGGCAGGAAACACTCAAGATCCTCGACATTGTCGAGGAAGACATCAAGGAAATGTCCAAATGACCGACGGGATGGATCCGCTGGATTTCGCAGCGCTTACGGTTGCCCATGATGAAGGCAATGCATACGACGCCGTGGTTCCGCCCATCGTGCAGACTTCGCTTTTCACCTTCCCAAGCTATGACGACATGGTAGCCTCCTATCGCGGCGAAAAGGTTCGCCCGATCTACACGCGCGGCCTGAACCCGACCGTGCGGGCATTTGAAGAAATGCTGGCGAAACTTGAAGGCGGCGAAGACGCGCTGGGGTTTGCCAGCGGCATGGCTGCGATCTCCTCAAGTGTTCTGGCATTTGTTAAGCCGGGTGATCGCATTGTTGCCGTGCGCCATGTCTATCCAGATGCGTTCCGCCTGTTCGGCACCATTATGAAGCGAATGCAGGTGCAGGTAGACTACGTCGATGGCCGCGACGAGGAAGCGGTCGCAAAAGCCCTGCCCGGTGCAAAGCTCTTCTATATGGAAAGCCCGACGAGCTGGGTCATGGAAGCCCATGATGTCGGTGCCTTGGCAACGATTGCCAAGCAGCATGGCGTGTTGAGCATCATCGATAACAGCTGGGCCAGCCCGATCTTCCAGCGCCCGCTGTCGCTTGGCGTTGATCTTGTCGTGCATTCGGCATCGAAATATCTTGGCGGCCATAGCGATGTCGTGGCCGGTGTCGTGACCGGCTCGAAAGAGCTGATCAATGCAATCCGCGCAGAAACATATCCATATCTTGGCGGCAAGCTTTCGCCATTTGATGCGTGGCTTCTGGTGCGTGGTATGCGCACCTTGCCGACGCGCATGAAGGCGCATGAGGCTTCGGCACTGGAAATTGCAAAGCGTCTTCAGGCGCTGGATGTGGTTGAGACCGTCTGCCACCCGGCACTTGCCAATCGTCTGCCTGCGGGCCTCAAGGGTACGTCCGGTCTGTTCTCGGTCATCTTCCGGGAAGGCGTGAACATTCGCGAATTCTGCAATCACCTCGATCTGTTCAAGCTCGGCGTGAGCTGGGGCGGACATGAAAGCCTGATCGTGCCAGGCGAAGTCGTGCTGCAGCAGAAAGCACAGCCAAATTCAGCACATACGTTCGGCATCGACCCGCGCTCCGTGCGCCTGCATGTCGGACTGGAAGGAACGGAAGCGCTGTGGCGGGATATTGAAGGAGCGCTCACAGCATCGACCGAATAACGAAAATCTAGTGAGGAGCAATAAGGGGAACTGCAATGAAAAAACTAATAGCAGCCGCATTCGCAACCATGCTTTTGAGCGGTACGGCACTTGCCGATACCACTCTGAAGCTTGTTGAAGTCATTACCAGCCCGGAGCGTACTAAGACGCTTGAATCCATCGTTGCCAAGTTTGAGGCAGCCAATCCGGGCACCAAGGTCGAGATCATCTCGCTGCCATGGGGCGAATCCTTCCAGAAATTCGCAACCATGGTTTCGGCTGGTGAAATTCCTGACGTCATGGAAATGCCAGACACCTGGGTTTCGCTCTATGCCAATAACGGGATGCTGGAAAGCCTCGAGCCATATCTTGAAAAGTGGGAAACCACACCAGACCTGACCGAGCGCGCGCTTGAACTTGGCCGCAGCGTCAAGAACACAGCCTATACGCTGCCTTACGGCTTCTATCTGAACGCCATGTTCTACAACAAGAAGCTGCTGTCTGAGGCTGGTGTATCCGAGCCACCGAAGACGATGGACGAATTTGTCGAAGCCTCCAAGAAGATTGCCGCTCTTCCCGGCAAGTCCGGGTTCTGTATGCGTGGTGGCCCCGGCGGCCTCAATGGCTGGGTGATTTTTGCTGCATCCATGGCCGGTGACAATAAGTTCTTCAACGAAGACGGCACCTCTACCATGAACAGCGAAGGCTGGAAAAAGGGCATCACCTGGATGGTCGATCTCTACAAGAACGGCCTTGCACCGAAGGACAGCGTCAACTGGGGCTTCAACGAAACCGTCGCCGGTTTCTATAGCGGCACCTGCGCCTTCCTCAACCAAGACCCGGATGCGCTGATCGCCATTGCCGAACGCATGAAGCCGGAAGATTTCGGCGTTGCCATCATGCCAAAGGGCCCGGCTGGCAAGACCTTCCCGACCATCGGCTTTGCCGGCTGGTCGATGATGAGCGGCAGCCAGAACAAGGACCTCTCCTGGAAGCTGATCTCGATGCTTGAAGGCCCGGAAGGCAACATCGAATGGAACAAGCGCACCGGCGCCTTGCCGGTTCTCAAATCCGCTCAGAACGATCCGTTCTATAGCGGCGAGCAGTTCAAGGGCTGGTTCGATGAACTGGCTGACAAGAACGTCGTTCCAACCGTCATGCCGACCTATCTGGAAGAATTTGCATTCTTCAAGGATTCGCTCGTCATCAAGACCTCGCAGGAAGCGCTTCTCGGCGACATCACGCCAGATCAGCTGGCCGACCAATGGGCAGAATATCTGACCAAGGCACAGCAGAAGCACCTTTCAAAGCAATAGCAACATGAACAGCTTGCAGGCGTGGAACAGCCACGCCTGCAAAGCGAATGATGCAGCCCCGCGAAGGGAAAAATGATGAACGACACCGCTTCCATAAAGGCCCCGGTGCGCAACGACGTGCCAAAGCAGGATCGCCGCAGTTTTCTGCAGCGACTTGCGCACGCCTCCGAACCTTATCTCTACAGTGCCCCCGCACTGATCCTCATCGGCGCCGTCATGCTGGTTCCGCTGATCCTCGGCGTCTCCTATGCCTTTCGCGACATTCAGTTGCTCAACCCGTTTTCGGGTGGCTATGTGGGGCTTGATCATTTCCGCGAACTTGCGACCGATCAGGCTTTCTATCGTTCCTTAAAAAATACACTCTGGTGGACCGGTTGCTCGGTGCTGCTGCAATTCGTGTTCGGGCTTATTCTCGCCCTGTTGCTCGACAAGCCATTCGCCGGACGTGGGCTGGCACAGGCGTTGATCTTCCTGCCATGGGCTGTGCCGACTTTCCTCACAGGTCTTAACTTTGCATGGCTTTTTAATCCGGTTATCGGCCCGCTGCCGCATTGGCTACATGCAATCGGTATTCTGAGCGCACCAGACAACATCCTGTCCGACCCTAATCTGGCCATGTGGGGCATCATTACCGCCGGTGTGTGGTGGGGTATTCCGTTCTTTGCCATCACCATGCTGGCCGCCTTGCAGGCTATCCCGCGCGACCTTTATGAAGCAGCAGCGATCGATGGTGCTGGCCCCTTCCAGCGTTTTCTCTCAATCACTCTTCCATACCTTGCGCCAACCATGGCTATCACCATTTTGCTGCGCACCGTCTGGATTGCCAACAGTGCCGATCTGATTGTCGTGATGACCGGCGGCGGTCCTGCCGACCGGACCCAGATCGTCGCCAGCTATATTTTCACGCAGGCCTTCAAACGGCTTGATTTCGGTTATGCCTCGGCGATTGCGATGGTCTTGCTTGTGCTGCTGATGGTCTATTCGATGCTCATCGTGCTGTTGCGCCAGACGCTTCTGAACAAGGATTGAGGCCATGACCAACCGTAAAATCCTCCTTGTTGGCGCGCATCGCATTGCCATTCTGCTATTCGTTCTGTTTGCACTGTTTCCGATTTTCTGGCTGGTGAAGGTTTCCGTCACACCCAATGATCTGCTTTACAGCGAAGGCGTGCGGCTATGGCCATCGCGTATGACGTTCGATCACTTCAGCCATGTGTTGAATAACAGCTCATTTCCGCTGTTTTTCCGCAACAGCCTGATCGTGTCCGGCTCAACTGCCATTATTGTTACGTTGCTGGCATCGCTCTCCGGCTATGCGCTGTCACGTTTCAACTTCCGCGCCAAATACTGGATTGTGGCGCTGATGCTACTGACGCAGATGTTTCCGCTCGTGATGCTGATCGCGCCAATCTACAAGATCATGGCACCGCTCGGTCTCACCAATAGCCTGATCGGCCTCATCATCGTCTATTCGGCATTCAATGTGCCTTTTGCCACCTTCCTGATGCAATCGTTCTTCGACGGCATTCCGAAGGATCTCGAAGAAGCCGCCAAGATCGACGGCGCAACGCAGTTCATGGCTTTCCGCCAGATCATTCTGCCGCTGACTCTGCCCGGTATTGCAGCAACGCTAGGCTTTGTTTTCACCGCAGCGTGGAGCGAGCTTCTGTTCGCGCTGATGCTGATTTCCGGCAATGATTCAGCCACGTTCCCGGTCGGGCTTTTGAGCTTCGTCTCAAAATTCTCGGTCGATTTCGGACAGATGATGGCAGCGGGCGTGCTCGCGCTGATCCCGGCCTGTCTCTTCTTCTTCCTCATTCAACGATATCTCGTGCAGGGCCTCACGGCTGGCGCGGTCAAAGGCTGAAAGGATTTTTCCCTATGGCTTCCATCGATATTCAGTCAGTCCGCAAAAGCTATGGCGAACATGCTGTTCTGCACGGCGTTGATCTTGAGATCAAAGATGGCGAATTCATTGTGCTGGTCGGCCCGTCAGGCTGTGGCAAATCCACCTTGTTGCGCATGATTGCTGGCCTTGAAGACATCACTGCCGGCCAGGTGCAGATCAGTGGCAAGCGCGTCAATGAACTGGCACCCAAAGACCGCGATATTGCGATGGTGTTTCAGTCCTATGCGCTCTACCCGCATATGAGTGTCGCCGACAATATGAGCTACAGTATGCGGCTGCGCAAAACGCCGAAAGAAAAGATTGCAAGCGCCATCAAATCGACCGCCGCCAAGCTCGGCCTTGATCCTTTGCTGGACCGCCGTCCGAAGGCGCTTTCCGGCGGCCAGCGTCAGCGTGTTGCCATGGGCCGCGCAATTGTGCGTCAGCCCAAGGCCTTCCTCTTTGACGAGCCGCTTTCCAACCTCGACGCCCGCCTGCGTGAGCAGATGCGTGCTGAAATCAAGAAGCTGCATGGTGAGCTGAAAGCCACATCCATCTATGTGACACATGACCAGATCGAAGCCATGACTCTGGCCGACCGTATCGTCGCCATGCATGGTGGTGTGGTGCAGCAGGTCGGCTCTCCACTGGAGCTTTATGACCGCCCGGCCAATCTCTTCGTGGCAGGTTTCATCGGTTCACCCGCCATGAATTTTCTCGATGTTACCTATCTTGAAAAGGATGGTGGTCCGCGTCTGAAACTCAAGGACGGCACGCTCATCGCACTGCCGCAGCCGGTAAAACTCAAGGACGGCGCGAACGCCACGCTAGGCATTCGTCCCGAGCATGTGCATATCGAGAATTCAGCAAGCCTGACGGCTGATGTCGATCTGGTCGAGCCGACCGGTTTCGGCATTATCCTGCATCTCAGCCTGCACGGATTGCCGTTCAAGATTTTCACGCTGGATCGCGATGCGCTTCATGCGCAGGGTTCTGTTCAGGTGAGCTTCCCGGCACAGCATCTCCATCTGTTCGATGGCGAAGGAAATCGCGTCGAGAGCGCTTAAACTGCATCCGAAAACCGCGCCTGAATGCTCTGCGAAAGCAGGGCAACGGGGCGGCTTTGATCACCAGCCTTGAGCCAGATCAGTTCTTCAATCTCACTGGAAGCGGCAGGCACCTGTCCTTCTTTCAGGGTGAGATGAAACAGCTCGGCTTCAACTGTGGAATCAAGTTCATTGGCTGCAGGCGCTGACATTTTCGCAGCATAGCTTAACTGGCTTTCGTCAATGCGAATGCCAAGCTCTTCTTCGATCTCGCGGATTAGGGCTATTTCAGGCGCTTCGCCTGCATCAATCTTGCCACCGGGCTGGAAAAAAATCTCGCTGCCGCGCTTGCGCACGAGGAGGAAACGGCCCGCTTCATCACGGACAATGGCTGCTGCAATAAGAATCGTTTTCATGATGACGAAACATCGTCGCGAACGCGCACACCGTCAAGAATGATTGCCGCAATGGAGCGCGCCGTCTGCTCATAAAAATCCGGTTCTTCCGTGCGTTTGCCAAGTATGGCTGCGACCTGAACGGAGAAGTCGGAATAATGCTGCGTCACCGCCCAGATCGTGAAAATCAGGTGATAGGGATCAATCGGCGCAATGCGCTTCTCCTCAATCCAGCGATGAATAACCCGCGCTTTTTCATCGACCAGATCTTTCAGATGGCCTTTCAGAAACTCGGTAATTGCCGGTGCGCCATGCAGAATTTCATTGGCAAACAGCCGCGATGCTTCTGGCCGTTTGGCCGAAAGCTCAAGCTTCTGCGCGATATAGTTTCGCAGCTCTTCAAGCGGATCGCCTTGCGGGTTGATGCTCTCAAACGGGCCAAGCCATTCTGTGAGTGTCTCTTCAAGAACCGTCACATAGATATTCTGCTTGCGCGGAAAATAATAAAGCAGGTTTGGCTTCGACATCCCTGCCTTTTCGGCGATCTGATCGACTGTCGAACCGCGAAAGCCATAGGCGGAAAAGACATCAAGCGCTGCATCCAGAATAAGCCTGCGGTTGATCGCCTGAATGCGCGTCGCACCTTCCGCCTTCTCGTTTGCACCTGCTTCGGCGGGAGCTGTCGCATCTGTGACCATTTAACACCTTCTGACGAAGCAAAATTTCTTAAAACCGCTTGACCGTTGTCGAACGCTCTTCTAGCCTGCATTTTGACCAACTAGTCAAGTTTTTGCAAATACTGCAAGAAGATTGAGGCCAAAGAGCCGGGTCGCGGGAACAACATAACATGCGAAGCGCTGGCAGCAATGCCACAGCTTATGCATGCTTGAAATGTGGAGGCAGAGCATATGGCGCTCAGCAGCAATCCCAGTTTCAGCAATCTCAAGGTCGATGGTGATCGGCTATGGGACAGCTTGATGGATATGGCCAAAATTGGCCCTGGTATTCGTGGCGGCAATAACCGCCAGACGCTGACCGATGAAGACAGCGAAGGCCGCCAGCTTTTCCAGTCGTGGTGTGAAAAAGCCGGATTGTCGATGACCGTCGACACGATGGGCAATATGTTCTTCCTTCGCCCCGGCGAAGATGCGGATGCTGATCCGGTCTATATGGGCAGCCATCTCGACACGCAGCCGACAGGCGGCAAATATGACGGCGTGCTCGGTGTGCTTGGCGGACTTGAAGTCATGCGCACATTGAACGACACCAATATCAAGACAAAGCGCCCTATCGTCGTGGTCAATTGGACCAATGAAGAAGGCACGCGTTTTGCGCCTGCAATGCTCGCTTCCGGCGTTTTCGCCGGTGTGCATGAGCAGGATTGGGCCTATGAACGCACGGACGCCAAAGGCAAGAAATTCATCGATGAGCTGGAGCGTATTGGCTGGAAAGGCGACGTGCCGGTCGGCAAGCGCAAAATCCATTCAATGTTCGAACTCCACATCGAACAAGGCCCGATTCTTGAGATTGAGAACAAGGACATTGGCGTTGTCACCCATGGTCAGGGACTGTGGTGGTTGCAGGTAACATTAACCGGCAAGGAAGCGCATACTGGCTCGACGCCTATGAAGATGCGCAAGAATGCAAGCGTAGGGCTGGGCAAGATGCTGCAGCTCGTCAACGAGATCGCCATGTCGCATCAGCCTGATGCTGTTGGCGGCGTGGGCCATATTGAAGTCTCGCCAAACTCACGCAATGTGCTTCCAGGCCAAATCGTATTCACCGTCGATTTCCGTTCGCCGGATCAAAAAACCCTCGATGCAATGAAAGTGCGATTTGAAACTGAAGCGCCAAAAATCGCTGAAGAACTTGGCATCGGGATTGAAATCGAAGTGGCCGGACATTTCGATCCCGTCACTTTCGACGAGGGCTGCGTCACGGCTATTCGCAATGCAGCCGAACGGCTTGGTTACAGCCATCGCAACATCGTTTCAGGCGCCGGTCACGACGCCTGCTGGATCAATCGTGTAGCGCCTACCGCCATGGTCATGTGTCCATGCGTGGATGGTCTCAGCCACAACGAAGACGAAGATATTTCCAAAGAATGGGCATCGGCTGGCGCTGATGTGCTTCTTCATGCCGTATTGGAGACTGCTGAAATTGTAAGTTAGTTTTCAGCCCATCCAATACTGCTTAATGTTCGAAACAAAACCAAAAAGGGGAACGCGAACATGGTTAGTTCTGGGGCAAGTAAGGTTATCAAAGGCGGCACCGTCATTACGGCAGACCGCACCTTTAAAGCCGACGTTCTCATCGAAGGCGAGAAGATTGTTGCCGTGGGCGATAATCTGACCGGCGATGAAACCATTGATGCTTCTGGCTGTTACATCATGCCCGGCGGCATCGATCCGCATACGCATTTGCAGATGCCCTTCATGGGCACCTATTCATCCGACGATTTCGACACCGGCACCGCCGCAGCGCTTGCAGGCGGCACGACGATGGTTGTGGATTTCGTGCTGCCCGGACCGGAAGGCAATCTGCTCGACGCGTTGCAGGAATGGTTCCAGAAGGCAGGTAAGGCCCGCACCGACTATTCTTTCCATATGGCAATCACCGGCTGGAGCGAACGCGCTTTCAATGAAATGCCGGAAGTGGTGAAACGCGGCATCAACACCTTCAAGCACTTCATGGCCTATAAGGGCGCGTTGATGGTCAATGATGACGAGATGTTCGCATCGTTCCAGCGCTGCGCTGAGCTTGGCGCCATGCCGCTCGTTCATGCGGAAAACGGTGATATCGTTGCGCAATTGCAGGCAAAGCTGCTGGCCGCTGGCAATGACGGACCGGAGGCGCACGCCTATTCACGCCCGCCGGAAGTGGAAGGCGAAGCCACCAACCGAGCCATCATGATTGCCGATCAGGCCGGTGTGCCGCTTTATGTGGTGCACACATCCTGCGAGCAGGCGCATGAAGCAATCCGCCGCGCACGCCAGAAAGGGATGCGCGTTTATGGTGAGCCACTGATCCAGCATTTGACGCTCGATGAAAGTGAATATCACAATCGCGATTGGGATTATGCTGCGCGCCGCGTGATGTCGCCGCCATTCCGCGACAAGGTCAATCAGGATAGTCTCTGGGCAGGTTTAGCTGCAGGCAGTCTGCAATGTGTTGCAACCGATCATTGCGCCTTCACGTCCGAACAAAAGCGCCATGGCATCGGCAACTTCACCAAGATTCCGAATGGTACGGGCGGGCTTGAAGAACGGTTGCCCGTGCTCTGGACGCGTGGCGTTCGCACTGGTCGTCTCACGCCCAATGAGTTCGTGGCTGTCACCTCAACCAATATTGCGAAGATCCTCAACATCTATCCGCGAAAGGGTGCGATCCTACCGGGTGCTGATGCCGATATCATCATCTGGGACCCGGAGGCGACCAAGAAGGTTTCCGCCAAGACGCAGCATTCTTCCATTGATTACAATGTCTTTGAAGGTTTTGAGCTGAAAGGCCTGCCGGTCAAGACATTCTCGCGCGGTCGTCTTGCCTTCGACAAGGGGCATGTGACGGCGCAGCCGGGTGATGGACGTTTTGTTGAACGTGAGCCTAACGGTGCGGTCAACCGGGCCCTGTCGCAGTGGAAAGAAATCGTCGCACCACGCAAAGTGGAACGCAGCGCCGAACATATGCCGATAGGGGTCTGAACCATGGCTCTGGCTCAATTTCGGGAAATGCGCATGAATTCAGAAAACAGCGTTGCCCCGGAAAGGGGCCTGAAGACTGCTGAGACAGTCATCGACATTAAAGACCTGTCGCTGGTGTTTGAAACCAATGACGGTCCGGTTCATGCCCTGTCCGACATCAATCTCGCCATTCAACGTGGCGAGTTTGTTTCTTTCATTGGTCCGTCTGGTTGCGGCAAAACCACCTTGATGCGTGTGGTGGCTGATCTTGAACAGCCCACATCCGGCTCTGTAACCGTTAACGGCAAGACGCCTGAACAGGCGCGGCTTGATCGCTCTTACGGCTATGTCTTTCAGGCGGCGGCACTGTTTCCGTGGCGCACCATTGAAGACAATATCAGCCTGCCGCTGGAAGTGATGGGATATAGCGCGGCCGATCGCAAAGCGCGGATCGAAAAGAACCTTGCACTGGTGAACCTTTCGGGCTTCGGCAAGAAGTTTCCATGGCAGCTTTCCGGTGGAATGCAGCAGCGGGCATCGATTGCCCGTGCGCTGTCATTCGATCCAGATATGCTGCTGATGGACGAGCCGTTCGGCGCACTGGACGAGATCGTTCGCGATCACCTCAACGAACAGCTTCTCAAGCTCTGGGCCGCAACGCAGAAGACTGTCATCTTTGTAACCCACTCGATCCCGGAAGCCGTTTTTCTTTCGACCAAAATTGTCGTCATGAGCCCACGCCCGGGCCGCATTCATGAAATCATCGACTGCGATCTGGGGCCGGATCGAACACTGGATATTCGTGAATCGGAAGCGTTTCTCAAAATCGCCCATCGTGTGCGCGAAGGCCTGCGGCTGGGGCATATCCATGATTAAATCGGGGGGCATGATTAAATCATGGGGCACGACTAAACAGCGCGGGCAACAATCGGGTGAAGGGGGGCCGCAATGACAGCCTTTTTTCGCGACAAATTTATTCCGGTGACGACGGTTCTGCTGGCGATCATCGGGCTTTGGTATCTGCTTGCAGTTTTTCTCAACGCACCGTTTGAGCGCGATCAGGCAGAGCGGGCCGGAACCGAGATTTCTTTCTCGACAATTGCGGCCAATACGATGCATCAGGATCGCCCTGTCCTGCCTGCGCCGCATCAAGTCGCGGAAGAAATCTGGAAAACCGTCTTTGACGTGAAACCAAGCTCCAAGCGCAGCCTTGTCTATCATGGCTGGGTGACGCTCTCATCGACATTGCTCGGTTTTGTGCTGGGATCGGCGCTTGGTGTGTTGCTCGCGGTCGGTATTGTGCATTCGCGCACCCTCGACAAAAGCCTGATGCCGTGGATCATCACCTCGCAGACAATCCCCATCCTCGCTATCGCACCGATGATTATCGTGGTGCTGAATGCGATTGGTATTTCGGGCCTTCTGCCAAAGGCCATCATATCGACCTATCTCTCCTTCTTCCCCGTTGCGGTGGGCATGGTCAAAGGCCTGCGTTCACCAGATGTGATGCATCTTGATCTGATGCGGACTTACAATGCATCGCGCAATCAGTTGTTCTGGAAACTACGCTGGCCTGCGGCTATGCCGTTCCTGTTCACATCGATGCAGATTGCAGTCGCTATCAGTCTGGTGGGGGCTATCGTCGGCGAGTTGCCAACCGGAGCGGTCGCAGGTCTTGGCGCGCGTTTGCTGGCGGGTTCTTATTACGGGCAGACGGTTCAGATATGGGCCGCCCTCATCGCAGCAGCCATCATGGCGGGGCTGCTTGTGGCACTTGTCGGGTTGATCGCACGTATCGTCAACCGACGTATGGGTGCGCGACCAGAAAGGGCAGCTGCATGATGATGAACGTCATAATCATTATCGCGCTGATTGCCGTTTCCTGGGCAATTGTGGGCTGGGTGGCAAGCCTTAAGGCGCGCAACCCACACGCCCAAAAGCTGCTGGACATTGCCGTCCCTGCCCTCTTCGGCATAGCGATGCTTCTCCTTTGGGAAGTTACCGTTCGATTGTTTGCCGTGCCGCAGGTGCTCTTGCCAGCCCCGTCAGTCATATGGGCGCGGATTACGAGTTCGGTTCCGATCCTGTGGGCCGACTTCCAGCAGACCTTCATGAAGGCCGTCATCATCGGCTATATCGCGGGCTGCGGACTGGGTTTCATTACGGCGATCATCGCTGATCGCATACCGTTCCTGCGCAAAGGCCTGCTGCCGCTTGGCAATCTTGCTGCTGCCCTTCCGATTGTCGGCGTGGCTCCCATCATGGTGATGTGGTTTGGCTTCGACTGGCAGTCAAAGGCAGCGGTCGTCATCATCATGACCTTCTTCCCAATGCTCGTGAACACAGTTGCAGGGCTTGCCGCAAGTGGCTCGATGGAACGCGATCTGATGCAGACCTATGGTTCTAACTACTGGCAGACGCTCATCAAGCTGCGCCTGCCAGCGGCCATGCCTTTCATCTTCAATGCGCTCAAGATCAACTCCACATTGGCGCTGATCGGCGCGATTGTGGCCGAGTTTTTCGGCACACCGATTGTCGGCATGGGTTTTCGCATTTCAGCAGAAATCGGGCGCATGAATGTGGACATGGTCTGGGCCGAAATCTTTGTTGCCGCTCTTGCGGGGTCGCTCTCTTATGGGCTGATCGCGCTGATCGAGCGCAGAATGACATTCTGGCACCCTTCTTACAGGAGAGGATAAGCTTGAATATTCGGCATCTGCAAAAATAAGGCAGAGCCCTAACCAGAGGAGAACTGAGATGAAAAAGGCAATTTCTCTATGCCTTGGAACAGCCGGACTGGCACTGGCGCTCATGAGCAGCTCGGCAATGGCAGCTGACAAGCTGACCTTGCAGCTCAAATGGGTGACACAGGGGCAGTTTGCGGGCTACTACGTTGCCAAGGATAAAGGCTTTTATGAAGCCGAAAATCTCGACGTTGAAATCAAGCCGGGTGGCCCGGATGTGGCTCCACCTCAGGTGATCGCCGGTGGTGGTGCTGACGTAGTGGTGGACTGGATGCCGTCTGCGCTCGCCACCCGCGAAAAGGGCGTTCCGCTCGTCAACATCGCGCAGCCATTCAAGAAATCCGGCATGATGCTGACCTGCCGCAAAGACACCAACATCACCAAGCCGGAAGACTTCAAGGGCCGCACGCTTGGCGTTTGGTTTGGCGGCAATGAATATCCCTTCTTGTCGTGGATGAGCCATCTGAAAATCCCGACCGAAGGCGGCAAGGACGGCGTGACCGTGCTCAAGCAGGGCTTTAACGTGGATCCGCTGATCCAGAAGCAGGCCGATTGCATTTCCACCATGACCTATAATGAATATTGGCAGGTGATTGATGCCGGTATTCCGGCGGATCAGCTCGTCGTGTTCCCCTATGAAGAACAAGGCGTCGCCACGCTTGAAGACGGGCTCTACGTGCTCGATAAGAGCCTTGAAGACCCTGCAATGGTCGACAAGCTTGCCCGCTTTGTCCGCGCTTCGATGAAGGGCTGGCAATATGCGTCAGAACATCCTGATGAAGCCGCCGAGATCATTCTCGAAAACGACTCTTCCGGTGCTCAGACACAGGAAGTTCAGGAGCGCATGGTCAAGGAAATCGCCAAGCTGATTGACGGTTCTGACGGCACGCTTGATGTAGCTGCTGCCGACCGCACCGTCGAAACTTTGCTTGGGGGCGGCTCTGATCCTGTCATTACCAAGAAGCCGGAAGGTGCATGGTCCGCAAAGGTAACGGACGCGATGAAAAAGTAATCAAGGCAATTAGAGCGCCGGGCGTCCTATTGGACGCCCAAAGGTCGCTCTGTCTCTTTAAAACCAGAGCATAATTTTACCTTAAACTGATCCAAGTTTAAGGAATTATGCTCTGAAAAACCCGGTCTCACGACCGGGCTTTTAACGAGTATTTCTGTCCAGAAATACTCTAGTCCTTTTCCGCACATCACGTTCCGAAAACCGGTACCCACTTTTCGGGATGTGCTTTATTTCAGCTTCTCTTCCAAAGCGACAGCCCTGACCAGCTCGCGTTCAAGCCTTGCTTCTTCTTCAACCTTTGGCTTGGTGAAGCGTCCGAGCAGAAGATAGGCAACCGGCGTCACGAAAAGCGTGGCAATCGTTGCAAGGCCAAGACCGCCAACGATAACCCAGCCGAGTGCGACACGCGCTTCTGCGCCCGCACCGCTTGCCAGCACCAGCGGCACACCACCCAGAACCGAACAGATCATCGTCATACAGACCGGGCGCAGTCGGATATTGGCTGCTTCCTCGATGGCCTGACGAACATTCATGCCCTTATCGCGCAACTGATCGGCAAATTCGACGATCAGAATACCGTTCTTGGCCATGATGCCGACCAGTAGCACAAGCCCGATCTGGCTATAGACGTTAAGGCTTGTGCCGGTGAGGATCATCGCAAACACAGCACAGCCGAGGCCCAAAGGCACCGTCGCCATAACGATCAATGCACTGATGAAGCTTTCAAACTGAGCTGCAAGCACCAGCATGATAATGATGATTGCAAAGCCGAAGACGAGTGCAATACCCGTTGAGGTTTCGCTCAATGTCGAGGCTTCTGCTAATGGAATGATATGCGCGCCGGGCGGCAGAAGTGGTGCAGCAATTTGCAACGCTGCAGCATAGGCATCGCCCAAGGCAAAGTCGCTGCGAAGGTCGGTCGTGATTGCAACCGAGCGCAGGCGCTCTTCACGGTTCAACTGCGGCGGAACAGCCTTTTCAACGACGGTTGCAATCGAAGACATCGGCACATAGCGACCGTCAGTCGTCTTGAGGAAGACGTTTTCAAGATCGGTCGGATCGTTGATCGGGTTGGTGGTCGAAACAAGCTTCACGTCGAAGCTTCTGTCGCCCACGTAAACCGAGCCGATCTTACGACCATCAAGAACAGACTGAACTGCATTGGCAAGACCGGTAATATCGATGCCGAGATCGGACGCGCGTTCGCGATTGATTTCGACGGAAAGCTGCGGTTGCGTTGGCTCGACTGACAGGCGCGGCTGCACAAAGCGCGGATCTTTTTCGAGCGCTGCAACAATCGCATCCGTCGCTGGACGAAGCTTGGCGTAATCACTGCCAAGAACGGCAAACTGCAAGCCGTTACCTGCACCGCGAATGCCAAGGCTATTTGGCTGAGCAGTAAAAATGCGGACCGCTGTAATCCCGCTTACGCGCGCGGTGATGTCGGCCATGATTTCCTGCTGCGTACGGCTGCGTTCTTTCCAAGGTGCAAGTGTCAGCACGACAAAGCCGTTGTTTGAAGAACCACCAGAACCGGCAATTGCGTAAGTCGTCTGGATCTCACCGCTATCGCGCAAAGGCTGGATAGCGGTTTCGATTCTGTCGAGCTGCGACTGAAGATATTCTACGCTGATGCCTTGCGGGCCGTTGATGCGAAGAAGCGCTACAGCACGATCTTCGGTCGGCGTCAGTTCCTGTCTGAGCATACCGAAACCGACATAGGATGCGCCAGCAAAGAGCACGGCCACCAGCACCACGATATATGGAGCCGAAAGACAGGCATGGAGGCTCCGGCGATAAAAATTCGCCAAGCCGCTGCCAATGCGGCGCAGGAACTTCGGGCCGTGACCGCCGCCTTCAGTAGTCTCCGCACCTTCCTTGAGGAAGCGCGATGCAAGCATCGGACAGAGCGTCAGTGCCACAATCGATGACAACAGAATTGCAATCGCCAGCACGAAACCAAATTCTCGGAACAGACCACCCGCCTGCCCCGGCAGGAAAGAAATCGGCACGAAAACGGCAACCAGCGTCAATGTCGTCGCGATAACCGCAAAGAACACTTCCTGTGTGCCAAGCACAGCTGCTGCACGCGGCCCCATGCCCTGATTGCGTCGTCGGACAATATTTTCGAGCACGACAATCGCGTCATCCACCACAAGGCCTGTGGCGAGCACCAGCGCGAGCAGCGTGAGAATATTGACCGAGAAACCCGTCAGATAAATCGCGGCAATCGTACCGATAAGGGCGACCGGCATGGCCAGAGCGGGGATAAGCGTTGCGCGGATATCCCACAGAAACATGAAAATAATCACGACCACGATAATGACCGAAGCAATCAGCGCGATTTCGACCTCATGGATAGCGCCATTGATGAAGCTGGCATCGTCACTGGTGACGGTCACGTCCACACCCGGTGGCAAGGTGTTCTTCAAATTTGCAACAGCGGCGCGAACGCCTTCGGAAATATCGAGCGTATTCGACTGTGCCTGACGCACGATACCCAGGCCGATTGCTGTCTTCCCGTTGGAACGAACAGCGGAGCTTTCCACATCCGGACCAAGCGTTACTGTTGCCACATCGCGGATTTGCGTGCGGCCTTTGATATAGACGTTTTCAAAATCCTCAGGCCGTTCAAGATTGGCCGTCGCACGAACCACAATCGACTGATCGGAACTGCGCAGCGAGCCTGCAGGGGCATCAAGCCCCATGGAAGACAGTGCGCTGGATAGATCCGCAATGGTCAGGCCGTAGCTTGCAAGGCGCGCCTGATTGATATCAATGCGGAAAATCTTGTCGCGATCACCATTGATCTGCACATCGGCCACGCCAGGAACAGCTGAAAGGACATCCTGGATCTGGTCTTCCACCAGCACCGTCATATCGTCGACGGCCATCGTGTCGGAGGTGACAGCGAGGCGCATTACCGGATCGGCATTGGAGTCGGCTTTGATGATGCGCGACGGGTCGGCTTCTTCCGGCACGTCGTTGGCAACACGCGAAATCGCGTCGCGCATGTCGGCGGCAGCGACATTGAGATCAACACCGTCGTTGAACTCGACTGTGACACGGCTGCGCTCGAAAGACGAAGAAGAAGAAATCGTTTTAACGCCCGATACGCGGGCGACCGCGTTTTCGAGAACCTGCGTGAGCTGTCGGTCGATCGTTTCCGCCGAAGCACCACTAAAATCGGTGCTGATGGTAACTACAGGACGATCCACATCGGGCAATTCACGAATATCGACGCCAGTGAAGGCCGCCATACCCGCGACAATGATCAGAACGTTGATGACGAAGGCAAAGACCGGACGGCGGATGAAAAGCGCCGTCGATCCGCCATTGTTTCCGGATTTCGAATTAGGATTGCTCACGCTTTATCCTCACCCTGCAACGCGGCTTTTGGCGGCGGGATCAATGCGGGCTGTCCCCTGCTCGTCCTGCAGACGCACCGGCGCATCATCGCGTACGGTTTGCACGCCCTGCGTAACGATCATGTCGCCCTCCTTAACGGCGCCATCGATCAGGATATTGGTCGAGTTACGCTGCACGATGCGCGCGGATACTTTCTTTGCAACACCTTCTTCAACGCGCCAGACATAAGAGCCATCTGCTCCCCACTGAATGGCCAGCGGATCAACAGAAGGATAACTGTTGCCCGGGAAAAGAACTGTGACCGAGAATGACATGCCCGCACGCAAGCGGTCCTGCTCATTGTTGATTTCGGCGCGCACATGCAGCGTTCGGCTTGCCTCATCAAGCATGTTGTCGACGGCGTTGATTTCGCCCTTATCCGTTACGCCCGGAAAAGCGGTAGATTCTGCAGTAAGCGGCTGGCCGACCTTGATTTGCGGAGCAAAACGTTCAGGCACCCAGATGTCGATCAGCACTTTGGAGCGGTCATCAATTCGGGCAATGGATGTCTGTGCAGTGACATAGTTGCCGGCGTTTACCGGGAGAATACCGACAATACCGGTAATTGGCGCGCGCACGGTACGGCGGCTCAACGCAAGCTGCGCATCATCAAGAGCGAGCTTGGCATTGGACAGGGCCAGATCGGCTTCAACTTCCTGCACGACGGTTGCGGTATTTGTGGAGCGCAGCCGTGCAATACGCTGACGGGTGGTTTCAGCATCTTTCAGTGCGATCTGCGCTTTATTGACTGCAATCGTTTCGGTCTCATTGTCGAGGATCGCAATCGGATCGCCCGCCTTGATGGCATCGCCTGCCTTAACGAGCAGCTCATTCATATAGCCGCTCGAATAAGGTGTGACAGAAACCGTGCTGAGAGCGCGGGCTGAACCGATGGCCGTCAGACGATTGTTGATTGTCTCTTCGCCTGCTGGCTCAACCACGACCAGCGGAGCTGCACGACCGGAAGATCCACCCGATTGCGCACCATGCTTCTGCTGCCCAGAGGCTTCACCCGAAGCCGTCTGTGTCGAAGAGTCTTTGTTTTTATATATGTACCAGCCGCCACCGGCGACAATAATGATAAGCAGGCACAGAACAATCTGCTTCCAAGACTTCATTCAACTCTCCGGCAAGGCATTGTCGCTTAGGCAACGCGCCTCTCATTCAAATCATTCATATTCAGGTTGGGCGCAGGATATGCAGCAAACAGTATCAAAATAATGATCGCCCCAATAGGTTGCATCGGAATTGCAACAATCGAAGCATCACGGATTTTCCCATTTGCGAGTTTGCACAGACCGATTCAGCACGTCGAGTTAAATTTCGGTAATGCTTGCGGCCAACTTCTTTCAATCAATTTAGACAAAGGCCGTTGGAATTAACTTGCGCCTCCATATATAGAAGACGACATTTATATGTATCGCATTTTGTGAGCTTACTGAGATTGGGCACGGCCGCATTGCAGCCAGACAGCCTGTCAATTTGGATTTAACGTATGGCGGCTGTTGAAAAGACCATGGATACGGCTGGTGTCGTCGCGGATGCGGCCACACGTTCACCAACTATGGCTTCACCACAGGATGACAAGACCTCACCGATCCATTTTACGCGTCTGCGCTGGCGTAACCGGCTTTCGAGCAAGCTTCTCATTCTCACCGCACTCGCCGTTCTCATTGCAGAAGTGCTGATCTTTGTTCCATCCATCGCGAATATGCGCGTACGCTGGATGAGTTCGCGCCTTGATACGGTGGATGCTGTCAGCGAAGTGCTGATTGCCAGCGGCAACATCAATATTCCGCGCGAAGTGCAGGATAAGGTGCTGCTTGCGACCGGCACCAAGGCAATTGCTTTGCGTGAAGCGGGCGCATCGCATCTTCTGGCAATGAGTGAAATGCCCGGCAATATCGATCAGGTGGTCGATCTCAATAATATAAGTGAAGCTGCAGCAATCTGGGACGCGTTTGGAACGCTCTTTAACGGTGGTAATCGCACTTTGCGCATTTATGGCTCAAACCCGCCATCCGCCAATCCGGGACGTATCATCGAAATCGTCACTTCCGATGCGCCGCTTCGCCATGCCATGCTGAGCTACGCAACCAATGTTGCAATCATCTCGCTTCTTATCTCGGTCATTGCCGCAAGCCTCATCTATCTCATCATCCATGAGATGCTGCTGCGTCCCGTCCGTCTGATGCATCGCAATATGATCGATTTTGCATCCGCGCCTGACAATCCGACGCGAATCCTTGTGCCCGAAAACCGCAAGGATGAGTTCGGCATTGCACAAAGGCAGATCGCGCATATTCAAAGTGATCTGCAGCGCACCCTGAAAGAGCAGAAACATCTGGCCGATCTCGGTCTCGCTGTTTCCAAGATCAATCATGACATGCGCAATATTCTGGCCTCCGCACAGCTCATGTCGGACCGTCTTGCTGATACCAGAGACCCGATGGTGCAGCGCTTTGCGCCGAAGCTCATTCACACGCTAAGCCGCGCCATCAACTATTCAGAGAGCGTGATGGCTTATGGCCGCTCGCAGGAAGCACCGCCCGCGCCGCGCCGCGTACAGCTCGCCACTGTCATTCTCGATGTGCAGGAAACACTTAATCTCAACAAGGAGAGCGGCATCGAGTTCGAAAACCTCATTCCGGGTGATTTCGAACTGAATGTCGATTCCGAGCAGCTCTTCCGTGTGCTTCATAATCTGTGCCGGAATTCGGTGCAGGCAATGGAGCGCGACCAGCGTAGCGATGTGTCCACCGTAAAGCGCCTCACCCTTTCTGCAGGCAGAATCGGAACCACGACAATCATCGGCGTGGAAGATACCGGCCCCGGCCTGCCGCAAAAGGCGCGCGACAATCTCTTTACCGCCTTCAAGGGCTCAACACGCAGCGACGGTACGGGGCTTGGCCTGGCAATCGCGCAGGAACTGGTTCGTGCGCATGGTGGCACGATCGAATTGCGCGAAGATCGTCCGATCGGTGCACATTTCGAGATTCGCCTTCCCGACCTTCCAAACTGGAATGACAGACGAAGCAGCCGATCTGAGAGCGAAGTCGCCTGATTTTTTACAGCGCAGCCAAAAAAATATGCGTGAAATCAGAATGTTGCAGCATGTGATTCCTGCCTGCGACTGCCTTCATACGAGTGCAGCGCGGGCTTTTCCCGCTATGAGTTAGTTTTCCACGCTCTAATACACAGAGGAAAAGCCCGGAAATCCGGGCTTTGACAAGAAAACTTCACAGAACTTCATTTTTTTCTCAGAAGACGCTTGCATTTAGCAATCTGTCCGATTATCAACCGCCCATCGCCGCAGCAGACGCGGCACAGGCAAGCACCCGTAGCTCAGCTGGATAGAGCACCAGACTACGAATCTGGGGGTCAGAGGTTCGAATCCTTTCGGGTGCGCCATTCTTCTTCAAAGAAAATAAGATAGAAATTGTAACAGTTAGCTAATAGGCTTTCTGTTTAATTTCAATGATTTGCGGCTTTGGTCCGCTTATCCCAAAACATCCCGACATTTGAGATGCCGCAGTTCTTTGCGCGAGAAAGTTCGTGTGTAACGCGCTCGAATGCGTTTGCAGCAATGCGCGAATGAACGCATCAGACGTCAAGTTTCAGTTCGATTTTTGTGTGTGGGGAGACGCGTTTTTGTTCCCACTTTGGGAAGAAGACTGGTGCTGCGAGAGAGGATTGAACTCTCGACCTCTCCATTACCAATGGAGTGCTCTACCACTGAGCTACCGCAGCATTCTCTTGAACGCGGCGGACTTCTGACACATCATTACGCAAATCGCAAGCAACCAATCGCAATTATTTTCACATAATGTGGAAATCCCCTGTCAACCGCCACAGAAGGCGCTTTTCCCGCGCATTTTGCCGTAGTAAACACCCCTCATGAGCGAAGATAACACCCACGACGAGAAGAAAAATCAGGCGGACAGGCGCAAAAAGCGGCTTGCGGAGGAGCTTCGGGCGAATCTGATGCGTCGCAAAGCGCAAACCCGTTCGCGTCGTTCCGGCGATGCCGATGAACGCAACACCGGTATTACCGCTGGCAAAGACGACACCGATTAACGTGCGATTCAATTTTCCGGATTAGCATATCAGGCGGAACGAAAACGCAGCCGGCAAAGCCTTCCTTGAAGATAGGGAGCAGCTGCGGTAAAAGCGCAATTCAATCTTGCTGGCGTTGCCGCACGACTATGATTCGTGACCGACGTAATTCCGCCGTAAGAACAGTCATTTCATACAGCAGCACCGCGGACCTCAGAGTCGCGGCACTTGCAAATATCGATTGCCGGGCAATAGCTTCGGCCCAAAAGGTGAAACAGCATGGATCGCATCAAAATCGTCGGCGGCAACAAGCTCAATGGCGTCATTCCTATCTCTGGCGCGAAAAATGCAGCGCTGCCTCTGATGATCGCCTCCCTCCTCACCGACGATACGCTGACGCTTGAAAACGTGCCGCACCTCGCCGATGTCGAGCAGCTGATCCGCATTCTTTCCAATCATGGTGTCGATTATTCGGTAAACGGCCGCCGTGAACATCAGAACGGCGCCTACTCGCGGACCATCCATTTCACAGCCCGCAATATTGTCGATACCGTTGCTCCTTATGAGCTGGTTTCCAAGATGCGCGCGAGCTTCTGGGTCATCGGGCCACTTCTGGCGCGTATGGGCGAAGCAACCGTTTCTCTGCCAGGCGGTTGCGCCATCGGCACGCGTCCGGTTGACCTCCTTCTTGAGTGCCTTCAGGCGCTCGGTGCTCAGATCGACATCGAAAATGGTTATGCCAAGGCGCGCGCGCCACAGGGCGGCCTTATCGGCGCACGCTATCGCTTCCCGAAGGTTTCGGTCGGCGCAACCCACGTCATGCTGATGGCAGCCGTGCTTGCCAAGGGCGAAACGATTATTGAAAATCCTGCGCGCGAACCGGAAGTGGTCAATCTGGCCGACTGCCTCAACGCAATGGGTGCAAAAATCACCGGTGCAGGCACCGAAACGATCCATGTTCAGGGCGTGACCAGCCTTTCTGGCGCACGCGTTCGCGTCATTCCTGATCGTATCGAAACCGGCACCTATGCCATGGTTGTTGCGATGACTGGCGGCGATGTGCTGCTCGAAGGTGCAGAAGCAAGCCAGTTGACCGCAGCACTCGACACGCTGCGTCAGGCTGGTGCCGAAATCACCGAAACCAATAGCGGTCTGCGTGTTGTTCGTAATGGACACGGCATTCACCCGGTTGATGTGACCACCGATCCATTCCCTGGCTTCCCGACCGATCTTCAGGCTCAGTTCATGGGGCTGATGACAAAAGCAAAGGGCACCTCGCGCATTACTGAAACGATTTTCGAAAACCGTTTCATGCATGTTCAGGAACTGGCACGTCTTGGTGCGAAGATTTCGCTTTCCGGCCAGACGGCAACTGTTGAAGGCGTGGAACGCCTCAAGGGCGCACAGGTCATGGCTACCGATCTGCGTGCATCTGTTTCGCTTGTTATCGCGGGCCTTGCTGCAGAAGGCGAAACCATCGTCAACCGCGTCTATCACCTTGATCGTGGCTTTGAGCGTCTGGAAGAAAAGCTCTCGCGCTGCGGCGCGAATGTTGAGCGTATCAGCGGTTAAAGCATTTCCAGCAAAAGTGCGAAGCGGTTTTGCATAAGGATAATGCGTAAAAACAAAAAATTGAGCGGTTCCAACGATTCAATATTAACTGGAACCGCTCTGAAGAGCTGAAAGCCGGAATTGCCAAAAGCATTCCGGCTTTTCTTTCATTTCGGGCTTATTAATCAACAGACTGAAAAGCCTGTCGATTTTTTTGTGCTGGCATGTAAAGTGGCACTGACAACATCTGAAAATAGCAGGGAACAACGTAAGATATGGAAATGTTGAAGCTTGTGGCGCTGGATGAAGAAGATTTGCAGGTCCTGTCCGCCCATCTTCAGGATGCGGTTCTGAAAGTATCAGACCTGCAATATCTGGCTGCGGATAAGCGCTTCGTTCTCACTGCCAATCGCTTTGCGTGGGAAGAGTCGAAGCCCAAACTGTTCCGCAAACCGCAATATCAGCGTCGCCGCACCACTTTGCATTTCAATCGCGTAACCGCAGTCAAAGGCAGCGGCATCGACCGGCAGAAGACGGAAGAAGTTCTTTCGCTGCTCGCCATTCGCTTTGTTCCCGGCGAAGCACCTGCCGGAACATTGGAACTGACTTTCTCGGCAAATGCGGCTATCCGTCTGGATGTAGAATGCATTGAAGCGCAGCTAACGGACCTGGGGCCTGCATGGGAAACAAATTCCCTGCCGCGACATGACGCCTGATTGCTGCTCGAAACCGCTTCACATACCTGACGGGCACCGCCCAGACTGAAAATTAAAGGAATACCAGCGTGGTTACGACGCTCAGACAAGCCGATGCCGATTTTGAAAAGAACTTTGCAGCTCTCCTTGCGGGCAAGCGCGAAGTTTCTGAAGATGTGGATCGTGCTGCCCGCGAAATCGTCGATCGTGTGCGCCGTGAAGGCGATTCCGCACTCATTGAATATTCCCTGCGTTTCGACCGTATTGATCTGAATAAGACCGGCATCCGTGTGACGGAAGCTGAAATTGATGCGGCTTTCGATGAGGCGCCAGCTTCGACCATTGAAGCGCTGAAGCTCGCTCATGAGCGCATTGAAAAACATCATGCGCGGCAGTTGCCGAAAGATGACCGCTACACCGATGCACTCGGCGTTGAACTCGGTTCACGCTGGACGGCGATCGAAGCGGTCGGCCTTTATGTGCCGGGCGGCACCGCAAGCTACCCAAGCTCAGTGCTGATGAATGCTGTGCCTGCAAAGGTTGCCGGTTGCGAGCGCATCGTGATGGTTGTTCCCTCGCCCGATGGCAAGCTGAACCCGCTGGTTCTGGTTGCTGCGCGTCTTGCCGGTGTTTCAGAAATCTATCGTGTTGGCGGCGCGCAGGCTGTCGCAGCTCTGGCCTATGGTACGGAAACGATTGCGCCGGTTGCGAAAATCGTTGGCCCGGGCAATGCATATGTTGCAGCCGCCAAGCGCATTGTTTTCGGTACGGTCGGCATCGACATGATCGCCGGACCTTCGGAAGTGCTGGTGATTGCCGACAAGGACAACAATCCAGACTGGCTGGCCGCAGACATTCTTGCGCAGGCTGAACATGACACGGCCGCGCAATCTATCCTGATGACCAATGACGAGCCTTTCGCAAAGGCTGTCGAAGAAGCTGTCGAACGCCAGCTCAAAACCTTGCCGCGCGCTGAAACAGCAGCCGCAAGCTGGCGCGATTTTGGCGCGGTCATTCTGGTTGATGATTTTGAAGCGGCCATTCCGCTGGCAAACCGTATTGCTGCCGAGCATCTGGAAATCGCGACCGCCGATCCGGAAGCGCTTTTGCCAAAAATCCGCAATGCTGGCTCGGTGTTTATCGGAGCCTATACGCCGGAAGTGATCGGCGATTATGTCGGCGGCTGCAACCACGTTCTGCCAACAGCACGTTCAGCGCGATTCTCGTCCGGCCTCTCGGTTCTGGATTACATGAAGCGCACGTCGCTTCTGAAGCTCGGCCCCGACCAGCTGCGCGCGCTTGGGCCAGCAGCCATTGAAATCGCCCGCGCAGAAGGCCTTGATGCCCACGCGCAATCCGTCGCCATCCGGCTCAATCTATGAGGGATCATGACCGCCGGCGTTCCTAATGCCCGATTGATCGACATCGAGCTGGATGAATCCATCGGCCGCTCGACGCCTGATGTCGAGCATGAACGCGCGGTCGCTATTTTTGATCTGATTGAAGAAAACGCTTTCCACCCGGTCGGAGACGATATGGGTGGCCCATACAAACTGAAACTCTCCTTGATGGAATCGCGCCTGATTTTTTCCATCATGCGGGAAAGTGGCGATGTGGTTGCGACTCACATTCTATCGCTAACGCCACTTCGCCGTGTAGTGCGTGATTATTTCATGGTTTGCGAAAGTTATTATGAAGCGATCCGTTCAGCGACTCCCAGCAAGATCGAAGCTATAGATATGGGACGGCGTGGCTTGCACAATGAAGGATCACAAGTTCTGCAAACACGACTGAACGGCAAGATCGAAGTCGATTTTACAACCGCTCGGCGGCTTTTCACGCTCGTCTGCGTGTTGCACTGGCGGGGCTGATCCTTAATGCGTGTTGAGGACGTGATCGCCACACCGGAAGAAACAGAGGTCCAGAAACGGCCAACTTCCGTACTTTTTGTCTGCGGCAAGAACGCGATCCGCTCACCAATTGCCGAGCTTCTTGCAAGAAAGCTGTTGCCACCCAATATGTATATAGCCTCTGCGGGCGTGCAACGCGGCGAGCGCGACCCCTTTGTCGATGCGGTTCTGAATGAAGAAGGGCTGTCGCTCGACAATCGGCAACCGCGCGGACTGGAAGAGCTGGCGGACGGTTATTTCGACCTTATCATTACATTGACCCCGCTTGCGCATCATACTGTGCTTGAACGAATGCGCGGTTTTTCGGTCGATGTAGAATATTGGCCGACACCGGACCCGACCCTTGTTACCGGCAGTCGCGAGCAGATCATGAACGCTTATCGTGATGTGCGAGACCGCTTAAAGCGCCAAATCACGGCTAGATTGGCGCCGAATTAACATCACCCAATTCGGTTGTTCACAAATGCCGCCTAATCATATAGGTTCCGGCCAAATTTAAAGCTGCGGCCCGGTTTCGGGCCATTTTATCAAAGAAAGAAACAGGTATCGTATGCCGAAAGAAGAAGTCCTAGAATTTCCAGGCGTTGTTACGGAACTGCTGCCAAATGCAATGTTCCGCGTGAAGCTCGAAAACGACCATGAAATCATCGCCCACACTGCCGGTCGTATGCGCAAGAACCGCATCCGTGTTCTCGCTGGCGACAAGGTTCTGGTCGAAATGACCCCTTACGACCTGACCAAGGGCCGTATTACCTACCGCTTCAAGTAAGCCTCAACTCGCTTCTCAGGAAAACTGGTGTCTATGATCGCGCAACATAAGCTGGTTCTTGCCTCCGGCTCTCCCCGCAGGATCGAGCTTCTGGGGCAAGCTGGCATTGAGCCGGATCATATTCAGCCGGCTGATATCGACGAAACGCCTGAGCGCGCGGAACATCCGCGTTCGCTGGCGCGTCGTCTTGCGCGTGAGAAGGCAAAGGCCGCCCAGGAACAACTCAAGAGCGACGAGAATTATTCCGGTGCTTTTGTTCTGGCGGCTGACACGGTTGTTGCCGTGGGACGACGGGTTCTGCCCAAGGCAGAAATCACCGACGAAGCGCGGGAATGCCTGCGTCTTCTGTCGGGGCGTACGCATAAGGTTTTCACCGGCGTTTGCCTTGTTCTGCCCAATGGCAATCTGCGCCAGACGCTCGTTGAAACGCGTTTGCGTTTCGAGCGCCTGTCACGCAAACAGATTGACGCCTATCTCGCTTCCGGTGAGTGGCGCGGCAAGGCTGGCGGCTATGCCATCCAAGGGCTTGCGGGCAGTTTCGTGGTCAAGCTGGTTGGCTCCTATACCAATGTGGTGGGCCTGCCATTGCAGGAAACTGTAAGCCTGCTGGCCGATGGTGACTATCCGGTCTATGCTAATTGGGAAAGCGGCAAGGTCTGAAAATCCCATGAGTGACAAGAAAGACATATCCACCGCACCGGATGCACGGGTAACGCCATTGCGTCCTACTCGTCCCTGCCCTGAATGCGGAAAGCCGTCGGTGCGCGATACTTATCCGTTCTGTTCACCGCGTTGCAAAAGTATCGACCTCAATCGTTGGCTTTCGGGAAGCTATGTCATCCCGGGAAAAACCATCGAAGAAGAGGAAGAGAACGACAACTGAGCCTTATTGGCTCAGATTTCCACAGTGAAATCGGTGCTTTAGCAAGTTTATAAGAAATCTTATAAAAAGTGCGATAGGGTGCTGGACAGCGCGAAATTTAATGCTATAACGCACCCACTTCCGGCGGACACCAACACCGCCACACGGTGAGAAATCACCTGCAGGATGCCCGGATAGCTCAGTTGGTAGAGCAGCGGATTGAAAATCCGCGTGTCGGCGGTTCAAATCCGTCTCCGGGCACCACTCTTCTCCAAATGATGTTCCACAACATATTTTTTGCTCTTATAGCCTTGGCATTTGATGTCTCGCGTTCAGAGGACTTATGAAATTCTCCCCGGCTGATCAGAACGCGCTTTTCAGTATTATGTGCTGGCGGCGGGACGTGAGGCATTTCCTGACAGATCCCATACCAGACAAACTGCTCACAAGGCTGCACGAGGCGATGGATTATGCGCCATCTGTCGGCAACTCGCGGCCATGGCGAATCTTCCAGGTTGAAAGCACTGAGAAGCGTGAAGCCGTCTATAGTCTGTTTGAGGCATCAAACCGGCAGGCCGCACGCATCTATGATGAAGCTCGTGCCAACAAATATCAGCAACTCAAACTCGAAGCCATTCGCACCGCCCCTGTGCAACTGGCCGTCTTCACCGAGACCGACCCTGTGGAGGGCCATGGGCTTGGTCGGCAGACCATGGCATCAACGCTTGAACAAAGCACTGCAATGGCTGTGCAGAACCTCAATCTCGCTGCCCGCTCTCTCGGTCTTGGCGTGGGAATGGTTTCGATTCTTGAACCGGACGCCATGAAGAGACTGTTTCAGGTACCGGAACACTGGTGCTTCAGTTTCTATCTCTGTATCGGCTGGCCATGTTTCGAGAGCGATACGCCACTTCTGCATGAAAACGGCTGGCAACAAAATACGACCCTTCGTTGGGATAAAATCTAGAGCGCAACCAGTCGTTGGTTAGGAGTGTCCACATGGCGCTTTTGGGCGTATTTGATAGTTGATTGATACATTCCAATTTGCTTAATGATGCCCCATGCTTCTACACGACAAACATCGGCTCGCTGTTCTCACTTCCTACAACACGATCGAGATGGGGCAAGATCGCACATTGGATGCGCTCTGCAATCTCGTCCTGTCGACGTTTGGTGTGCCGATGGCAGCGGTTTCTCTGGTCGATGAACGCGTAACGCATCATATTGGTATGGCTGGCTGCACTTTTGGCGATGTGCCCAATGAGAACACCTTCTGCTCGCGAACCATCGAAAGCCAAGTGCCCTTTCTGGTGGAAGACGCGACATCCGATGATCGCTTTGCCGCCAATCCCTTTGTGAAAGATGCGCCGGGTATCCGCTTTTATCTTGGCGCACCTCTGATTGCTCCAGACGGCTCGACGCTGGGTGCGATCTGTGCGCTCGATACAAAATCGCGGCCATGTACCTCTGAAGAAATACTGAAACTCACCAACCTTGCGAGCACCGCCGTCGAAATCCTGAGTATGCGCCGCATCATGCGTGATGCCCGCAAGCTGGCGCTTGTCGACGGTTTGACCGGCATTGCCAATCGCACAGGCATCGAGCTGGAAATCGAGAAGGCCATTTTAGCGCTCCGTAATCATGGGCTGACATTCTCGCTGCTCTATTTCGACGTTGATCGTTTCAAACAGATCAATGACGAGCGCGGTCACTCTGCAGGCGACGAATTGCTGCGGCTGATCGGAGAAGTGCTTGCCGGGCGCAATCGGCCGGATGAGGTCAGCGCGCGTCCTGGCGGCGATGAGTTCATTGTGCTGCGATTGGGCGGCACCAAGGCCAGTGACCTTGCAGAAGCACAGCAAATCAAGGCTTTGCTTGATGATGCCGTTGCGCGTGTAGGCTTCAATGTCAGTTTCTCGATGGGCCTTGTGAGCTTCACTGTTGCGCCTGCCGATGTGACCGCAGCGCTTTATGCGGCAGATGCTCTGCTCTATGACGCCAAGCGCCGTGGCAAGAATCTGATTTCCGCAGGCGAACAGAAATAAGCTTTTCCAACGCACCGATCAGTTTCACTTTTCAGTGAGATTGCGGCGTGCCGCCTTGCTGCGATTGATCTGCAGCGCTTCTTCTGCGACCACTGCACCCTGCAGATAATTGGGAATGTTATCTTTCGGGTTTCAGCGCATTGCGCTTATCATCACATGACTTATTCAACATCTTAGCGAGGATTTTCCATGCTCTGGACCTTGTTCGGCATTCTTTCGGGTGCCTGTATCGCCATTCAGGCTCCCATCAACGCCGCACTGGCTCGCGGGCTTGGATCGCCAGTCACCGCCGCTGCAATATCGTTTCTGTCGGGTGCGGTCATTCTTGGTATGATCGCAGCCGTAACGGCGCGTGTCACCGGCGCAATTCCAGCATTCAATGTGCCAGCGGGCTGGTTGTTTGTGGCTGGCGGCGCGCTCGGCTGCATCTATGTCACGACATCAGTTTTGCTGACACCACGCATCGGGGCTGCCGCCGTGATGGGCCTTGCTGTAGCTGGACAATTGATGGCCGGACTGGCCGCAGACCGCATTGGTTTCATGGGCGTTGCTGTGCGCGAGATCACTGCGGGACGCATCGCAGGCGCGGTCCTGCTTCTCACCGGCGCGCTGATGATCCGCTTTCTCTGAGGCATTTCCAAAAAGCGTAAAGCAAATTTGCTTCGGACGAAGCGTCAAACAAAAGCCGCGCTGGACATGCTTCCAGCGCGGCTTTTTTATCAACCCTTGAAGGTATATTCCGCAATCGACTGTGGCTTCATTTCAATCGAGAAGCCCGGCAGCGATGGCGGCATGTAAGCCGCATCCTTGATGATGCATGGTTCGATGAAATGCTCGTGCAGATGATCGACATATTCGATCACACGACCGTCCATGGTGCCGGAAACGGCAACAAAATCGATCATCGAAAGATGCTGCACATATTCACACAAGCCAACGCCGCCTGCATGTGGCCAGACCGGCTTGCCGAACTTGGCAGCCATCAGCAGCACGGCCAGAACTTCGTTCAGGCCGCCCATGCGGCAGCTGTCGATCTGGACGATATCGATAGCGCCTTCTGCGATGAACTGCTTGAACATGATGCGGTTCTGGCACATTTCGCCAGTTGCGACCTTCACGTCGCCAATGGCTTCGCGAATCTTGCGATGGCCTGCCACATCGTCCGGGCTGGTCGGCTCTTCAATGAAGAACGGCTTCGAGAAGGCCAGCTTGTTGACCCATTCGATGGCCTGATCGACTTCCCAGACCTGATTGGCGTCGATCATCAGATAACGATCCGGACCGATCACTTCGCGCGCGATGGTGAGACGACGAATATCGTCTTCAAGATCACGACCAACCTTCATCTTGATATGATTGAAGCCTTCGTCAATCGCTTCCTGACAAAGACGACGCAGCTTGTCGTCGCCATAGCCGAGCCAGCCCGCCGAGGTCGTGTAGCAAGGATAGCCGGTGGCTTCCAGCGAAGCTATACGCTCAGCCTTGCCGCTTTCCGCCTTACGCAGAATTTCGACGGCTTCATCGCGGGTCAGAGCATCGGTGAGATAGCGATAATCGACGATATCGGCAATTTCTTCCGGCGACATATCGGCCACGAGCCGCCATACCGGCTTGCCCGCCTGCTTTGCAGCGAGGTCCCAGAAGGCGTTGACGACGGCACCGGTGGCGAGATGCATCGCGCCCTTGTCCGGGCCGATCCAACGCAACTGGCTATCTCCGGTCAGGTAACGCCAGAACTTGCCGGGGGCCGCGAGGAAATCATCCATCGAGGAGCCGACAACCAGATGACGCATGGCGAGAATGGCCTGACAGCAAATGTCATTGCCGCGACCAATGGTGAAGGTGAGGCCATGGCCCTTCAGCGCTTCGTCATCCGTATCGAGGATAACATAAGCTGCCGAATAGTCCGGGTCCGGATTCATCGCGTCGGAACCGTCCAGACTTTGCGAAGTCGGGAAGCGCAGATCGAAGACGCGCAGATCAGTAATTTTCGTCATGTTTGATTCCGTGATCTGAGCATGATCCCCAAAAATGGAGATCGGTTTTAGAGATCATGCTCAAGAAAATTAAACGTCCGCGCGCACGTTCTGCTTCTGCGAACCGAGGCCTTCAATGCCGAGTTCGACAACATCGCCAGCCTTGAGGTAGCGCGGTGGTTTCATGCCCATGCCAACGCCCGGAGGCGTACCGGTGGAAATGATATCGCCCGGCTGCAGTGACATGAACTGAGAGAGATAGGAAACCAGATGACGCACGCCATAGACCATGGTCTTGGTCGAGCCGTCCTGCATGGTTTCGCCGTTGACAGTGAGCCACATTTTGAGATCCTGCGGATCAGCAACTTCGTCCTTTGTCACCAGCCATGGGCCGGTCGGGCCGAATGTGTCGCAAGACTTGCCCTTGGTCCACTGGCCGGCGCGTTCGATCTGGAAAGCGCGCTCCGAAACGTCATGCAGCGTGCAGTAGCCAGCAACATAATCAAGCGCATCATCTTCCGAGACATATTTCGCGGTCTTGCCGATGACGATGCCGAGTTCGACTTCCCAGTCGGTCTTTTCCGAACCGCGGGGGATCAGCAGATCATCATTCGGGCCGACGATGGCCGAGGTTGCCTTCATGAAGATGACCGGCTCTGGTGGTACAGCCATGCCGGATTCTGCTGCGTGATCGGCATAGTTGAGACCGATGCAGATGAACTTGCCGGTGCCTGCAACGCATGGGCCAAGGCGCGGGTTGCCTTCGACCTTTGGCAGCGCATTGACGTCCAGCGAACCGAGCTTGGCGAGTGCTTCAGGGCTTAGAACGGCACCCGACAAATCGCTGACATGGGCAGAGAGATCACGGATATTGCCGTCGGCATCGAGAAGGCCCGGCTTTTCCTGACCGGTTTCGCCATAGCGAAGAAATTTCATGAGTTTACTCCTTGTGGGGATTTGCAGCGGCGAACTTAAATTGTCCAACCACCGTCGATATTGTAGGCCTGACCGGTCGTGTAAGTGGCGCCTGCGAGATAGACCGCGAGGTCGGCAATTTCTTCCGGCTGACCGATACGGCCAATTGGCTGACGCGCGATGAAAGCTGCACGCTGCTCTTCATAATCGCCCTGCGCACGCAGACGGTCTTGCAGCGACGGGCTTTCAACCGTACCGGGGCAGATGGCGTTGCAGCGGATGCCCTTGGCAACATAGTCGGCAGCAACAGCCTTGGTCAGACCGATGACAGCCGCCTTAGTGACACCATAAGCAAAGCGGTTTGGCACGCCTTTAACGCTTGAAGCAACGGATGCCATGTTGACGATGGCACCGTCCTTGCGCTCCAACATGCCCGGCAGCACGGCCTGAATCGTGCGGATCATCGCCTTGACGTTGAGATTGACGGCGAAATCGAGGTCTTCGTCCTTCATTTCCAAAATCGAACCGCCATGGACGACGCCTGCGCAGTTGAACAGAATATCGATCTGGCCAATCTCGGCCACGAGCGCCTTGACTTCGGCTTCGTCAAGCACATTGAGCTTGCGGGTGATGATACCCGAAACGCCTTCGAGTTCCTTGAGCGCCGCTTCGTTGATGTCGGTCGCATAGACCTTGGCACCTGCTTCCGCGAAAGCCAGCGCACTTGCGCGGCCAATGCCCTGAGCAGCCGCTGTGATCAGCGCTGTTTTTCCATCAAATCGTATCGTCATAGTTATGCCTTCCGTTCAACAAGCAGGATGTGATCGCAAGCCAGCACCACTTCGTCCCGCTGATTAAGCACTTCGCACCGCTCGGTAACGCGGCCCATATTTGCCCGCTTCGGGTCGTCTTCCTTTGCGCTGATCGTTACGCGCGTGCGGATCGTATCGCCGATATGCACCGGACGCACGAACCGAAGGCGGTCATAGCCATAGGAAAACGCAACAGGGTTAATCAGCGTCGCAGTCAGGCCGACGCCGATTGCAAAGATCATCGTGCCATGTGCAATGCGCTGACCACCAGGCAGAGTTTTTGCAAATTCCGCATCCATGTGGTGCGGAAAGAAATCACCCGTATGACCGGCGTGAACCACGAAATCCGTTTCGGTGATCGTGCGGCCATAGGTTATGCGCTGAGCCTCAAGTTCATAATCTTCAAAATAGATTACCTGTTCAGACATGATCAAAACTCCGGTTTTGCAGCAAGCGGCGTGGCAGGCGCAGCGCTTGACTGATAGGCCGCTTCAACCAGCGCCATGGTGTGCCATGCATCTTCAACCGAGCCGATCAGTTCTGCATCTTCACCAGTGGCGAAGCGCTGCAACTGCGCCATGCGGTTTAAGAATGCGTCCGGGAACCATGCACCTTCAAGTGCTACCTGAACCCAGTCGTCCCCGCCCTTTGGCTTGATCCAAAGCTCGTCCGGTTCGCCGCGCGGATAGTCGAGATTGACGCCGAGTTTCACATAGGCTGCCCCCTCAGTCCCGCAAATGCGGAACTCGCAGGCCTGAAATTTGCGGCCAAAATCATGGTCGTGATTGATCGACAGTGCACAGCGCACGCGGTTGCCATAGTCGAGAATTGCAGCCGTGCGGGTCTGTGCAACTTCATGGTTTGGATGCCCAAGCGTCTTGGCGTGAACGCCTTGCGGATTGCCGAGCAGACCGCGCACGAAATCCAGATAATGGATCGAGTGCATGGCGATCTCAATACGTGGCAGACCTTTCAGGAACGGCCACAGACCCCAAGGGGTTGCAAGCGCCAGCCATGCGTCAAAATCCACCACTTCGCCAAGCAAGCCCTGATCCACAGCATCGTAAAGTGCCAACATCATCGGCGCGAAACGCAGCTGGAAATTCACCGCAGCCTTGAGATTGCGTGCGCGGCAGACTTGCAAGATTTCCGTAGCAGCTGCAAGATCGCTGCCCATCGGCTTCTGGATGAGACACGCAGAACCTTCCGGCAATTGCTGGAGGATCGAAGCATGGGCTGAGGGCGGCGTTGCCATATCGAAGATCGCGCCCTCAACAGCCAACGCCTCTTCAATGCTGGCAAAAGTCTTCACATTCCATTTGCCGGCGAGTTCTTTGGCCTTATCAAAATTAGGATCGAAAATGCCCGCAACCGGAAAACCGCCCTTTTGATAAGCGGGCAGATGCGCGTCGCCGACAATGCTGCCCGCACCGAAAATCGCGATTGGTTTCGGTGTGGTCGGCTTCGCCCACCACTGGCGCAGGCTTTTCGGATCAAAGACCTCAGTCATGATGGAAAACCTCCTCCATCATCGCCCACCACTCACCCTCTTTACGGGTTTCAAGCGGCTTCTGGCATGGCATACAGACTGACCACCATTCCTGATTTTTCGGATTATCGGCCATCTTCTTCATATCGGCTTCAAAGTCGGTGCCAACATAGTCCCATGTGCCAAACAGCAGGTTTTCCGGCTCTTTGAGAAAGATCGTGTAATTGGTGATGTTGCACTCGGAAATGAGCGCCAGAATTTCCGGCCACACGCGCGCGTGCAGCTTCTTGTATTCTGCAATTTTCTCAGGCTTCAGCCCGATCACCATGCCCATTCGTTGCGCCATTACGACCTCACGATCTCGCGGGTGAATTCGGAAACCGACCGCGCACGCACGGCATCCCAATCCCACGAAATACCAATGCCCGGCTCGGAAGGTGCAATGGCGTGGCCATCACGAATTTCCATGCCCTTGGTGGTCAGGTCATCAAGCTGCGGAATATATTCGACATAGCGCCCGTTCTGCACGGCACAGGTGAGGCTGACATGCAGTTCCATCAGGAAGTGCGGGCAAACCGGAATGTCGAAAGCTTCTGCTGCGTGTGCCACTTTCAGCCAAGGCGTGATACCGCCGATACGCGCCACATCCACCTGCACGATAGAGCAAGCGCCCTTCTGCATATATTCGCGGAAATGGCGGATCGAATAGATCGATTCACCCACTGCAATCGGTGTCGGTGTGGAACGGGTCAGGCGGATATGGCCGTCAAGATCATCCGCCGGAAGCGGTTCTTCGATCCACGCCAGATCAAGTTCTTTCAGGCGCTCGGCACGGCGGATCGCTTCATCCACCGTAAAGCCCTGATTGCAGTCGGTCATGATCTCAAAGCCATCGCCCACGGCTGCGCGAACAGCCGAAAGGCGCGCGTAGTCTTCCGAACCATGCGGTTTACCGATCTTAACCTTGGAGCCAGAGAACCCCTTCGCTTTGGCAGCTAGTGCATCCTCGACCAGTGCTTCTTTTTCGATGTGCAGCCAGCCGCCTTCGGTCGTGTACAGCGGACAACGATCCTTGGCACCACCTGCAAGCTTCCATAGCGGCAAGTTCTGCTTCTTCGCACGCAAATCCCAAAGAGCTGTATCGATTGCAGCAAGCGCCAAAGCGGTAATCGCGCCGATGGTTGTGGCGTGGGTCGCAAATTCAAGCTTACGCCAGATCGCTTCGATGCAATCTGCATCCTCATTCAGGATAAGCGGCACCAGATGGTCGTTCAACAGGCGCATGACGGACGAGCCACCAGTGCCAATGGTGTAGCTGTAGCCCGTACCCACCGCACCATCACTGTCAGTGATGGTAACGATTGGCGTTTCCTGACTGACAAAACTCTGGATCGCGTCGGTGCGCTTGACCTTCGGCGGAAGGTCGACCATGCGCAGTTCAACTTTTTCAATGCGTGCCATATCTATACCGCCAAGCTCTTGCCGCTTGCCGCATCAAACAGATGCGCCTGCGACAGATCAAAATGCATGGAGATCGGTTCACCGGAATTGAGAGGACGCGGGTTGAGCATACGCGCCACCCATTCCTTGCCGGCGAACTCGACAAAAACCAGTGTTTCGTTGCCAAGCGGCTCTGTGATTGAAACGCGCAGATCCTGCTCATGCGATGTACCGGCATCACCCGACGACAGGCCGTGGCCGGTCGGGAAAAGATCATCTGGACGCAGACCGAACGTTACCTTGGCACCATCCGAAACCTTGGCCTTAAATTGTGCAGGCACTGGCAGACGGTCGCCGCTGGCGAAGACCAGTTCCGAACCCTGCACGGTTGCCTCCGCCATATTCATTGGCGGCGAGCCGATAAAGCCCGCAACAAACTGCGTTGCCGGACGCTTGAACACTTCATCCGGCGTTCCGACCTGTTCAATATGGCCATCGCGCATGATGACGATGCGGTCAGCCAGCGTCATGGCCTCGACCTGATCATGCGTCACATAAACGACAGTGGACTGCACCTTGGCATGAAGCTTCTTGATCTCCGTACGCATCTGCGTACGCAGTTTCGCATCGAGGTTCGACAGCGGTTCGTCGAACAGAAACACCTCCGGATTACGCACTATGGCACGGCCCATGGCAACGCGCTGGCGCTGACCGCCCGAAAGCTGTGCCGGACGGCGTTCCATCAGCGCTTCAAGGCCAAGAATAGCGGAGGCTTCGTTGACGCGACGGTCAATTTCCGCCTGTGGCTGTTTGGCTATTTTGAGCGAGAAACCCATGTTTTCGCGCACCGACATATGCGGATAAAGTGCATAGGACTGGAACACCATGGAGATATTGCGATCACGCGGCGGCAGATCGTTGACCACCTTGCCGCCGATTTCCAGCGCACCATCGGAGATGCTTTCAAGACCTGCGATCATGCGCAGCGTTGTGGACTTGCCGCAGCCGGATGGGCCTACAAGCGCTACAAATTCCTTGTCGGCGATTTCGAGATTGATGCCATGCACCACTTCGATTGTGCCGTAGCGCTTGACGAGATTTTTAATGGAAAGCTGAGCCATTGTAATATCAACCTTTAACCGCGCCGAACGTCAGACCAGCAACAAGATGCTTCTGAACGATGAATGTGAGGGTCAGCGCCGGAATAATCATCACGACCGCCAGCGCGCACATGCCACGCCAGTCGATGGTGAATTCAGCGGTGTAATCGAGAAGACCGACAGGAAGGGTCTTGGAATTGACCGAGCGGGTCAGCTGGGAAGCCAACGCATATTCGTTCCATGAAGTGAGGAAGGCGAAGATGCCTGCGGTGGCAATGCCGGGACCAGCAAGCGGAAACTCCACCTGCCAGAAAGCCTGCCAGCGTGTGCAGCCGTCAATCTGGGCTGCTTCAGCCAGATCCTTCGGCACCTGACGGAAGAAGCCGTCGATCAGCCAGATCGTAAATGGCACATTGAGCGCCACATAAGTGACAATCAGACCGAAATGCGTGTCGATAATGCCAATGCGCGAATAGAGCATGAAGAGCGGCAGCGACAAGGCAATGCCCGGCACCGAGCGCGTTAGCATAAGACCGAGGAATGTCGTTGACTTGCCCCAGAAGCGGAAGCGCGCAAAGGCATAGCCACCTGAAACACCGACAATCAGCGCGATGATGGTGGATGTGACCGAGATAATCAGCGAGTTGCGGAAATAATCCCAGACCGGAATGCCGCCGCCGCCTGCACCAGAGAACATCGCATAATAAGCATCAAGCGTGATTTCCTGCGGAATCCAGACCGGCGGCTTTGCCATGATTTCGACCGGCGGACGCAGCGAGGACAGCACGATCCACAGACCGGGCAGGCAGATGATCGTCATCGCGAGAAACAGACCGATGAGGTACGCGACTTTTTTGACGCGGCGCAGCAAGCGATGCTGGTCATTAGAGAGGGTTTTGGAAGCCATGATTACCACTCCGCTCCGATTTGCGCGCGTGCGGCTGCAAGCTTGCGGAAGAACATTACGGTGAAGAGGATCGAGAGCAGGATTGCGACATAGGCCATGGCATTGGCCAAGCCCATCTGCGCATCCGAATAGGCGGTGCGCCCGACCAGCGTCCAGATCAGCTCGGTTCGCCGTGCCGGACCACCATCGGTCATGATCTTCACGATGTCATAGGCACGCGCCACATCGAGCGAACGAATGGTCATCGCGATGAAAGCAAATGGCATCAGATAAGGCCAGATGACATAGCGGAATGTCTGCCATGGCGTGCAACCATCAACGCGCGCGGCCTCAACCGGATCCTGCGGCATGGACAGAAGACCGCCCAGAATGAGGATCGCAAATACCGAGGTCGACATCCAGACTTCTGCCATCAGAATGGCAAACAGCGCCAGATTGCCATCGATCAGCCATGGAATAGCGGTGTCGATGATACCCAGCGATTGCAGCGCATTGTTCACAAGACCGATATTGTCGTTGAACATGAATTTAAACTGGAAGCCAACCAAAACCGGCGAAAACATCATCGGGAACATCATCAGCGTGCGCAAAACGCGCTGCCCGTGGGTGGCCTTATTGATGAGCAGCGCCAGACCAAGTCCGAGCAGCATTTCCAGATTGAGCGCGATGGTGAGGAAGATCACCGTGCGAATGAATGCAGCCCAGAACACCCAATCACCCATGATGCGCTGATAATTGCGCAGACCGATGAAGTTGAACAGGCTGTCAGGACGCGTCAGCCGGAATGGCGTGAAGCTTGAATAAAGCGAAAGCGCGAGGGGAAACAGGACCACCGCTGCTAGGATGATGAAGGCCGGAAGCAAAAGCAAAACCGGCGGGGAAATTCGTTTAAACATTGTTCTTCCGAAGCGATTAAGCCAGCATCAAAGCGCGCGCATCTTGTCCAAAAACCGCTACACACTTTTTGGGATGCGCTTGGAATGGCCCGCCCCTGTTCAGAGCGGGCCATGAAGTCTCAGGTTTAAATCAGACGAATTGCTTAGAGTTCGCCAGCATCCTCAAGGATCTGCGTTGCCTTCTTGGCTGCATCATCAAGCGCCTGCTGCGAGGTCTTGTCACCAAGGATCGCTGCCTGAAGTTCAGGATAGACAGCGTTGGAAATTTCGATCCATGACGGGGTCTGCGGAACCGGGAAAGCGGTCTTTGCCGTTTCCTGGAACACCGAGAGCACTTCCTTCTTGTACGGATCGGAAGCAGCCTGTTCGATGACATAATCCCAGACAGCGGTGCGGGTTGGCAGCGTGCCCGCAGCCGATTCCTGCTTCTGCGAATCCTCGTTGGTTAGGAACCAAACGAGCGAAGCAGCAGCTTCTTTCGTGCCGCAGGATTCAGTGACCGAGAAGCCGTGATGACCCGACCAGCCGGTGCGCTTGCCGGAAGAACCTGTCGGCGGAGGAACGATACCGACATTGCCTGCGACTTTCGACGACTTTGGATCGTTGAAATAGGTTGCCCAGCCCGGCCAATCCAGATTGAGTGCAATGGTGCCGGATGCAAAGCCAGCGCCCAGCTCATCCCAGAGATAGTTGGTGGTGCCTGCAGGAACGGCCTTGGCCTTGTAAAGATTGACGAACCAGTCGAGCGCACGGACACCGGCTTCAGAATTGAAAGCTGGCTTGCCGTCTTTGAGATATTCGCCGCCTTCAGCGACCAGCATTTCATAGAAGCGGCCGTTGATGGCTTCTTCCTTGCCCGCAAACTGCGTGCCGTAGAAATTCGGCGGATCGGCAAAGAACACAGCCTGATCGGAAACTTCTTTCCATGTCTTAGGCGGTGCCAGATCGTAGCCGTATTTTTCCTTGAACGCGGTCTTCTTGGCGTCGTCTTCGTAAAGGCTCTTCTGATAGTAGAGCGCTGAAACGTCGAACTGCGCGCGTGGCAGCATGACCAGCTTATCGTTAAGCGTAGAAGCCTTGATCACCGATGGCACGAAGCCTTCGATTTCTTCTTTTGGAAGCAAACCATTCAGATCGGCATAGAGATCAGGATATTGCGGCGCAAAAGACGAGTGGTTGGAGCCAACGCACCAGTTGATCGAGCCCGAAGCGATGTCCGACTTGATTTCCTTGTCCAGCTCGAAGTGGTTCTTCTTGGACAGGATGTTGACCTTGGCACCGGTCGCCTTTTCCCATTCAGCAATGCGCGAATACAGCGCTTCATACTGCTGACCGCCAATGAGCTTGGCATTGATGGTGACGCCTTCAAATTTACCCGGAAGTTCCGCAGCCCCCGCGGAAACCATTCCTGCAGCCAGCAGAACAGAACCTGCCAGTACAGATGTCGTGAAATTCCTCATGCTTCTCCTCCTACTAGAACACCGCGCGCCCTTTTTTGGACGCCCGATACGGCGCTCTAACCTCCTTGAGCCCGATCATCGTGTTTCCCGAAATTCCAATCTGACTTCAGGCCGACGCTTTTACGGACAACTCCCCAGTCCGCACCCGATTGTGCTTCCTATATTTATATGCAAACATACTATTCACAATCGGTCAAGGCGATTTCGATGGCTTCACTACTTTCATCGCTTGCGATGTTCGTATATGAAGTATGCTATTCACGAAGGGGACCAGTTTGGAAACAGATGATCGTTATCGCGCGCCTGCGCTGGACAAGGGGCTGGACATTCTCGAACTGCTGGCCAGTGTCGATGGTGGACTAAGCCAGGCCGAGATTGCCAAGCACCTCGACCGCAGCCCCAACGAGTTTTACCGGATGCTAGATCGTCTGGTGAAGCGCGGGTATGTGACCAAGCTGGAAGGTGACCGTTATTCGCTGACACTCAAGCTGTTCGGCCTTGCGCATCTTCATGCGCCGGTGCGCAGACTTGCTTCCTTTGCCACGCCTTTCATGCGCGAACTTGCTGATCGCTCGAAGCAGGCCAATCAGCTTGCTGTGTTTGATCGTGGTTCTGTCGTGGTGATTGCACAGCAGGAAGCCCCGGATTACTGGGGGATTTCGATCCGCGTCGGTTCGCATATCAGCCTTTTCGACACGGGTTCCGGCCATGTGCTTCTCGCCTTCCGCACGCCGGAAGAACGCAAGATGATGATTGCCGAATATGTCAAAGACGGCGAGAGCGGCAATCTCGATGAAAGCTTCTATGAGCGACTCGATCAGATTCGCGAACGCGGCTACGAAATGATGCCAAGTGCGCAGGTGGCTGGCGTCTACAACCTCTCTGCACCGATTCTCGGTCCTGACGGCTCCTGTATCGCAGCCCTCACCTGTCCTTATGTCACGCTCGTTAATTCAACGTTCGCACCTGACATCACACAGACCATCAGCCTGCTGCAAAAGACCGTCAAAGACCTCTCAAAGCTGGTCGGTTCCGATATCGGAACAACAGATTAATCCAGAGCGATAATTCTTATTTGAAAACTCTCTTCTTTTTTGAAAGTATGACATCGGAGGAGAGTTTTCATGATTATCGATACCCATCTGCATCTGATAGACAAAAGCGCGCTCAACTATCCATGGCTGGGAGACGTACCAGCTTTGAACCGCGATTTTCTGTTTGAGACCTATCGGAAGCAGGCTGAACGTTGCGGCATTAAAGCAGCATTACACATGGAAGTGGACGTTTCTGCCCCTGAAATTGTGGCAGAGACCGCTCACATTATGGCAATCTCGCGTCAAAATAATGGCTATATCAAGGGCGCAATAGCATCATGCCGCCCGGAAGAATCGGGATTTGCCGAATATCTGGAACAGAGCCGCAGCAATCCTTTCATCAAAGGCTTTCGCCGTGTGCTGCATGTCGTACCCGATAATGTCTCTGAGGGCGCTCTGTTTCGGGAGAATATCAAGCGGCTGGAAGGCACTGGCCTGACCTTTGATCTCTGCACACTCCCGCACCAGATCGACAAGGTTCTGGCGCTGGCAGATCTCGCCCCGGACGTGCAATTCGTGCTCGATCACTGCGGCGTTCCGGACATCAAATCAGGTGCGCTGGAAGTCTGGCAAAAGGGGATTGCCGAGATTGCGCAACGCGACAATGTGGTCGCCAAAATCTCTGGCGTGGTGGCCTATGCCGATGCTGAAAGCTGGACCGTCGACACGCTGCGCCCCTATGTAGAGCATGTGATTCAGTCATTCGGCTGGGAGCGGATTGTATGGGGAAGCGATTGGCCTGTCTGCACCTTAGCGAGTAACGTCGATGCCGGGCTTTCCACATGGGTGGCGACAACCCATACGCTGCTTAAAGGATGCAGCGAAGACGAAAAGGCACTGCTTCTTGCCGACAATGCGCAGCGCATCTGGAAAATTTAAACTTAAAGGCTGGCGAGTTTCTCGCCAGCCAATTTGTTGAATTAAAAGCTTTCGCGGAAAAGCCAGTTGAGATCGGCGACGACGACCTCCGCCTTCTCATTGTTCAGCAAGCCCTTATTGATACGCTCGGAAGCCGCTTCCTGAAACGGCATATAGCCATCGTGACGCGGACGCACCCATGCCCCTTCCAACGTTGCGCGCGTGTCGCGATAGAAGCCCGATGTTGCGTTGTTTACACCATCGTCTTCCCATGCTTCCGCATGTCCCGGCTGACCGTTGGACGCCGCGTAAAGCCCTTTCTGCACCTCACCGCTTGCAATCCAATAGGCGAAGTCGATTGCCGCTTCCGGATGCTTGCTGAAGGCTGAAACCGCAATACCCGTGCCACCCAGAGCCGATCCTGCAACGCCTGCTGGACCCGATGGAATATCGGCAAAACGGATCAGGCGATCGCGGAAGCCCGGCATGGCATAGTTCACATAGCCGTAAATCAGCGGTGAACAGGCGATTTCGGATTCTGGCTCTGCCATTTCCTCAAACACCGCAATCGGGTCCATGCCGAAACATTCAGGCTTAACCAGCGAAGCAACCTCGCGCAGTTGCTCAAAAGCTTTCGCGCCATCCTCAACAGCGATCAGCTCGCCTTCAACCGCGCAAGGCGTTCCGGCATTGGCAACGAGTGTATAAAAGCACATCAGCGAATGCGGCGAGCGGAGTGGCAGCAGGACTTTCCCGGCGCGCGCCAAACGCAGCACCTCGCCCCATGAGGTGGCTGGCTTGTCCATCAGGTCCGGACGCCATGCCTGAACCTGTGTTGCTGCATCCAGCGGAAACGCCCATTGCCGCCCCTGCCAGTTATAGCTTGGGAAGGATTCGCCCACAGAGCCAGCGGCAAGCTCTTTCAGTTCCGTTTCGCGGCCCGGCACATCAAGCGGCAGCAGACAACCTTCCTTGGTGATCTGGCCCACATGTGGATGGTCGATTACGATCATATCGAAATTGCGTGCCAGTTCCTCAACCGGAAAGGTCTCGAAATCCTGTAGCGACCTCTTTTCCCACTCGATTTCGACGCCCTTGTCAGCAAGCCATTGTTCGGCGCCTGCGACCATCGGATCATAGCCGCGCGGGTGGCTCCAGGTCATGCCTTTAAGCTTGATCGTGCTCATAGACCGAACTCCTCGCGGATTGCTTTGCTGTTTTCGCCAATGCGCGGCGCGGCGCGTGCCACCTTCGGGCGCTGTCCGTTGATGCGCAGTGGGGAACGTGTGGTGGTGATGGAAACATCATCTTCACGCGTCACCGTCTGGAGCATGTCGAGGGTTGAGAAACCTTCGCTTGCGAGCAGTTCTTCCCAGTTGAGAACGCGGGCGCACCAAATATCAGCCGGTTCCAGAATGGCGAGCCATTCATCGACGGTTTTCTCAGCAATGCGGGCAGCAATCAGCCGCTTAATCTCATCGCGTTTTGCGAAAGCAACTTTCGGATCGGCAATGAAAGGCGCAAGCGTATCTGTTTCAAGCAGTGGTGCCAGTTTCGCAATCGGCATCATGGCGATTGCGAGATAACCGTCCGCTGCCGGATAGACACCGTAAGGTGCTGCGAGATAGGCGTGGGCACTGCGGAAATCGGAACGCTTTGGCAGGCGACGGCCATCGTTAAGGTGGGTGGTCAGCACTTCAAACTGGAAATCAACCAGCGCTTCGAGAAGGCTGGTTTCGACATGAGAGCCTTTATTGGTGATGCCGCGGCGAACCAGCGCTGCGAGAATTCCCTGTGCGGCTGCAGCCCCTGCCAGCATATCGGCAACCGCCAGACCGAATGGAACCGGTCCCTGCCCTTCATCACCATTGAGCCACATGAGGCCCGAGCGTGCCTGCGCCAGCAGATCCTGTCCGGGACGACCGACCCATGGCCCCTCTTCGCCATAGCCGCTGATCGATGCATAGACGAGACGCGGATTGATTTCTTTGGCTGCCTCGTAATCAAGACCAAGTCGCTTGATGACACCGGGGCGGAAATTCTGGATCAGCACATCGGCCTGTGTGAGCAGCTTCTTCAATGCAGCCAGATCGTCGGGATTTTTGAGATCGATCGCAAGACTGTCCTTGCCACGATTGATCGCATGAAAAATCGTGGAATCGCCCCCGATTTCCGTGTCGCTCAGATAAAGTCTGCGCGAAAGATCGCCACCATCAGGCCGTTCAATCTTGATGACGCGCGCGCCCAGATCCATCAGACGCAACGAGCAATAAGGCCCCGACAGAAACTGGCTCATATCGACAACGACAAGCCCGCTCAGCGGCAGTTCGCTTTCCGACATCGGGAAATTCCCTCCTCATGAATTTCTTATGTAAATATAGTCTTCACATATGGATTTATAGAAGGCAAGGCTGAAATTGGGGTATTAGAGCGCATTTCGATCTGATTGGATCAGATCGGCGCTCTAATCTCTTATTTTGACGCGCATCTTTTTCCGATCGAAGCGGGATAAGAAATCAGTCCAGTGGACTGATTTCCCCGCGAAGCCGTTTCACACTTTTCGGGATGCGCTCTAATGCAAAAACGCCGCCCGGTGGGGCGGCGTTTTTAAGGAAATAAGAGATCAATCAGAGTGTCAATTCGACTTCATTGCTGGCCAGCTCCAGCAAGGTCCAGACGTGATCAGCGAATGAGTTCCACACTTCGATCCGGTAATGATCGGCATCCCACTTCAACAGAATGATCTGGGCATGATCGAAGATCGTGCGAGCAGCACCCGGAAAGCTCATCTTTGAGAGCTCAAGCGGGGAAGCGGCATTCAACAGCCATTCGGCTTGGGGGCCGGAAATGTCGATGCCGGTTTCGCGGTGACTGACTTCCGTCAGGCTGTGCGGCTCACTCTCGTAGAGCTTGGCAAAGGCCTGTGTAATGGCGTCCGCCTTGCTTTCATCTGCCCAGATATACCATTCATCCGGTCCGATACAGGCAACCGCAATATCGCCACTGCGCGTAAGGCCACCGATCTTAGCCGGGAGTTTTGCGCCCAGTGCCTTTTCAGCCAAGGCCAGTTTTTCTGGAGCAATGCGCAGGACAAAGCGGGCAGCGTCATCGGCTGCATGGATTTCCAGACGACCGGGAATGACGACCTTGCGGTTCGAATAAGGTTTTGTCTCAACAAGCATGGTTCAATCCTTATCCGTTCAACTTCTTGCCTTCGGGGTCATAGAAGACCATGCCCGAAACAACCGCTTCATGCACGCTACCATCAGGCATCGGCATATAAAGCGTTTCGCCCATGCGATCCTTGCCGCCAGAGACCACGGCCATCGCGATAGACCGGCCAAGCGCCTCGCTCCAATAGGACGAAGTGACATGACCAAGCATGGTCATAGGCAGCGTCTGTTTTGGATCAACGACAATCTGCGCGCCTTCTTCCAGCACCAGCTTCGGGTCATTGGTCAACAGACCCACAAGATGCTTACGATCTGATTTGAGCATATCCGGACGGGCCAGCGAACGCTTGCCAACGAAATCCGGCTTCTGCTTGCCCACGGCCCAGCCAAGGCTTGCATCATCCGGCGTTACCGTGCCGTCCGTATCCTGACCGACAATGATATAGCCTTTCTCCGCGCGCAGAACGTGCATGGTTTCGGTGCCGTAAGGCGTGATGTCATATTGCTGACCGGCCTCATAAAGCGCCTTCCAGAGCGACAGACCGTAACGGGCGGGCACGTTGATTTCATAGCCCAGCTCGCCGGTGAAGCTCATGCGGAAGAGACGCGCTGGAACGCCCAGGAATTTGCATTCCGCAACCGACATATGCGGGAAGGCTTCATCGGAAATATCCAGACCTTCAACCATTGGCGTAATGAGCTTGCGCGCATTCGGGCCATTGATTGCCACCACGGCCCACTGTTCAGTGGTCGAGGTCAGCCGCACTTTAAGGTCCGGCCACTCGGTCTGCAGATAGTCTTCCATCATATTGAGAACACGCGCGGCACCGCCGGTTGTGGTCGTCACATGGAAGCGATCCTGTGTCAGACGTCCAACAACACCGTCATCGCGGATGAAACCATCTTCGCCAAGCAGCAGACCATAACGGCAGCGCCCGACACCAAGCTTCGTCCATGGGTTGGTGTACATGCGGTTCATGAATTCCGCGGCATCCGGGCCGACCACTTCGATCTTGCCAAGTGTGGAGGCATCGAACATGCCAAGCGACTGGCGGGTTGCCTTGCATTCACGCGCCACGGCCTGATGCATGTCTTCGCCAGTTTTCGGGAAATACCATGCGCGACGCCACAGCGAGACTGGCTCGAAAGCTGCGCCATGCTGTTCGGCCCAGCTATCAATTGGCGTCTTGCGCGTAACATCAAACAGTTTGCCGCGATTATAGCCGCAAAATGCGCCAAAGGTCGTCGGCGTATAAGGTGGCCGGAAAGTGGTGAGACCAACCTGCGGCGTTGGACGCTTCAACGCATCGGCTGCTACAGCCAGACCGTTGATGTTCGAGGTTTTGCCCTGATCGGTCGCCATGCCGTTGGTGGTATAACGTTTAACGTGCTCGATAGAGTGGAATCCCTCGCGCACGGCCAGACGAATATCCTTGGCGGTCACATCGTTCTGGAAATCGATGAAAGCCTTAGCCTTGCCCGGATCACGATCCGTTGGCAATTCGCGAACACTCACACCATCACAGACGAAATCACCGGCAACCGCATATTCAGATGCCTTGACCTTATGCCCGGCATCCGAGGCCGCAGCTGCACCCGCTTCCGCACCCTCACGCAATGCGGCCTGTAGGTCGAAATTGCCATTGCCCGCACCCGCACAGCGGCTTTCCTCTGTACGTTCGCCCGGCAGATAGATCTGACGTGCTTCATCCCAGACGAGCGAGCCTTTTGTGTGCGAGAACAGATGCACGCTCGGATTCCACCCGCCAGACATCAGCAGCACATCACAGACAATCGTACGCGCAGCACCGACCGAGCCGTTAGAAACCGGATTAGCGCGAACCGACGACACGCGATGGCGCCCGCCTGTATCTGTTACAGTCCAGCCGGTCAGTGTTTCAATGCCGAGCATTTTTGCACGATTGATAAGGCTGTCGGCAACGCTTGAACGCACATCGATGATGGCCGGAATTTTTACGCCTGCGACCGCTAGATCGAAAGCCGCGAGCCATGCGCTGTCATGCGAAGTGACGACGACAGCCTGATTACCGACCTTAACGCCATAGCGATTGAGATAGGTACGCGCAGCGGAAGCCAGCATCACGCCCGGACGGTCATTGCCAGCAAAGACGAGCGGCTTTTCGATAGCGCCCTGCGCCAGCACCACCTGTTTTGCGCGCACACGCCACATGCGTTCACGCGGTGCATTGGTGGCAGGCTTGGCCTGATGATCGGTCAGGCGTTCACACAGGCCGACCATGTTCTGATGGTAATAGCCAATGGCCGTTGTGCGCGGCAAAAGCGTGACATTTGGATTGGCTTTGAGTGCAGCGATGGTCTCATTCAGCCAATCCCAGCTTGCGCGGCCATTGATGACCGGCTCTGGTTCGGAGAGAAGCGAGCCGCCAAATTCGGCCTGCTCGTCAACGAGAATAACCTTTGCGCCACTCTTTGCTGCCTCAAAAGCAGCCGCCAGACCGGCAGGTCCACCGCCAGCGATCAGCACATCACAGAAAGCATAGCGGCTGGCATAGGTGTCCGGGTCCGGTTCGGATGGCGATTTGCCAAGACCGGCAGCGCTACGGATGAAAGGCTCATAGACCTTGTTCCAGAAACTTTTCGGCCACATGAAGGTCTTGTAGTAAAAGCCTGCCGAGAAGAACATGTAGAGCGCATCATTGATCGCGCCGACATCGTGCTTCAATGATGGCCAGTGGTTCTGGGTTTCGGCTTTGAGGCCGTCATAGAGTTCCAGCACCGTGGCGCGAGTGTTCGGCTCATAGCGACCCGGTCCCCTTGAGACGCCCATCAGCGCATTCGGTTCTTCGGAACCAGCAGAGAGAATGCCGCGCGGACGGTGATATTTAAACGAACGACCGGCCAGATGTTCGCCATTGGCAAGCAAAGCGGAAGCCAACGTGTCACCTTCAAAACCGGAATAGGTCTTGCCGTTGAAGCTGAACCGCACGGACTTGGCCTTGTTAACACGGCCGTTGTTATGAATGCGCATATCGGTCATTATTTCGTCTCCGCAGCCGGAGTTTCTGCCAAAGCAGGACGGGATTCACCAGCCTTGTAGGTAGTGACAAACTTGTCGCTCACCGTGTCGCGCACCGCATTGAAGAAGCGACCGCAGCCGTTGATATGCCGCCAGCGTTCATAATGGGTGCCGCGTGGATTGGAACGCGTGAACAGGAAATCGCGCCATTCATCATCGGAAAGCGTCGATGGGTCGGCTGGGCGCGCAATATGCGCTTCGCCCGCATAGGCAAATTCCAGTTCCGGGCGTTCCATCTCGCAATAAGGGCAACGGATAAGAAGCATTTTGTGTTTCCCCTATCTGCTTAGTGAGCTACGGCGGCCGCAGCCGCTTCATCGATCAGGCGACCGGTGGTGAAGCGTTCAAGCGTAAATGGCGCATTGATCCAGTGTGGCTCGTCGCGGGCAATTGTATGCGCAAAGACATGCGCCGAACCCGGTGTCGCCTTGAAGCCACCCGTGCCCCAGCCGCAATTCACAAACAGGCCCGGAACCGGCGTCTTGCCAATGATCGGCGAACGATCCGGCGTCACGTCAACGATACCGCCCCATTTGCGCAGCATCCGCATACGGGTGAAGATCGGGAAGACTTCGCAGATCGCCGCAAGCGTATGCTCAATCAGCGGCAGGCCGCCGCGCTGGCTGTAGGACACATATTGGTCGGTACCGGAACCGATCACCAACTCGCCCTTGTCAGACTGGCTGATATAGGCATGAACCGTGTTGGACATGACCACGCAAGGGAAGATCGGCTTAACCGGCTCGGACACAAGCGCCTGCAACGGAAAGCTTTCAAGCGGCATGCGTACGCCTGCCGTATCCATGACAATAGATGTGCTGCCAGCAGCAGACACCGCCACTTTCTTCGCCTTGATGAAACCGCGTGGCGTATCAACGCCGGTCACACGACCCGATGCATCGCGACGAATGGCCGTAACCGGGCAATTCTGGATGATATCAACGCCGCGCTCCGTCGCACCGCGTGCATAGCCCCATGCAACCGCATCGTGACGGGCAACGCCGCCGCGCCGCTGCAAGGTGGCACCCACAACCGGATAACGCGCATTGGCCGAAATATCGAGCGGTGGGCAATATTCCTTCGCCTGCTCCTTGGTCAGCCATTCATTGTCGATGCCATTGAGACGATTGGCATGGATATGACGCTTGAAGCTCTGCACATCATGCACCGTATGCGCCAGCATCATCACCCCGCGCTGCGAGAACATGACATTGTAGTTGAGGTCCTGGCTCAAGCCTTCCCACAGCTTCATCGCATGTTCGTATAGATGCGCGCTCTCATCATAGAGATAGTTGGAACGGATAATGGTGGTGTTGCGCCCGGTATTGCCGCCGCCAAGCCAGCCTTTTTCGATGACCGCAACATTGGTGATGCCATGTTCCTTGGCCAGATAATAGGCGGCACCCAGACCATGCCCGCCAGCGCCGACAATGATCACATCATATTCGGCCTTGGGTTCGGCATTCGGCCATTGCGGCTTCCAGTTCTTGTTACCGGAAAGCGCGTTGCCAACGATAGAAGCTAACGAAAAGCGGGACATATACAAACCACCAGTCTTACGGTTCACGCTCCCATGTGGCGCATGAAAAACCTCTGTAGATATTTGTATTGGGTCGCAGACGATATCGACAGCAGGCTTGCGTCAAAAGACGTCATAAATACGACATCGGCACCATTTCGCGACATGATGCTTCATGGATGATTAGGCGTTGCAATTCGATCGGCAGCAAGCCAGTAGTAGCCGGGCATTTGATTGTTTCGACCAACGCTACGACTGGATTGCCAATGACCGACACACTGCCGCTTAAGCCGCTCGACCTGCCTGAAAGCGAATTCGCGAGTCTCGTGCCGAATGCCAGATTGCGGCAACAGTTCCAGTTCATTCTTGAAGTCGAAAAGCTGAAGCAGGTCATTCGTCGGACACCGCTGCTGGATGCGTCGCGCCGCGAAAACGATGCCGAACACACCTGGGAGCTGGTGCTGATGGCAATGGTCTTGCAGGAACATGCGAATGAGAATGTCGATCTGCTGCGTGTGCTCAAGATGCTGATCATCCATGACATCGTTGAGATCGATGCAGGCGATACCTTCATCTATGACGACGCGGGTGCACTCGATCAGGAAGAGCGTGAAATGCAGGCAACCACCCGGATATTCGGCATTCTGCCCGAAGATCAGGCGCTGGAATTCCGCGCCCTTTGGGATGAGTTCGAGGCACGCAAAACAGCAGAAGCGCAGTTTGCCCGCGCGATGGATCGGCTGCAGCCACTCCTGCACAACTTCTTCACAAGTGGCGGCACCTGGCATACGCCGGGCGTAACTGCGCCTGTGGTGCTTGACCGGAAGTCACCGATTTCCCACGCATCAGACACGCTTTGGGAAGCTGCACAGCGGATTATCGCGGAAGGTGTTGAGCGCGGATTTTTAAAGCAGAGCTGACCAGCGCCTGATTGGTCAAGCTTGGGTTTGGCAGATTTCTGGTTGTCCGAGACGACAACCAGATGGAACCGCCAAGTCCTTAATATTAGTAACTAATAATATTAGAAAGCTTCCAAATAGTTTTTATCATAATAGGACAATATTGTTGTCCTTTTCTCTTTTCTTTTATTGCGTGAAGCGCTACTCAAGCGTTCATAAACGCCTCTTTAAAGAGGGATAAAAGCAAGAAAGGTGATTTGATGACTAAGGAGAATCTACTCGAAAGCGCACTCGTTCGTCTGGACGAGGCTGCAAGCCACATCAATATCGATCCGGATGTTATCGAGAAGCTGAAATACGCCCGTGAAACGATGAAAGTGCGCTTGATGATCCGTATGGATGACGGTTCGCGCAAATCCTTTCTTGCATGGCGCTGCCGTTATGACGACACCCGCGGACCAACCAAGGGCGGCATTCGCTACCATCCCGAATCAACGGCTGAAGAAGTCGAAACACTCGCTTTCTGGATGACCTTCAAGTGCGCCGTCATGAACCTGCCTTACGGCGGCGGCAAGGGTGCAATCCAGGTCGACCCTCGCAAGCTTTCCAAGGCAGAACTTGAGCGCCTTTCGCGTGCCTATATTCAGGCTTTCTCCGGCATTATCGGCCCGGACCGCGATATTCCGGCACCGGACGTCTATACCAACTCCATGATTATGGGCTGGATGGCAGACGAATATTCGCAGATCGTCGGCCAGTCTTCGCCTGCGGTTATCACCGGTAAGCCACTGGCACTTGGCGGTTCGCTGGGCCGTAATGATGCGACCGCACGCGGCGGCTTCTATCTCGTTCGCCATCTGGCGCATGATCTTGGCCTTGCTTCGCAGCTTCGCGTCACCGTTCAGGGCTTCGGCAATGCCGGTCAGTTCTTTGCAAAACTGATGGCCAGCGACGGCCATAAGATCGTTGCCGTTTCGGATTCGTCGGGTGCTGTTTATTGCGCAAACGGTCTTGATCTTGACCTGTTGTTGAAAGCCAAGGATCAGGGCAAGTCGGTTGTTTCCACCGCTGGCAGCAACGGTCATGAAGCGATCAGCGCTGATGAACTGCTTGCAGTTGATTGCGATGTGCTTGCGCCAAGCGCCATGGAAAACATGATCCATGTCGACAACGCCGCTTCCATCAAGAGCAAGTTGATTGTTGAGCTGGCAAACGGTCCTGTGACGCCCGAAGCCGACAAAATTCTCGAGCAAAAGGGCGTTATCGTTCTACCGGATATTCTGGCCAATGCCGGCGGCGTGACGGTTTCCTACTTTGAATGGGTTCAGAATCGCCAGGGCTATTACTGGACGCTTGAAGAAATCCATGAGCGCCTGAAGACCATCATGGAACGTGAAGGCCGCGCCATCTGGAACCATGCCAAGCAACACAAGGTAACTGTTCGCTCGGCAGCCTATGTTCATGCGCTGGAACGCCTTGCACAGGCTATCGAGGCGCACGGCACGCAGAATTATTTCTCTGCCTGATTATATATTTCGAGACGGTCCCTCCTGTCAGCTATCTGACAGGAGGGAATTTCTAACCATCAAAATTTTTCAGCCTGATAATCGTATAATACTTGCCCAAAAGGCTCTTTGAATAGCGCCTCACCGTTCCTATATCCTGTAAAATCAGGAAACAGCGAGGAATGGGATGAATATCGGGCAAGCCGCCAAAGCATCGGGCATATCGGCGAAAATGATCCGCCATTATGAAACCATCGGGCTTATCGAGGCTGCCGACAGAACCAGCTCGGGTTATCGCGTCTATACGCAAAATGATGTCGAAACGCTGCGTTTCATCCGATCAAGTCGTGATCTTGGATTTCAGGTCGAACAGATCAAGGAACTGCTTGCCCTCTGGCGCGACCGCAATCGTGCATCTTCCGATGTGAAGAAAGTCGCATTGCAGCATGTCGAAGACCTCGAAGCCAAGATGAAGCAGTTGCAGAACATGGCTGATACGCTGCGTCACCTCGCCCATAATTGCCATGGCGACAACCGGCCCGATTGCCCGATCATCCATGAGCTTGCCAGCCACAGCGCACCGAAGGCCGTTCGCCCAGCCCCGCGCAAAGGCGAATTGTTGCACGGAAAAATCTGACGGGCGCCTTTGAGAGATAAGAGCATAAAAGCAAAACGCCGGGAATTTCCCGGCGTTTCTGTTTGATGTGCGCTGTCGATTACTTTTATACCAAGGCGGCTCAAGATGCTGACGCATCACGCCTTGAAAAAGTTCAATTGCCACTCGGGCTTAACCAAAACTCCATGAGTCATACTCATGGAGTTTTGGTATTACGCGCATCTCGGTCCGAAAGACGCGCTTTATTTCGGCAGCGTATAGGCAATCACATAGTCGCCCGGCTTGGTGCCGACCGAACCATGACCGCCCGCGACCATCAGCACGAATTGCTGATCACCGACGGTGTAGGTCATTGGTGTGGACTGACCGCCTGCAGGCAGACGCGCTTCCCACAGAACCTCACCATTGGTGAGATTATAAGCACGGAGATAATCATCCACCGCAGCACCCAGGAAGGCTACGCCACCAGCGGTGATCATCGGACCACCAATGCCCGGTACGCCCACCTTGAATGGCAGCGGAACCGGTGCCATGTCACGGATCGTACCGTTGCGGTGCTTATAGACCGTCTTGCCTGTGCGCAGATCGACACCCGCGACATAGCCCCATGGCGGCGACTGACACGGAATGCCCAGCGGGCTCAGGAATGGCCCCATGAACACGCCGTAAGGCGCGCCATCATTGCGGTTCAGGCCCTGTTCGCTGCCCTTCTCGTCCTGACCGCGCGGCGGAATATCCGCACGCGGCACAAGGCGCGAGGTGAAAGCGAGATAGGTCGGCATACCAAACATCACCTGACGCTCAGGGTCGACCGCCACGCTGCCCCAGTTGAAGACACCAAAATTGCCCGGATAGACAATCGTGCCTTTGAGAGAAGGCGGCGTGTAACGTCCCTCATAGAAATGCTTGTGGAACGCAATGCGGCAAGCGAGCTGATCGAACAATGTCACGCCCCACATATCGCTTTCCTTGAGCGGTGGCGGGCTGAATGTCAGATCAGAGATCGGTTGCGTTGGTGATGTGTGATCTTCCGGGATTGCGCCGGTCGGTGCTGCCATCTCACTGATCGGGATAATCGGCTCGCCAGTGCGGCGGTCGAGTACATAGAGATCGCCCTGCTTGGTCGGACCAACCAGCGCGGGAACGCCGTTGATGTCAAGCAGGACCGGCTGTGCTGGCACGTCCATGTCCCACAGATCGTGGTGGACGGTCTGGCGAACCCACTTCACCTGCCCGGTGTTCACATCCAGCGCCACGATGGACGACGAATATTTTTCGACATTTTCGCTGCGGCCCATGCCGAGTTGATCCGGCACCTGATTGCCAAGTGGAATGAAGATCAGACCAAGCTTTTCATCAACACTTGATACCGACCAGCTGTTCGGAGAATTGGTCGTATAGTGCTGGCCTTCCGGCAGAGGTGTGGTGACATCGGGATTTCCCGAATCCCAGTTCCACAGCAGCTCTCCGGTACGGATATCGAAGGCGCGAATGACGCCCGACTGTTCTTCAGTCGAGTAATTATCATTGACGGCACCGCCGACAATGATCTTGTCACCCACGACCGCCGGTGGCGAGGTTGAGTAGTAGTAACCTGCCGGATTATATTTCATGCCGTGGCTGAGATCGAGCGTACCGCCATTGGCGAAATCGGTGCAGATCTCGCCGCTTTGCGTATCCAGCGCGATCAGACGAGCGTCAGACGTCGGCAGATAAACGCGTTCTGAACATTTCGCACCAGCAGTTGCAGTCGAATCCTTCCAGTAGCTGACGCCACGGCAGGTCTGGTGCTGGCGATCGGTGTTGAAGCCGACCTTCGGATCGAACCTCCACTTTTCCTTGCCGGTCGCAGCATCAAGGGCGATAGCCCAGTTATGCGGCGTGCAAAGGAAGAGCGAGTCGCCGATTTTGAGTGGCGTCACCTGATAGGTGGTTTCACCCACATCTTCCGGCTGCTTCACATCACCGGTCTGGTATTGCCAGGCGACCTGAAGTTTGGAGACATTTTCAGGCGTTATCTGTGCAAGCGGCGAGTAGCGCTGTCCGTAAGGTGTGCGCCCATATTGGTGCCATTCACCATCAGGCACATTGCCACCGAGATCAGGCGTTGCGGCAACCTTTTCCGTTGGTAGGTTGCCATTGATGCTGGTTGGGTCCTGCGTCATCGAATAGCCGGCAACAACAAGTGCTGCGAGCGTCGCTATCGTGAGTGGCAAGCCACCGCCGTTCAGCGGCTTTCTGACCCATGGCGTGAGCAGCCAAAGGCCAAGCAGAACAATGATGCCGCCGGTTGAGCCAAGCCGCCACCAATCGAAGCCAACTTCATAAACCGCCCAGCCGAGCGCTCCAAGGATGACCAGCGCGTAAATCCAGAGCGCCAGAGAGCTTCGTTTGAGAAGAAAGAAGCCGGTCAGCAGAAAGCCTACAGCAATCGCTATGAAGGCCCAGCTGCCACCCAATGTGGCGAGGTAGATACCGGCTGCGCCGAGCGCAAGACCAATCAGTAAAAACAGAATAGACGTCAGAGAAACAAGCAAGACATTACCCCCTTCAAGTAGTGACTGCAGTCCCGCCGTGCATGACTGTTACTTGAAACAAAGATGCACGGATTAAACCGAATTCGATGCATTTCTGATTTGGGTAGGCCTCATATTGGTAGAAGTGTCGCAGCAAATTGATTGCTGCGCAACACGGCTTGCCTGCTCATCCACATAGGCGGCAAAATAAAAAATCCAGTGGCAAATGTTTAAAAGCAATATCGCCTGTCGGCAGCGAGAAGACTGCCGACAGGATAACCCTATAATCAGGCCATTGGGCTTTTGAAACTGCGCAGGCGCAAGGCATTGCTCAGTACGAAAATGCTAGAAAGCGCCATCGCACCTGCTGCCAGCACCGGCGAAAGAAGCGTGCCGGTAAACGGATAAAGAATACCAGCGGCAACCGGAATCAACGCCACGTTATAGGCAAAAGCCCAGAACAGGTTTTCGCTGATGTTGCGGATTGTGGCCTTTGAGATTGCAATCGCATTGACCACGCCACGCAGATCACCTGACATCAGCACAACATCAGCGCTTTCAATCGCAATATCGGTGCCTGTGCCAATCGCAATACCCACATCGGCGTAAGCCAGAGCTGGTGCATCATTGATACCGTCACCCACAAAGGCAATGCGCTTGCCCCCAGCCGAAAGGCGCTTCAAAGCTTCGACCTTGCCGTCCGGCAGCACTTCCGCAACCACTTCATCAATGCCAAGGCGCTTGGCAATCGCCTGAGCAGTGCGGCGGTTGTCGCCGGTAATCATCGCGACTTTGAGACCCTGCTCATGCATGGCAGCAATGGCGGCAGGCGTGGTTTCCTTCATCGGGTCGGCAACCGTGATAATGGCAGCGAGCTTGCCGTCGATTGCTGCATAAAGCGGGGTCTGGCCTTCATCGCCAAGACGGCTCGCATCATCCGCAAACACCGCTACATCCAGACCGAGCTTTGCCATATAGCGATCAGCACCAATGGCAACTTCACGACCCGAAACGCTGGCCTTAAGCCCGAAACCGGGAACGGACTCAAAGGCCGAAACATCGGCAAGCTTCAGTCCCTTTTCCTTTGCAGCCGTCACAATCGCATCAGCAATTGGATGTTCGGAACGTGCTTCCACCGCTGCAACCAGCGCCAGGGCTTCATCCTTATCGATGCCATCGACAACAGCGAAATGCGCCAAAGCCGGCTTACCTTGTGTCAGCGTGCCGGTTTTGTCGACCGCAATCACCGATGCATCACGCAGCGTTTGCAGCGCGTCACCACGACGGAACAGAACGCCAAATTCTGCAGCGCGACCCGTGCCCACCATGATCGAGGTCGGCGTTGCAAGCCCCATGGCACATGGGCAGGCGATAATGACAACCGCAATAGCATTGACCAGCGCGTAGCCCATCATGGCTGTGCCGCCGATAACCAGCCATGCAATGAAAGTAAGGACCGCAGCAGCCATAACTGCAGGCACGAACCAGCCAGTGACCTTATCAACCTTGGCCTGAATGGGCAGCTTGTCAGCCTGCGCGTCCTCAACCATCCGCACGATCTGCGAGATGACCATATCGCGGCCAACCTTGGTTGCACGGAATGTGAAGGCGCCGGTTTTGTTGATCGTGCCGCCGACGACTTCCGCGCCCTCTTCTTTGGCAACGGGTACGGGTTCGCCGGTAATCATCGATTCATCCACAAAGGACGAGCCTTCGATCACCTCGCCATCGACGGGGACTTTCTCGCCCGGACGCACCTGAACGACATCGCCGACCCGCACATCTTCAAGTGGCACATCGATCGCGTCGCCATTGCGGAGCACGCGGGCCGACTTGGCCTGCAAGCCAACGAGACGGCTGATCGCAGCCGAGGTTCGGCCCTTGGCACGAGCTTCCAGATAACGGCCAATCAGGATCAGCGTGACAATGACAGCAGCGGCCTCGAAATAGACGTTGACTGTTCCTGCCGGCAGAATATCCGGCCAGAAGGTTGCAACGACAGAAAAGCCCCATGCGGCGGCTGTTCCGACAACCACCAGCGAGTTCATGTCGGGTGCGGCACGCAGAAGGGCCGGAATGCCTTTCTTGAAAAAGCGCATACCCGGGCCGAAGAGGACAAGTGTTGTCAGCACAAACTGGAAATACCAGCTGTTCTGCATTCCAATCGTGTCCATGACGAACATGTGCACCGCTGGAACGATATGCGATCCCATTTCAAGAATGAAAACCGGCAGGGTCAGAACCGCAGCAAGGATGACGTTCTTTTTCAGCTCAAGCGCTTCCGCATCGCGCTTGTCAGATTGCGTTTCCTGCTTGGCATCGCTGCGTGCCTCTTCAAGAGAACGCGCTTCATAGCCCGCGGTTTCAACCGCCTTGACAAGATCACCAAGCGGCACCTGGCCAGCCAATTCGACATGAGCGCGTTCGGTCGCGAGATTAACGCTGGCGCGGGTTACGCCTGGCACGGCATTCAATGCCTTTTCAACCTTGCTCACACAGGAGGCGCAGCTCATGCCTTCAATGGCGAGATCGGCACTTCCTGATGGCACATCATAGCCTGCCTTGCGGATCGCGTCGATGACTGCTGGCATGTCGGGTGCGGCCTTGAAGGTCACATCGGCGCGCTCGGTTGCAAGATTGACAGACACCTTGTCAACGCCCGGTACTTTCGCGACAGCCTTCTCAACAGATGACACGCAAGAGGCACAGCTCATGCCCTCGACGGGAATGGCGAAACTTGTGTTTTCGGATTTGACTGGCTTGTTCATGGCAATCCCTTCTTCTGCGCATCGTGCTTTCCGAAGATCGTTGCCGATTTTTGAGCCGATGCTGCAGCCCCTTTTTAAAGGGCTAGATACTGAGTTGCATCATAAGTAACCCTTCCCACCGTTGGAAGGTCAAGCCTTATTCATAAATGATTTTCAGATGGCCATTTCGTTCTGCGGCTGCATTACAGCGAGGATTGATCCGCAGCGGGTCTGGATGAATTCGGGCACCTCAGCTGCAGGCATCGGACGCCCCATCAGGAAGCCCTGCACCTCGCCGAAATTCTGCTTGCGCAGGCATTCAAGCTGCTGCGTGGTTTCCACGCCTTCAGCAGTCGTTACAATCCGAAAACCAGCGCCCAGCGTGGCGACCGCCTGAATGATCGCGAGATCACGGGTATCGACTTCGATGCCCGATACAAAACTGCGGTCAACCTTGATCTTGTCGAACGGGAACGAGCGCAGATAGCTGAGCGATGAATAGCCAGTGCCAAAATCATCCATGGCGATCCGCACACCCAGGCGACGCAACTCAAACAGCAGTTCGATATTGTGTTTGCTGTTTTGCAGGAAAACGGATTCCGTGATTTCAAGTTCGAGACGTTCTGGAGATAAAGCCGCCTCATCAAGCGCTTCCGTGACGGAATCGAGCAGCGTCGTCTGATTGAACTGCACCGGAGAAAGATTGACCGAAACTTTGATCTCATCCGGCCAGGAAGCTGCCTGACAACAAGCCTGTCTCAGCACCCAATCGCCGATGGGGCCGATAAGCCCGGCTTCTTCTGCAATCGGAATGAACTCAACCGGCGAGACCATGCCCAGCGATGGATGACGCCAGCGCAGCAGGGCTTCAAACCCGGATATACGACCTGATTCCAGATTGAAGATCGGTTGGTAATGCAGCTCGAACTGCTTCGCGGCCAAGGCCACCCGCAGATCAGTTGTCATCGCATGGCGTTTCTCAACAGCCAGTCGCAGCGAATGTTGGTAGAAGCGGAACGTTCGCCGACCATCCGCCTTGGCGGCATAAAGCGCCAAATCAGCATTGCGCATCAGCACGTCGGTATCTTCACCATGCAGAGGCGCCTGAGCGATACCAAGACTGCAAGACACGAATTCCGTCGTATCACCGAGATCAAACGGATCCTGAAAAGCTGAAAGAAGGCGGTCCGCAAACATGGCAATCTGCGAAATCGCATCGCTGCGATAGATGATGGCGAATTCATCGCCACCAAGTCGCGCGAGAAACTGATCGCAAGTCGTGATGTTCTTAAGACGCGTCGCCACCTGATTGAGCAGCAGATCACCTATCTGGTGGCCCCTGCTGTCATTAATGGTCTTGAAGTGGTCGATGTCGAGATAGAACAGCGCAAACGCCGGAGCGCTGTCGCCCTTTTTCAGAATATTTTCAATATATTGCGAAAAATAGGCACGGTTCGGCAGGTCCGTCAGACTGTCGTGCATGGCGATATGCGTCATGCGCTGTTCAGTCTCGCGTCGCTCAGTAATATCTTCGACAAGCCCGATCAGGTAACGCGATTTATCGCCTTCAACAGGTGGAATGGGACGTTTGATGATCCGCATCCGGCGCGGTGTGCCGTCAGCACAACGAATATCCCGCTCAATCGTCAACACATCGCCGCGGCGCATTGCCAGCCGATCCTGCTGCGTCAGAAGCTTTGCTTCCTCGCTTGGGAAAATTTCGGCGTCGATCGAGCCAACTACATGGTCGATATTGTGACCGCTGATCGTGGACGCTGCCTGATTGTAGAGAACATATCGGCCTTCGTCCTGCATATCCTTGACGAAAACACCAAGCGGCATGTTGTTGACCAGTCCATCAAGCAGAGACTGCACATGACTTGCCTGCCGGGTCGCCTCTGCCAGTTCGGTCATGTCTTGAACGATTGCCAGAATGACCTGCTTGCCGTCGAAGACGACCTGGCGTCCGTAAGTGAGAACCTCGATGGTTTCGCCGTTGGCTTTGAGATGCTGCCAGCGTTCGGGACGCTCAAGATCGCTTCTGTCGCGCACGGCTGCAAACATCCGCTCCCGCTCGGTCTGCGGACGGATATCAAGCACTGTCATGCCGGGGATTTCGTCTGCAGAATAGCCGTAAAGCGCATGGGCCGCTTCATTCATGACAATGAATGCTAGCGTTTCAGGATCATAGACCCACATGGGTGTCGGATGAGTTGTAAAAAGAATACGGAAATCCTCGTCGGATGTGCGCACCATCGCATCACCCGAGTGAGCCTCACCGGCTTCCCGCTTCCTCATCATTGGTCCCTCATCAGACAAATCCTGACTGGATGTTTTCCGCTCTCATGCGAGAGTTAACCCGGAGAATCAGATCAAACTGTCTGTAGCAGGACGATGCAATCCGGTGGATAGCTTACAGTATATAATTTTAACAAATTATATACAAATTATCAAAATCCCTAATTTAGCGCCTGCAATTTGTCGTTTTACAGTCTCTTGACCGGCCTGCTGTTCCGGCCTATGCTTAAGACACAAAATTCGTTGGGGTGCCTTCGAAGCAAGATCAGGAAAAGCGCTAAACGGTTTTCCATCCGACCTTGCGACACAAAAGGCTGAGAGACGCTGACCGCGTTAACCCATTGAACCTGATCCGGGTAATACCTGCGTAGGGAACGGAGTTTGGCGCGTCGCGAACAAGGAGGATTTCATCTTCCGTGGGGCAAAGCCCCAAAACCCGTTCATGACGTCTCAATTTTCCGTTCGGAATGAGAGACGACATGATGGACTTAAGACAAAGCCTCTCCCGAACAAAAGCAAGCAGCAGCAATGGTGCATCCGTGCCTATTTGCGTGACTATTGCTGGCTCCGACAGCGGCGGCGGTGCTGGCATTCAGGCTGATCTAAAGAGCTTTTCAGCACTGAACGTCTATGGTGCAAGCGTCATTACAGCGATCACCGCACAGAACACATTAGCGGTCACAGCAGTCCACGATGTTCCGTCTGAAATCGTTGCGGCACAGATTGATGCAGTCTTCAGCGATCTCAATGTGGCTTCGGTCAAGATCGGCATGGTGTCGGTGCCGGAAACCATTCAGACAATCGCCAAAGGCCTTGGGCATTTCTCTGGGCCGGTGGTTCTTGATCCGGTGATGGTGGCGAAATCCGGCGACAGGCTTTTGAGCGAAACCGCAATCTCGACATTGCGCGAAAAACTGATCCCGCTTTCATGCCTTCTGACACCAAACCGACCGGAAGCAGCTTGCCTGCTCGATTGTGCCATCGCGCGAAATAATGATGAGGCGGAAGAACAGGGGCGCGCTTTGCTCAAGCTTGGTGCAAAGGCTGTGCTGATGAAAGGCGGGCACGCTGAGGGCGACATCTGCACCGACCTTCTCATCCGTGCAAATCTGCCGACGATCCAGCTGGAAGCGCCGCGTATCTACACGCAGAACACCCATGGCACCGGATGCACGCTTTCATCAGCAATTGCAGCGGGACTTGGCAAGGGGCTTTCGATGGAAAAGGCCCTTCGTGAAGCGCACAGCTATCTGCAAGCGGCCATCCGGTCCGCTAACACGTTGCAGGTCGGAAGCGGGCACGGCCCCGTGCATCATTTCCACGCCTTGTGGGAGATTGCATAATGCGCGTCACCATCATCGGCGCGGGTGTTGCAGGTCTTGCCTGTGCCGCAGAATTTAGTGACCAAGGCCACGCCGTCACTGTGGTTGCCAAAAGCACCGCAATCGGCTCCGACAGTTGCTCTTGGTTTGCAGGCGGAATGCTGGCCCCGTGGTGCGAAGGCGAGAGTGCGGAAGAGCCCGTCGTCAGGCTGGGGCAAGAAGCGATTAGCTGGTGGGAACGGCATGTTTCGACAGTCCACCGCAAGGGCACGCTCGTCATTTCCCACACACGCGATACGACTGAACTGCGCCGCTTCGCCCGTCGCACGGCAGCCTTCGACACAATTGATTCCGAACAGATTGATGCACTGGAGCCGGACCTTGCAGGCCGTTTCCGGCATGGGCTTTTCTTTGCTGAGGAAGGCCACCTCAATCCGCGCAATACACTGATCGAACTTGCCGAAAACCTGCAAAAGAAAGGCGTCGTCTTTCATCTCGGGCAAGATGCGAAAGATGTAAAAATCGACACCGATATCACCGTCGATGCGCGTGGTCTGGCAGCGCGCGATCAATTGCAGGAGCTGCGCGGCGTAAAGGGCGAAATGCTGGTGGTTCGCTCCCGCGACATCAATCTTTCACGCCCTGTGCGCCTGCTGCATCCGCGCATTCCGCTCTACATCGTGCCGCGCGGTGACGGCATTCATATGATCGGGGCAACCATGATCGAAAGCGATGAGAGAGGCGGCATCAGCGTTCGCTCGACGCTGGAAATGTTAAGCGCCGCCTATGCGCTGCATCCGGCATTTGGCGAAGCGGAAATTCTGGAAACCGGCGTCGATGCCCGCCCCGCCTTCCCCGACAACCTGCCGCGTGTGCGCAAGCGTGGCCAGACAATCTATGTCAACGGGCTTTACCGGCACGGCTTTCTGCTCTCGCCTGCTGTTGCACGCATGGCGGTTGCGGCAGCAACCAAGACCGAACAACAACCTGAACTTCTGGAGAACCTGGCATGACCATCGTTTTAAATGGCGAGGTCTTTGAGACCAAAAGCGCCAATCTTTTCGCTCTGCTTGCAGAAATCGAACTTGATGAAGCGGTGGTCGCAACCGCGCTCAATGGCGAATTCATTGCAGGCGATGAACGCGAGGAAACGCTGATCGGCGAAGGCGATCGCATCGAAGTGCTCGCGCCGATGCAGGGAGGCTAAGATGCTGGAATTTTACGGAAAAACATTTGAAAGCCGCCTGCTATTGGGAACGGCGCAATATCCGTCCCCCTCTATTCTTGCTGACAGCGTCCGCTCGTCAAAGTCGGAAATCGTGACGGTTTCGCTGCGGCGCGAGAGCGGAAATATGCGTGCCGGTCAGGACTTCTGGACACTGATCAAGGATCTGGGTGTTTCGGTTTTGCCCAATACTGCCGGGTGCCATACCGCACGCGAAGCAATCACCACGGCAAAAATGGCCCGTGACGTTTTCGGCACAAACTGGATCAAGCTTGAAGTCATCGGCGATCACGACACGTTGCAGCCCGATCCTTTCGGACTGGTGGAAGCAGCACGAATTCTCTGCGATGAGGGTTTTGAGGTCTTTCCCTATATGAATGACGATCTTGTGGTTGCGGAGAAACTGATTGAGGCAGGCTGCAAGGTGTTGATGCCATGGGGCGCGCCGATTGGTTCAGGTCGCGGCCTCAACAATCCTTATGCGCTTAAAACCATGCGTGCGCATTTCCCCGATATTCCACTGGTCGTGGATGCCGGTATTGGCGTGCCATCGCACGCTGCAACCGCCATGGAACTTGGCTTTGATGCCGTGCTAATCAACACCGCCGTTGCCAAAGCAGGTGATCCAGCCGCTATCGCCCGCGCTTTTGCACTCGCTGTTGAAGCTGGGCGCATCGCCTATGAAGCCGATCCGATTGAAGCCCGCGACATGGCTGCCCCCTCCACTCCATTACTCGGAAAGGCATTTTTGTAATGGCCCTTGATCCGTTCTACCCGATCTTTGACAGCGCCAGCTGGTGTGAGCGCATGGTGCCGCTTGGCATCAAACTCGTGCAGCTGCGCATCAAGGATAAGAACGACGCTGAACTGCGCGCAGAAATTCGTGCAGCTCGCGAAATTTGCGCGCGATATGATTGCCAGCTCATCGTCAATGACTACTGGAAACTGGCGATTGAGGAAGGCTGCGACTTCATACATCTCGGTCAGGAAGACCTTGATGAAGCCGATCTCGATGCAATCCGTGAGAGCGGTGTGAAGCTCGGTGTATCCAGCCATGACGAGGCTGAACTTGATCGCGCATTAGCGCTAAAGCCAGCCTATATCGCGCTCGGCCCTGTCTATCCGACCATTCTCAAAAAGATGAAATGGCATGAACAGGGACTGGACCGCGTCAGCCAATGGAAAGCCACCCTTGGTGATATTCCGCTCGTTGGCATTGGCGGCATGAATGTGGAGCGCGCGCCGGGCGTCTTTAAAGCCGGAGCTGACATTGTATCCGTCGTCACCGACATCACTCTCAATCCTGATCCGGAAGCCCGCGTTCGGCAGTGGATCGAAGTTACACGCCCCTATCTAAAGTAGACCTAATATTCGCTTTAACGCGCATCTTGTCCGAAAACCGCTTCACACTTTTCGGGATGCGCTCTAACCGGAGGAAACATTGAAAAAACTGATTTTTGCTGCGCTTTTCAGCGCCACGGCTTCGTTCGCCCTGATGTCAGCTCAGGCTGCTCACGCGAACGATAAATTCAAACTCATACTCGACTGGTATGTGAACCCGGATCATGGGCCGATCATCGTGGCCGACAAGCTCGGTTACTTCAAGGACGCGGGTCTTGATGTGGAAATCATCGCGCCCGCAGACGCCTCTGTGCCGCCCAAAATGGTTGCGGCTGGACAGGCTGATCTGGCAATTTCCTATCAGCAGCAGGTGCATCTCGATGTTCATGCCGATATTCCGCTGATCCGTGTCGGCACTCTGGTCGATTCTCCGCTCAACTGCCTGATGGTGCGTGACGATGGCTCGGTCAATTCGATTGCCGATCTCAAAGGCAAGAAGATCGGCTTCTCGGTCGCTGGTGTTGAAGAAACGGTACTTGGCACCATTCTCAAAAACCACGACATAAAGCTTTCAGATGTCGAACTTATCAATGTGAACTTCTCGCTCGCACCATCGCTGATGTCGAAACAGGTTGATGCGGTGATGGGTGCCTATCGCAATGTCGAGCTCAACCAGATGGCGGTTGAAGGGGTTGCGGGCAAATGCTTCTTCGTCGAGGAGGAGGGCGTGCCGGTCTATGACGAGCTGGTGTATGTCGCCAACTCAAACAAGCTGGATGCGAACGAAAAAGAACGGATTTCGCGCTTTCTGGCAGCCACCGAAAAAGCCGCGCAATATATCGTCAATCATCCAGAGCAAAGCTACGACCTGTTCGCGTCTTACAGTTCTGAACTCAAAGACGAGCTGAATCAGCGCGCCTGGAAAGACACGGTTGCCCGTTTCTCGCGCTCACCCGCAAGCCTCGATTATGGACGCTGGAGCCGTTACGAAACCTATCTCAAGGATAACGGTCTCGTGCCTTCGATCCTGCCTGTCGAGAAATTTGCAATCGACGTCAACGCGGGAGGTGACAAGTCATGAGTAACACGCTTTATTCATCTGAACTGTTCACCCGCCTGCGTGCCGCAACGCTGGATGACTGGAAGCCCTATATCGATCATGAATTTGTCCGCGGACTGGGCAATGGCACGCTGCCGAAATCGGCATTCCTGCATTATCTCAGGCAGGACTACGTTTATCTGCATCACTATGCCCGCGCCTTTGCGCTGGGTGTCGTGAAGGCAGGCAGCTTGCAGGAAACGCGGCTCTGCGCCGAAATCATGCATGGGCTGGCGGTCACAGAACTGCCGCTGCATGTCGGAATCTGCGCACGCGAAGGCATAACCGAAGACGATCTTTACAACACAAAAGAAGAGCCGGAAAACCTCGCCTATACGCGCTACGTACTCGATTGCGGGCAGGCAGGCGATTTCCTCGACCTGCTGACCGCGCTTGTTCCCTGCGCGCATGGCTATGGCGAAATCGGGGTCAATCTGGCAGCCACCGCACATACCGGCACACCCTATCAAGAGTGGATCGACACCTATGCAGGCGCTGATTATCAGGAGATGTGCCACACGGTTGGAAAGCTTTTTGATCAGGCTGCAAAAGACCGCATCGGCACGGATTTCGAGAGTAGCCCGCGCTGGCCAAAGCTCTGCCAGATTTTTGCAACCGCAAGCAGGCTCGAAGCGAACTTCTGGAGCATGGGTATTTCGGGGGGTCTTAAGGGAGCATGACGCGCATCGCTCCTCGCTCGCGCAAAAAACGCATCGCCGACGGGTTTCTGTCGGCGTTTGCTGTGCTGGCACTTTGGCAGGCTGTGGTGAGCATCTGGCAGATGCCGCGCTTCATCCTGCCCGGCCCGCTCGACGTCGTGCAATCACTCATCACCAATGCACAGTTGATCGCCGATAATGCAGTCGTGACATTTGGCGAGGTGCTGGGCGGGCTGTTTCTCGGCTCTGCCATTGGCGTTCTCACAGCCATAGGGCTGATGATGTCGCCGCTCGCACAACGGCTTGTCATGCCGGTGATGGTGTTCAGTCAGGCGCTTCCGATATTTGCACTCGCTCCGATCTTAACACTCTCGCTCGGCTATGGACCGGCATCGAAAATTGCCGTTACCATTCTGATGATCTTCTTTCCGGTCGTCTCCACCTTTCTGGATGGAATGCAACGGACGGATCAGACGCTGATTAATGCCGCCGAAAACCTTGGCGCCAAGCCCATGCAAATTCTGTTTCGTGTACGCATTCCCGCAGCTTTCCCGTCGCTTGCTTCGGGGTTAAGTCTTGCTGCCGTCTATGCACCAATTGGGGCTGTAGTGGGCGAATGGGTCGGAGCATCAAAAGGTCTTGGTTATCTGATGCTGCTCGCCAATGGTCGCGCCAAGGTCGATCTGATGTTCGCAAGCCTGTTCGTGCTGGCCGCCTTCACCATGCTTTTACATGCAACCATCTCGCATTTTTCGCGCAAGCTCGCCGCATGGCCGCGAAAGCTGTAAGGCAGCATTTTTGCCACACTCAATAGATTGAAATTAAGTTTCTGCATTTTGCCACTTGGCAAATAGATTTGCTCATTTATTGTGCAGCCATCTGAAACACTGGCAAGAGGTATGAGATGCGTGTCTATCCATTTCCGTCGGTGCCCGGTGTTAACGCGGGGGCATCCAAGCTTTAGGTCTTTGGCCCGTGTTGCAGGCTAAGGCCTGATCGCCCTCCCTAAAAGGGCATATTCCTAACAACTTCCAAATTTGCCGCAGCTCTCAGCAGCTGTTTGTTTTGTCTTCGTTTTCAAACATCGTTCGACGCAAAACCGCTTCGTGCTTTTAATGAAAATGATTTTAAAGGAACCAGAATCCGTCTTCGCGCGGCCTGGTATTATTCATATGACTCGGTTTCGTATCAATTTCCGGGGACCTGCTTTCCGCAATGTCCTCGGCTACACCTTCAGCCACTGGCGAAGTCAGCCTCTGCGGCTGACGCTGATTATTATCAGCATGCTGCTTGCAACGGCCGCAGACGTCCTCACACCACTCTATTCAGGGCGGCTGGTCGATGCGCTTTCGATCGGTCAGGATGGCGCATGGGATGCTGCCATTCACGCGCTGATTATCCTGCTTGCGCTGGGCGCACTGGCGCTGATTACGCGTCAGCTGACGTTCTATGTCATCACCGACTTCACGCTGAAGATCATGAGTGACATGGCAGCCAGTTCGTTTCGCAAGCTACAGCGGTTTTCGACCGACTGGCATGCAAATGCTTTTGCCGGATCGACCGTGCGTAAGGTTTCGCGCGGCATGTGGGCGCTTGACCTGCTCAATGACACGCTGCTGATTGCGTTATTGCCGTCTATCCTCATGCTTTTCGGCTCAGTAGCACTTCTCGCATGGTACTGGCCGATGATGGGCCTGCTGGTTGCAATCGGCTCGGTGCTTTTCATCGTCTGCACGATTGTGATTTCGCTGGGCTTTGTTGCGCCTGCTGCAACGCTTGCCAACAGCTGGGACACACGTATGGGCGGCGCTTTGGCCGATGCCATTTCGTGCAACGCTGTTGTCAAGGCTTTCGGTGCGGAAGGTCGGGAAGATGGGCGTCTTGCCAAGGTCGTCACCAAGTGGCGCTCGCGGACACGCCGCACATGGCTGATCGGCACGCTGAACGGCTTCATTCAGGGTGTAAACCTGCTGGTGATGCGCGGCGTGGTCATTGCTTTTGCGCTCTATCTCTGGAGCCAGGGCAAGGCAACGGCAGGTGATATCACCTTCGTTCTGACGGCCTTCTTCATGTTGCAGGGCTATCTGCGTGATGTGGGTATGCATATCCGCAACCTGCAGCGTTCGGTCAACGATATGGAGGAGCTGGTTCAGATCGAGGCCGAGCCTTACGGCATTGCCGACAGGCAAGGTGCGAACGCGATCAAGATCGGAAATGGCGAGATCACGTTTGAGAACGTCACCTTCCATTATGGCAGTCACGACACGGCTCTCTATCGCGACTTCTCGGTCAGGATTGAAGCCGGTGAACGGGTTGGTCTGGTCGGTCATTCGGGTTCGGGCAAGACGACTTTCATCAAGCTCATCCAGCGTCTCTACGATGTGAGTGGTGGCGCCATCAAGATTGATGGACAGAACATTGCCGAAGTCACACAGGCTTCACTCAGATCGCAGATTGCTATCGTGCAGCAGGAACCAATCCTGTTTCACCGGACGCTGGCCGAAAACATCGCCTATGCTCGCCCCGGCGCGACACAGGCAGAGATCGAGCATGCAGCCATGCTTGCCAGTGCGCATGACTTCATCATGCGTCTGCCAAAAGGTTATGCAACGCTCGTTGGTGAACGCGGTGTGAAGCTTTCGGGTGGTGAACGTCAGCGTGTGGCGATTGCCCGCGCATTTCTGGCAGATGCGCCAATCCTAATTCTGGACGAGGCAACATCGAGCCTTGATTCAGAATCGGAAGTGCTGATTCAGCAGGCGATGGAACGGCTGATGATCGGTCGTACAACGCTTGTCATCGCACACCGGCTTTCGACAGTTCGCGCGCTTGACCGCTTGCTGGTCTTCGACAAGGGCAAAATCCTTGAAGAAGGTGATCACGATGCGCTCATCCGCAAACCGGGCGGCATCTATCGCCGCATGTTCGAACGTCAGGCGTTGGAACTGACCAAGGGACTGGAAGACGTTCTTCCATCGTAAGAAATGAAGCGGGGCCGGAAATACCGGCCCCGTTTTACAGCGGTTCCAGTTAGAAATGAATCGTTGGAACCACTGTAACTATTTGTTTTTACGCATTATCCGACGCAAAACCGCTTCGCACTTTTGCTGGAAATGCTATAAACTCATGTTTTTACCCATGTCTTTAACTCAAAACAGGGTTCCCGCTTTTGGGAGACATGCTTTACTCCGCCACCTTGCCCGAAGATTGGCGGATAATCAGCTTATATTCGATATGGCGCGACGGCGATGTGTTGTTGGTATCAATCTGGTGGAGCAGCATATCCACGGCATCACGCGTCATTTCGCGGATTGGCTGACGCACCGTCGTAATCTGTGGCGACACCATGCTGGCAATCGCACTGTCATCGAAGCCAACAACCGTTAGTTCGGCCGGCACATCAATCTTGTAATCATAGGCAATCTGCAGAACAGCAGCCGCCATGTCGTCATTCGAAGCAAAAATGGCAGTCGGCCTGTTTTGTAGCGATAGCAGTTTTCTGCCTGCAGCCAGACCGCTTGAAAAGCTGAAGCCGCCTTCAAATTCATAATCGGGATTGTGATCAATCCCCGCTTCATCAAGCATACGGCGATAGCCTGCCAGACGCTGCTGCGCCGAGCGGTGGGTCAGATCGCCAATCACAATCGCAATCCGGCGATGCCCCATATCGAGCAGATACTTCATCAGATCGAGCGTGGCCGCCTCATCGTCGATGGCAACGCTGTCAGTCGGATGCACATTGAAATCACCCGCCACACGCGCAAAAGGCATGGCTGAGGCAATCAGCTCCTGCAAAATCTCGGGATCATCCGACATGGGCGGTGTTACGATAATGCCATCAAGGCCTGAAGCATGGGCCGTTTCGATCAGCGATCCGCGAATATCCGCACGGTTCTCGACTGGAAATATCAGCAGTCGATAACGCGTGCCTCGCAGACGATCCAGCGCCCCGACTTGCAATTCCGTGACATAGCTGTGGCTTGGATTTTCAAAGAATAATCCGATGAGATGCGAGCGGCGCTCGACCAGATTGCGCGCCGCGGCATTAGGGCGATAGCGTAATTCAGCACCCGCCTCTTTCACCCGCTCACGGATCGTATCGCGGACATTCGGCTCGTCATTGTAAACGCGTGAAACTGTCTTGATCGACACGCCTGCCAGGCGCGCCACATCATGGATCGTCGCTCTCTTATTGGATGCGGCCATGGCCGTTATGCACTCTCTCCCCAGTGATATGCATAATTTACTAGCTGCTTTGCTCTAAAGCGCAAAGCTCTAAAGCGCGATGCGCTTTAGCTATTGTTCTTACGCTTGTCTTTATCCCCAAAACCAGCATCCACTTTTGGGAAACATGCTTCAAATGGAACATATCTTGGAACGGGTGAGAAAGCGCTTCTCGCGGCCATTATCGAGCGAAAACATACCGCCGCGCCCCGGCACGACATCAATGATGAGTTCCGTGTGTTTCCAGGCCTCATACTGAGAACCGCTGATATAGAACGGTGCACCGCCGATTTCACCCAGCTTCACATCCGCATCCGAAAGCAGCAGATCTCCCTGCGGATAGCACATCGGCGATGAGCCATCACAGCAGCCGCCAGACTGGTGAAACATGATCGGGCCGTACTCGTCCTGCAATTCTGCGATCAGCTCCAGCGCTGCATCGGTAGCAGTAACCTGCTCTTGTTGAGCGACTTGCGGCATGGTTCCTCCTCCCATCGCAACAGCCGCCGCATCACTACGGCGGCTCTAATAATAGTATGGACCGATTACTGCGTCAGGTCCATCACGACACGGCCTTCGATCTGGCCTGCGCGCATTTCGTCAAAGATGGCATTGATATTGTCGATCTTGTCGGTGCGGATCGTTGCTTTAACTTTGCCGTCCGCTGCAAAATCAAGAGACTCCTGCAGATCAAGACGCGTTCCAACAATGGAACCGCGTACGGTCACGCCGTTCAGCACCATGTTGAAGATCGACAGTGGAAACTCGCCAGCTGGAAGACCGTTCAGCGCGATCGTCCCGCCGCGTGCTGCCATGCCGATCGCCTGTTCAAAGGCCTTCGGCGACACAGCCGTCACCAGCACGCCCTGCGCGCCACCGTCAGTTTCCTTCTTGATATAGGCTGCCGGATCATTATGCGTCTTGGCATTGACCGTGACTGTCGCACCAAGCTTGCGTGCGAGATCGAGTTTCTTGTCGTCAATATCGACGGCAGCAACATTCAGCCCCATGGCCTTGGCATATTGCACAGCCATATGACCGAGGCCGCCAATGCCGGAAATCACCACCCAGTCACCCGGTTTGGTGTCCGTCACCTTAAGCCCCTTATAGACCGTCACGCCTGCGCAAAGGACGGGCGCAATTTCATTGAACTCGATGTTCTTTGGCAGGTGGCCAACGAAATTCGGATCGGCCACTACAAAATCGGCAAAACCGCCGTTCACCGAATAGCCGGTGTTCTGCTGCTCTTCGCAAAGCGTTTCCCAACCACCAAGGCAATGCACGCAATGACCGCAAGCCGTGTAGAGCCAAGGAATGCCAACGCGGTCGCCTTCTTTCACATGCTTGACGCCGCGACCGACTGCCGAAACGAAACCGACGCCTTCGTGACCTGGGATAAATGGAGGATTGGGTTTTACCGGCCAGTCGCCTTCGGCGGCGTGGAGATCGGTGTGACATACGCCAGAAGCCTGAATTGCTACCTGAATCTGGCCATCGCCGGGCACTGGGATCGGCACTTCGTCGATGGTCAGTGGTTTGCCGAATTCGCGAACCACGGCAGCCTTCATTGTTTTAGCCATTACGAAAACATCCTTCTGTTTTACGCGCATCTTACCCAAAAACCGCTTCGCACTTTTTGGGATGCGGCACTTTTCCTGCGCGCATCTTACCCAAAAAACCGCTTCGCACTTTTTGGGATGCGCTGTAATGGGCCGGATTGGCAGGCGCGAAGTCCTGCCGACCCGACCCTTTCCTGGGAGGAAACAGCGGGGGAAACGACCTCTGATCGGAAGTGCGATGGAGGTCGTACTGTATCGATGAAACTGCAAGGAAAGCGGCAGTCCGAGGCTCGAAAGCCACGGACCACCCTGTTTTTTAGAAGAAGCCGAGCTTCTTCGGGCTGTAGCTCACCAGCATGTTCTTGGTCTGCTGGTAATGGTCGAGCATCTTGAGGTGGTTTTCACGACCGATACCCGACTGCTTATAGCCACCGAACGCCGCATGGGCCGGATAGGCGTGGTAGCAATTGGTCCAGACACGACCGGCCTGAATGGCGCGACCGAAGCGATAGGCGCGTGTGCCGTCACGCGTCCACACACCGGCACCCAGGCCATAAAGCGTGTCATTGGCAATCGAGAGCGCTTCGGCATCGTCCTTAAACGTTGTAACCGAAACAACAGGACCGAAGATTTCCTCTTGGAAAATCCGCATCTTGTTGGTGCCCTTGAACACAGTCGGCTTGACGTAATAGCCGCCTGCCAGATCACCGGCCAGCTCATTGCGCCCACCGCCCGTCAGCACTTCCGCGCCTTCCTGCTTGCCGATATCGATATAGCTCAGAATTTTTTCGAGCTGCTCGCTGGATGCCTGCGCACCGATCATGGTTGCCGGATCAAGCGGATCGCCCTGAACGATAGCCTCAACGCGCTTCAATGCGCGTTCCATGAACTTGTCGTAGATCTTTTCATGGACCAGTGCACGGCTCGGGCAGGTACAGACTTCGCCCTGATTAAGCGCAAACATGACGAAGCCTTCGATAGCCTTGTCGAAGAAATCGTCATCTTCGGCCGTCACATCGGAGAAGAAGATATTTGGCGACTTGCCGCCCAGTTCCAGTGTGACTGGAATAAGGTTCTGGCTGGCATATTGCATGATGAGACGACCCGTCGTCGTTTCACCGGTAAAGGCGATCTTGGCAATGCGCGGGCTCGACGCCAGCGGCTTGCCTGCTTCAAGACCAAAGCCATTGACCACGTTAATGACGCCTGCTGGCAAAAGATCGCCAATCACTTCCATCAGAACAAGAATGGAAGCAGGTGTCTGTTCTGCAGGCTTCAGCACCACGCAGTTACCAGCGGCAAGTGCTGGTGCCAGCTTCCACACAGCCATCAGCAGCGGGAAGTTCCAAGGAATGATCTGGCCGACAACGCCGAGCGGCTCGTGGAAGTGATAGGCGACCGTGTCGTGATCGATTTCGGAAATGCCACCTTCCTGCGCGCGGATTGCGCCCGCAAAGTAGCGGAAATGATCGATTGCCAGCGGCAGGTCGGCATGAGTTGTTTCGCGGATCGGCTTGCCGTTATCCCATGTTTCAGCAGCAGCAAGCTTTGGCAGGTTTTCTTCAATGCGGTCTGCGATCTTGTTGAGGATCACAGCGCGTTCTGCCGGGCTGGTTTTGCCCCATGCTTCTTTCGCTGCATGGGCTGCATCAAGTGCTGCATCGACATCGGCCGCATCGGAACGCGCGACTTCGCAAAGCACCTGACCATTGACCGGCGATGTGTTGTCGAAATAGCGGCCAGACTTGGGTTCAACCCATTTGCCGCCAATGAAATTGCCATAACGTTTGGCAAACTCCGGCTTTACGGAGCGATGAAATTCAACTTTGTTCATGACATTCCTCCCAAAGACAACGCCGCTCCTACGGCGTTTCAAACATAATTTGGCGCGGCTCTTGGGAGGAGTCATCCAGCGCTTTATAGTATGCAGTATCAATGTGTCTCAATAATGAGACAGTTTGCAAAACCGAATTCAGATTTTATCGCACCACCCAGTTTAAGCCCGCTTGCAGCGCGTGTCTTTTCCCAAAAATTAGCCCCTAATTCGGGAGATCTACTTAATTTGGCCGGATGATCTTGAGGCGGTTGAGCTTGCGGTGGAGCGTGGCCCGGCTGATGCCCAGCAGCTTGGCAGCGGACGAAACATTGCCGTCCACGCGCGCAATAGCGCGCAGAATAACGCCTCGCTCGGACTCCGCCATATCCTCGCGCGGATCAGCGTTCCAGCCGAGAAGATCAGCCGCAGGCAAGGCTGTCAGAAGTGCTTCATCAGTCAGATCGAGCGAAAGGCGTGCAGCACGCGTGGCACCAATCACAAGGTCGTCCTTGTCGACAGCAATCAGCGCTCCGCCGGTACGGTCGGCACTTGGTGCCAATACGATACGCGCATCAGGAAATGCCTGCCGGAAATTCTCAGCCTCAATGCGGCGTGCGGCATCAATCACCGCGACCGAAATCAGCTGTACAAAGGCCTCGGTCAGATCGCTGCGGCAAGACGATACATCGAGTGCCGCCATCAAGCGGCCCTGATGGTCATGAATGGGCGCGACCGTGCAGGAAAGCCCAATATTGCGTGTATGAAAATGCTGGTCGCGATGGATGGTCAGCGCACGTTGTTCGGCAATGCAGGTGCCGATGCCATTGGTGCCTTCAACCGCTTCACTCCAGACGGCACCGGTCCAAAGACCCCAATCATAAAATGTATCGTCATCACCCGCAGCACCGCGACGCTCGACTGGTACGCCTTCACTGTCGGCCAAAAGCACGCAACAACCAACACCCCCAACCGCCATATAGAGGCGATCCATGCTGGCTTGTGCAATGCTAATCACCCGTTCCATACGCTGGCGTGCGGTTCGCAGTTCATGATCAGAGAGCGTTTGAACGGAGCCTGTTTCTGCTGGGTCGAGCCCATAAAGACGCGCAGAACGGCGCCATGAAGCAACCAGCGCCGAGCGGGCGGCTCCTCCCGTCTCAATCTCGGAATGGATACGATCTGCGTGTATCCGGTCTTGCGGCGCACCCATGTTTTCCTCCCAGAAAGGCTGGAAACGGCCCACTGGAAAGATAATGACTTTTTATCGGACCGGTTGCAAGCGAGCCGTTACGCGACTTTGGCAGGTTGGACGAAAGTCTCAAGCGAAGAGACTTCAATCGCATTCATGCGCAGGCCAAGCTTGGTTCGGCGCCAGAGAATATCTTCTGCCGTATGTGCCCATTCATGCTCCATGAGATAGCGTACTTCCGCCTCATAAAGATCAGCACCCAAATGTCGTCCAAGCTCTTCCAAAGATTTGGATTTACCCAGCAAAATACGTGCGCGTGTTCCATAGAGCTTAAACAGGCGACGGGCATGGAGGTGTGGCAAGAACGGATAATCAGCTTTCAGCTTTTCCAGTTCCCGGTCAAAAGCCGTTGCCTCAAAATCACCACCTGGCAGAGACGCGGCATGGGTCCAAGGAGCACCTTTCTTGCCAAGATGATGCTCGATCTTCTCAAGCATATGCTCGGCCAGCCTGCGCGCGGTGGTCAGCTTACCACCAAACACATTGATGAGTGGTGCAGCTCCCTGCGGCGCATCTTCTTTGAGCACATAATCGCGGGTTGCTTCCTGCGCCTTGCTTGCACCGTCATCATAGAGCGGACGCACGCCGGAATAGGTCCAGACAATATCTTCAATCCGCACCGGCTCGCGGAAATATTCGCTTGCCGCAGCGCAGAGATAATCGGTTTCCTTGTCGCTGATCGCAACCTTGGCGGGATCACCTTTATAATCCTGGTCGGTGGTGCCAATCAGCGTAAAATCATCTTCGTAAGGAATAGCGAAGATGATGCGCCCGTCATTGTTCTGGAAGAAATAGGAGCGCGGATCGGAGAACTTTTTGCGCACCAAGATATGGCTGCCTTGCACCAGACGCACATTATGCAGCTGACGATCGCCTTCGACACCCTCCAGCACCTTATCAGCCCATGGGCCGGCTGCATTGACCAGGAGACGCGAGCGAAACTCTTCGCGCAGACCTGTATCGATGTTTTCGAGCGTTACCGTCCATGCTTCATGGTCACGGCGAGCAGAAACAACCTTGGTGCGGGTGCGGATCATCGCGCCACGATCAGCAGCATCTCGTGCCGTCAGCGCAGTAAAGCGCGCATCGTCCACCCAGCAATCCGAATATTCGAAAGCCTTTGTGAAAAGTGGCTTGAGCGGTGCGCTCGAAGGATCGGTGCGCATATCGAGCGTACGCGTGGCTGGCAGCTTCTTGCGGCCACCGAGATGGTCATAAAGGAACAGGCCAAGGCGCAGTAACCAGGCAGGGCGCACGCCACCCTTGTGAAAGGGAAGCACAAAGCGCATCGGATGAATCAGATGCGGGGCATTAGCCCAAAGTACCTCGCGTTCCATCAGCGCTTCGCGCACCAGGCGAAATTCGTAATGCTCCAGATAGCGCAATCCGCCATGTATAAGCTTAGTGGCACGCGACGAGGTGCCGCTTGCCAGATCGTTCATCTCGGCAAGACCGACCGAAAAGCCACGGCCAACCGCGTCTCTTGCAATGCCGCATCCATTGATGCCGCCACCGATTACGAAAATATCAAAAATTTTATGCTGCGCCATGGCTAAACCTGAAGACCTCTCCAACCACCAAAGCGAATATAAGTCATTTCATACGAAAGTGAAACGAAAATGAAACGAAACTATGATTCTTTCTTTTCGTTCGGTTCGTCCTCAGCCGTCTCAATCAGTTCGACCTCGTTTTCGCGGCATAATTCACGCAATTGCTGCGATGGGCACCGGTCGGTAATAAAGGTATGAACCTGCGAGATATGGCCAAGGCGGACAGGAGCGGTCCGTTCAAGTTTGGTTGAGTCGGTCACGAGAATGACGTGGCGCGCATTGGCGATGATCGCCTGTGCCACCTTCACTTCTCGGAAATCGAAATCGAGCAGCGCACCATCCTCATCCATCGCCGATGCACCGATGATTGCGTAATCGACCTTGAACTGCCGGATGAAATCGACGGCAGCTTCACCCACGATACCGCCATCAGATGCGCGTACCACACCGCCAGCGATGACGACCTCGATCTCCGGATAGACACGCAAGGTATTGGCGACATTGATGTTGTTGGTGATGACCATCAGGTTGTTATGGTCGATCAACGCATGACTGACGGCCTCAGTTGTCGTGCCTATATTGATGAACAGCGATGCACCGTCAGGGATCATTTCAGCCGCAGCCCGACCGATCAGTTCCTTTTCATGCGCAGCAATACGACGGCGCGCCTCATATTCCATGTTCTCGACACCGGACGGATAGAGCGCCCCGCCATGAATACGGCGCAACAGACGCGCCTTGCAAAGATCGTTGAGATCCTTGCGCACAGTCTGCGGCGTTACATCGAACGCGCTCGCAAGATCATCGACGAGAACCTGCCCCTGTCGGCGGGCGATATCCAGAATTGCGTTGTGACGAGGGGTAAGCTGCATTTTGTTCCCGGCAATGGAATTATTCTAACAACAATTTCGTAATTTCGCTGTTTTGCAAGAGAAAGCAACCGCTTGATGACAAAACAGCCAGAAGCACTGATCCAATGTAGCAATTTTCATCATAGTTTCCGGATTGCGCGCTGCACCATCTCACATTTAACACCCGAGAGTCTTCAACTTGAGCAAGACGCCATAAACTTTGGTTTAGAAGCAAAACTAAGGAAATGGTTTCAAAGATCGAAATATACAAACGATAACAATATAGATTATCAACAACAAAAACCTTACACATTGTACGTAAAACGTAATGCAATATTTATATTTCAAGAATCTTATTTTTCAATAATATAGAAATAATCCTTTTTGCACGCAAAATGGCAATAACAAAATAAATGATAATGGCGCCCTTATCATAATCAAAGCATGTGAAATGAAATAAAAGTCGAAGGGGTTGGCTATGTCTAAACTGGGTATCCTTTGCTTATCTGGCGCATTTATCCTCTTCGGAGGGAGTGCGTTCGCTCAAACTGTGAATGTGGACAACAATACAAACTCGTCATCGCAGGCCGGTGCTACCGCCATCGCCGTTGGAGGCGGCTCCGACTCGCCAAGTAAGATTAAAACGACGGTACCTGCCTTTGCGCCGGGACTTGTTGCAGCGGGTGTACATTCCTGCGCAGGCTCAACAAGTGCCGGCGTCGGCGCAACAGGCTGGGGCCTGGGCTTTGGCACAACATATGAAATGCGTGAATGCAACCGGCGGGCCTATGCGGCAGCACTTCTCGGAATGGGGCAAAATGCTGCCGCACTGGACCTGATCTGCCTCAACAAGGAAGTCAGAGCATCCCTGAATGCGACGGGCGTTTACTGTCCATCACAGGGCGCCGCAGCCCGTTCGGCATCGGTACAACGACAAACACGGCAGGCACCGCTTTTGGCGTCTGTTTCCAACGAAGAGCCCGCGGCAATCCCCGCAAGCTCAACCGGAACGACGGCATCACCACCAATTGCCAGCCGCAAGCGTACCTACTCAGCAAAGGCACTTGGCTTGAGTTCCGATCAACTGCGCGCCAAAGGATGCGTTCTGCGTACAACAGAAGGCAATAGCCGGGCCTGGCATTGTCCGGGACCGATTATGTAGATCTGGAGCGACTTAAAGCATCGGTTTGAAGCTTTTTTGAACCGATGCTCATTCACGAACCAAAGATTGCTCCACGCGAACACACATCGCCGATACAGCCTTTTACTCATATGCAATCACCCGTCACCGAATGGGTAGCGGGGTATATCGTCGGGATATGCCTGGCAGAAGGGGTTTGACCCGATTTTGTCAGAACAGGAGGAGTTCATCGTGAAGAAAATCATCATCGCATCTATTGCACTTCTCGCGGCTGGCGCCTTGCCAGCTGCAGCACAAACGGTCAACTGGAATGGTAGTTTTGGGGGCGCCAGTGGCGCAGGTTCTGCCGTAACTGGCGGCTTCGCGTTTGGTGCAGGTTCGACTGCGGCAGGACAGGCTGCAACAACAGGCTGGGCGGAAGGAAAAGGCACAGTCGTCGGGCTTGGCGGCAAGATGGGCCATTACGGCGCAAGCGCCGGTATTGGTTCGGGCTATTTCACTTCCGGCTCCGGCGGTCAGACTGCGGCCATGGCGCAGTCGGGAACCGGGTTTTTCGGTGGCAGCTCAGCGGGCACCGCCTTTGGCACCACCTCTGGTGGGTCGTCCGGCAGCATTAGCCTTCGCCCCTGAATGGAGTTGGATCACATATCTGTTGAGCGAAAACCATCGTTCCAAAGGCTCGACAGACTATTCAACCAACTCAAATGACAGCAGCGGAAGACCGTTACGCCGCGTCCTTCCGCTCAGAAAAGAATGAGAGTCCCCTCAAAGGATACCCGCTCTCATTCTGTAGGGGCAGGTGAAAATCTGCCCCTACCCTTTCTTTTGAATATGCCGCCGGCTGTGCATTTTATGCGCCTTGAAAACTATGAAGCGCCGGCTGATCATGTCAGTCCGACGCTTCATAGATCCCCAAAATCACATATATGCATGCTGATTACGTTATTCTCCGCTGAACTTATTGCCGTACATCTTGTGAAGCTTACAGGCGACTTCGGTGCGATTTGCTGCACCTATCTTTCTCATAATATTATGGACATGGGCTTTGACTGTGCCTTCGCTCATGCCAAGTTCAAAAGCGATGATCTTGTTCGACTTCCCCACCCGGATCGCATGAACCACTTCGATCTCGCGCATGGTCAACAGTTCACCCAGTACATCGTCGCTCATGTCCTCCGAAGGAGGTTTCATCAGCATGGACGCTGGCACATACATCCCACCTGCAAGTGCCAAATGAATGGCTTCAACGCAGATCTTGATATCGACTGATGTTGGAATATAGCCACGCGCACCGATCTCCATCGCGCGCAAAACCTGCGACCACTCCTCCCGCTCTGCCAGCAATACCAACGGGATCGGAGCCCAGGCCTTGATTGCCGCTTCCACTTCATCCGAGAAGAAGGGATCTGCCAAACGTTTGGAACCGATATGCATGAGCACAACAATAGCGCCATTCAGCGGCATGTTTCTATCGACTGACGCGAAGCTTACAACGGGCAGTTTAAGCCCATTCATCATGAGCCCGTTAAAGATACACTCTCGCTCCAGATTGCTTTTACAGACAAGCATAAGATGAGGCTCATCCTGCAAAGGCAATCCGGCTGCATATTCTCCGCCCTGCATCCGTTCATTTGCCACAATGGCAGATCCATCGCTCACACCGCTAGGTGATGCCCATGAGTACCGTTCTCTCATTTCCAACATTGCTTAGTATCCCCTGTTACTCAGGTTTGTATTCAACACAAAACACTAGTCATGCCAAAAACTGCGCTAGTTTATTAGGAATTTTATTGCTAATCCCGATGAACACTGGTCTAAATATTGCTATCATCAAATAAACGTGTCATTAACTTATGTTAGCACTTTATAAAAAAATGTACTCGCCATAAGAACGACTTCGGGAACAGAAGGTTATAGAGTCTATAACTTTCGTTGGGCATAGGCAGCGAATGCATAGTGGTAATCAGAACACCACCGCCCTGATGATCGACGGCCTGGTTAGTTTATTGGAATCCCCTCCAATTCTGGCCAAATTAAACGCGCAGGAAAAACAGTCCCTACAATCTCTCGTTCTTTCCGAGAGTAGCTATCCCGCCGATGCAGTGATTATTGAGCAGGGAGCCAGCATCAGGAGTATCCATCTGGTTCGTTCGGGATGGGGCTGTGTTTATCGAGACCTGTCGAGCGGGGAACGTCAAATTATAGACTTTCCCATGCGGTGCGATTTCGTGGGACTGAGAACCGGCGACGGTTACAGCTACAACACGATCAAATCGATTACCCCGATGTCGCTTTATGAAATACCACTGTCATCTCTCGAAGAAACAATCTGGCAAATCCCGCGCCTGAGCATGATTTTCATTGAGCTGCTTTCACGACAACGCTCCATGCTCATTGAACATCTGACAAATATTGGCTGCCGAAGTGCTTTTGTCCGTACTGCACATCTTTTGCTGGAGCTGTCTGACCGCGTTAAATCATGCGGAATGGGTGATGCAGACTCGTTTTATTGCCCACTGACCCAGTATCAGCTTGCAGACGCACTGGGCCTGACGCCAATTCACCTTAATCGGATGATGCGTGAGCTTCGAGAGGAAGGTCTGGTGATGTTTCGATCTTACAAGGTCGAAATTCTCGACAGGCAACGGCTGGTCGAAATTGCAGAATATGACGGCCAATTCATGCGAATGTCCGTCTTCGACAAATCCATTTAAGCAATTATTCTAAGAGAGAAAATGGTCGGAGCGAGAGGATTCGAACCTCCGACCCCCTGATCCCAAATCAGGTGCGCTACCAGGCTGCGCTACGCTCCGTGACCATCAAAACCGAGACTCTGTGGTCCGGCTGTGAGCGGCTTATAGCGCCGCTGTTTTCAAGCCGCAAGGGGATCAAGCGGCTTTTTTTAAGCTATTTTGTAAGATCGTGTGTTTAGCTGGCTTATCTATGCGAAAGCGTCCCTATTTCACGCAAAAACAGGCGCTTCCCCAGCACCGAACGCAACGAAATCCAGGTTGGCAAAGCCTTTCACAGTTCCGTCAGAACGTGCGCCATAGATCATTGGCTTGCCGTCGAAAGTCGTCGTCATGCCACCGGCTGCACGCAGAACTGCGTCACCTGCTGCCGTATCCCACTCCATTGTCGGGCCAAAGCGTGGGTAGAGATCCGCCTCCCCACGTGCGATCATGCAAAATTTGAGCGATGAACCTACAGACACGCATTTGCCACTATGATTGAGTTTCAGGAACTCCTCGGTTTCAGATGTCAGATGGGACCGACTGCACACCACAACCTTTTCAGGTGGTGCAATGCGAGCGGCAATCGGGCGCCTGCTTATAATCTGATGGTCGGCAGATGTTGCTACTTCCTGTGCACCCTCACGGCTCCCCACATAAAGCAGGTTGCGCACAGGCGCATAGACAAGGCCCAGCACCGGCACTCCATCCTCAATAAGTGCGATATTCACCGTGAAATCGCCATTACGCAGCAGAAACTCGCGCGTACCATCAAGCGGATCGATCAGAAAGAATTTCCGGCCCAGATGTGCAGGCAGACGGCCTGCGGCCGCTTCTTCCTCGGCCACCACCGGAATGCTTGGTGCAACCGATGCAAGAGCAGTTAGGATTACAGCTTCTGCCGCCTGATCCGCTTCCGTTACCGGCGACTGATCCTTCTTGGAATGGACCGCACAACCATCCGTGTAATGTTTGATAATGACGCGACCAGCCTCAAGGGCTGCATCCTCGAGAAGGCTCAGCAAAGCTTTGCCGTTCGGATCGGCTTTAGGGAAGGCTGCTGTTGTCATTTCTCAAATCGACCAGGAATCACTGCCATAGCTGCCGATAATACCGCGCTCGGCCAGATACTTTTCCACTTCCGCGACGAGTTCGTCAATGTCGCGACCTGCGGTGTTGAGATGCAGCTCCGGCGAAAGCGGTGCTTCGTAAGGTGAGTCTATGCCGGTGAACGCCTTGATCTCACCACGTAGAGCCTGCGCATAAAGCCCCTTTGGATCACGCGCCATGCATTCCTCAATCGGCGTATCGACGAAGATTTCGATGAATTCACCCTCCGGCAAACGCGACCGCACGCGATCGCGTTCGGAACGGAACGGCGAAATGAACGAAACCAGTGTAATCAGCCCTGCATCGGCCATAAGACCAGCTACCTCGCCAACGCGACGGATATTCTCGGCACGATCTTCATCAGAGAAACCAAGATCGCTGTTAAGGCCATGACGGACATTATCGCCATCCAGCAGATAGGTGTGCTTGCCAAGCGCATGAAGCCTCTGTTCAAGCTGGTTGGCGATGGTGGATTTCCCCGAAGCGGACAGGCCCGTGAACCAAAGCACAGCCGGTTTCTGGAATTTCTGCGAAGCCCGCGCCTGCTTGTCGAGATCGAAAGCCTGCAAATGCACATTGGTTGCCTGACGCAGTGCCTGATCGATCATGCCAGCACCCACCGTTGCATTGGTGAGACGATCAATCAGCACGAAAGCACCCGTCACGCGATTGTCCGAATAGGGATCGAAAACGATCTGGTCCGCTGTCTGAAGATGGCAGAGACCAACTTCATTGAGGTCGAGCCGTGTCGCTTCTTCCCGCGCAAAAGTATTGACGTCAGTGCGATATTTAATCTCGCTGATCGTCACCGGCGTCTGGTCGGTTTCGGTGCGCAGCAGATAGGAGCGCCCCGGCTGCAAGGCATCTTCACCAAACCATACAATATTGGCGCTGAACCGATCCGCCACTTCCGGGCGCGCCTCTGCACCCACCAGCATGTTGCCACGAGAAACTTCGATCTCGTCTTCGAGAACCAGCGTCACCGCCTGCCCGTCGGTTGCGCGGGCCAAGTCACCATCATAGGTAGCGATGCGCTTAACCTTCGATTGCTTGCCCGACTTTGCAACCACGACTGTATCGCCTTCAGCAATCGATCCTGAGGCAACCGTGCCTGCAAAACCACGGAAATCGAGGTTTGGCCGGTTCACATATTGCACCGGGAAGCGAAACGGCTTGCCGATACTATCCGCTTCAAGACGCACTGTTTCCAAATGTTCCAGCAGATAGGGGCCTTCATACCAGACGATGCGCGATGAGGGGCTACTGACATTATCGCCGAAGCGTGCCGACAGCGGGATTGCCTGAATGCTGGCAAAGCCCAAATCTTTGGCGAAGCTCATATAATCAGCAACAATACGATCAAAAGCATCTTTTGAGAAATCAACCAGATCGATCTTGTTGACGGCCACGACAATGTGCCGAATGCCCAACAGCGAAGCGATGAAGCTATGGCGGCGGGTCTGTGTCAGCACGCCCTGCCGCGCATCGATCAGCACCACCGCAAGATCGGCCGTCGAAGCACCTGTCGCCATGTTGCGCGTATATTGCGCATGGCCCGGCGTGTCGGCCACGATGAACTTGCGGCGTGGGGTTGAGAAAAAGCGATAGGCTACATCGATAGTAATGCCCTGTTCGCGTTCGGCTTCCAGACCATCGACCAGCAGCGCAAAGTCGAAATCGTCATCCGTGGTGCCGAATTTACGGCTGTCGTTCTTCAGCGTCGCCAGCTGGTCCTCAAAGATCAGCTTTGTGTCATAGAGAAGTCGCCCGATCAGCGTGGACTTACCATCATCGACCGAACCGCAGGTGAGAAAGCGGAGCAGCGTCTTGCGTTCCTGATCGGCGAGAAAATCGCTGACGGCTGCACTTGTTACAGAGGGTTTCAATACGGCGTTCATCAGAAATAGCCCTCACGCTTCTTCTTTTCCATTGAGCCCGCTTCATCGCGATCAATGGCACGGCCCTGCCGCTCGGAGGTGCGGGCGATCAGCATTTCTTCGACAATATCGGAGAGATTTGTGGCGCTTGACTCAATGGCACCCGTCAGCGGGTAGCAGCCCAGTGTGCGGAAGCGCACCAGTCGTTCCTCCACCTTTTCACCGGGACCTAACGTCATGCGGTCATCATCGAGTTTGATCAACATGCCGTCGCGCTCCACCACCGGGCGGGGAGCGGCAAAATAAAGCGGCACAATCGGGATATTTTCCTGCAGGATATACTGCCAGATATCGAGTTCGGTCCAGTTGGAAAGCGGGAACACGCGGATCGATTCACCGGCTGCAACGCGGGTATTATAGACCTTCCACATTTCCGGACGCTGGTTCTTCGGGTCCCAGCCGTGCTGAGCATTGCGGAATGAAAAAATGCGCTCCTTGGCGCGAGATTTTTCCTCGTCGCGACGCGCACCGCCAAAGGCGGCATCAAACTTGTATTTATCAAGCGCCTGCCGCAAACCCACTGTCTTCATGACATGGGTATGGACGTTTGAGCCATGCGTGAATGGGCCAACACCATCACGCACACCGTCTTCATTGATATGAACCAGCAGCTCAAAGCCCTTTTCGTGGGCCTGCGCATCGCGAAACTCGATCATCTCGCGGAATTTCCAGGTCGTATCGACATGCAGGAACGGAAATGGCGGAGGAGCCGGGTAAAATGCCTTCATCGCCAGATGCAGCATGACAGAGGAATCTTTACCCACCGAATACAGCATAACCGGGTTGGAGAAGGTCGCGGCAACTTCACGGAAAATATGAATTGCTTCTGCTTCCAGACGCTGAAGATGCGTCAGGTTTTTGGTCAGGGATGCATGATGCACGTCGATATCTCCGGGAGGCCAGCTCAACTGGCTAAATCGCTGGTTTGCTATGACGCGCATTGTCATGAAAGGCAGGGCAAAAGGAAAAGTATGCTATCGCGTATTGCGAAACGCTTGAGCGAAAACTTGCCTGTTTTAAGCCAGATGGAGGAAGAAACTTGCGCCAAATCGAAAAGCCCGATTTTCGCCCAAGTTACGGAAAATACTACTAAAATTGTAGTATTAAGATAAATTTGCAGGGGTAAAACTTTTGTCTAACAAGGGCTGGAGCATCCTTCGAACCATACCGTCGAAGAAATGATCAGCGCTACAGAAGGCCAAAAGTACGCGCCTTGGCGACGGCCTGCACCTTGTTGACCGCAACGAGTTTGGTGAGGACGTTGCTGATATGGAAATTCACAGTCCGGGTCGAGATATTGAGAATTGTGCCAATGATCTCGGCAGTCTTACCTTCGCTGGTCCAGCGCAGGATTTCGCGTTCACGCGCTGTGAGATTGACCTCTGCCACACAATTGATGCTCGGAACATCAAGATGCTCGTACATAGCAAGATGCAGAAGGTTGGTTACAATCTGCATCTGCCGACGCAGCATCGAAACTTCGCCATCTGACAAAGCTGGTTTATCGCGAAGGAATGTGAGTACGCCAAAGACGCCCTGCGCGGCCCAGCACGGCTGAGAAATACCTGCCCTCAAGCCAAAGCCTTGTGCGTCCGCCCATATTTGCGGAGCATCGGCAAACTGTCGTGCCGACCAAACGAGCGGATCTATGCTGTTCATCCCGCGCTTGAGAATTGGGTCGATTTCGGCATATTTTTTTGCGGCATAATGCTCCCGCCAGCCTTCCGGCAATGTTTCAAAACGCAGCCACCGCGCGACACTGTTCAATGAGGGCACACACATAACGTAGGAAACATACTGAAACCCGATTGCTTCCGCATAAGAACAAACGTGTTCAAATGAATTATCTGCGTTGTCGGATATTTGTATTCTTTCGTATAAATCTTCCCATTTCATTGCATAAATCCCAACATTGTTCCTATGAAGCAATATTTACTCTGAAAAACGCAGCAATCAGGCACACTCCGGCATCAGTACATTGCCAGAAAAACAAATATAAACTTTGAAGGATTCTATGGCGCCGGAATCCGGGAATTCAAATCATCGACCACCAAACCGTGAGCCACCTGTATTACATAACACATGATTCCAGGGGCATCCACCGATAATGATTTCAGGATAATCCGGCCTTTTTACAAAACACATACTTATTCATAATGAATATAATTTTAGTAAATTAAGTATAAAAGCCCCGCAATGCGGGGCTTTTATATGAGCGTAATTTAGCAACTATTTATGCAGCAGCTTCAACCGGCTCCGGTGCCTGACCGGGAATGTAGTTGAGGATCGGCCCAAGCCAGCGCTCGACCTCCTCAACGCTCATGCCCTTGCGGTTCGCGTAATCTTCGACCTGATCACGTTCTACCTTGGCAACGCCGAAATAATAGCTTTCCGGATGGCCGATATAGAGGCCCGACACGGACGAACCCGGCCACATGGAATAGCTTTCCGTCAGTTCGACGCCGGTTTGCGCTGTGGCATCCAGCAGCTCGAACAAGGTCTTCTTTTCGGTGTGGTCAGGCTGCGCCGGATAACCCGGTGCCGGACGGATACCCGCATAACGCTCGTGGATCAGATCATCATTCGACAGATCTTCACCCGGCGCATAGCCCCAGAACTCGTTGCGAACGCGCTGATGCATCAGTTCGGCGAAGGCTTCTGCGAAGCGGTCAGCCAGTGCCTTCACGAGAATGGACGAGTAATCGTCATTGGCCCGCTCGAAACGTTCGGCAATTGCCACTTCCTCGATACCCGCCGTGACGACGAAGCCACCGACATAGTCCTGCTTGCCGCTATCGGCTGGCGCAACAAAATCGGACATAGCGACATTCGGACGACCATCACGTTTTGACAATTGCTGACGCAGCGTGAAGAAGGTTGCGAGTTCTTCCTTGCGGCTTTCATCGGTAAAGAGACGAATATCGTCGCCCACCGTATTGGCAGGCCAGAAACCGATTATGCCACGCGGTGCAAACCACTTCTCGTCAATGATCTTTGCGAGCATAGCCTGCGCATCCGCCCAGAGCTGACGCGCTGCCTCACCCTGCTTCTCATCTTCGAGAATAGCCGGGTAACGGCCCTTCATCTCCCATGTCTGGAAGAATGGCGTCCAGTCGATATAGCGCGCAATCTCTGCGAGATCGTAGTTCTCGAATGTTTTGGTGCCAAGGAATGTCGGCTTTGGCGGTGTGTAGGCGTCCCAGTCGAGCTTGTGGGCGTTTTCTCGCGCACGAGCCAGTGGCAGACGCTTCTTTTCTGCCTCATTGCGGGCGTGAGCTGCCGCAACCTTGGCATATTCCTCACGGATGCCCTCGACATAAGCGCCCTTGTTTTCAGGCGACAACAGATTGGAAACAACACCCACCGCACGGCTGGCATCGATCACGTAGACCGCCTGTCCCTGCTCATAACGCGGATGGATTTTCACCGCAGTATGCACACGGCTGGTCGTAGCGCCACCGATCAGCAGCGGCACGTTGAAGCCTTCGCGCTCCATTTCAGCCGCCACATGCACCATCTCGTCCAGCGATGGTGTGATAAGTCCTGAAAGACCAATCACATCGACATTTTCAGCGCGAGCCGTATCGAGAATTTTCTGTGTTGGCACCATCACGCCAAGATCGATGATCTCGTAATTGTTACAGGCGAGAACCACGCCGACAATGTTCTTGCCGATGTCGTGCACGTCGCCCTTCACAGTGGCCATCAGTACCTTACCGGCACTCTGGCGACCTTCACCGCCATTCAGGCGCTTTTCTTCTTCCATGTAAGGCAGAAGCACAGCAACAGCCTGCTTCATCACGCGGGCAGACTTGACCACCTGCGGCAAGAACATTTTGCCTGAACCGAACAGATCGCCCACCACATTCATACCAGCCATCAGCGGGCCTTCGATGACATGCAGCGGACGCGCAGCCGCCTGACGTGCTTCTTCGGTATCTGCTTCAATATATTCAGTAATGCCGTTGACCAGCGCATGGGAAAGCCGCTTTTCAACCGGCCATTCGCGCCAGCTCAGATCCTGCGCCTTGGCTTCCTTGGTACCGCTGTCACGGAAGCGCTCGGCAATTTCGAGCAGCCGTTCGGTCGCGTCATCACGACGGTTCAGCACCACATCTTCGCAGGCTTCACGCAGTTCTGGATCAATCGTGTCATAGACCGCGAGCTGCCCGGCATTGACGATACCCATATCCATGCCAACCTGAATGGCATGATAAAGGAAGACAGCGTGCATCGCTTCGCGCACCGGCTCATTACCGCGGAACGAGAAGGACAGGTTTGATACCCCGCCCGAAATATGGACGTGCGGCAGCGTATCGGTGATCTTGCGCGTGGCTTCGATGAAATCGACACCGTAATTATTATGCTCGTCAATGCCGGTCGCGACCGCAAAGACGTTGGGATCGAAGATGATGTCTTCCGGCGGGAAGCCAACCTGCTCGGTCAGGATTTTGTAAGCGCGGGTACAGATTTCGACCTTGCGCTCTTCCGTGTCGGCCTGTCCCGTTTCGTCAAATGCCATGATGACAACTGCAGCACCATAGGCACGCACCAGACGCGCATGATGCAGGAAGGCTTCTTCGCCTTCTTTCAGCGAAATCGAGTTGACGATCGGCTTGCCCTGAACGCATTTCAGGCCAGCTTCGATCACGTCCCACTTGGAGCTGTCGATCATTACCGGAACGCGCGCGATATCCGGCTCTGCCGCGATCAGGTTGAGATATTCAACCATGATCTTCTGGCTGTCGATCAGACCTTCATCCATGTTGATGTCGATGATCTGTGCGCCGTTTTCCACCTGATCACGCGCCACATCAAGCGCTGTCGAATAATCGCCAGCCTTAATGAGCTTACGGAAACGGGCGGAGCCGGTAACGTTCGTCCGCTCGCCGACATTGACGAAAGGAATATCCTTGGTCAGCGTGAATGGCTCGAGGCCCGACAGACGCATCAGCGGCGGCACCTTGACCGGCTTGCGCGGTGGATGCTTGGCGACAGCAGCGGCTATTGCACGGATATGCTCCGGCGTCGAACCACAGCAACCGCCCACCACATTGACGAGGCCTTCGCGTGCAAAGTCCTCGATTTGGGCTGCCATAGCTTCCGGGCTTTCGTCATACTGGCCGAACTCGTTTGGCAGGCCAGCATTCGGATAGGCGCAGACAAATGTATCGGCAATGCCAGCGATTTCCGCGAGATGTTCGCGCATTGCATTGGCACCGAGCGCGCAATTGAGCCCGATGGTGAAAGGCTTGGCATGGCGCAGCGAATACCAGAACGCCGTTGGCGTCTGACCGGAAAGCGTGCGGCCCGAAAGATCGGTGATCGTGCCGGAAATCATCACCGGCAGATGCACGCCCTTCTCAATGAACACTTCTTCAGCCGCAAAGACAGCTGCCTTGGCGTTCAGCGTATCGAAGATCGTCTCAATGAGAATAATGTCGGAGCCACCATCGATCAGCCCACGGATCTGATCGGCATAGGCAATACGCAGATCGTCAAAAGTGACGGCACGATAACCGGGATTGTTGACATCCGGCGACAGCGAAGCGGTACGGTTTGTTGGCCCCAACGCACCTGCAACAAAGCGGCGGCGACCATCCTTCTGCTGCGCACGGATTGCTGCGCGACGGGCTAGGCGCGCGCCATCACGGTTCAGCTCATAGACGGCATCTTCCATGCCGTAATCGGCCTGCGCGATGGTGGTCGACGAGAATGTGTTGGTTTCCAGAATGTCAGCACCGGCCATAGCATAGGCATAATGAATTTCTTCAATCGCCTTTGGCTGGGTCAGTGTGAGAAGGTCGTTGTTGCCCTGAAGCTGGCAATCGCAGGAACCGAAACGCTCGCCGCGAAAATGCTCTTCGTGAAAGCCCAGGCCCTGGATCTGCGTACCCATGGCCCCGTCGAGAATCAGAATGCGCTCACTTGCGGCTTTGGTCAGTGCTGCAAGCACTTCCGAACCGTCCGGCTTTGCTGCCGTTGAACCAAAAAGATTATCGAGGGAAGACGTCATAGGGGATTACCGCCTGTATTATAGAGCATTCCCAGTTTATTTTGGGTCGTTGGAAAGCTCTATCTATTTGTTCAACGCACATCTTGTTCCGAAAACCGTTTCACACTTCTCGGGATGCACTCCAATACGCTTCATCGCTACAGCACCGCCCGAAATCCGCAAAGGATTTTCTGAAAATGCGATGCGCAGATTGCCTTATTGAGCGCACGTTTGATCGCTCTTAGCGAACGCGTAGCGCACAAGACCCGCTTAATGACATAAACATATCTTTATGTCAATTCTGATAGAGTAATTTCGATCGCTGTTCGCGCCTTCACCCAACTGTTGCCAGCGCGAAGAAAAAGTGAGCTTTCCCAGCCACCTACCCGCCACAATGCGGGATCAAAATCGCCTCAGGGACGTTGATAACAAAGCTACTTTATTAGGGAGAAACCAATGAAGAGATTTGCATCTTCCTTCTTCGCAGCGTGTCTGTCACTTGGCATAGGCGTACCTGCCATAACTGCTAGCGCCAATGCAGCGCAACCGACAGCACTGATAGCCCCCGCCGTCAGCCATGGTGCACAGGCACCGGTCGAAAATGTTCAATATTACGACTATCGTGGAGACAGACGTGGCTGGCGTCACCATCATCCACGATATCGCGATGGCTATAGGCACTACAGGCCGCACTACCGGAATTGGGGGCCACCACCACGCTATCGTCATCACCCACCGCGTTATCGCCCTGCCCCGATATATCGCGGCGGTGGCAATGCGCATGTACGCTGGTGCTATAACCGTTATCGGTCATATCGTGCTTACGACAATACGTTCCAGCCCAATTACGGCCCACGTCGCCAGTGCTATTCGCCCTATATTTAAAGCATGTCTCCCAAACGGTGATACCGGTTTTGGGATGAAGACATGCAATAAAATAATAAAGCCCCGGAAATCCGGGGCTTTTTCATAACGATATGTCGCGAAAATCAGGTCACGAAAGCGCCGATCGAAGCTGCGACCAGGCCAATGGCTACAGCGATCATCACGCCATAAACGCGAGGCTTGTCGAAAAGCACGGCAAAAGCAGAGAACCAGCCCACCACCGCCGCACCCAACGCGAAAAGGAAACCGGGCTTGTCGCCGTGGTAAAGATTGGCCGCCATCAGCGCACCGACAATCAGCGCACCAAAAACGATCATCAGCCCTGTGGCATAGCGTTCGTAATCGTCCATCTAAATTTCCTCGTTCCGATCACATCAAATACGCGACGGAAGATATCTCTCAATCATTTGGCCATTTGAAGACATGACCAGCTGTCATGTTCCATGGCGGGTTGTTCTCACACAATCACTATTTTCGCCGTTCTTCAACCATTTCGCTGCAATTGTTGCGACTGATCACAGAGTCGTTGCCGCAAAGCCGCGAAGATGGTGCTATATTACCGCTCATGGATTCGACCGGTATCAGCACCTTCGACACAGCTATTGGCCCCTGCGGGATCGCCTGGCATGCCGGTAAAATTATCGGCGTGGAGATCGGTGATGCCGACGAAAACGAAACGCGCTATCGGCTTCAGTCACGTTTTTCGGATACGGAAGCATTGAACCCACCCACCTATGTCAGCGAAGCGATAGACAAGGTTCGCGTGCTGCTTGATGGTGGCGATCCGGATTTCTCGCAAACACCGCTGGCGCTTGATTCGGTGCCAGACCTCAACAGACAGGTCTATGAAATCCTTCTCGAGTTGAAAGCGGGCGAGACCATCACTTATGGCGCAATCGCGCGCAGGCTTGGCGATGTCAGTCTTTCTCAGGCAGTGGGCTACGCGCTTGGCAAAAATCCATTTCCGATCATTGTCCCCTGCCATCGGGTTTTGGGCTCCAATGGCAAGGTTGGCGGTTTTTCGGCTGCGGGTGGCACGGCGACCAAGCTACGCCTGCTCAACATCGAACGCGCGAGAACATCGCTAGAGCCGGATTTGTTCGGCGGTCTGCCTTTGCAGGCACGACCAGAGGCTGAATAATCAGCCCTTGTCGGTCACGACATCAGCGGAGAAGCGCAGCTCACGCATAGGACGCACATATTGCGTGGACGCGTCATAGGTCGGATGATTTTTGTAAGCGAAAAGCGCTTCTTCATCCTTGAACTCCGCATAGACAACAAGATCAATCGCGTTGCCCATCGGGTCGACCTTGGAATTCGGCAGAACTTCAAACACGTCGGAATAAGGAATGGTGCCCAACTGCTCCAAGCCCTTGCGGACGACATCGATGTCCTGATCTGGCTTGACGCTGAAGAAAACAATGTGGCGGATCACGTCTCGTCTCCAAATCCAGAGCGGTTCGGGTCACTATGAAACCTTTAGCCGCTCTATCTTTTTTTGTGACGCATTATCCGACGCAAAACCGCTTCGCACTTTTGCTGGAAATGCTTTGACGCGTATCTACCCCATCAAGCGAACAAGCAAAACCACAAAAAGGTGATTGCTAAGAATTAGCCCGCCTTTACCCGACGCCAGGCGAACCCACCATCCTGCTGCACCGAACCACGGCCGGGCTGATAATAACCGGGCGTATCCACAAGACGCTGCTCGCCAAGGCGGCTTTGGGCCACCTTGTTTGTCACCTGAAGGCTGTCAAAACCAGTGCGCAGCATAAGCGCTGCCTGATCGATCAGCACGTCGCCTGTTGCACGCAATTCGCCTTCAAAACCTGCACGACGCAGAACTTCGGCTTTTGAATAAGAGCGGCCATCGTTGAACGCCGGAAACTCTAAGGCAATGACTGGCAAGCCTGCCAGATGATCAAGCAGTGGCTCGATCTTCTCACCCGGCGTTACCGACACGCCGATACGGCGATTGGAAGAACGGCGCTTCTCCTCATCAAGCCCCAGCCAGACGGCCAAAGGAATGATGATTGCGGGCGCATCACCTGCAATTTCCAGATCGTCCGCAAAAATATAGTCGTCTTCACGAAAGCCTTGCTCAGACCAGAGCTTCGTTTCAGGTGTTGTCTCACTCATTTCTGGTCCCAAACCCCTATATTACTTTTTTCACGCGCATCTTACCCGAAAACCGCTACACACTTTTCGGGATGCGCTTTAGGCTATCGGCAAGGCCCGTCAGATGGATGCCGCACTCGGTCTTTTCCGATCCGGCCCAACGTCCGGCACGCTGATCTTCGTCATCGCTTACAGGTCGTGTGCAGGGCATACAGCCGATTGACCGATATCCCTGCTCTGTCAGCGGGTGGACGGGGAGATCGTGCGCGCGCGCGTAGGCACGCAAATCTTCCGCACTCATATGCGCTAGCGGATTGATGCGAATACGCGGGCCGACCGATTCAAAAACCGGCAAAGCATTGCGGGTCGAAGCCTGAAACTGCTTCCGGCCGGTCATCCACGCACGATAGGGGGCGACAGCGCGCGCCATCGGTTCCACCTTGCGAATGAAGCAACAGCGGTCCTTGTCGGTCATCGACAAAGCGCCGAACGGATCATCGGCTTTCACGTTTTCCTCAAGCGGCAAGATATCCTGCACATCGAGAAGACCCAACCGATCCACGAGATCATGCCGATAATTGAGCGTTGCGCGGAAATGCTTGCCCGTGTCGAGGAACAGAACCGGCGTTGCCGGATCGATCTCGGAAATCATGTGCAGCAGCACAGCCGATTCAGCACCGAATGATGAAACGACTGCAATTCCCCCATCAAAGAGTTCGCGCGTGCTGAGCGCAATCACCTCTTGCGGAGAGGAAGCCCCATGGCTTCCCTCCAAAAGACGGGCTTGCGCCTCTGCCCTCTGATCTGCACTCAGATCTGAATTGAGATCAAGGACAGGCCGCACGGCTCACTTCTCCATAAAGCGCACGTTTGAACGGCTCCATGCCAACCCGACGATAGGCAGCAAGGAAAGTCTCTTCGTTGTTTGCGCGCAAACCGAGATAGGTATCGACCACGGTTTCAATCGCATCGACCACTTCTTCGGAAGAAAATCCGCGTCCGGTGATGTCGCCAATCGACGAATGCTCGTCACCCGAACCACCAAGCGTGATCTGGTAAAGCTCTTCGCCCTTTTTCTCGACGCCCAGAATACCGATATGGCCAACATGATGATGACCGCAGGCATTGATGCAGCCGGAAATCTTGATCTTGAGATCGCCGATTTCAAGCTGGCGCTGCTGATCGCCGAAACGCTCAGAAATGCGCTGCGCAACCGGGATCGAACGCGCATTGGCAAGCGCGCAATAGTCAAGGCCGGGACATGCGATGATGTCGGTAATCAGACCGGCATTGGCCGTAACCAGACCATCTGATTGAAGCAGATCATAGACTGCTGGAAGATCGGCCTTGGCTACATGCGGCAGAACCAGATTCTGCTCATGGCTGACGCGGATTTCATCGAAAGAATAAGTCTCGGCAATATCCGCCACCAGTTCCATCTGCTCCGCACTTGCATCGCCCGGGATACCGCCGATGGGTTTCAGCGAAATCGTGACAACGGCATAATCCGGGTTCTTGTGTGGCGTAACATTGCGCTTGGTCCATGCCGCAAAATCAGCGTCGGATTTCTGCGTGACCGCCAAGATTTCCCAGCCTTCGGGACGCTGCGGCAGATCCGGCATCCGGAAATAACTTTCAATCGCATCGATATCGCGCTGCGGCAGTTTCAGATCACCGTAACGGATCTGTTCCCACTCAGCATCAATCTCTTGCACCAGCGGCTCAACACCAGTTTCATGAACGAGGATTTTGATGCGTGCCTTGTATTTGTTATCGCGGCGTCCATAGAGATTATAGACGCGGACGATAGCCGTCACATAGGTCAGCATGTCCTCAAGCGGCAGAAAATCGCGGATTTTCTTGGCGATCATCGGCGTGCGCCCCTGACCACCACCGATATAGACGGCGAGACCGAGTTCGCCAGCTTCGTTCTTCTTCAGCTGCAGGCCAATGTCGTGCACCTGAATGGCCGCACGATCATGCTCGGAACCGACAATCGCAATCTTGAACTTGCGTGGGAGATAGGAAAACTCCGGATGCAGCGACGACCACTGACGCAGAATTTCTGCCAGCGGGCGCGGATCGGCTACTTCATCATGCGCAGCGCCGGCAAAATGATCAGCCGTCACATTGCGAATACAATTTCCCGACGTCTGGATTGCATGCATTTCGACTCCCGCAAGCTCTTCGAGAATTTGCGGCACGTCTTTCAGTGCTGGCCAGTTGTACTGGATGTTCTGGCGCGTCGTGAAATGCGCGAAGCCACGGTCATAATCCCGCGCAATGGAGCCAAGCCTGCGAAGCTGGCGGCTCGACAATGTGCCATAAGGGATCGCAACACGCAGCATATAGGCATGTAATTGCAGATAAAGGCCGTTCATCAGCCGCAAAGGCTTGAACTGGTCTTCCGTCAATTCGCCAGAAAGGCGACGCCCAACCTGATCCTTGAACTGTGCAACGCGGGCCGCAACAAAGTCGCGGTCAAATTCATCATAACGATACATATTTACTTCCGATATTCAGATCAGGAGGCTTTTTTCAGGGGCGGTTGACCAAGCGTAATGATGGTGGGCCCGGAGAGTCGGATACGTTCGCGGAGGCGAATGGGATAAAGCCCTTCGTCGCGCTCTTCGACATCGATGACATTCACGTCGACAACCAGATTGGCTTTTGCTGCCACCTTGCCAGCTTCTTCAAGTGCGCTGACGGCTTCTGCGTGACGGGCAACCAACGCACCATCGATGGTTTCCTGCCATGATCCGTCAGCGCCAAGCCACACAGCCTGTCCATCGATGAGCCGGTTTGCAGTGAGAACTTTTACAACCATTTTTCCGACTCCTGATTTAAGCAGCGACTGCAACGGGTCTAACCGCCAGCGCCTGCGCTTTGTCGATAGCGGCGCCTGCAACAGCATCGCCGATGATGACCATGACCGGACCGGAGAGTTCTTTGCGCTCTTCCAGAGACGGCAGATCTTTCAATGTTCCATGAAACAGCCGCTTATCCTTGCGGCTGGCATTCTCAACAACCGCGACAGCCGTATCTTCATGCAGACCAGCAGAGATCAGACGGCTGGCAACCGAGGCTGCAACGCTTGAGCCCATATAGACGGCAATCGTTGCCCCGGAGACGGCAAGCTTGGCCCAGCCCGGCAGCACATCGCCTGCCATGTCGTGGCCCGTCGTGAATACCAGCGAGGAGGCCACACCACGCAAGGTGAGCGGCAGTTCCATATCGGCAGCAGCAGCGAAAGCAGAGGTAATGCCCGGCACGATTTCAAAGCCGATACCAGCTGAACGCAATGCTGCCATTTCTTCGCCCGCACGGCCAAAGACCAGCGGATCGCCCGCTTTCAGACGCACCACACGCTTGCCCTCGCGACCAAGGCTGACGAGCAGATCATTGATCTCGTTCTGGCTCTTGGAATGGCATCCCTTGCGCTTGCCGACCGAAAGACGCTCCGCATCACGACGCCCCATGGCAATCACGCCTTCCGGCACCAGTGCGTCATGCACAATCACGTCAGCTTCCATCAGAACGCGATGTGCGCGCAGGGTCAGCAGATCTTCTGCATCCGGACCGGCACCAACGAGCCAGACATAACCGGCAGCATGTTCTCTTTGCTCGATTAATTCATTTGCAGCTTTGTATGCTTCTTCGCGATCACCGTTTTCAACAGCACGCGCTACGGAGCCGGAGAAGAACCCACGCCAGAAACTGCGGCGCGCCAAACCTTTTGGCAAAAGCTTTTCGACCAGCGGACGCCAACTTTCGGCATAATGTGCAAGCTCACCAAGGCGTGGCGAGAAGGCCGCATCAATGCGCGCACGCACCATCTGTGCCAGCACAGGGGCCGAGCCTTCGGTGCCAATCGCAATTGCAATCGGCGCTCGGTTCACAATGGCAGGGGTCAGGAAATCGCAGAGTGCAGGACGGTCGACAACGTTGACTGGAATTTTCAGCGCTTTGGCCGATGCTGCAATGGCGCGATCCTGATCTTCATCACCCGTGGCGACAAAAACCAGCTTCGCACCTTCAAGAAGATCGGCGCTAAAAGCTTGAGAAACATGTTCCGAACTGTGGCTTTCGATGAAGCTCGCCAAGGCTGGTTCAAGCTCTTGCGCAATGATGCGCAAACGAGCGGACGTCTGTGCCACGAGCCGCGCTTTGTTGAGCGCTTCTTCGCCGCCGCCAACAATAACCACTACCTCTTCCGAAACACGGAAGAAGGCAGGAAAATCAGCAAGAAGTCGTTGGGACGCGAGAGCCACAGCAGTATCCTTTTTAAGACTGCTGGCATTATCCCCGGGCTGGCGAAATTTTATAAGAAACGGGCTTGCGTGCGCAAATCGCGCGGAGCATCACTTTTTCTCTGAAAAGGCATTATGAGGATTTTAATTCCTGTTGGCCTCAAATTATATCCCATAATTTTTGTAGGATTAGCATTTGAGCGCCGTGCGCCCTATTGGACGCACAAAGGACGCTCAAACACTAAAAATGCGCATCGAGCTTTCCAAAAATCGATTTCGATTTTTGGGCCGATGCGTGACTAGCTATAATTGCCCGACGTAAAAAATGCTGGCAAGTGCTTTGGCCAGCGACGTGGCAGAACAGCTACGAGGTCAAAGCGCAGCGATAATTGTGCGTAGTCTTTTTGGCGTTGCAGCCACATATCGGCAGCCGCCTCGATACGACGCATGGCCTGCGGCGTGACGGCAAGTTGCGCTGCTTCAACGCTTGTCCGTGCTTTGACTTCAACAATGAGAACAAGATTGCCGCGCCGGGCGATCAGATCAATTTCGCCAAGCCGCGTGCGGTAGCGGCGTGCCACGATGCGAAAACCTTTGAGCATAAGCGCAAACGCTGCCAGTCGCTCGGCGCTGTGTCCGCGAAAGAAAGCAACACGCTTTTTCTCGCGGAGTTCACTCATCAGTCCTGCGCCTTCAATTGCATCAGGCGCTGATACAGCACTGATTTCTGCCCACCAGTCATCTTTGCTGCCTCGCCTGCAGCTTTTGATGGCGGCAATTCCTGCGACAATGACAGCAACAGCTTGTCGATATCCTCTTCGCTCTGCGGACCGGCTTCTCCTGTTGGCGGACCAACCAGCAACACGACTTCACCGCGAATACGATCTTCGCCATCAAATTGCTGCTTCAACTCACCCAGAGGTGCAGTCACGATGGTTTCATAGGCTTTGGTCAGCTCGCGGCAAAGGGCTGCTTCACGCCCATCGCCAAAGACCTCCGCCATATCGGCGAGCGTTGTCGCCGTGCGGTTGGGCGATTCATAGAATACAAGCGTTGCTTCGATATTCTTGAGGCTTTCGAGCTTGGATGTCTTCTGGCCGTGTTTGACCGGCAAAAAGCCGCAAAACATGAATGCATCAGTCGGAAGTCCGGAAGCAGCCAGTGCCGCAAGGAGTGCTGAAGCACCAGGCACCGGCACCACACGAATGCCTGCCTCACGGGCCTCGCCCACAAGGCGGAAGCCCGGATCGGACACAAGTGGCGTGCCTGCATCTGAAACGAGCGCAACACTCTTGCCGCTTTCAAGGGCTGCGATCAGCTTTGCGCCTGCCTCAGCAGCATTATGTTCGTGATAGCTGATCGGGCGGCGCGAAATGCCATAGCGATCGAGCAATACACGGGTCACGCGCGTATCTTCACAGGCCACAATGTCGGCACTCGCAAGCACTTCCAGTCCGCGAAGCGTCATGTCGCCGAGATTGCCAATCGGGGTCGAGACGATATAGAGCGCAGGTTCAATCGGACGTGCACGCTGGGCGGTGCCACCGACAACAAATTCGCGTTTCTGTTCGTCCAAAAATTCACTCATCACCAGTCCTTATGCAGCCAGATCAGCCACGAGCGCATCAAGCACCAGCGCGCCATCTGGCGTTGCACGGATGAAGCTTCCATCCATTTTTTCGATCATGCCCGATGCGACCAGCCGTTCAAGGCGCTTGCGATCGATATCGTGGCCGGTCAGACGCTGATAACGCGCAAGATCAATGCCTTCGCGCAACCGCAAGCCCATCATCAGAAATTCATCGCCCTGCGGTTCGCCATCGAGATGTTCTTCCTCGATAATACCGTGACCGTGGCTTGCCACTTTTTCCAGCCATGTTTCCGGATGCTTTTCGGTCATTGTAACGGTGCGCAAGTCGTTTTCGACAAAACGTCCATGCGCGCCGGGGCCGATGCCGACATATTGCCCATAACGCCAGTAAACCAGATTGTGCTGGGATTCACGTCCCGGCACCGCATGGTTTGAAATCTCATAGGCTGGAAGACCATGTTCCGCGGTGATCTTTTGCGTTTCTTCATAAAGAGCGGCGGCATGATCCGGATCCGGCGTGGTGAGCTTGCCCGCCTTCCAGAGATTATAGAACTGTGTGCCTTCTTCAATCGTCAGCTGGTAAAGCGAGAGATGATCGGCAGCAAGGCCGATGGCTTCTTTCAGCTCTTCACGCCAGGCTTCAATAGTCTGATTTGGTCGCGCATAGATGAGATCGAAAGACAGACGCGGGAAAATTTCACGCGCAAGCCGGATTGCGGCCTTGGCTTCTTCAACCGAATGCATACGCCCAAGACGGCGCAGATCAGGATCGTTAAGCGCCTGGATGCCAAGCGAAACGCGATTGACGCCCGCTGCACGATAGCCGCGGAAACGTTCGGCTTCCACGCTTGTCGGATTGGCTTCCAGTGTCACTTCAATATCGGACGCGACAGTCCAGCGCGACGCAATACCATCAAGCAGGCTCCCAACCGTCGAGGGCTGCATCAGCGACGGCGTACCGCCGCCCAAAAAGATGCTGGTGACGGTGCGCGGACCTGTGCGGGCACGCAAAGTGTCCATCTCACGGTTGAACGCTTCCGCAAAGCGTGGCTGGTCAACCGGCTGATGGCGCACATGGCTGTTGAAGTCGCAATACGGACATTTTGCCAGACAGAACGGCCAGTGCAAATAAACACCAAACGCCGTTTCTCCATCTGCGCGCGCAATTGGTAGAATATTCGCTGAAGCGTCAGGTGGAGAAAAATGATGGTTCATTCGGGCATATCCGAAACAACACCGAGCGCCTTTTCCGCAAACAGCTTGAAGGCACGCGCACGATGCGAAAGCGCGGACGCGTCGCCCGGCGTCCAGCCGTGCTTCTCGTCAGCAGTCATTTCGCCGAAGGTCTTTTCATAGCCTTCCGGCTTGAATACCGGATCATAACCGAAGCCAATATCGCCGCGCGGAGGCCAGATCAGTGTGCCTTCCACTTCACCGCGGTAATATTGTGCTTCACCATCCGGCCATGCAAGGCAGATAACCGAAACAAAGCGCGCCTTACGCTCGGCAGGGGTGAGAGCACCCTTTTCCTGCAGAAGATCTTCAACCTTCTGCATCGCCATATTGAAATCGCGCGTGCCGTCTTCGGTCTCCGCCCAGTCAGCAGTGTAAACGCCGGGATTGCCATCAAGCGCGTCAACCATCATGCCAGAATCATCAGACAATGACGGCAGGCCCGTGGCTTCGGCTGCGGCCAGTGCCTTAATATAGGCATTCTGCTCAAACGTCGTTCCGGTTTCTTCCGGCTCCGGCAGGCCGAGAGCCGCAACAGAACTGACCTCGAAGCCAAATGGGGCGATCAGCCCATCGAATTCGCGCAATTTGCCTGCATTGTGCGATGCAACGATCAGTTTGCCTTTTTCAAGCACCCGCATTTTTTAACTCCAAAGTTTCGGCTCAGCGAATTCCAGCGAATTGCCGGAAGGATCGCGAAAATAAATCGAACGTGCGCCATTGGGCCATTCGAAATCAGACTCGATAGCAATCCCGTGCTTTTCGAGATAGCTGCGCCAGTCATCAATCTCATGACGTGTGGCTGCAAAGCAGACATGCCCTGCACCGATCGTCCCATGCGGTGGCACCGGCAGCGATCCGGGCGCGGGTGGCTTCAAAGTTTCTTCCGCCTTAAACAACAGTAAAATACCGTCGCCACAGCGGAAGAATGCATTGCGTTCACTGACCTTGCCCACCGGCTCAAGCCCGATAATGTCGCGATAAAACGAAATCGCCTCAGCAACATCACGGACATAGAGCGCGGTTTCAAGAATGCGGGATGCCTGCATTTTCGGCCACCTCTTTCATGGAGATGGCCTTAACTATCAGGCAAGTGCTGCCTTCTGCAACTCGACGAGCTGATTGATGCCGCCGCGTGCAAGCTTCATAAGCGCTGCAAACTCTTCTTCCGAGAATGGTGCGCCTTCAGCTGTACCCTGAATTTCGACAATGCCGCCCTTGCCGGTCATCACGAAATTGCTGTCGGTTTCTGCCGCCGAATCCTCGACATAATCGAGATCAAGCACAGGCTGACCTTCGTGGATGCCGCAGGAAATGGCTGCGATATGATCTTTAAGCACCTTCTCAAAGCGGATCATCTGGCGCGCTTCCATCCAGCGCAGGCAATCATAAAGGGCAACCCAGCCGCCGGTGATCGCAGCTGTACGGGTGCCGCCATCAGCCTGAATGACATCGCAGTCAACCGTGATCTGGAATTCGCCAAGCGCCTGAAGATCAACCACTGCGCGCAGCGAACGACCAATAAGACGCTGGATTTCCTGCGTACGACCACCCTGCTTTCCAGCGGCTGCTTCACGGCGCATACGGTCGCCGGTCGAACGTGGCAACATGCCATATTCTGCAGTGACCCAGCCCTTACCTGAATTGCGCATCCAGCCCGGCACCTTTTCTTCAAGGCTTGCCGTGCACAGAACATGAGTATCGCCGAACTTAACGAGGCACGAGCCTTCCGCATGTTTGGAGACGCCGCGCTCAAAAGAGACGGCACGCATTTCATCAGCAGCGCGCTTGGATGGACGCATCGTATTTCCTCAATTCGTTTTTCGTTGCGGCTTTTTAGGCTTGTCGCGCTCGAATGAAAAGGAATTTCGCAGTATCTTACAACAGAGGTGTTGAGAGAGGTGAAACTGTAAACCCAAACCCTTTGACGCATCGGGTTGCTCGCTTATATTTATAGTCTGCAATTCAAAGGGTTCGCATTGAGACCATGATCAAGTCACCGGAACATCAGCTGCTTAATGCACTCGACCAGCGGTCGCGCGATATTTTCCGGCTGATCGTCGACAGTTACCTCAATGATGGCGATCCGGTCGGGTCGCGCAACCTGTCGCGCCTGCTGCCGCATAGTCTTTCGCCGGCCACCATTCGCAATGTGATGAGCGACCTTGAGCATCTTGGCCTCATCTATGCACCGCATATTTCCGCCGGGCGTCTGCCAACCCAGATCGGTCTGCGCTTCTTTGTCGATGCTTTCATGGAAGTGGGCGACCTGCCGCCTGATGAACGCTCCTCCATTGAGGCACAGGTGCGTTCGGCAGGCATGAACAATTCGGTAGAGAGCGTGCTGACAGAAGCCAGTCAGGTTCTTTCGGGCCTTTCGCGTGGTGCTGGCCTTGTGCTTGCAACCAAGGCCGAAGGCGCGCTTAAACATATCGAATTCGTGCGTCTTGAACCAACCCGCGCGCTTGCCGTGCTGGTGATGCAGAATGGCGATGTCGAGAATCGCGTTGTGAACCTGCCTGCTGGAATCTCCGCTTCGCAGCTGGTGGAGGCTTCCAACTTTCTCAACGCGCATATTCATGGCCATACGCTGTCGGAAGCGAAATCGGAGTTGGAGAAGCTGTCGGAAGAAACCAGACAGGAACTTGATCAGCTCTCGCAGGAACTTGTTGCACAGGGACTGGCTGTGTGGAGCGGTGCAGGTTCTGACCAGCCTGCACGCCTCATCGTGCGCGGTCGTGCCAACCTGCTTGAGAACATTCATGCACAGGAAGATATTGAACGCCTGCGCCACCTGTTTGACGACCTCGAAACCAAGGACGGCATGATCCAGCTCCTCGATCTGGCTGAATCGGGTTCTGGAGTGCGGATTTTCATCGGCTCGGAGAACAAGCTGTTCTCGCTCTCCGGTTCATCGCTAGTGGTGGCCCCTTATCGTGACAGCGAACAGCGTGTTGTTGGCGCTCTGGGCGTCATTGGACCAACCCGGCTCAACTATGCCCGCATCGTGCCGATGGTCGACTACACCGCGCAGATTGTCTCCCGATTGCTGCGCTAATTTCTGATATGAAGTGTCAGACTTGCCAAGGCTAAGAAATTAGACCTTGATTTTAACGCCGCGAAACTCGATATCCGGCCCAAACACTATTCAAGACGGAAGAAGCATTATGGCTGATGAAAAGAATACACCCGAAAACCCCGATCTTGAGCAGCGCGATATCAACAATCCTCGTGATCGTGATGCGCTGAAGCGTGCTGCCGACGATTTTCTGAAAAGCCGCAAGGCTGAGACACGCGCCGAGGTCGAAGAAGAAGCTGTTGACACCGAGAGCCTGGCTGCAAACACCATTGCAGCACTTGAAGCCGACAATGCAGAACTGAAAGATCAGATGCTGCGTCTCGTTGCAGAGATGGAAAACCTGCGCAAGCGCACACAGCGCGACGTGCAGGACGCACGCACCTATGCTGTGACAAACTTTGCCCGCGACATGCTCTCGGTTTCCGACAATCTGAGCCGCGCACACGAAGCCATTCCTGCCGACGCGCTGGAAAGCGACGCCAACCTCAAGTCGCTTGCCGAAGGTGTGGAAATGACCGAACGCGCCATGCTTCAGGCTTTGGAGCGTCACGGCGTGACTAAGCTTAACCCTGAAGGCGAAAAGTTCGACCCGAACTTCCATCAGGCTATTTTTGAAGTGCCTAACCCTGATCTGCCAGCCAATACGGTCGTGCAGGTCATGCAGGCAGGATACGCCATCGGTGACCGCGTGCTGCGCCCGGCGATGGTTGGGGTTTCCAAGGGCGGTCCAAAGGCTGCCGCCGAGACGGCACCTGAAAGCAATGCTTGATTAGCATTTCCAGCAAAAGCGCGAAGCGCCTCCGCAGGGAAATCAGTTCGCCGGACTGATTTCTTTTCCTGCTGCGATGCGTGGGATAATGCGATAAAAACAAAAAGAAAGAGCGGCGTGTTCATCGCCGCTCTTTCTTTTTGTCGCTATCCATTGGACTATCGACACACTAGAGCGTGTCGTTGTTAATTGTATCCGCTGCACCCGCTCTATTTCTTTATTTTGCGCATGTCGTTATCGGATCGTAGCGGGAACAGAAATCAGTCCAGTGGACTGATTTCCCTGCGAAGGCGGTCCCCACTTTTCCGCGACATGCTTTATCAGCTGGGAGGCCGTGCGTGACGATCTTTGATTTTGCAAACTTTGCAGGGGTTTTCGTCTTCGCTGCCACCGGCGCTCTCGCCGCATCACGCCGTCAGCTCGATATTATCGGCTTTATCTTTCTCGCCAACGTGACTGGCATCGGCGGCGGCACGATGCGCGATCTGGTACTGGGCGCACCCGTTTTCTGGGTCGTTGAGCCGTTTTATCTGCTGGCAGGAACGTCTGCCGCCATCATCGTCTATTTCACGGCACATCTGGTCGAATCACGCTATCGGCTTTTGCTGTGGTTCGACGCCATCGGTTTGTCAGCCTATACGGTTGTGGGTGCGGCCAAAGGCTTGGCACTCGGCTTTGGGCCATCCGTTGCCATCGTCACCGGCATTTTTACGGCAACGCTTGGCGGCATTTTGCGCGACATGGTGGCAGGCGAGCCATCCGTGCTTATGCGGCGCGAAATCTACGTCAGCGCAGCTCTTGCCGGTGCATGTCTTTATGTGGTGCTGGAACGCTTGGGGATTGATCCGATTTTTGCAGCGCTTGCTGCCGCACTCACAGCCTTTATCGTGCGCGGCGGTGCGCTTTATTTCGGCTGGAATCTACCGGTCTATAAAAGCCGTCCCGGCCGCACAGAGGAGGAACTCAAGCGCGACCGGATTGTCCGGATTGATCAGTAGAGCGGTTCCAGGTCACACTGAACATTGAAACCGCTCTATCTATTTGTTTTTATAGACTATCCCAAAAAAGGCAGCTTCGCACTTTTACTGGGATTGCTCTAATCAAATAAGCTTGGCCTGCGTCGCTACAGCCTTCAGATCGACCAGCGGACGTGGTCCCATCTGCTGAATAATCATACCGGCTGCAAGCGAGCCTAAGCGTGCGCAATCTTCAAGCGAACGGTCCTTGGTGTAGCCATAAAGGAAACCGGCGGCATAAAGATCACCCGCACCTGTGGTATCGATCAGCTCTTCGATCTCAATTGCTGGCACATGCAGCGTCTGATCGGCAGTGATGACGATCGCGCCCTTTTCCGAGCGTGTGACGACTGCCAGCGGGCAATCCTTGCGGATGGCTTCAACAGCTTCATCAAGCGACTTGGTTTGATAGAGCGACTTGGCTTCGTCTTCATTGGCGAAAACGATATCGACCGTGCGGCTGCGCATAAGATCAAGAAACTCATCGCGATAGCGATCAACGCAGAATGGGTCGGACAGGGTCATGGCAACCTGACGGCCGTGCTCATGCGCAATCTTGGAAGCCAGAACAATGGCTTCCTTGGCGCGTGGCGGATCCCACAGGTAACCTTCGAAATAGGTAACGCGGGCATCGGCAACTTTGGAGGTTTCGACATCTTCCGGCCCAAGCTCGACGCAGGCACCCAGATAGGTGTTCATCGAACGCTCGCCATCCGCGGTTACGAAAATCATGGAACGGGCAGTCGGTGAGCCTTTTTCCAGTGCACGCGTATCGAAGGCTACGCCCTGTGCGCGAATATCATGGGAAAAAACCCGGCCAAGATGGTCTGTTGCAACCTTACCAAAAAAGGCGGAACGCCCACCGAGGCTCGCGACGCCTGCAGCGGTATTACCAGCACTGCCACCCGACATTTCCGTGACCTGACCTTTGATGCGGCCATAGAGCAGTTCTGCCCGGTCGCCATCAATCAGGTTCATGGCGCCTTTGATGATGCCATTTGTTTCAAGGAATGCATCTTCCGTGCGCGAGATAATATCGACAATGGCGTTGCCAATGCAAAGAACGTCGAATGTAGCCATGAGCTGATCTGGGGCTCCCCTTTTTGTCTGTTGCCCGCCTCTGTACAAGGCATTCAGGCAACGGTACGGCGGCAGTCATGTGGGGCCGGTTTAGCCTTTTGCAAGTGCTTTGACCACCCTGTTAAGCCTGCCTCCTGTGGGTAGCGCATATTGTACCGATCCATCGGCCTTCCTATTTTGATCGCATAAGATCACCGAAAGTGAGCCTGAATGATCATTGAAGCGGCAATAAAAGCCCTTAAACGCCTTCCAACGCCGGAGTTTCGTTCGGTTTTGTGGAAAACACTGGGTTTGACGCTCTTGTTGCTGATCGGGCTCTGGGTCGGAATTCGTCAATTATTTTTTACTTTAGCCTGGCCGTGGATGGCGCAATTGCTGCCCGGAATGCCCGAATGGGCTGGCTGGCTCGGTATTGCTGCAGCCATTGTTGCAGGTCTGGGGCTGGCGCTCGTGCTCGCTTTAATGATTGCACCCGTCACCGCACTTGTAGCCGGTATCTTCCTTGATGATGTCGCGGACGTCGTTGAACGTGAGGACTATCCCGGTGAGCCCGCAGGCACGCCCCTGCCGCTGGGCCGTTCCGTTGTGGTGTCACTTAAGTTTCTGGGCGTGGTCGTTCTCGGCAATATCGCAGCACTTTTTCTGCTCTTCGTACCCGGCATCAATCTGATCGCCTTTTTTGTGATCAACGCCTATTTGCTGGGGCGGGAATTCTTTGAATTTGCAGCGATGCGTTATCGGTCCGAGAGCGAGGCCAAGGCACTACGCTCGCAATATGGGGTGACAGTTTTCCTCGCGGGTCTGGTCATTGCGGGATTTCTCGCGATCCCGATCGTCAATCTGCTGACGCCGCTGTTTGCGGCTGCGATGATGATTCATCTGCACAAGGCAATTTCGCAGCGAGAAATTTTAAAACTGCGGCGGTAACGGAATGAGCGCTGCGGGTACGTCACAGGTCTTTCCGGGATATTTGCAGATATCAGCGATCACGCAATTCTCGCATTCAGGCTTGCGCGCCTTACAGGTGTAACGCCCGTGCAGGATGAGCCAGTGATGCGCGTGAAACAGATATTCTGTCGGAATAACCCGCATCAGAATAGCTTCTATCGCATCCGGCGTCTTGGCTGGTGCAAGACCAATCCGATTGCCGATGCGCAGGATATGCGTGTCCACAGCCATGGTTGAGTGGCCAAAAGCCATGCTCAATACGACGTTGGCGGTCTTTCGGCCAACGCCCGGCAACTTCACCAACTCGTCGCGATCATCCGGGACTTCACCACCATAATCGCGGATAAGCGCTTCGGACAATAGAATGACGTTTTTCGCCTTGTTGCGCCAAAGACCGATGGTGCGGATATAATTGCCAACCGTGTCTTCGCCCAGCGCCAGCATTTTTTGCGGCGTGTCGGCAACCGCAAAAAGCGCACGGGTAGCCTTGTTCACTCCCACGTCTGTTGCCTGTGCCGACAAGACGACGGCGACGAGAAGCGTGAAGGCATTCACATGTTCGAGCTCACCCTTTGGTTCGGGGCGCAAAATGGAAAAGCGGCGGAAAATCTCGTGGATTTCATCAGCCGTGTAGAGCGTGCCTGCAACCCGACGCGGGCGACGAACCTGAGTTGTCGCTGCGTCATTCACGGGCGATTTGATTTTGGCGTTTTCCATTTTGTCTCTATACTTGGCTCCATCCGCGGAAAACAGTTCACAGCTTGACGCAGCCCGGAGCAAATGTGCATGCAGCATCCAGACGGCGCAAATCCAGACAGATTTGATACCCCAATTTTTGAAGCTCTGCTGACGCCTTATCGCTCATTGGGGCGAACGGGTTTTCGTGTGTTGATGGGCGCCATGATCTGCTGCTGGCTGTTTGTCTGCATATTGTTCTGGTCAATAGGCGCATGGCCGATCATCGGCTTTTTTGGCCTTGATGTGCTGGCAATCTATCTGGCTTTTCGCTGGAACTACCACGCGGCCAAGGCACGCGAGGAAATATCCGTTTCACGGTCAGAACTCTCCATCCGAAAATACGAAGCCTCCGGCAAAATGACCAGCCACCTGTTTCATCCGTTCTGGACACGATTTAATGTCGCCAGAAAACCAGATATCGGTATCACGACGATGCATATTGAAAGTCGTCAGAACAGTGTTCTCGTCGGTGGTTTTCTCAATCCCGATGATCGCGAGAGCTTTGCCACGGCTTTCGGCAATGCGTTAAGCGAAGCGCGACGCTGACATCGGCACACAGTTTTCCACATATGTTGACGGCTTTTGCTTCCAGGGCATCAGTTTTAGGATGCTTTGAGGGGAATCCACTTTCGGCCCTTGAAGTCCGGCTTTTCACAAGCCATATCAGTTGAGTGAAAGATACGCCGAAAGGGTACTTTCCATAACGGTCGCTTCTTACCAAGGACTGATGCAATGACAAGAATGACTCCGTTTTCGAGCCCTCTGTTGCTGGGCTTCGACACAATGGAAAAGACGCTGGAACGGATTGCCAAATCCGGCGACGGCTACCCGCCCTATAACATTGAACGTCTGCGTGGCGAGACGGGATCTGAACGGTTGCGCATTACGCTTGCGGTAGCAGGCTTCGCCAGTGACGATCTTGAGGTAATGACTGAAGACAATCAGCTCGTGATCCGTGGACGCCAGAGCGACGATACCGAACGCGAGTTTCTGCACCGTGGCATTGCTGCCCGTCAGTTTCAGCGCGTCTTTGTTCTGGCAGATGGGATGCGGGTCGTCGGTTGTGATCTGAAAAATGGCCTGCTTGCCATTGATCTCGACAGACCTGAACCAGAACGCCTTATCAAACGTATAAATATAGCAGTGAAGGAATGATCCCGGTTCAGACTGGGTTCATGCTGAAATCGCTATAATGGAATTGTTAAGCTCTTAAGCAGTATGATCGCAAATGATGTGCTGCGAAATTGGAGGCTAAGACCATGGACAGACACATTCTCACTGAACATGAATTCGCTCATCTGGGTGAAGGTGAATTGGCTTACGTGCGCAAGATTCGTTCCGACGATCTTACCCGCAGCTTCCCTGCCCTTCCCCCAATCGCTCCAGGTCTTGAACTCTGGGCGCTGTTTGGAGCCACCGGCGAACCCATCGTTCTTTCCGATGTACGCGCCACCGCGTTGCAGGGCGCGCATGAACACGAATTGCGCACCGTAATGCTGCATTAAGAAGTTTCGCGACCGAAACCGCTGCTATTTCGGGCTTTGCTCCGAAGCAAATTCGGTCGGATAAAATGCATAAGGCCGCCGTTCTCTAAAGAATGGCGGCCTTGCTTGCTTAAACGGGACAGTATCAGGCAGCGTTGGTCGCAGGCTGTGCTGTCAGGAATGAATAAAGTGCCTGGGCATCATGGGTGCCGCGCAGCTTGGCAACGGTATCTGCATCGCGCAACATGCGCGCAATACGCGACAATGCTTTCAGGTGATCAGCGCCAGCATTTTCCGGTGCAAGGAGCAAGAAGACGAGATCGACTGGCTGATCGTCCAGTGCTTCAAAATCCACTGGCGTTTCAAGGCGCGCAAAAATTCCTGCAATCTTGTCAATGCTTGCCAGCTTGCCGTGAGGAATGGCGACGCCATTGCCAACCCCGGTAGAACCGAGGCGTTCACGCTGGAGAATTGTTTCGAAAACTTCACGCTCAGGGAGACCGGTCAGTTCCGCGGCCTTTTCAGACAAAATCTGCAAAAGCTGCTTTTTGGAGCTGGCTTTCAGCGCAGGGATAATCGCCCCTGGCTGAATCAGATCACTAAGATCCATTCTCTCCGTTCCTTCTTCAATCAGGCCATCGAAGGCCCGGTTTAGGGAAGCGCACGACAGCGGAAAACTGCGTGCGCTTCAGGTTTGCCGTCAAGCGCGGGGAGCGGCCTGGCGGGTAACCGTCGATGGGTCCACCCAGCCGATATTGCCGTCCGCACGACGGTACACGATATTCACTTCATCATTGCCTGCATTGCGGAATACCAGGACCGGGTTTTCGATCAGGTCAAGTTCCACAACCGCCGACGCTACCGAGAGGGTGCGAAGGGCAACAGACGATTCCGCAACGATAGTCGGTGCGTAATCAACCGGAAGGTCCTCCTCTTCTTCCGGCAGCGGTGCCATAACACGATATGCCACATCATCATAGATCGCATTTGGTGCGGTCGCAGGACGCGATTTCAAACGGCGCTTGTAACGACGCAAGCGTGTTTCAATCTTGTCTGCAGCCGCATCGAAAGCCAGTTGCGGATCCTGCGCATCTCCGGTGCTCTGCAAAGTGGCACCGCTATCAAGATGCAAGGTACAATCCGCGCTGAATCGCGATCCGGACTTGGTGACCGTTACCTGCCCGGAAAAGCCATGATCAAAATATTTGCCGACCGCTTCGTTAACCCGATCAATAATCCGGGTCGTGAAAGCTTCACCGACGTCCATATGCTTTCCAGATACACGCAGAGTCATTTGGTACACCTCATTTGCGTTACACAACAGGACGTAGTCTAACCATAAGGCGAGCGAAGCGCAAAGCGAACCAGCATCAAATCTGCTTTTCGTCCTGTGCTTATTTTAGCCCCGTTTCCTGCAGTCTGAAAAAGCGCCAAAGCCCCATTCCCGATCATTGCCATCCACGCGGCCAGTCGAATAATTTTCCGTCATATGTTTTCAACCACATGCCGGAAGGATCGCTGCACATCGTTCTCTTATGTAACGCTGAAAACGCCGAAGCGTTTCCCGAAATATTACCTTGCCTTTCGTTTAAACAATCGGACACCGGTTAACGGTCTTTACGGGTGCATATCGCAATGCGAGCGGGGCTTCTATTGACTGAAACGTAAATTGTCAATCGCAGCTTTTACCAGCCGGATCCTCGCGCGTTGCTCATCCCCCTCCAGTCGAAAATGAATTACCCTGTCTTCGCGAATTAGAATTCACTAAAATTCAGAACAGTTTCATCACGTTAATTCAGATTGGCATTCTTGTAATGCGTGGCGGCAATCTTACGGATAGTCTTTTTCAACCTGCAGACGATCTAGCTTTCTTTTCGCGTCTGCGCTGAACAGATGAAGCAATATTCATCGATTCACGATATTTCGCGACTGTTCTTCGCGCGATATCCACACCGTCCTTTTTCAAGGCATCTACGATGGAGTCATCAGACAACACGTCATCGGGCTTCTCGGCATCAATCATCTGACGGATGCGATGGCGCACACTTTCAGATGAATGCGCATCACCACCTTCCGACGACGCGATGGAAGCGGTGAAGAAATAGCGCAATTCGAACACGCCACGCGGTGTCGCCATGAATTTGTTTGCGGTGACACGGCTGATGGTGGATTCATGCATCCCCACAGCATCTGCGACGATACGCAGGTTCAAAGGCTTGAGATGGGTCACGCCGTGGCGCAGAAAGCCGTCCTGCTGGCGAATTATTTCCTGTGTCACTTTCAGGATTGTGCGAGCGCGCTGATCGAGGCTGCGTACCAACCAGCTGGCCGACTGCATGCAATCGGACAGGAATGTCTTTTCCTCAGCTTTTACCGAGGTGCTGACTTCCGCATAATATTCATTGTTGACGATCAGACGCGGCATTGCTTCGGGGTTGAGTTCAATCGCCCAGCCATCGTCGCTTGATCGTGATACCAGTACATCAGGAACGATGACATCTGCGACCGACACTTCAAACTGTGTGCCGGGCTTGGGATCAAGCGCCCGGATCTCGCCAAGCATATCCAGGAGATCAGCCTGATCGACGCCGCAGAGTTTTTTCAGCGTTGCAAAATCTCGCCGCGCAAGCAGTTCAAGATTATTGATCAGCGCCTCCATGGCCGGATCAAACCGGTCCTTGAGGCGCAGCTGGATCGCCAGGCATTCACGCAGATCACGCGCGAAAATCCCCGCAGGATCAAAGCTTTGCATCTCGTGAAGCACGCGCTCGACATGGGCCGTTTCAACGCCGAGATTTTGCGCAAGCAGTGAAGTGTCGGCACGCAGATAGCCGCTTTCATCCAAAGCATCGGCAAGTGCGGTTGCGATGAAACGATCAGCAGCAGTGGCGAAAGACAAGGTGATCTGTTCGGCTACATGGGTGCTTAACGAAGGGCGGCTCGCTGTGACCTGATCAATGTCGTAGCTGCCGCCAGCGCCGAAGCTTTCGCCACCGGTCGTTTTCCATTGCGGGTCGAGTGTACTGCTCGCGTCGTCACTGCGACCGGGGTCATCGGGGAAGATGTTTTCGAGCGAACTGTCAAAGGTCGACGAGAGATTTTGCGCGTCATCAACCGTATCGGTCTTGAACCAGTCTTCATCGGATGAGGTTTCCGCCGAAGCTCCGTCATCGCTGTCACGAGGAGGTTCGGCGTCTGCAAAATCATCATTCGCTGCCTCAATTCTGTCCAGCAGCGGATTTTTCTCGATCTCCAGATCGATGAACTGCTCCAGCTCGATATGCGTCATCTGCAACAACTTGATGGACTGCATCAACTGCGGAGTCATCACCAGCGATTGCGATTGACGAAAATCTAGCTTCGGCGAGAGTGCCATTCGTTGTTTTATTTCCCCGTTTTTGCCCGTGCCAGCCTGTTAGAGCGCCGCTCGCCCTTTTGGGCGCGCAAAGTTCGTTCTAACACTTTATATTTACAGCACAATTTACCTCAAACTGATTCAAGTTTGAGGAATTATGCTGTAGCCGCTAGCAAAGTCGCCTTTATATGAATTGTTTTCGACCAAGGCGTTCCAATTATCAAAACTGGTATGAACCTTGCTTGTCAATTCAGAATGTGCGTTTTTCGGACAAAAGGGGAAAATAGTCGCAAGAATGCCGCGCTTTGCAAAAGCAGCGCGGCAAGCTTCACTCGAAAATGAGAATATGCTCCGGCAAACAATACCGGAACTGTAATTTACAGCGTGAACTGATCGCCGAGATAGAGCCTGCGCACGTCGGGGTTGGCGACGATTTCAGCAGGACGACCATGTGTCAGCACCTGACCGGCATGGATAATATAAGCACGATCAATAAGACCAAGCGTTTCACGGACATTGTGGTCCGTGATGAGCACGCCGATGCCACGGCTGGTCAGGTGACGCACGAGCTGCTGGATGTCCGACACCGCAATCGGGTCAACACCAGCGAAAGGTTCGTCGAGCAGCATGAAATTCGGACGTGAAGCAAGGGCGCGCGCAATTTCCAGACGACGACGTTCACCACCCGACAGGGAAATGGCAGGCGCCTTGCGCAGATGCGAAATATGAAACTCTTCGAGCAGAGCGTCGAGCTCCGTCGCGCGCTTCTTGCGGTCCTTCTCGACCACTTCCAGCACGGCCTTGATATTGTTTTCGACCGACAGGCCACGGAAAATCGAGGCTTCCTGCGGTAGATAGCCAATCCCAAGACGCGAACGGCGATACATCGGCATCGACGTCACATCGTAACCGTCGATTTCAATGGCACCAGCATCAGCCGGGACAAGACCCGTCACCATATAGAAGCATGTGGTCTTACCGGCACCGTTAGGGCCGAGAATGCCAACCGCTTCACCTGCACGTACGCCAAAAGACACACCGTTGACGACCTGTCGCCCGCGATAGCTCTTGCAAAGTCCACGAGCGACCAGCGTCCCTTTGAGACGCGTCGTCTTGCCAGGCTGAGATGGCATCACACCATCCGCACCCTCAGTAGCGGCTGCATTTTCAGAAATGGCCTGCTGCTCGTCGGCTTTCTTGTTCCAGAACAATCCCACGCGCGCTCCGGTTAGTTGGACTTGGGCGCGCCACCGCCCTGCTGTTGATCCTTGGGAGCCATGATGATCGATACACGACCCTTGCTCTGGCCCTTGCAGCTTTCCAGGAAAGCCTTGCCCGTACCCATATTGGCCGTCAGCTTGCAACCGGTCGCAACATTGTCGCCATCGGTCAGCACGACTTTCTGGCCCTGAAGCACCATGACCTGGCTCTTGCCGTCATAAGTACCAGTGTCGCCAGTGGCGACCTGCGTGCCGGACTTGAGGTAAACCTTGCCGCTGATTTCAAGACGATCAATGCCTGAACCGCTCAGACCAGCGGTACCGCCAGCTGGCTGGCCACCTTGGCCCTGCGAGTCTTTGTTATAGAAGACGATCATTTTGCCGGACTTAAGAAGTGCGTCGCCCTGAACCACCGAAACATTGCCGGTAAAAATGGCTTTGCCTTCCTTGTCGAGCATTTCGAGCTTGTCAGCATCGATCTTGATTGGGCTCTTGCCGCCGGAAAGCTGGAGGCTGCCAAACGGCACCTGCTGGCCTTCCTGAGCCAGAGCAGAAACCGGCGCAACAACAAGGCCCAGCGCCAAAGCTGCAAATCCCATCCGCAATGTGCGGGTCTTCATGCTCTTGTTCATGTTGCCGGTCTCGCGTTCCATCATTCTCGAGCTCCCCTACAAATCCCATTCCCTGGAATCAGGTCGAGCGTATCAAATCCCTGCTCGACGCATAAACCTGTCCTAAAAGCGTATCAACCTTTCAGGCCAGCACCTCAAGCTATAATTAATCAGCCCCGATCTTAAACTTAACGCAGCCAGATAGAAATATCTGACTGCGCAGAAAAGAAACCAGAACCCGCAGAAACCTGCGTTAAACGATATCTGCTAAGCGCAGACTCTTTAAATTTTTGCCTTCAACACGCCCTGACGGAAAACCAGTTCCCGCTTTTCCGCGACATGCCATCGGTCTTTACCTCCAGTATGTCGTTGTCGGAAAACCGGTTCCCACTTTTCCGCGACATACTTTAAGGCGTGTTGTTGCCCGAAACTGCACCGCCGTCAATGACAACACGCACCTTGTTTTCAAAGATCACGACTTTGCCGCTCTCTTTGATCTGCATGGTGTCGGCACTGATCTGCGTACTACCATTACGAATTTCAACCGGCTTGTCTGTCGTCACCTGACCGCTTTTGAGATTAACATCAGCGGATCGCATGACAGCATGCAGGCCTTCATTTGTCGTAACAGTAAAATCCTTATCAAGTTGCAAACGACCGTTCGCATTATCGTAAACGCCAGAAGCAGCTTCGACTTTTGCATTGCCATTATCGCCCACCGGCAGCTCCGCAGAAATGCCTTCCAGCGCGATTGCGCCGCTATTCTTGGCATCCTGAATGGCCTTGGCCGCAATCATGGAATAAGGACGATTATCCTTGGTATAACCGTTGAGCTGTGGATTGCTCATGACGAGCTTGCCGCTCTCCCCGCCATTGTTCACTTCCACCTTCACAGGCGCGGCAGGCGTTGCGAGAAATGTGTACCAGGAGAAAACAGCTGCAAGCGCAATGGCCGCAACAGGCAGAGCGGTTTTGAGCACGCGTACGCGGATCGAATGACGCTGGGCAGCCTTAAACAGCGAAGCTGCCTTTTCAGACGCTCCAAAATGCATGCCACCGCCACTCGGTGCTGTTGTGGCAGCTCCCTGCGAAACATGAATATGTGGTGTGTCGGCGCTCATGGTCTTTTTCGATTACTCAATCTGTTAACGCAGCTTTTAGTGCCGCTTTATTGCTCAACTGTTTACAGAAACATCGAGAATGAATTTTTCACCCGACGCTATCTTAGATCAATACGGTTTATTTGGGGTGCATTAGCCTGTCACTCAAGACTAATACACGGCACAAAACACCGCACCTGCCATGCAAAAATGACATGAACATTGCGGAACTGCAGCAAAACTGGCGTTTACAGGCCTCTTAACAATGGTAAAAAGCCGATCACTTCATTGTTAACATATAATAAGCTTATATTACAGCAGCGCTCTCCGGCGAGCAAACTCCTTGCGACAAAATTATTGATAGACCTTGTCGCTTTGCCTATTGCGGGACATAGATAGTAAAAACATCGACAGCACTTCGCTTGAATTATGGATGGATGAGTATGGCTCAGGACGCCGAGGCACTGATCGAAAGACGCAAGCTGCGTAGAAAGCTGACCGTATGGCGCATCGCCTTTCTGCTTCTGCTGGCAGTACTCATTGCAGCCATTGCGTCCTACTCCATGCGCGGCCCTAATTTTGCGACCCCTCACGTTGCAAAGGTCCGCATCGAAGGCACGATTTTTGAGAATGAAGAGCTTATCAAGCGCCTCAACAAGATTGCCGATGACGATGCGGTCAAAGGCGTGATCCTTATTCTCGATTCACCGGGCGGCACCACCGTTGGCGGCGAATCAATCTATGAAGCCGTGCGCAAAATCGCCAAGAAGAAGCCTGTTGTAACGCAGGTTGGTACACTTGCAGCATCGGCTGGCTATATGATTGCCAGCGCGTCCGACCACATTATTGCGCGCCAGACCTCCATCGTCGGGTCAATCGGCGTGCTGTTCCAATATCCCGACCTTTCCAAGCTTCTCGATACAATTGGCGTGAAGGTCGAGACGATCAAATCTTCGCCACTCAAGGCAGAACCGAATTATTTCAGCCCTGCAAGCGATGAAGCCAAAAACATGATCCGCAATATGATCATGGATTCTTATGACTGGTTTGTCGGAATTGTTCAGGAACGCCGCTCTTTCACGCATGAGGAAGCGCTGGCTCTGGCCAATGGCGCGGTCTTTACCGGCCGTCAGGCACTGGACAAGAAGCTGATTGACGGACTTGGCGGCGAGGAAGAGGCTGTTGCGTGGCTCACCAGCAAGGGCGTATCCAAGGATTTGCCCAAGCTTGAATGGAAAGCAGTCAGCAATGACACCGGTTTTTCGCTGCGTGATCTGATAATTCATGCCGGTGCGCGCCTACTAGGCGTGCCACAGGAAGCCAATGGTATGTTAAAGGAAATTGCCAAAGACCGTATCTTCCTTGACGGACTTCTTTCGGTTTGGCACGTTGACGGAACGCCGGGTGTCACTCCGGCAAATAAATGAGTCCTTTCACCGGACAAGAGAAACACAGGGGTTTAAAGCCGTGATCAAATCGGAACTCGTTCAGGTTATCGCCAGCCGTAATCCGCATCTTTTCCAGCGCGATGTCGAAAACATCGTCGGCGCGGTTTTTGAAGAGATCACAAATGCCCTTGCTGATGGCAACCGCGTCGAATTGCGCGGCTTTGGCGCTTTCTCGGTAAAAAACCGCCCGGCCCGCAGCGGCCGCAATCCACGTACCGGCGATACGGTGGATGTTGAAGAAAAGTGGGTGCCATTCTTCAAGACTGGCAAGGAACTGCGTGACCGCCTCAACGGCGCCATCTGATCCATCATGGTGGCAAAGCGCGTCATAACGATTGTTATTCTGGTGCCGTTGGCGGTCATTCTGATCGCCCTTTCGGTGGCCAATCGCGAAACGATTGGCCTGACAATTGATCCGTTCAACCCCGGAAATCCAGCACTGACCTATCAGGCTCCGCTGTTTATCTGGCTGTTTGGTGCGCTTATCCTCGGTGCTTTGATCGGCGCTGCCGTCACCTGGCTTACGCAGGGCAAGCATCGCCGTCGCGAGCGACGCTACAAAAAAGAAGCCTCACAGCTTCTGGAACGTGCGGAATCTGCTGAAAAGCGCCATGTGGCCAACACGGTTTCCAACGTCTGATAGCGACCGTTTTTCTTTTTCACTTTCGTTCTGGCGTCATTTGCCCTACCTAAACCCAAAATAAATCACGGAGTTTCGGGTGAAGGCGCCAAAAGGAAAAGGCAAAAAGCCAACGGGCGGTAAAGAGCAGCGCGGTTTTGGTCGCGCAAAGCACGACGAACCGCGCTCAGCTGCCAAACATGAGAGCAAGCCAGACAACAAGGCTTCGTTCTTCAAGAAGCCGCGTCCGCAATTTGCAAAAGCCACACCAAAGCCTGCTGAAGAAAAGCACATCGCAGCGCCTCAGCGCGAGATCAAAGCTTATCAGGGCAAGCGCCCGGGTGAACGCGCACCCGTCATCCTCGAAACAGAACCGTCCAACGATTATGCATTGCTCGACAGCGGTGATGGCCTCAAGCTTGAGCAATATGGTCCTTATCGCATTGTACGCCCGGAAGGTCAGGCGATCTGGCTCCCAAGCCTGCCGAAAAGCGAATGGGACAAGGCCGATGCTGTCTTTACCGGCAACACCGATGAAGAAGGCATGGGACGCTGGGCATTCCCGAAACTGCCGCTTGGTGACACTCTGGGTGAAACATGGCCTATGCGGCATGACGGCATATCGTTTCATGGCCGCTTCACGTCGTTCCGCCATGTTGGCGTATTCCCGGAACAGGCCGCGCACTGGTCCTATATGGACAATCTGATCCGCGATGCCGCCAAGTCGGGCCGCACGGTGAAAGTGCTCAATCTGTTTGGTTATACCGGCGTTGCATCGCTCGTTGCAGCACGCGCTGGTGCCGAAGTCACCCATGTTGACGCTTCCAAAAAGGCGATCGTCTGGGCACGCGAAAATCAGGAGATGGCCGATCTTTCCGACAAGCCGATCCGCTGGATCTGCGAAGACGCTATGAAGTTTGTGCAGCGCGAAGAACGCCGCGGCAGCTTCTACGACATCATCCTGCTTGATCCGCCAGCCTATGGTCGTGGTCCGAACGGCGAAGTCTGGCAGTTGTTCGAACATCTGCCTGCAATGGTCGATACCTGTCGTTCCATTCTCACGCCAAACGCGCTGGCCGTCATTCTGACCGCCTATTCGATCCGCGCTTCCTTCTTCGCCATTCACGAGCTGGTGCGCGACCGTTTCACCGGTCTTGGCGGAACAGTCGAATCGGGCGAACTTATTCTTCGCGAACGTGCGAGCCAACGCGCACTTTCCACATCCATGTTCAGCCGCTGGGTAGCAAAATGAGCCGAAACGACGATTTCTCCAGAAGCGGCAATAATCAGACCGGATCACGCGTGGGCCAGGTGAAAGAAGTCACCAGCCTCACCAATCCGATTGTCAAAGATTTGCGCTCGCTGGCGCTGAAAAAATTCCGCGATCAGCAGGGCGTGTTTCTGGCAGAAGGCCTAAAGCTCGTCATCGATGCCTTTGAACAGGACTGGCGCATCAAGACGCTTGTGTTTGCCAAATCCGGTAAAGGCAACAAGATGGTCGAGCAGGTTGCAGCACGCACCTTCGCTAAGGGCGGACTGGTGCTGGAAGTGACCGAAAAGATCATGGCTGCGATCACCCGCCGCGATAATCCGCAGATGGTGGTTGGCGTTTTCGAGCAGCAGTATCAGCAGCTTGCAAACCTCAAGCCAAAAGGCAACGATGTTTACATAGCGCTTGATCGTGTGCGTGATCCCGGCAATCTCGGCACTGTTATCCGCACCGCCGATGCAGTTGGCGCCAAGGGCATCATCCTGATCGGCGACACCACCGATCCTTATTCGCTGGAAACTGTGCGCGCCACCATGGGCTCGGTGTTCTCGATGCCGCTCTATAAGACAACGGAAACCGAGTTTCTAAACTGGCGCAAAGGCTTTTCGGGTCTTCTCGTTGGCACGCATCTCAAAGGCGCTGTCGACTATCGCACGATCCCTTACGCCAAAAAGCCGGTCATTCTGATGATGGGCAATGAGCAGCAGGGTCTGCCGGAAACGCTTGCTGAAAGCTGCGACAAGCTCGCACGCATCCCGCAGGCAGGCCGTGCGGATTCGCTTAATCTGGCGATTGCCACCGGTGTCATGCTTTATGAAATCCGCCGCGAGGCACTCACTCTCGATGAAAGGTCCAGCGGATGAAGCGTCATGCGGTTTTGTCGTCGTTTCTCGTTGTCATTATCGCAGTCCTGATCGATCAGGGCGTTAAATATCTGGTCGAAACCCGCATGGGCTACGGGCAGCAGATTGATCTGTTGCCCTTCCTGGCACTCTTCCGCACGCATAATGAAGGCATCGCTTTTTCGATGTTGGCATGGCTGCACGATTGGGGACTGGTCGCAATCACCGCTGCCGTTATTCTTTTCGTGCTGTACCTCTGGTGGACCAATCCGGCCAATCGCGTCTTCGCCCGCTATGGTTTTGCGCTTGTCGTGGGTGGTGCCATCGGCAATCTGATTGATCGCGTGATGCATGGCTATGTGGTCGATTATATCCTTTTCCACCTGCCGACATGGTCGTTTGCGGTCTTCAATCTCGCCGACACGTTTATCACCATCGGAGCGGCGCTAATCATTCTGGAAGAGTTTCTTGGCTGGCGGCGCGAGAAGAAGGCGGCGCGCTAAATCGCCAATCATTATTGGGATGCGCGTCGAAGCCGTCCCTATTTCATGCTCGCCGATAGGCGGCTTGAACAGTTTCGGCCTTTCGCATAATTTGTAGCCGAGAATTTAAAAGCGATTTTAAGGGGATAAGGTTCGACAGCCTGAATTGACACATTGGTGACACGGTTCTGTCATCGTCGCGTAGCACTGAATCTGTACTGCTTCGGTTAGAATGGACGTCATGTCCACGCAACCAGGCCGTGGAAAAAGCGGAAACGGTTAGAATTTGCTGAAATACCAGCAAGCACACCGTTCAGGATTGCGTGAACAACAGGATCAGGAGCGAATCATCATGTCAGTACTGCTTGGAATGGACCAGCAAATCATTGATGATACGATCATGTCGGGCATAGAAGCACAACCATCGCTTTTCGCATCTGGAAGCGACCCTATCATTCTGGGACGCATCGGATCGCTGGAAGTAAGACTAGCAAACTCCCGCGACGCAATCGAAGCGGCGCAGGAATTGCGCTTTCGCGTCTTCTTCGAAGAAATGGGTGCCCGCAAGGAAACCATCGAAGAAGTTGAATTAAGAGACGCCGACCGTTTCGACGCCATCTGCGACCATCTTCTCGTTTATGATACTGCATTGCCCGTGCCTGAACATCAGCAGATCGTCGGCACCTATCGCTTGATGCGTAGTGATCAGGCCGAAAAGGCACTCGGTTTCTATTCAGCAGACGAATATGATGTGCAGCGTCTCGCACTTTCGCGCCCAAACCTCAAACTTCTTGAGCTTGGCCGTTCCTGTGTGAAGGCTGAATATCGCTCCAAGCGCACGGTCGAGCTGCTGTGGCAGGGTGCATGGGCTTATTGCCGTCGTCATTCGATTGACGTGATGTTTGGCTGTGCATCGTTCCATGGTGCCGTGCCAGCCGCACATGCGCTGGGACTGTCGTTCCTGCATCAGAACTGCCGTGCAACGCCTGACTGGGATGTGCGCGCGCTGCCACATCGCTATCAGCCTATGGATCTGATGCCGAAGGAAGCGATCAACACCAAGGTTGCGTTGTTCTCAATGCCGCCACTGGTGAAGGGTTATTTGCGCCTTGGTGCCATGATTGGTGATGGCGCAGTGATCGATGAAGCTTTCGGCACGACGGATGTTTTCATCATCCTGCCGATTGAGCGCATTTCCAGCCGTTACATTACGTATTATGGCGCGGACGCTAACAGGTTTGTATAAAATAAAAGGCGAAGCTCAGCTTCGCCTTTTCTAATTTCACGCCCTGCCAGCCAATTCCTTCAGCTTATAAACCAGTTCAAGCGCTTCACGCGGCGTCAGCTCATCGGGGCTGATCGCTGCCACAGCCTTTGCCAATTCGCTATCCTTTGCGGCAGCCTGTGGCTTGGGCTTTTCCTGTTGCAACACAACGGAAAACAACGGCAGATCATCAATCAGCTTGTCGGCCTTACCAGAGGTTTCACCGGCTTCCAGCTGATGCAGCACATCGCGCGCACGGTTGACGACAGCTTCCGGCAGACCGGCAAGGCGTGCAACCTGCACGCCATATGAGCGATCAGCTGCCCCCTTTGCCACTTCATGCAGGAAGACGACATCATTGTCCCATTCCTTGACCCGCATGGTGACGTTGAACAGCCGGTCCAGCTTTTCAGAGAGTGCCGTCATTTCATGGAAGTGGGTCGCAAAGAGTGCGCGACAGCGGTTCTTCTCATGCAGATATTCCACTGCCGCCCAGGCAATCGAAAGCCCGTCAAAGGTTGCCGTGCCACGACCAATTTCATCGAGAATGACCAGCGAACGCTCACCCGCCTGATTAAGAATGGCGGCAGTTTCAACCATTTCCACCATGAAGGTCGAACGGCCCCGTGCCAGATCATCCGACGCGCCAACACGGCTGAACAGCCTGTCCACAACACCGATTTGTGCGGAGCCCGCTGGCACAAACGAACCCATCTGCGCCATGATCGCGATCAGCGCATTTTGGCGCAAGAAGGTCGATTTACCGCCCATATTCGGGCCGGTCAGCAACCAGATCGCACCATTTCCACCGTCCTTTTGCGGTGAGAGATCGCAATCATTGGCCACAAACGGATTGGCCGCCTGCCGACGCAATGCCTGCTCAACCACCGGATGACGGCCAGCGACGATGTTGAAAGACAAGCTGTCATCAACCAGCGGACGGCAATAGCCCTGCTCTTCCGCAAGAACTGCCAGCGAAGCTGAAACGTCGAATACCGAAAGGGCTACAGCCGCCGCACGAATACTATCGGCATGGCTGACCGCTTCCGCAGTCAGTTCTTCAAAGATTGCCAGCTCAATGGAGAGCGCACGGTCGGCTGCATTGGCGATCTTGCTTTCCAGCTCTGCCAGTTCCGTGGTGGTGAAACGCATGGCATTGGCCATGGTCTGACGATGGATGAAGCGGCCCTTCGCTTCAACCGTATCGGTCATGGTGCCTGAATTATTAGCTGTGACTTCGATGAAATAACCAAGCACATTGTTATGCTTGATTTTCAGCGTTTTAATGCCGGTTTCCTCGATGTAATCAGCCTGAAGCCCAGCAATCACACGGCGCGACTGATCACGCAGCGCGCGCATTTCATCAAGCTCGGCATTATAGCCCTGACGCACGAAGCCACCGTCGCGCTTCAAAAGAGGCATTTCCTCGGCAAGTGCGCGGTCGATATGGGCAGCAAAGCTGGCAGGCAATGTCTCAATCGCTTCGCGTGCCTGAGCCAGTTCATCAGGCAGAAGTGCGTCTTCAAGAAGCGAACCAATTCCGTTTGCGGCCTCAAAACCCCGCTGCAAGGCGCCAAGATCACGTGGACCACCACGGCCCACCGCCAGACGCGACAAGGCGCGCGGCATATCCGGCACGCCTTTAAGCTCCAGTCGAAGCCCTTCGCAAAGCGTTTGCTCGCTCAGAAACCACGAAACGGCATCAAGGCGCAGCGCAATCGCCTTGGGATCGGTCAAGGGTGCCGTCAAACGTTCTGCCAGAAGCCGTGCACCGCCACCCGTTACCGTGCGGTCGATGGCCTTGAGCAGACTGCCTTCACGATTGCCCGACATAGTGCGAGCGAGTTCGAGGCTTGCGCGGGTGGCGGGATCGATGAAAATCGTACCGCCTTCCTGCTCGCGTTCAGGTCGCATCAACGGCGGACGCTCGGCAATCTGCGTCTTTTCGATATAGGCAATCGCCCCGGAAATGGCGGAAAGCTCGGAACGGCTGAACTGTCCGAAACCATCCAGTGTCGCCACATTGAAATAACGCTGGATACGATTCTCAGCCGCCGCACTGTCAAACAGGGTTGCCGGCTGTGGAATGACAGACTTGCCAATGAGATCAAAAGTCGGACGCAGATCGGCATCGTGAAACGCCGTGTCAGCGACGACCAATTCGCGCGGATCAATGCGTGCAACATCGGCAAAAAGCCGGTCTTCAGTTGTTTCTGACACGCGGAACGTGCCTGTCGAAATATCAATCCATGCAAGCGCCAGCGCGCCGTCGCCTTTGGTGCGGCCAAGCGCCATCAGATAATTGGCTTCCGACGGATCGAGCAGCTTTTCTTCGGTGATTGTGCCGGGGGTTACAAGCCGGATCACATCACGGCGGACCACCGATTTGGAGCCACGCTTTTTAGCTTCTGCCGGGTCTTCGATCTGCTCGCAAACCGCAACGCGATAACCTTTAGCGATCAGCCTCTGCAGATAATCATCGGAGGCATGAACCGGCACACCGCACATCGGAATATCTTCGCCCAGATGCTTGCCACGCTTGGTGAGCGTGATGCCCAGCGCTCTGGAAGCTTCTACCGCATCGTCGAAGAACAGCTCGTAAAAGTCGCCCATACGATAGAAAAGCAGCGAATCAACATTCGCGGCTTTGATCTCAATATACTGTTCCATCATGGGCGTGAGGCGAACAGCGGTTTCCTGCGTGGTATTTCCCCCCGCTTCCAACTGTTTCTCTTCGACCTTCGCTTCCATGCTAAACCTTCATTTATTGCGATTTAAATCCATTTAAAGACATAATAATATCGATATCATGCTTTTTTGGATGAATATCTATTCCAAAATGCGCTGTTTACACTCCCACAGACTGACGCTATCGAATTCGTCCCGCAGAAGAAACCGGAGGGAACATGCCAGTCTCGACGCCGAAGGGCAACACGCCAGAACGCACACCCACAGCCAGTGAGAAGGAAGCGCTCGACTTTCACGCTCAGGGCCGCCCAGGCAAGCTGGAAATCAATCCCACGAAGCCAATGACCACGCAGCGCGATCTGTCGCTGGCCTATTCGCCAGGCGTCGCCGTGCCGGTTAAGGCAATCGCAGAAAACCCTGCCACCGCCTATGATTATACGGCCAAGGGCAATCTGGTTGCGGTCATTTCCAACGGCACCGCCATTCTGGGTCTCGGCAATCTCGGCGCGTTGGCCTCCAAGCCCGTCATGGAAGGCAAGGCAGTCCTCTTCAAGCGCTTTGCGGACGTGGATTCCATCGATTTGGAAGTCGATACCACAAACATTGATGAATTCATCAATGCCGTGCGCTATCTCGGCCCATCCTTCGGCGGCATCAACCTCGAAGACATCAAGGCACCGGATTGCTTCATCATCGAACAGCGCCTGCGCGAAGTGATGGATATTCCGGTTTTCCACGATGACCAGCATGGCACGGCAATTATCGCCGCAGCCGGCATGATCAACGCGCTGGAACTGACTGGCCGCGACATCAAGAATACCAAGCTCGTCTGTAATGGCGCAGGCTCGGCGGGCATTGCCTGTATCGAACTGATCAAGGCCATCGGCTTCCCGTCTGAAAACGTCACGCTCTGCGACACCAAGGGCGTTGTCTATCAGGGCCGCGAAGAAGGCATGAACCAGTGGAAGTCGGCTCATGCCATCAAGACTTCCAAGCGCACGCTCGAAGACGCTATGAAAGATGCCGACATCTTCTTCGGCGTTTCGGCAAAGGGCGCGCTGACCAAGGAAATGGTGCGTTCGATGGCGCCAAATCCGATCATCTTTGCAATGGCCAATCCGGACCCGGAAGTCACGCCGGAAGATGTCGCCGAAGTACGCAGCGATGCAATCGTTGCAACCGGCCGTTCGGACTATCCGAACCAGGTCAACAACGTTCTCGGCTTCCCGTATATTTTCCGCGGCGCACTCGATGTTCGGGCCACCACGATCAATGACGAGATGAAGATTGCAGCCGTCTATGCAATCGCGGAACTGGCACGCGAAGACGTGCCGGATGATGTGGTTGCCGCCTATCAGGGCAGCCGCCCGCGTTTTGGTCCGCAATATATCATTCCGGTACCGTTCGATCCGCGCCTGCTGGCGACCGTTTCGGCAGCTGTTGCAAAAGCTGCAATTGAAACCGGTGTTGCCGGACGTGTGATTGAAGACATTGAGGGCTACAAGCAGGAACTGCTCGCCCGTCGCGATCCGATTGCCTCCACACTGCGTGGCATCTATGAGCGCGTGCGTCGTCAGCCAAAGCGCATCGTCTTTGCCGAAGGCGAAGAAGAACAGGTCATGCGCGCCGCTGTCTCCTACGTCAATCAGGGTCTTGGCACTGCTATTCTGGTTGGCCGCGAAGAGCGTGTTGCAGAAACCGCCAAGGAAGCCGGTCTCGATCTTAACCGTCCGGGCATTGAAGTTATTAATGCGCGTCTGTCGAGCCGCAACTCGGCCTATGCCGACTATCTCTATGAGAAGCTTCAGCGCAAAGGCTATCTGACACGCGATTGCCATCGCCTGATCAACAATGACCGCAATCATTTTGCGGCCTGCATGGTTGCCCTTGGCGATGCTGACGGCATGGTAACGGGGATCACCCGTAACTATGCGACCGGCCTCGAAGATGTGCGCCGCGTGATCGATTCAAAGCCGGGCCATCGTCTGGTCGGTGTTTCCATTGCGCTCTGCCGTGGCCGCACAGTGTTCATCGCCGACACCGCAGTCCATGAAAAGCCAACCGCCGAAGAACTTGCCGATATCGCGGTTGAAGCGGCTGGCATGGCGCGTCGCATGGGCTATGTGCCGCGTGTTGCACTCACCGCATTTTCGACCTTCGGCCATATGGGCGGCGAAAGCGCAACGCGTATTCAGGAAGCCGTGCGCATTCTCAACACGCGTCACGTCGATTTCGAGTTTGACGGCGAAATGAGTGCTGACGTAGCGCTGAACCCGAAGCTGATGGAGCGTTATCCGTTCATCCGTCTGTCGGGCCCGGCCAATGTCATCGTTACGCCCGACAATCACTCGGCATCGATCGCAGCCAATACGCTTCAGGAGCTGGGCGGCGCAACGATCATCGGTCCGCTGCTGGTTGGCCTCGACAAGCCAGCACAGATTGTCAGCATTGGCGCGAAAGATACCGATATCGTCAATATGGCGGCTATTGCAGCTTATAACGCTGGCAACTGAAAAGACGCATCACAATGTGATAAAGGCCGGGCAATGCCCGGCCTTTTCTTTTCAATGTTCACCATATTTAAAACCGGCTATAGGATAGTTCCGTCAGTTCTCTTCTACCTCTCGTGCTTTGCAAAGCACGAGAGGTAGGTTCAACAATGCATAGCGTCCTTTGTGCGTCCAAACGGACGCACGGCGCTATGGCAAGCCGGACATACAAGCCGCATGAGCGCACACGACCTGAAGCTCGATGAAATCGTCAATCCCGAAACACTCCGCCGCAAGATCAATGAGCTCGCGGATTCGGCCGACGAAAACTACACAAGTATGCCCGTTCGCAAGGTTGTGCTGCAGGCGCTCAAGGATGCTCTGGTGCGCGGTCGCGCCAATGCCGAAAATCTGCTGATGAAGGATGGCGGCGGCACGCTTTGCGCGCGGCGCCTGTCTTATCTGATGGATACGCTGATCAGCGTATTGTTCGAATTTGCCAGCACCAAAGCCTATCCGATGCTTAATCCGTCGAAAGCCGAGAACATGGCGGTTGTGGCTGTTGGTGGCTATGGTCGCGGCGGACTGGCCCCGGGTTCAGATATCGATCTGCTGTTTCTGCTGCCCTATAAGCAGACGCCGTGGGGTGAGCAGGTCGCCGAATATATGCTTTACATGCTCTGGGATATGGGGCTGAAAGTCGGCCATTCCACCCGCAATATCGACGAATGCATTCGTCTTTCGCGCGAAGATATGACAATCCGCACCGCCATTCTGGATGCGCGTTTTATCATCGGCAATCGCGATCTGTTCAGCTCTCTCGTCACTCGTTTTGACGAAGAAGTGGTCAAGGATACAGGTCCGGAGTTTATTCAGGCCAAACTTGCCGAGCGTGACAATCGCCACAAGAAGGCGGGCGAAACCCGCTATCTGGTTGAGCCAAACGTCAAGGAAGGCAAAGGCGGCCAGCGCGATCTGCATACGCTGTTCTGGATTGCCAAATATTTTTATCGCGTCAAAAGCAAGGAAGAGCTGATCAAGCTCGGCGTGCTGTCACGAGCCGAATTGCGCCTGTTCAACAAGGCCGAAGATTTTCTCTGGGCCGTGCGCTGCCATATGCATTTTGCAACGCTGAAGGCAGAAGAGCGCCTTTCCTTCGACATTCAGCCGGAAATTGCTCAGCGTCTGGGTTATACGGCGCATCCCGGCCAGAACTATGTCGAACGCTTCATGAAGCACTACTTCCTCGTCGCCAAGGACGTCGGCGATCTGACGCGCATTCTCTGTGCGGCGCTGGAAGAAGAACAGGCAAAGCATGTGCCGGGCTTCAACCGCATCTTCCTCACCTTCTCGCGCCGCAAGCGCAAGCTTGCCGGAAGCAATGATTTCGTTTCCGAAAACCATCGCATCAACATTGCCGATGCAGATGTGTTCAAACGCGATCCGGTCAATATCATCCGTATCTTCCATCTTGCCGACAAGCTCGGGCTGGAATTTCATCCCGATGCCATGCAGCAGCTCACCCGCTCGCTGAAACTCATCAATTCGGAACTGCGCGAGAACCCGGAAGCCAACAGGCTGTTTCTGGAAGTGCTGACCTCGCCCCGCAATCCTGAGCTCATTTTACGCCGCATGAATGAATCCGGCGTGCTCGGTAAATTCATTCCGGATTTCGGCAAGATCGTCGCGATGATGCAGTTCAACATGTATCATCACTATACGGTGGATGAGCATCTGCTGCGTTGCATTGCCGTGCTTTCCGAGATTGAGCATGGTGAGCTGGAAAACGAGCACCCGCTTTCAAACCATTTGATCACCACCATCAAACGTGATCGCAATCTGCTTTATGTGGCGATGCTTTTGCACGATATCGCCAAGGGGCGGCCCGAAGATCATTCGGTTGCAGGCGCACGCATTGCCAAAAAACTTTGCCCGCGTTTCGGCCTTTCGCCGTCGGAAACCGAAACCGTCGAATGGCTGGTACGCGAACACCTGACCATGAGCATGGTTGCACAGTCACGCGATCTCAACGACCGCAAAACAATCGTCGATTTCGCCGATACGGTGCAGACGATGGAGCGGCTGAAGCTTCTGCTGATCCTGACGGTCTGTGATATCAAAGGCGTCGGTCCCGGCGTGTGGAACGGCTGGAAAGGCCAGCTGCTGCGCACGCTTTTCTATGAAACCGAGCTGGTTCTGACCGGCGGCTTCTCCAAATTGCCACGCGCCGATCGCGACCGGCAGGCACGCGCAGCCCTTGCCGAAAAGCTTGCCGATTGGCCGGAAGCAGAGCGCGAAGCTTATCTCAGCCTGCATTACACCAATTACTTCCTCACCGTCAGCCTTGACGATCAGGTGCGTCATGCGCATTTCATCCGCGATGCCGACCAGAATGGCCGTGCGCTGGCGACGCTTGCAAAGCCGCATACATTCGAGGCAGTGACGGAAATCACCGTGCTTGCACCCGATCATCCGCGCCTTTTGTCGATCATCACAGGCGCTTGTGCTGCGGCTGGCGGCAATATTGTCGATGCGCAGATTTTCACCACCGGCGACGGGCGTGCGCTCGATACGATCCTGATCAGCCGCGAATTCGACACAGATGAAGACGAACGCCGCCGTGCAGAACGCGTGGGCAAGGTGATCGAAGACGTGCTGTCGGGCAAAGCGCATCTGCCGGATGTACTTGCCAAGCGGACAAAGCCCAAGCGCGGTGCAAAGGCTTTCAAAGTCGAGCCGCGTGTCGAGATCAACAACGCTCTTTCCGACAAGTTTACGGTGATTGAAGTGGAAGGTCTTGACCGGCCTGGCCTTTTGTCTGAACTGACGGGCCTTATTTCTGACCTTTCGCTGGATATTGCTTCGGCGCATATCACCACCTTCGGCGAGAAGGTGATCGACAGTTTTTATGTTACCGATCTGGTAGGACACAAGATTTCAAATGCAACCCGACAGGGCAATATCAGGCGTAAGCTTCTTGCCGTGCTGGGCGGTGAAAACGGCGCCAAAACCAACGGTCGCGCAGCAGCATAGGTTTTTCAGTAAATGAGTTTGGTCAAAAAGTTCGCAACCGTTGCGTCTGGAACGCTGATGAGCCGCATTTTCGGCTTCACGCGCGAAATGTTCATGGCGGCGGCACTTGGCACCGGCCCGGTTGCCGATGCGTTCAATGCCGCTTTCCGTTTCCCGAACACGTTCCGCAGACTATTTGCCGAAGGCGCGTTCAACGCAGCTTTTGTGCCACTTTTCGCCAAGGAAATTGAAAAGAACGGTATGGAAGGCGCTCGTCGCTTTTCTGAAGAAGTGTTTGGCGTTCTTTTCACTGTGCTGCTTTTCATCACCATCGCGATGGAACTCTCCATGCCGTTTATCGTGCGCACGGTCATTGCGCCGGGCTTCACCGACGATCCGGTGAAGTTCGACAATACGGTGCGGCTCGCGATCATCATGTTCCCCTATCTGGCCTGTATGTCGCTTGCGGCCATGATGGGCGGGATGCTGAATTCCCTGCATCGCTATTTCGCAGCGGCCATTGCACCGATCTTTCTCAACATCATCCTGATCGGCGTTCTGGCCTTTGCATGGTGGAAGGGTTATGACGCGCTGGCTGTTGGTTATGGGCTGTCCTGGGGTGTGATGGCGGCAGGTCTTGTGCAACTGGCAATCGTCTGGATCGCCGTGCGCAATGCAGGCATCAAAATCGGCTTTCGCCGTCCGCGTCTTACTACCAATGTCAAACGCCTGCTGATACTGGCGCTGCCTGCGGCGATCACCGGCGGCATCACGCAGATCAACCTGCTGATCAACACCAACATCGCATCGGGTATGGAGGGCGCGGTGTCCTCGCTCGTTTATGCCGACCGCATCTACCAGCTGCCACTTGGCGTCGTGGGTATTGCTGTTGCAACCGTGCTTCTGCCGGAATTGTCGCGCGCACTGCGCGGTGGGCATATGAAGGAAGCCTCAAACCTGCAAAACCGTTCGGTCGAGTTCACGCTATTCCTCACGCTTCCTGCAGCAGCGGCCCTTCTGGTGATGTCGGAACCGATTGTGCGGCTTCTGTTTGAACGCGGTCAGTTCAGTGCCGAGTCAACACTTGTGGTTTCAAACATTCTGGCGATCTACGGCATCGGCCTGCCAGCTTTCGTGCTGATCAAAGCCTTCATTCCGGGTTTCTTCGCGCGCGAAGACACACGCACACCGATGATTTTCGCTGCAATTTCCGTGGTTGTGAATGTCTCACTGGCCATCACATTATTTCAGCGCATGGGACCAAGCGGTATTGCGATTGCAGAAATCACCGCTGGCTGGGTCAATGCAGCGTTGCTTTTTGCAACTCTGGTGAAGCGTGGTCATTGGGGAAATGATATTCCTTTGCTCACCCGTATTCCGCGTCTGCTGATTGCAGCCGGTGTCATGGCCATCGGCATTCATTTTGCTATCGGCTATTTTGCGCACGAGCTTTCATCGGCATCGTCCTTTGGCGTGCGTGCTGGAACCGTCACGGCCATGGTTGTGGCAGCAATGGTCGTCTATTTCGGACTGGCCTTTGGTCTGGGTGGTGCAAATACCGGCATGATCCGCCGCAACATCAAGCGTGGCGCTGTGAAGAAAGAGCCTGAGAGCGAAGTATAATTCACTCTTGAAAGGCCGCTATGCCTCTGCGAAAAGACGTCCATTAAAAACACCTTCGCTCTCCACCGGCGAAGGCCAACATCAGGATTACATCATGAGCACGTTCAAACCGCTTGTCTTCTCCGGCGTTCAACCGACCGGAAACCTTCACCTTGGTAATTATCTGGGTGCCATCAAGCGGTGGGTAGAGGTTCAGGAGACGCAGGAATGCATCTACTGTGTGGTAGACATGCATGCCTTGACCGTCTCGCCCGATCCAGCCGAGTTGATCCAATCAACCCGCGAAGTGACGGCCGCGTTCCTCGCCTCCGGTATCGACCCCAAGCGAAGCATTGTCTTCAACCAGAGCCGCGTGATGCAGCACGCCGAACTGGCATGGGTGTTCAACTGTGTGGCACGCATCGGCTGGATGAGCCGCATGACGCAGTTCAAGGACAAGGCTGGCAAGGACCGTGAAAATGCGTCGCTTGGTCTCTTCGCTTATCCAAGCCTGATGGCTGCCGACATTCTGCTTTATCGCGCAACCCATGTGCCTGTTGGCGAAGACCAGAAGCAGCATCTGGAACTTACCCGCGACATCGCACAGAAGTTCAACAACGACTATTCCGACCGCATTGCTTCACTCGGCATCGGTGTGGACATGCAAGTTGGTGACGAACAGGTTTCAGGCTTCTTCCCGCTGACCGAACCGATGATTTCGGGTCCGGCCATGCGCATCATGTCGCTGCGTGACGGCACCAAGAAAATGTCAAAATCCGACCCGTCGGATCTGTCGCGCATCAACCTGATTGATGATGAAGAAACCATCAACAAGAAGATCCGTAAGGCCAAGACCGATTCCGACGGTCTGCCTTCGGAACTGGATGGTCTGAGTGGTCGCCCTGAAGCAGATAACCTCGTCGGCATCTATGCAGCGCTTTCATCGAAATCGAAGCAGGATATTCTGGGCGAATTTGGTGGGCGTCAGTTCTCCGAATTCAAGGCAGCACTTGCCGATCTGGCCGTTGCGAAACTATCGCCAATCACCCATGAAATGCGTCGTCTGGTGGCTGATCCAGCCTATATCGACAGCGTTCTGAAAGATGGCGGAGAACGTGCAGGCGTGATTGCTGAAGCAAACATGCGCAATGTGCGGGACATCATCGGCTGGCTGCAGAACTGATAATAACCGCTTGTAATATTCTGGCGCTGCCTGCTTGCGGGCGGCGCTTTGCAATGCCACATTATCGCCATGGTATCAAAACGACTTAGCCGGGAAGCCGGCCACCGCCGCAAGTTTCTTGCCGTGATTGACGAGACGCCCGAATGCGGGCGTGCCGTTGCCTATGCTGCGCGCCGCGCGAAAAACTCAAACGGCGCGCTTGTCATGCTTTTCGTCATCGACAATTCAGATTTTCAGCAAATCCTGGGCGTGGGTGAAATCATGCGCGCCGAAGCTGAAGAGCGCGCGCGTTCAACGCTGGAAAAATTCGCCGCCAAAGTGCGCGAAGAACAGGGCATCGAGCCTGAGCTGATCATCCGTGAAGGTCGCATCTCCGACGAGCTGCCGAACCTCATTGAAGAAGATCAGGACATTGCAATTCTGGTGCTGGCAGCGGGATCAGGTAACGAAGGCCCCGGTCCTCTCGTGCAGTCTCTGGCCAATCGCGCCCAATTCCAGATTCCCGTCACCGTCATTCCAGCCGGTCTTTCGGATGAAGACATTGATGCGGTGACATAATCACCCTATATTGATCGTAACGCGCATGCGCCCTTTGAGATGAGGCTTGCCTTAATGCGCATCCATGCTTACGAAAAGCTTCTGATATTGAAAGCGGAGAACTGATATGTTCATCCAGACCGAGACCACGCCAAACCCGGCGACCCTGAAGTTTCTGCCCGGAAAGGTCGTGATGCCTGAAGGCACAGCGGATTTCCGCGATGCGGCAAGTGCTGGCAATACATCGCAGCTTGCTGCCAAGCTCTTTGCAGTTCCTGGCGTGACCGGCGTTTTCTTCGGCTATGATTTCATCACCGTTACCAAGGAAGATGGCGAGTGGCAGCACTTGAAGCCGGCAATCCTCGGCACGATCATGGAACATTTCATGTCCGGTGCGCCTGCAATGACTGGCAACGCTGCCGCCAATGCCGGTGACGATCATGGCGAAGAAGAATTCTTCGATGAAGCCGATGTTGAGATCGTTGAAACCATCAAGGAACTGATCGAAACCCGCGTGCGCCCTGCAGTTGCTCAGGACGGCGGCGACATCACCTTCCGCGGCTTTGAAAACGGCACCGTATTCCTGCACATGAAAGGCGCCTGCTCGGGCTGCCCTTCTTCGACAGCGACACTCAAGCATGGCATCCAGAACCTTCTGCGCCACTTCGTGCCGGAAGTTCAGCAGGTCGAGCAAATCTAAGCTGCTATAATTCCTAACAAAAAGGCCGCTTTTCAGCGGCCTTTTTGTTTGTGGAGGCTTTATACCAAAACTCCATGAGTATGACTCATGGAGTTTTGGTTAAGCCCGAGTGGCGATTGAACTTTTTCAAGGCGTGATGCGTCAGCATCTTCGCGCCTTGGTATTACTGCCTCACGATAACCTTTGCGCCCTGCTCTGCGCGCTCATAAAGATCGATGATGTCCTGATTCATCATGCGAACGCAGCCTGAAGACATGGCTTTACCGATCGACCACCATTCTGGCGTGCCATGGATGCGGTAGCCGGTATCGCCGCCCTTGTTGAAGAGATAAAGCGCGCGCGCACCAAGAGGGTTTCTAAGGCCCGGTTCCATACCATTGCGGTATTTAGCCAGTTCAGGCTGGCGCTTGATCATAGCCGATGGAGGAGTCCAGGTTGGCCATTCGCGTTTCATGGCAACACGCGCCGTTCCTGACCAGCCGAAGCCTTCACGGCCCACACCAATGCCATAACGCATGGCCTTGCCGTCTGGCTGCACCAGATAAAGGAACTTCTCGCGCGTCTCGACAATGATCGTGCCCGGCGCTTCATCGGTCTGATACTTCACGATCTGGCGGCGATATTGCTGTGGGATCTTTTCGTTCGGGATGGCTGGAATAGTATAGCCAGCATCACTGATCGACGAATAGGACGCAGTATAAAAAGTGCCACCCACCGTGGAGCAGCCCGCAAGTGCACCACCAAGAAGAAGTGCTGCGGCCAGCTTCAAAACACGAGACTTCATGAATTTCCCCCAGATTGAGATTTTCCATCATCAGGAGCGAATCGCTCATTCATGTGCAAAGTTGCGTCAGTATTGTTAACCAGCCGTTAACCGTAAATTGAAAAATCCTGTTTTAGCCATTTTCTTGCCATCTTTTCCAAATTTTCGCCACTCGAATGCCGCCGGAAATCAGCGTTCTTCGATTGCTCAACGCGATTTGAGGGCGCAAAATGCGTAAATGCCGATCGTGATTCCCAACAAAACACACCCACTTTCTGACGGACGACAATCCGAAAACGCAATGCTCGTGCGTCGTGGTGTTCAGCGTCTATTCCTGGAAATGGGGCTGGCGACTTTGCCGGAGCTGCCACTGGCATCTGGCAGGCGCGCCGATCTGATCGCCGTCAGCCGCAAGAGCGAAATCTGGATCGTGGAGATCAAATCTTCTATCGAAGACTGGAAGGCTGATCGGAAATGGCCAGACTATCGCGCGTTTTGTGATCGGCTGTTTTTTGCGACGCATCCGAGCGTGCCGCGCGAAATCTTTCCGGAAGATTGCGGCTTCATTTTATCGGATGGTTATGGCGCGGAAATTCTGCGCGATGCGCCAGAACACAAGCTCTCAGGCGCTACACGCAAAGCACTGATGCTGCGTTTTGCAAGAGCAGGTGCTGCTCGTCTGACGATTGCAGAGCTTGCAGGTCTCGATGTACCCGAGACCGATATAGATTAAAGCCTGAAATGCTTGTGAGGCTTGGTTTTAGCGCGGCGCGCGCTTGGCCAGAATGCGCTGCAAAGTACGGCGATGCATGTTGAGACGACGCGCCGTTTCGGAAACATTGCGCTCGCACATCTCGTAAACGCGCTGAATATGCTCCCAGCGAACACGATCAGCGGACATCGGATTTTCCGGCGGTGCAACCTTTTCGCCCGGACGACGGGTCAGAGCTGCAAAAACCTCATCAGCATCAGCTGGCTTGGAAAGATAATCAATCGCGCCAAGCTTCACAGCATTCACCGCGGTAGCGATGTTGCCATAGCCGGTGAGCACAATCGCACGCGTATCGGTGCGGCGGGTGCGGATGGCTTCAATGACGTCGAGGCCATTTCCATCGCCAAGGCGCATATCGACAACGGCATAAGCGGGTGCGGAAGCTTTTGCGGCAGCGATGCCTTCCTCGACTGATTCAGCCGTGGTCACCTGAAAGCCCCTTCCTTCCATTGCGCGTGCAAGGCGCTGCAAGAACGGCTTATCGTCATCAACCAGAAGGAGGGTCGGATCGTTGCCTATGGCTTCGGTGTCTTCCTGCTTCAAGTCGTCCATCGGGATTCTTCCTGCCTGTATTTTTGTTTCCTTATTGATATCCCTGCGGCAAAAAGTCAAATAGCCATTGAATTATTGAAGCAATCTCAGCAAAATTTAAATTGCAACAGAGCGTAAAGCATTGTGATTAAATGCAATTTCTAATCGCGCGCACGAAAATTTGATGAAATTGAAGCGCCGTGCGTAAAGCGACAGCACTTCAACCCAAGATTAATTGTGCAATATATTCATTAGCTTACAATGAAAGCGGATCGAGGCCATGTGACTTTTACTTCTGCACCCTGCCCCGGATTCTTGCGATTTTTAAAGCTAATCTGCGCTCCAGAGCGTTCCAGCAGTGTTTTTGCGATAAAAAGTCCCAATCCAAGACCGCCGCCACCGTTATGTGCACTGTCACGACTGGTCATATAGGGCTCACCGATTCGGTCCAGAATTTCTGGTTTGAATCCTTCACCATCATCCTGAATGGTCACGCTGACGGTGTTTTCAGTCCAGCCCCAGGTGACGCTGACCTTATCGCGCGCAAAGTCGACAGCATTCTCCACCAGATTGCCTAGACCATAAAGAAGACCCGGATTGCGACGCACCACTGGCTCAGGCTTCGGACCTTCCTGCTTTTCCACTTCAAGCAAAATGCCGAAATCACGATGCGGCTCGATCACTTCCTCAATCAGCGATGAGAACGGCAGCCTCGACATATGCTCTTCGTTTTCGGAAGAGAGGCTGGTGAGCCGCTGAAGGATTTCACGGCAGCGCGCAGCCTGCGATTGCAGCAGGGCAATGTCTTCAGCAAGGCCCGGATCGCTGTCCGGCTTCTTGGCATAGGTACGCTGCATTTCCTTGACGACCAAAGTGATGGTGGCAAGCGGCGTACCGAGTTCGTGCGCGGCGGCGGCGGCCAGTCCATCAAGCGCCGTCAGGTGCTGCTCGCGTTGCAGGATGAGTTCGGTTGCAGCAAGAGCATCGCCCAGCTGGCGTGTTTCTTCCGCAATGCGATAGGCATAGACACCGGTAAAGCCCAGTGCAGCGATGATCGCACACCAGATGCCTGAGACAAACAAAATCGGCAAATCGAGATGTTCGCCCGGATACCAAGGCAGAGGCCTGTAATAAAGCATCAACACGGAGGTGCTGAGCACCACCAGCAATGCGAGCGCCAGCGTATGACGCACGGAAAGCGACGTTGCTGAAATGATGACTGGAGCAATCATCAGGATAACGAAGGGGTTCTGAACGCCGCCCGTCAGATAAAGCAATCCTGCCAGTTGCAGAATATCGAACGCCAGCACGATACTTGCCGCCGTCGGGCTTAAACGGTGATTGGTGGGGAAGCGAAATGCCAGATAGAGATTGAGCCATGCGGAACATGCAATCAGCGCAAAACAGATACCGACTGCAAAATTGAATTGCAGATAGAGCGCCACGAACATGACCGTCGCGGTTTGCCCAGCAATTGCCAGCCAGCGCAGACGCACCAACGTGGTCAGGCGCGGCTTTCGCGAAAGATTTGAAGCCCGATTGTCGAATTCTGCGTGCATGATCACCCCTATCCGCCCCTTATGCGGCAAGGCGCATATTCACGCAAGCAGAACTGTGTCATCCAGTCGCAGGCTTTGGCGTACATGACACGCAACGCCCTATTATGTGGGGAATTTTCAAGTTTTCCCTCATGGGCAAAACCTGCCAATCCGCAATTGTGTCAATTTTGTGAAGGAATTATAACAGGGCCGTCTGCAAAGCGATGGAGGGCGCCGCGTGATTGTCTTCAGGGGGAAGATATCGTCCGGGCTTGGAAAACATTCCGAGCTCGTCATTCCTGGAAAACAACATCTGGATAATTCACCAAAGGACTGGCCGGATCACTTTGCATCCGGCTCGCTGAATGTGCAGATCATGGAATACCCATCCATTCTGCAAAGCCGTCGCAAGCAGCTAAAGGCGCTGGATCGCGGCCTCGTTCCACCGAGCATCACTATCCCGCAGCACGAAATTCTGAACAACAGTCTGCGTCGCAAATTCTTCAAGCCACGCCGCGGCATTGGCCAGGCATGGCGAGCGACTCTTTATGCGCATTCCCGTTCCATGAATGTATGGATTTTCCGGCGTATCGGATCGCATATGCACGACTGCATTGAGCTGATCTCGGACAAGCGCATCCGTGAAAATCTCAACATCCGCGATCAGGATGAGGTCCACGTCGTTCTGCATTCCTGATCGGTATCAGGTGCCGCGTGGTTTTGCCCTGCGGGTGGCTTCTGCATTGGCTGGATCTTCCGGCCAGACATGGCGCGGATAGCGGCCACGCATATCAGAGCGCACATCGGCCCATGAGCCCTGCCAAAAACCCGGCAGATCCCGCGTGATCTGGATCGGGCGATGAGCGGGGGAAAGCAATTCCAGCAAAAGCGGTACTTTGCCATTGGCAATGGCCGGATGAATGCCAAGGCCGAACAGCTCTTGCACGCGGACGGCGAGAACCGGCTCCTCCGTGTCATAGCGGATCGGGATACTTGAGCCAGTCGGAACTTCAAAATGCGTGGGTGCTAGTTGATCGACAAGGCGTTGCAGATCGAACGGCACAAGGCTCATCAAACCGTTTTTCAACACATGTGCCGGGATACGATCGAGCTGCGCTTCGCCTGTGAGGAAAGGCAGCAGCCAGTCATCAAGACGCTCAACAAGATTGTCGTCATCCATAGACGGCCACGGATCGCCGAGACCGCGATAAAGCCAGCCAAGACGACGACGCAGAATTTCAGCCTCTTTGCCCCACGGCAGGATTTGCAGTCCATGCTCACGCACGGCAGCGATCACGCCTTCATCGGCACTCACGCCGGAAGGGGCGGCAAGCGGCTTTTCCGACAAAGCAATAGCGCCAATGCGAACTGCTTCACGCGCACGCAATGCGTTTTTTTCTGCGTCATAGACGACTTGTCGCCCGCTCTCTATCCTGCTGCCAAGAGCTGTGCGGATTTCAGTTTCAGAGACTTCAGCCGCAGAAAGAACGCGCGCGCGGCCTGCTTTGCCCGACATATCGGCCACCACCAGCCATTGCGCACGGCTAAGGCTGATAGCGGGATCGACTTCGCCGCCACGACCATTGGCCAGCAGAAATTGCCCGGTTTGGCCGCGCGCCTTACCGATGCGGTCGGGATAGGCGTCTATCAGTATGCGGCCAACGCTTGAACCTGCTGCTTCGCCTTTGTTCGGCACATTTGCAGCCAGACGTTTCGCCAGTCCTTTGGCGCGCTGGGCGCGATCAGAACGGTCATTGCGAAACCGCGACATGCGGGTGTCGAGGTCGGTTTCATTGCCGCCAAGACCGCGCTCGGTCAGAAGAACGGCAAGCTCCGCCGCCCGCAAAGCCTCGCCGCGTTTGCCCGCTTCCGCCACCATATGTGCAAGGCGTGCAGGCAGGGCGAGTGAGCGCATAGCCTCACCATCTGCGGTCAGGCGTCCAGCCTCATCAAGCGCACCAAGCCGGCTAAGCAATGCCTTGGCTTCTTTGAGCGCGGGTAGCGGTGGCTTGTCGAGCAGCGAAAGCGTTGCCGGATCGGTAACGCCCCATGCAGCCGCATCAAGCACAAGGCCGGAAAGATCTGCCTCCAGAATTTCAGGCGGAGAGAACGCAGGGAGTGACGCCGTTTGACCCTGATGCCAGAGGCGGATGGCGATGCCCGGTTCGGTACGACCGGCACGACCAGCGCGCTGATCAGCACTCGCACGCGAAGTACGCACGGTTTCAAGGCGGGTCAGGCCGGTGGCGGGTTCGTATTTTGGCAGGCGGGCAAGGCCAGAATCGATCACCACCCGAACACCATCGATGGTGATGGAAGTTTCGGCAATCGATGTCGCCAGCACAACCTTGCGATGGCCTGCGAGAGCTGGCTTGATTGCCGCATCCTGATCACGGCCTTCCATCGCGCCATAAAGCGGGGCGAGAATGATATTGGCAGGCAGAAACTTTTCCAGAATGCCACCCGTGCGTTCGATTTCGCCCTGACCGGGAAGAAAGGCAAGAATGCTGCCCGTTTCATCGGCCAGCGCTTCGCGAATGGCTTTCACCATCGCATCTTCGATGCGCTCGTCAGGCTTGCGGTCGCGGTGGCGAATATCGACGGGGAAAGCCCGGCCTTCGCTCTCAATAATGGGCGCATCGCCCAAAAGTGAGGCCACACGCGCACCATCAAGTGTTGCCGACATGACAAGGATTTTGAGATCGTCGCGCAAAGCGGCCTGCACATCAAGCGCCAGCGCCAGACCGAAATCGGCATCAAGGCTGCGTTCGTGAAACTCATCGAACAGAACCGCCGCTATGCCCTTGAGATCGGGATCGTCAAGGATCATGCGCGCAAAAACGCCCTCAGTGACGACGAGGATTTTGGTCTTCGCCGAGACCTTACTTTCAAGGCGCATACGATAGCCGACTGTTTCGCCCGGCTCTTCACCGAGCAACTGCGCCAGGCGGCGGGCGGCTGCACGCGCTGCCAAGCGACGCGGTTCGAGCAGCACAATCATGCCGTCACCGCGCCAGCTTGCATTCAAAAAATGCAGCGGCACCAGCGTGGTTTTACCCGCGCCTGGAGGAGCAACCAGAACCGCGCTTGCATGGGTGGCAAACGCGGCGTCAAGTTGCGGCAGAATGCGGGTAACGGGAAGATCGGGCAGACTCGTCAAATGAAATTCCGTATTATAAAGGCGTTGCTTTGGTGCTTATCCCACAAGGAACGACGATGATCCATATCCGAAAATCTAATCCGGCGGATGCCCCCGCCCTCACCGCTATCTGGCGCGCAAGCGTGCTGGCAACGCATGAGTTTCTAAGTCGCGAAGATTTCGCTGAAATCGAAAAGCTGGTCGGTGAGCAATATCTGCCGAATGTAGAAGTCGATGTCATTGAGGATGATGGCAAGCCAGTTGGCTTCATGGGCATGACCGATAACAATATCGACAGCCTGTTCATTTCACCCGCCGAGCGCGGCAAGGGTATTGGCAAACATATGATTGCGCGTGCGAAAAAGCGCGGCACCCTGACCGTGGATGTGAACGAGCAGAATACGCAAGGCGTCGGCTTTTATCGCCATGTGGGGTTTGTTGAGACGGGTCGCTCGGAAACGGATGATCAGGGACGCCCTTATCCGCTGCTGCATCTCAAACTTGAGGCTTAAAATCCGGGCTATGCCAATTGTGCGGAAAACCATTCTCGCAAAAGGCATTTCCGGAGTAATTGACATACTCCCCTATAGTATATAGGCTTCGTGAAAATCGGGAGATTCCATGCCGCATTCACCGGAAGACAAAAAGCGCGCTTTGACGCGCCTGCGCCGCATCAAAGGCCAGGCCGAAGGCTTGGAGCGCGCGGTGGAAGCAGGCACGGAATGTGCTGCACTCTTGCAGCAGATTGCAGCCTTGCGTGGCGCGACCAATGGCTTGATGGCAGAAGTGCTGGAAAGCCATTTTCGCGAGACATTCGGCCAGGCTCGTGAGACGATAGCGCGCGATGCTGTGGCAGATCCCGATGCAGAGATCGACGAAATCATGCGGATTTTGCGCACCTATCTGAAATAGGCGCATAAACGAACACTGAAATTGAAGGGAATATCGTCATGAAGTCACGCGCAGCCGTTGCCTGGGAGGCAAAAAAGCCGCTCACCATCGAAACCGTTGAAATCGGCGGTCCACGCGCTGGCGAAGTGCTGGTCGAAATCATGGCGACCGGCGTTTGCCACACCGATGCCTACACGCTTTCCGGCCTTGATTCCGAAGGCAAGTTCCCGGCCATTCTCGGCCATGAAGGTGCGGGCATTGTGCGCGAAGTGGGCGCAGGTGTTACGTCGGTCAAGCCGGGCGATCATGTGATCCCGCTTTACACGCCGGAATGCCGCCAGTGCAAAACCTGCCTGTCGCAGCGCTCAAACCTCTGCACCTCGATCCGCTCAACGCAGGGTCAGGGCCTGATGCCGGACAAAACCTCGCGCTTTTCGTGCGATGGCGGCGAAGTGTTCCATTATATGGGCTGCTCGACCTTCTCGAACTTCACCGTTCTGCCAGAAATCGCAGTCGCCAAGGTGCGCGAAGACGCGCCTTTCGACAAGATCTGCTATATCGGCTGCGGCGTAACCACCGGTATTGGCGCAGTTATTTACACGGCTAAGGTTCGTCCGGGCTCCAATGTTGTTGTGTTTGGTCTTGGCGGCATTGGTCTCAATGTCATTCAGGGTGCGCGCATGGTTGGCGCGGATAAGATCATCGGCGTGGATATCAATCCATCCAAGGTGGAAATGGCGAAGAAATTCGGCATGACCGACTTCATCAATCCGCGCGAAATCGGCAATGACAAGGTTGTGCAGGCCATTCAGGATCTGACTGATGGCGGTGCGGATTATTCGTTCGATGCGACCGGCAACACCGATGTCATGCGTCAGGCGCTGGAATGCTGCCATCGCGGCTGGGGTGAATCGATCATCATCGGCGTTGCTGAAGCGGGCAAGGAAATTGCCACACGCCCATTCCAGCTCGTCACCGGACGCGTCTGGAAGGGTACCGCCTTTGGTGGCGCACGCGGTCGTACCGATGTGCCAAAAATCGTTGACTGGTATATGGAAGGCAAGATCGACATCGACAGCCTCATCACCCACACCATGCCGCTTGATGAAATCAACACGGCTTTCGATCTGATGCATGAAGGCAAGTCGATCCGCTCGGTGATTGTCTACTGATGCGTGAAAAGCTTTTCACCTCCCATTGGGATGAAATCGATGGTCTAACCCCGCGCGCGCTTTATGCGATGCTGAAGCTGCGCGTGGATGTTTTCGTGGTGGAGCAGAAATGCCCCTACCCCGAAATCGACGGCAACGACTATGATGCACTGCATCTTCGTATTCTGGATGGTGAAGAACTTGCAGCAAGTCTGCGGGTTCTGCCACCGGAACAGGATGGTAAGCCGGTGAAGATCGGCCGCGTTGTCGTGGCAGCCGATTATCGTGGTTACAAGCTTGGTCAGCGTCTCATGAAAGAGGCTGTCGCCTTTGCTCAGACACGTTTTCCGGGCATTGCCATTGAGCTTGGCGGACAGAGCCATTTGCAGAAATTCTATGGCTCGTTCGGCTTCGTCGCGATTTCGGAAAAATATCTTGAAGATGGTATTCCGCATGTCGACATGCGGCTGGCACCACAGGAAAGTGCGGCCTGATGTTTCTGCTGCGCCGCCATATGTCCTTTTATCTTGCAGCCATTGGTGGCGCTGCAACCTTCATTATCGCATGGCTTCTTAAGAGCCCGCTTGCCCCGGTCATCGGGGCAAACTGCTTCTTTGTGCTCTATCTCGTTCTGGCGCTTACGGCTTTACCTAAGCTCACCGCGCCCTATCTCAGAAAACATGCGGCAACGGCAGATGAGCCGATCTGGATCATCTTTCTGGTGACATTTGCCACCGTTGTTGTGGCTGTGGTGTCGCTGTTCATCCTGATAAACCAGCAACCCAAAGCCGACCTGTTTTCGCTCGTCATGACGCTTGCGGCTGTGCCTCTCGGCTGGTTTACAATCCACATGATGACGGCGATCCATTACGCACACATGTATTGGCAGCCACGCGAACCCGCAGGCGACGATTCAGCCCATGCCAGCAGGTATAGAGGCGGCTTCAACTTTCCTGAAACGCCACAGCCCTCCGGCTGGGATTTCGCCTATTACGCCTTCATCATCGGCATGACGGCACAGACGTCCGATACCAATGTCACGACCACCGCGATGCGAAAAGTAACGCTTCTGCACAGCGTCGTGTCATTCTTTTTCAATACGGTCCTTGTTGCAGCGACAGTGAATGTCGTGGTCGCACTCGGAAGCGGATAAAAATCAGGAACTCTCATGGAAACGATTTCGACTGCAAAATGCTTTGGTGGAACGCAGGGCGTCTATCGCCATAAGAGCGAGACCAACCAGTGCGATATGACCTTTGCCGTTTTCCTGCCACCACAGGCAAAAGATGGTCGTGTACCGGTACTCTGGTATCTTTCCGGCCTCACCTGCACTCATCAGAATGTGATGGATAAAGGAGAATATCGGCAAATGGCCGCAGAATTGGGAATTGCCGTTATTTGCCCGGATACAAGCCCGCGCGGTGATGACGTGCCGGATGAACCGGATAACTGGAAATTCGGCAAAGGTGCTGGCTTCTATGTCGATGCTACACAGGAACCATTTGCCAAGAACTACCAGATGTATAGCTACATCACAAAGGAACTGACTGATCTGGTGGCGGCTGAGTTTCCGCTTGATATGTCACGTCAGGGCATCACCGGCCATTCGATGGGCGGACATGGCGCACTTACGATTGCGCTCAAAAATCCCGACCGCTTCAAATCGGCATCGGCTTTCGCACCGATTGTGCAGCCTTCAACAGCCGACTGGTCGAAGCCTGCACTGGAAAAATATCTGGGCACAGAAGAACGCGCATGGCGTGCTTATGATGCGACGCAGCTCATTGAAGACGGCTACCGCTTTCCAGAATTTCTGGTCGATCAGGGAGAAGCCGATGTTTTCCTTGATGAAGGATTATGTCCTTGGTTGCTGGATGAGGCCTGCCACAAAGCTGGAATCCCGCTCACGCTCAATATGCGTGAAGGCTATGACCATTCCTATTTCTTCATCTCGACCTTCATGGATGACCATCTCAAATGGCATTCAGAACGTCTTGCTAAGTAGAAGCCTTACCCACTAAAAAATGGTGATGTGCGTTTGTGATTTAGCCAGTAATCTGAGTTCATAGATAGCGCTATAACAGGAACGCCATGGCCAAGAAAAAGAAAGTTGTCACCGTCGGCGCTTTGCTGGTGAGCGGTGACAAAAAAGTTCTGATGGGACTGCGCTCACCATGGAAAAAGGCGTGGCCCAATCATTGGGACACGCCCGGTGGGCATGTCGAGCGTGGTGAAACACTTGAAGATGCGTTGGTGCGGGAAATGGGTGAAGAACTCGGCATTCGCCCGATCAAGTTTCGTGAGATCGGCGCAATCGATGAGAAAAAGCCGGATCTCTATGGCGATTCCATCTGCCATATTTTTCAGGTCACTTCATGGAGCGGCGGCGAGCCGCGCAATGTCTGCGATGAACATTCTGAGCTTGCATGGTACAGCCCCGAAGACCTTGAAAGCATCAGCAATCTGGCCGACCCCGAATATCCGCATCTTGCCCGGATCGCCATTGGTGCACCAACTAATTAGCGCCTCACCACCTTCATCGGCAAACCGCCCTGCGGCTGGGTGGTGAGCTTCTGCACAGGCCATGGCTTTGTGGTTTCCAACACGTCGAAGCGACGGCCATCAAGCAAGGTTGCAAGTGCAATCACCGCTTCCTGAAGCGCGAAGCTCGCACCGATGCAGACACGCGGACCGGCACCAAATGGCAGATATTGAAAGCGGTCGAGCTTGTCGCGATTTTCGGGCCAGAAGCGCTCAGGCATGAAGGCATCCGGCTGATCCCAATAAAGCCTGTGACGGTGAATCACCCAAGGCATGACCAGAACAGCCGTTCCCTTGGCAATTTTCAGATCACCATAGGTATCATCCGTCGCGGCCTCGCGATTGATTGACGGTGCTGGCGGATAAAGCCGCATCGCCTCCTCAAAAGCTGCACGCGTGAAGGGCAGTTTTGCCAGCCATTCCTGCGGCGGCAGGTCATTGCCGCCATCAGCAAAGAACGCATCGATCTCAGCTTCAACACGCTCGCGTTCCTGCGGTGCCTTGGCAAGCAGATAGAGCGTCCAGCCGAGCGCACGAGCCGTTGTTTCATGCCCCGCACCGATGAAGGTGATGATGTTATCTTCAATCTCGGCACGGCTCAAACCATCCGGTCCTTCGGCGCGCAAAAGCAAGGTCAGAAAATCATTGGGCACATCTTCGCCCTTATCCATGCGCGCTTTTCGCAACGCAATGGTATCGGAGACAAGTTCACGGAAGAAGCCAAGCGACTGGTTACCACGAAGGCGCGTGAAGCGCGGCAGCCAGTCCGGCAGGCCAAGCAGATCAAACGGATCAACGCGGCCCATCGTTTCAAAAAGCTTGTCGATCTGGTGCGCAAAATCATTGGGATCACCGGCAATTTCGCCAGAGAACAGCGTTTCAGCCAGAATGTCATAGGTGAGCAGCGTCATGTCGTGGGCGACATCGGTGATGATGCCATTGGTCTTGTATCGCTCGACAAACTGCAGCGACCGGTTTCGCATGGCGCTCGCAAAGCCGCCGATATGACGAGGAGTGAAAACCGGCGCCATCGCCTTGCGTGAACGCTTCCAGACTTGGCCCTCAGCGGTCAGCAATCCATCACGCAAAATGGGGCGCAGCACGCGCTGACGAATGGCAGACATGGGATAATTGGCGGCATTATCGACCAGCACATGACGGATAAGGCCCGGATCATTGGCAATAATGGTTTTGATGCCAAGCCAGCTTACAGAAACCCAGCGCTCGTTATAGGAAGGCTCTCCCCACAATTCGAGCGGGTTCTTGTAAACCACCCGCATCATCTCGAAGCGACCAACCGGCTTTTCGCGCGGGCGTGGAGCAGGGGGCACAAAGGGTTGAGTTGCATCTTTCATGGCAATTGTGGTTTCCATCAAGTGCTCCTTTTGATCGAGAACACCCCCGTCAAAAAAGATATAAGCTTCAATTGTGGCGGTTCCAGAGATTGCACGCCACCCCAATTCTTCAACTGGTGCCAAAAGAGCTGAATCCCCGGTAAATTTGGCCCCAAAATTTGGAAAAATCGCCGTTAACGCCTATATTAAAGCCATGTTTGTCGTGTGATTCGACAGGGTTTTTATTGCTGCAATTGCGGCAGACTTTAAGGTTGCCTTCGCGGCGCATTTTCGAAAGATTTTCATGAGCGAGACACCAGAGATGAATTCCGCAGCCGCCGCCGAATATGGCGCGGATTCCATTCGTGTTCTGAAAGGCCTCGACGCAGTTCGCAAGCGTCCGGGCATGTATATCGGTGACACGGATGACGGCTCGGGCCTGCATCATATGGTCTACGAAGTCGTGGACAATGCCATCGACGAAGCGCTGGCCGGACATGCAACGCTTGTCACTGTTACGCTTAACGCCGACGGCTCCTGCACCGTGACCGATAATGGTCGTGGCATCCCGACCGACATCCACAAGGAAGAAGGCGTCTCGGCGGCTGAGGTCATCATGACCCAGCTCCATGCCGGCGGTAAGTTCGACCAGAACTCCTATAAGGTTTCCGGCGGTCTGCACGGCGTGGGCGTGTCGGTTGTGAACGCGTTGTCGATCTGGCTGAAGCTGAAGATCCGTCGCGCCGGCAAAATCCATGAAATGGCCTTCACGCACGGCGTGGCCGACGCTCCGCTGGTTATAACCGGCGATGCAGGCAGCGATACGGGCACAGAAGTCAGCTTCCTGCCTTCGCCTGAAACTTTCTCTATGGTCGAATTTGATTACGACACGCTGGAACGTCGCCTGCGCGAACTGGCGTTCCTGAATTCAGGCGTCCGCATCAAGCTTACAGACCGTCGCCATGCCGATATTCGCGAACAGGAACTCCACTATGATGGCGGCGTTGTCGAATTCGTGAAGTATATCGACCAGAGCAAGAAGTCGCTTCTGGAAACACCGATTTATATCAAGAGCGAAAAAGACGGTATGACCGTTGAAGTCGCGATGTGGTGGAACGATTCCTACCACGAGAAAGTGCTGTGCTTCACCAACAACATTCCACAGCGCGATGGTGGCACGCATCTGGCCGGTTTCCGTGGCGCGCTAACGCGTCAGGTGACGGGCTATGCCGATGCATCCGGCATGACCAAGAAGGAAAAGGTCAGCCTGACCGGCGATGATTGCCGCGAAGGTCTGACTGCTGTTCTCTCGGTCAAGGTTCCTGATCCCAAGTTCTCGTCGCAGACCAAGGACAAGCTGGTTTCCTCGGAAGTCCGCCCTGTCGTTGAAAGCCTCGTCAATGAAGCGCTTTCGACCTGGCTGGAAGAACATCCTGCTGGCGGCAAGACCATTGTCGAAAAGGTCATTCAGGCAGCCGCAGCCCGCGAAGCAGCCCGCAAGGCACGCGATATCACCCGCAAGAGCAATCTGAGCGTGACGTCGCTTCCCGGCAAGTTGGCTGACTGTCAGGAACGCGATCCGGCGAAATCAGAAATCTTCATCGTCGAGGGTGACTCTGCAGGTGGCTCGGCCAAAAGCGGTCGTTCGCGCCAGAACCAGGCTATTCTGCCGCTGCGCGGTAAGATCCTCAACGTGGAACGCGTCCGCTTTGACCGCATGATCTCATCCGATCAGGTCGGAACGCTGATCACTGCTCTTGGCACGTCGATCGGCAAGGATGAGTCACACGGCTTCAATCCTGACAAGCTGCGCTACCACAAGATCATCATCATGACGGATGCTGACGTCGACGGCGCGCATATTCGTACGCTGCTGTTGACCTTCTTCTTCCGTCAGATGCCGGAACTGATTGAACGCGGCCATATCTATATCGCGCAGCCGCCGCTCTATAAGGTATCGCGCGGCAAGTCCTCGCAATACATCAAGAACGAAGCTGCTTTCGAAGACTTCCTTATCGAAACCGGTCTTGAAGAAGCTGCCCTTGAAATGGGCAGCGGTGAAGTGCGCGCCGGTCCTGACCTTCGGTCGGTCGTCGACGATGCACGCACGCTGCGTCAGCTTCTTTCGGGCCTTCATACACGCTACGATCGTCGCGTTGTTGAACAGGCTGCGATTGCAGGCCTGCTCAATCCGAATGCGACAGCAAACGATGCCGCGTCGCAGGCTTCCGCCGATATCGTTGCCAAGCGTCTCGACATGATCTCGGAAGAAACCGAGCGTGGCTGGACCTCCCATGTGACGGAAGACGGCGGCTATCGCTTCGAGCGCATGGTGCGTGGCGTGAAGGACGTTGCCATTCTCGACATGGCCCTGCTCGGCTCTGCCGATGCGCGCCAGATCGACCGTGTGGCATCGCGCCTGACGGAAGTTTTCGCCGAACCGCCGATTCTGCGTCGCAAGGACAAGGTCGAAACGCTTTCCGGACCGATGGCGCTGCTTGATGCGATTTTCGCAACAGGCCGCAAGGGTCTGACGCTGCAGCGTTACAAAGGCTTGGGCGAAATGAACGCCGAACAGCTTTGGGAAACCACGCTCGATCCGAATGTGCGTTCGCTGCTGCAAGTTAAGGTCAATGACGCGACCGACGCGGATTCGCTATTCTCACGCCTGATGGGTGATGAGGTGGAACCGCGCCGCGAGTTCATTCAGGAAAACGCACTGAGCGTCGCCAATCTGGACGTTTAGAGCATTTCCCGTTTTGATTGAGTCAATCGAAATGCTCTATCCATTTGTTTTTACGCGCATCTTGTTCCGAAAACCGCTTCGCACTTTTCGGGATGCGCTCTAATAAAAAAGCCCCGGAAATCCGGGGCTTTTTCTTAAAGTATATAAAAGTGGCTGACCGCCATCCCCCCAGTCCGGCTATGACGCTCAACTCTGACAAACCATCACTGCAGGACCACCCAGTGTCAGACATTCGTATCTTGTCCGCTCGTGCGATCATCGTGCCGTTTCAGCCAAGTGATGCGAGCGAAGTGTTTTCCTGTATCTCTCTCGAGATTACGCGGTTTATGTCGTGGGAGCCGCCATCAACTGCAGCCGACTTTGCAGAAATATGGCGGGCTTGGCTGCCCGCTATTGAAGAACGCTCAGAGCTTCATCTGGTGGCGCGAGACCGAGTTAATGGCAGGTTTCTTGGAATCGTTAGCCTGCACGCGATGAAATCAGGCAAGCCGGAGCTTGGAATATGGCTCCGAAGCGAAGTTCATGGAAACGGATTTGGCCGGGAATTTGTTGGAGCAGTAGCCACATGGGCAAGCAAAAACGTCCCGGTCGAGTATTTCGAATATCCGGTTGCGGAAGAGAACCTTCCCAGCAGGCGGATTGCCGAGGCGCTTGGTGGACATATCGCTGAGCGGCGGGAAAATCCAAAGTATCGCTCGGTCGTTTATCACATACCACCGATCACATAAGAGAAAGGGCCGTAGTTGCTTGCAACCCGGCCCCTCCAAAGAATTTCTGACTAGTTGGCGTGTTTATTCGCCGCGACGTTTCTTGCTGAAGCCGCCGTCACCAAACTTCTTGCCGTCCTTCTTGAAACCATCTTTCTTGAAGTCGCCCTTCGGCTTCGACCAGCTGCCCTTTGCGCCGTCACGGGCATTATCACGGTTGCCATCGCGCGGGCCATCACGGAAATCGCTCTTGAACTTGTCGCCGCGTGGCTTGAAGTTGCCCTTGCCTTCGCGTGGAGAAGCATCGCCACCAGCGCCTGCAACAGCGTTACGGATCACAAGACCCTTTTCTCCGGTGCCGCGTTCTTCGACCGAGCGGCGGAACTCATCAGCCTTGGCTGCTGTGATTTCGAAACGGGTTTCGTTGTCGAAAATCTTGATCGAACCGACATCACGCTTCGATACGTCACCTGCCTTGCAGATGAGCGGCAGAAGCCATTTTGGATCGGCGCGATGCTTGCGACCGGCGGAAACGGAGAACCACACGCCATCAAACGACGAATTACGATCAAAGCGTTCACCTGGTTCGCCACGTTCACGGCGATCACTGCGTTCAAAGCGGTCGCCGTGATCACCACGGTCAGAACGTTCGCGTGGCTTCTTGCCGCCAACCGGATGCACAGGTGCATCGGAAACTTCTTCTGCTGCCGGATAGGAAGCGACTTCGCGGTTCAAAAACGCAGCTGCGATCTGTTCCGGCGTGTAACGCTCGGTGAGAGCTTTCAGCAGATCCTGATATTCTTCTTCAACCGGCTGGCTGAAAACGTCTGCATTCAAAATGCGTTCATTGGTCTTCGCCTGAACAGCAGCGATGCTTGGTGCAGAAATGGTCTGCGCATCAAGCTTGGCCATATGCAGAAGACGTTCTGCAGTGCGGCGACGCGAGAACGGAACAACCAGAACACAGGTGCCCTTACGGCCTGCACGACCGGTACGGCCCGAACGATGCAGCATGGTTTCCGGGTTATTCGGAAGATCGGCATGGATAACCAGATCAAGGTTCGGCAGATCGATACCGCGTGCAGCAACGTCGGTAGCAACGCAAACACGGGCACGGCCATCACGCATTGCCTGCAATGCATTGTTGCGTTCTGCCTGGCTCAGTTCACCCGACAGCGCCACAACCGCAAAACCGCGATTGGAAAGGCGGCTTGCCATGTGCTTTACCGCTTCGCGGGTCGAGCAGAAGATGATCGAATTCTGTGAATCGTAATAGAGCAGCGCGTTGATGATCGCGTGGTCGCGCTCATGTGGCGGCACCGGCATAGCGACATAGTCGATGTCAGCGTGCTGGCTGGTTTCGCTCTGAACAGTCAGACGCAGAGCGTCATTCTGGAAGCGCTTGGCAAGCTGGGCAATTGGCTTAGGCACCGTTGCCGAGAACATCAATGTACGACGATCTTCCGGCGCTTCACCGAGAATAAATTCAAGGTCTTCACGGAAGCCCATGTCGAGCATTTCGTCCGCTTCATCGAGCACGACGACGCGCAGTTGCGACATATCAAGCGCATTGCGGGTGATATGGTCGCGAAGGCGACCTGGGGTGCCGACAACGATGTGCGATCCGCGTTCAAGCACACGGCGTTCGGAACGGATATCCATGCCACCAACGCAGGATGCGATGGTTGCGCCGGTGTCTGCATAAAGCCATTCCAGTTCGCGACGAACCTGCAATGCCAGTTCACGCGTAGGTGCAATAATCATGGCAAGAGGTGCTTCTGGACGGCTAAAGCGCAGTTCACCTTCGAGAAGCGTATTAGCCATAGCAAGGCCAAACGCTACCGTCTTGCCCGATCCGGTCTGTGCGGAAACGAGAAGATCGGCATCCAGCGTTTCTGGAGCCAGAACGGCTTCCTGAACAGCAGTGAGTGTAGTGTAACCACGAGCGGCTAATGCTCCGGAAAGAGCCGGAGCGATTGTATCAGGCAGGGACATGAATAACTTTCACGAAAAAAGCTTCTCAAGCCGCATACCCAACGGTCGTGAACCTATCTGTCCACAACTCTCCTGACGACTAACGAAGCACCATAATTAGCGCCTACCTATAGGCTTGCGCCTCTCAGGTCAACAGGGTGAGCGCTCTAGAGCGCAATTCGATCCGATCAAACCGGAACGGCGCTCTAGTCTTTTTTGACGCGCATTTGACCCAAAAAACGTTTCACAATTTTTGGAATGCGCTTTTAATGCGCCTCATCCCAGTTATGTGCAGCCCTTGCATCCACCTGTAATGGTACAGAAAGCGCCACTGCAGGCATGGCCGCATTTTCCATAACATGGCGCACGACAGGAATTGTCTTTTCGACCTCGCCTTCAGGTACTTCAAAGATCAATTCATCGTGGACTTGTAACAGCATACGGGCTGCAAGCTTCTCATCCGCCAGTGCATTTTCCATACGGATCATGGCGCGGCGAATGACATCGGCAGCCGAACCCTGAATAGGTGCATTGATTGCCGCACGTTCATTGAAGGCGCGCACCTGCGGATTGGAAGCCCGAATATCAGGATAGTGCGCCCGACGGCCGAAAATCGTTTCGACATAGCCATGTTCGCGCGCGAAAGCCTTGGTCGCTTCCATATAGTCTTTGATGCCGGGGAAGCGTTCGAAATAGGTACGGATATATTGCCCTGCTTCTTCACGCGGAATGGAAAGCTGGTTGGCAAGACCAAAAGCCGAAATGCCGTAGATGATACCGAAATTGATCGCCTTGGCACGGCGGCGCACTTCGGACGGCATACCTTCAACGGGTACACCGAACATTTCAGAAGCGGTCATGGCATGAATATCAATGCCATCGGCAAAAGCTTGTTTCAGCTGCGGAATATCAGCGACGTGTGCCAGCACACGCAATTCGATCTGGCTGTAATCGGCAGAGATAAGCTTGTTGCCCGGTTCTGCAATAAAAGCCGTTCTGATCTTGCGGCCTTCAGCTGTACGAACTGGAATATTCTGCAGGTTCGGCTCAGATGAAGACAGGCGTCCGGTCGAGGTGGACGCCATGGCATAAGACGTATGCACGCGCTTTGTCTGCGGATGAATATATCCCGGCAGCGCATCCGTGTAGGTGGATTTAAGCTTCGTCAGCTGGCGCCAATCGACGATCTTGCGCGGCAGAGGCAAACCTTCAGCAGCCAGATCTTCCAGAACTTGCGCAGAGGTCGACCATTGACCGGTTTTGGTCTTGGATGCACCCGGCAAACCCATCTTGCCAAAAAGAATATCGCCAAGCTGCTTGGGCGATCCGATATTGAATTTTTCACCGGCAAGTTCGTAAATTTCGTCTTCATAGCGTGCAGCAGATTGTGCGAGATCACCCGACAGGCGCGAAAGAACCTGACGGTCAACCGAGATGCCGCGCTCTTCCATGCGAGCAAGCACATCGACCAACGGACGCTCTAAACGTTCATAAACCGAGGCCAAACCTTCTGCCGCAAGACGCGGCTTCAGCACTTGCCAAAGACGCAGCGTGACATCGGCATCTTCTGCGGCATAAGCGGTTGCGCGATCAATATCGACCATATCAAAGGTAACAGCGCTTTTGCCGCTGCCCGCCACATCCTTATAAGCGATTGGCGTATGGCCCAGCCAGCGCTCGGACAACGGATCCATGCCATGACCGCCGGTGCCCGCATCCAACACATAGGAAATCAGCATTGTGTCATCGAAAGACACGGTGTTGATCCCGTGACGGCGCATGACCAGCCAGTCATATTTCATGTTCTGTGCGATTTTGAGAACGGATTTGTCCTCAAGAACGGCCTTCAAAGCATTAAGCGCTGCGTCTAAAGGAATTTGCCCCTCGATCATGCCGCCACCAAGCAGATCGCCTGCGCCGGATTTGTGCTGGAGCGGGATATAGGCAGCTCTGCCCGGAGCCAAAGCCAATGAGAAACCAATGAGTTCGGCCTGCATCGGATCAAGCGAATTGGTTTCGGTATCGAAAGCGACAAGGCCAGTCTCGACAGCCTCTGCGAGCCACTTATTCAGCGCCGGAAGATCGCGAATGCAGGTATAGGCCGTGGTGTCGATCTTCTGTGCAAGCGCCGTCGCTGCTCGGCTTTCAGCCAGTGCTTTCGGCGTGTAGCCACTTGCATCAGATGCTTCGGCAGCAACAGAAATATCCGATGAAGCAGCTTCTGACTTTGCAGGTACATCGACATCGGGACCGTGCGCATCTGCACCCCACTCGGTTTCAATGTGGCAAGGCTCAACAGCCGAGGCATCCGTATCCGTTGCTTCTGCCACGCGACGGGTGAGCGTTGTGAAATCCAGCGCTTTCAGGAAGCCAATGAGCTTCGGCCCGTTCTGCGGTTCCAGCACCAAACCATCGAGATCAACTTCGAGCGGCACATCGGTCTTGAGCGTGACGAGTTCACGCGCAATCTTGGTCTGATCGGCAAAGGCGATGATGTTTTCGCGGCGTTTGTTCTGCTTAATCTCGGAAGCGCGCGCGAGCAGCGTATCAAGATCGCCAAACTCTTCCAGCAATTGCGCAGCGGTCTTCGGGCCGATGCCCGGAATGCCCGGAACATTATCGGTGCTGTCGCCGGTCAGCGATTGCAGGTCGATCATTTTTTCAGGCGGGACACCCCATTTTTCGATCACTTCCGGGATCGAAATCTGCTTGTCCTTCATGCCATCATACATCGACACCTGTGGCGTCACGAGCTGCATCAAGTCTTTGTCGGAAGAAACAATGGTAACATCGCCACCCGCGGCCTCGGCCAGACGCGCATAGGTCGCGATCAGATCGTCGGCTTCAAAACCTTCTTTTTCGATGCAAGGCAGATTGAAAGCACGCGTTGCCTGACGGATCAGGCCGAATTGCGGGATCAGGTCTTCCGGCGGCGCGGTGCGATTGGCCTTATATTCGGGGTAGATTTCCTTGCGGAAGGTCTGCGACGAATAATCGAAAATGACCGCAAAATGCGTTGGCACCACACCGACATCGGTGCTGCGCGCATCCTTCAACAGCTTCCACAGCATGTTGCAGAAACCAGACACGGCCCCGACCGGCAAGCCGTCCGTCTTACGGGTCAGCGGTGGCAGGGCATGATAGGCACGGAAAATATAGCCCGAGCCGTCAACGAGGAAGAGATGATCGCCTTTTTTCATGGCTTAGAATTAAAGGAAACCAAGCGTAATGAAAACCGGCCTTGTGTCAGGAGAAACAAGTGTCCACCGTTGGATTGCTGACAAGCCGGTTTTCTTGCACGAAGCTATTCCAAATCTTCCTGAATGAACGTGCCAGACACATGAATGTCTATCATCTCCAGCAGACCGGGACCGACATTCACATATTTGTGCGGAATATTGGCTCCGCCAAATACGACACTGCCTTCATCGGCCTCGAATTGCTCTTCGCCAACCGTAAATAGAGCCCGGCCTTTGCGGACGATAAAAATCTCATCATAGGGATGACGATGCAGTCTTGGTCCCCGTCCTGCCTCTTCTGTCGCATAGAACATGACCGAAGCGCCTGCACCGAACACATTGCCTTCAAACTCACCGTGCCACTTGCCCGGCGTCTTCTCCCAGTCCTTCTTGCTGAGCATTGTAATCTTGGTCATAAGTGCCTCCATCCTCACGCAATTTCCGATTAATACGGATAACGGATTACACACGACAAGGTAACGTTTATGTTACGAATTTGTAATCTTTAATGCCCTTGAATAGCCACAGTTGAAGGGCCAAATCTCGCTCATCGACAGTACGTCGGTCGCCGGTTTTCTGACCCGTCCCCCGTTGGATACCGGTTGTTGGCTACAGCCTCATTCCCCTCTCCGGGCTGTAGCTTTTGAGTGTAGTGATATGGCCGTTGTGGTAACCCCCTCACCACAACGGCCAATTCATTTTCAGCTCTCAGTTTTGCGTTCAAATTGGGTTTCTTCTTCGGGTTGCTGGTTGTAGTGTGCGATCAGTTTTACGACTCGTCAGGAAGTATCCATGTCCGCGCAATCACTCGATAAAGTCCTCAATTATCTCGACACAAATCTCGACAAAAGCATCGATCATCTGTTCGATCTTCTGCGTATCAAGTCGATTTCGACCGATCCAGCTTACAAGGCCGATTGCCGTAAGGCTGCCGAATGGCTGGTCGAGGACCTCAAGTCCATTGGTTTTGATGCGAGTGTACGCGACACGCCGGGCCATCCAATGGTTGTTGCTCATCACGAAGGCGCTACGGCTGATGCGCCGCATGTGCTCTTTTACGGCCATTATGATGTGCAGCCGGTTGATCCGCTCAACCTTTGGGAAAACGATCCGTTTGAGCCAGCCATCAAAGATGTCGGTAATGGTCGCAAAATCCTGACCGGTCGTGGCACATCCGACGACAAGGGTCAGTTGATGACCTTTGTTGAAGCCTGCCGCGCCTATAAGGCCGTCAACGGCAACCTGCCTGTAAAAGTGACCCTGCTGTTTGAAGGCGAAGAAGAATCCGGTTCGCCTTCGCTCAAGCCGTTCCTTGACGCTCATAAAGAAGAGTTAAAGGCCGATGTGGCGCTCGTCTGCGACACCGCCATGTGGAACGAAGAAACACCAGCTATCAGCGTCGGCCTTCGCGGTCTGGTTGGCGAGGAAATCGTCATCAAGGCCGCTGACCGCGATCTGCATTCGGGTTTCTTCGGCGGCGCTGCTGCCAACCCGATCCATATTCTCGCAAAAATCCTTGCTGATCTGCATGATGAAACCGGCCGCGTCACGGTGCCTGATTTTTATGAAGGTGTTGAAGAAACGCCGTCGCAGATTTTGCAGTCATGGGAAAGCCTTGGCCGCACGGCTGAAAACTTCCTTGGCCCAATTGGTCTTTCGGTCCCTTCGGGCGAAAAAGGCCGCAGCGTTCTCGAACTGACCTGGGCGCGCCCAACTGCGGAAGTCAACGGCATCACCGGCGGCTATACCGGCGAAGGTTTCAAGACGGTAATCGCGGCAGAGGCTTCGGCCAAGGTTTCGTTCCGTCTCGTCCACAAGCAGGATCCGGTGAAAATCCGCGAAGCGTTCCGAGCTTTCGTGCAGGAACGTCTGCCAGCCGATTGCTCGGTCGAGTTCCACCCGCATGGTGGCTCGCCAGCCATTCAGCTGCCTTATGACTCGCCACTGGTTTCCAAAGCCAAGGATGCGCTTTCCGATGAATGGCCGAAGCCAGCCGTACTGATCGCCATGGGCGGATCGATCCCGATTGTCGGTGACTTCGATAAGTTCCTCGGCATGGAATCTTTGCTCGTTGGCTTTGGTCTTGAAGATGACCGTATTCATTCGCCGAACGAAAAATATGAGCTGAATTCTTTCCATAAGGGCCAGCGCTCTTGGGCAAGAATTATGGCGGCTATCGCTGCCAAGTAAGACAGATGCTTATGGCGGCGAAAGCCGCCAAATAAGGAAGACCAAATGACCATCCGTTTTCACAAGAACGACCTGCCCAACCTAGAAAATTATCAGGTTGATGCTGTTGCTATCGATACTGAAACGCTCGGTCTTAATCCGCATCGCGACAGACTTTGCGTGGTTCAGATTTCACCCGGTGACGGAACAGCAGACGTGATCCAGATTGAAGCTGGTCAGAAGAAGGCACCTAATCTGGTCAAGCTTCTGAAAGATCGCTCGATCACCAAGATCTTTCACTATGGACGCTTCGATCTGGCGGTATTGGCACATACGTTCGGCACCATGCCGCAGCCGGTTTTCTGCACAAAGATCGCGTCGAAACTGACACGCACCTATACGGATCGCCATGGTCTGAAAGAAATCTGCAACGAACTTCTCGATGTTTCGATTTCCAAGCAGCAACAATCATCCGACTGGGCAGCGGAAGTGCTTTCGCAGGCCCAGCTGGATTATGCAGCCTCTGACGTGCTTTATCTGCATCGATTAAAAGCCGTCTTTGAAAAGCGTCTGGAACGCGATGGGCGTGCAAAGCAGGCTGAAGCCTGTTTCAAATTCCTGCCAACGCGGGCCGAACTCGATCTGATGGGCTGGCCAGAGCAGGATATCTTCGCTCACTCATAAAGCATCAGACAGTGGCATGAGAGATAGCTCTCTCATGCCATTTTCTTTAACGCGCATCCTGCCCGAAAGCCGTTTCACACTTTTCGGGATGCGCTTGAGCCGCCGTTTTCTTCTGCGGGGCGCGATCAATATAAGCCCATGCCGGACGCCGGAACAGGAACTGACCGTAGCCAGTCCATTGAATGAGCCCATAAAGAATAACCGGGCCAATCACACCGCTTGCCGTTGTCAGCAGCGAAACGGTTCCCACATCAAGAAAGCCGATCTTCAGAAGAACAGTGCGCGCAATCGCCATAGGCAAGAAGAAGGCCAGATAAACGACAATTGAATGCGCTCCGAGCCAGCTCAATCCACGATGCAGCCAGTTTTGACCGGAAAGCAGGCTTAGAAGCGATGAAGTCGAAATAATCGCCAGCGCTCCTATCAAACCAAGCAGGAGCGAAACAATGGGAAGATCACTGACCGCTCCTCGCTCGTTCAAAAGATCACCAGCAGGTGTGATAAGCGATGCGAGGCTTTCCGGCACAGGCATGAAGACCAGCTTATATTCTATGAGCGCCCAGATCAGCAGCCCAACCAAGCCCACGAGGGGGCGCTGACGCAGCCAGTCGGCAATGCGAAAAATCCAAGGTGCGAAAGCATAGCCCGCAAAAAAATAGACAAATCGAGAGCAAAACTCGTCAATCATCACCCAGCCAGTGTGAATTGGTAAAATCTCCAAGGCCGCCAGAATTGCAAATGTCACGCCGATAGGGACCCGCTTTAACAGACGCGTTCCGATGAAGAACACTGGCAGAATATAAATGAACCAAAGCGTTCCGAACGGCTCGATGAAAGCCATCAGATAGGCTTCGATGACGCCGGAAGCCCCCGCCTCACTCGCAATAGCTGGTGCCTTGAATGCAAACTGGATCGAGAGCCAAAGAACATAGAAATAAAGGAAATGCACGACCTTGCGGTCAAGATAGCGCATCCATGGTCTGTCGATGACGAGGCTCAGAAACAAACCGGATATCATGAAAAAGTCGGGCATTCTGAACGGCTTAGCGAATGCTACGACGTAATGCATCCAGCCCTGCTCCGCTGCTGCCTTTTCAACACCCAGCGTTGAATGCATCATGACAACGAAGATGATGCATATGCCCTTGGCTATATCGACCCAATCGATCCGCTGCCCTGCACCCATAGCCCCACCCATTCTATTCTCTGCACCCTGGAATGCTGCAGCCGATAATCAGATATCACGACTTTAAACACAGTTGCGAAACCGTAAGATTTTGATAACCTTAATACGCAGCTTTTCATAGCAATCACGTTTATGTGCGCAACTTTTGCGACAATTAAGCGACTGTGGCCTTCTTGCTACAGACTCTTGTGAGCAATGGCTTATATTAAATTCAACAGATTTTAGAACTCCCCGTTCTCCATTGGAGGTTTATTATGAAGCTCAAGTCTCTTCTTCTCGCATCAACTGTTGCTCTGCTTGCTGCAACTGGCGCAAAGGCAGCTGACGCTATCATCGCCGAAGAACCAGCTCCGGTTATCGTCGCTCCGACCTTTACCTGGAACGGTGCATATATTGGTGGCCAGATTGGTTATGGCTGGGGTAAGTCGCGCTTCGACACTGATGGCTTCGACCTCGGCAACGTCAAGCCAGATGGTTTCCTCGGCGGCCTGTATGCTGGCTACAACTTCGATCTGGGCAACAGTGTTGTTCTCGGTATCGACGGTGACGTGACCTACAACAACCTCAAGGATAGCGCATCAATCTTTGATGCAGCTGGCGTAGATACTGGTGTTAGCCTTGAAAGCAAGCTTCGCTGGTCGGGTGCCGTTCGTGCTCGCGCTGGTTACGCAGTTGACCGCTTCCTGCCTTATATCGCAGGTGGTGTTGCATTCGGTAGTGTCAAGAACAGCCTCGACAATGGCATTGATAGCGTTTCGCAGAGCAAGACCCTCACCGGCTGGACCGCTGGCGCAGGTATCGACTATGCAGCGACTGACAATGTCATCGTTCGTCTCGAATATCGTTATACCGATTACGGCCACAAGGATTTCGACTTCGGCGTTCCTGATGCTGGCGTTCGCGACAAGTTCAAGACCAACGAAGTTCGTCTCGGCGTCGCGTACAAGTTCTAATCTGATTTATTCAGATCGACTTCTCTGGAAAGGCTCCGCAATGCGGGGCCTTTTCTTTTTGCGCTCAATTCAGTGCTTTTTTGTTAATGACAAATTTACCCCCCTTTAAACTGCCGCATTTACCCTTCAGGCGATAAACGTCCTCGATATATACGGGTTGATGATTTAAGCGGGTTACAAACCAGTACCCGATGAACAGGTGGGCGGATCAAGAACGATATGGCATCGCGAGACGGCAGAAACGGACGCATCGAACCTTCCTTCGGCAAGCCGGAGGAAAAGGAAGAGGACGTGTTTCGCGTCGACGAGGAGGAGCGCATGGCCCGCCCGCAACGGAAAAGCAAGCCATCGAAAGATCGCGAACCACGCGGGTCAAGCCGCAAGCCAAAAAAGCGTGGCGGCTTTTTCGGCTTTGTTCGCCGCGCTTTCTACTGGTGTCTGGTGCTCGGCCTATGGGGTGGCATCGCATTCGCCGGTATGCTTGTCTATTTTGCGGCCAAGATGCCACCGACAACCGACTGGACTATTCCGGATCGTCCGCCGAATGTGCGTATCGTTGATGTCGGAGGCAATCTGATTGCCAATCGTGGCACCACCGGCGGTGAAGCCGTCGGCCTGCATGAAATGTCGCCATTTATTCCGCAAGCCGTCATGGCGATCGAAGATCGCCGTTTCATGTCACATTTCGGTATCGATCCAATCGGTCTGGCGCGTGCAATTGTAACCAACGTGACCTCCGGCCGCGCGGTTCAGGGTGGCTCGACACTGACCCAGCAGCTTGCCAAGAACCTGTTCCTTTCACCGGACCGCACACTGGAACGTAAGGTGCAGGAAGTGATGCTCGCTCTCTGGCTTGAGCATAAATATACCAAAGAGCAGATCTTGGAGATGTATCTGAACCGGGTTTATCTCGGTTCTGGAGCCTATGGCGTCGATGCTGCGTCACGCCGCTATTTCGGAAAGTCCGCCAAGGACGTAAATCTAATGGAAGCGGCAACCCTTGCCGGTCTTCTCAAGGCGCCTTCACGTCTTTCGCCCGCACGCGACCCGGAAGCAGCAAGCGCTCGTGCCAAGCTTGTGCTTGGTGCCATGCGTGAAGAAGGCATGATCGATGACCGTCAGGTGGCGATTGCGGAAAGCGAGCCACCGGCGCGCGCAGCCTCTTACTGGCAGGGTTCTGAAAACTATTTTGCCGACCGCGTTGTAGCCGAAATTCCAGCGCTCATCGGCGAGACTAAAACCGACATCACCGTTGAAACCACCGTTGATCTCAATCTGCAACGCGCCGGTGAAGAAGCAATCAAGGATCAAATTACTGCAAACGGCAAGAAGATGAATGTGAGCCAGGGAGCGCTCGTTTCCATCGATGGTACGGGTGCAGTGCGCGCATTGGTTGGTGGCTATGATTATGCCGCCAGCCAGTTCGACCGCGTTACCGATGCACGTCGTCAGCCCGCCTCTTCATTCAAGCCTTTCGTCTATCTGACTGCGCTGGAGCAGGGCCGCACGCCGGATTCCGTGCGCAATGATGCGCCAGTGCGGATTGGTAAATGGACGCCGAGCAACGACAACGGCAAATATATGGGTGAAGTGACACTGGCGACCGCATTGTCCCACTCGCTTAATTCCGTTTCAGCACAGCTCGTGATGGAAGTCGGCCCGCAGACCGTGATCGACACTGCCCATCGCCTCGGCGTTCAGTCGAAGCTCGAACCCAATGCTTCGCTCGCACTTGGCACTTCGGAAGTCTCTCTGCTTGAGCTGGCCGATGCCTATGTGCCGTTCGCCAATGGTGGCTATCGTGCGCCGGTCTATTTCATCACCAAGATTACGGATTCGGAAGGTAAGGTTCTCTATCAAAGACAGGATGGCGTCGGCCCGCGTGTGATTGATGAGCGCAATGTCGGCATGATGAATGCAATGCTGCGCAAGACAGTGGAAGACGGCACCGCAAAACGCGCCGCTTTTGGCTGGCCAGCTGCGGGCAAAACCGGGACAAGCCAGAATTTCCGCGATGCTTGGTTTGTCGGCTATACCGCCAATCTCACCACAGGTGTCTGGTTCGGCAATGATGACGGCAAGGGCATGAAGCGCGTCTTCGGCTCGACATTGCCTGTCGCCGCATGGAAAACCTTTATGAAGGAAGCCCATAAGGGCGTGCCTGTTGCGGAACTGCCCGGCCATTACGACATTCAGAACATCGTACCGGGCGGCAGCGACGGTATAGATCCGAACAACCCATATGAACCGGGTATGATTCCGCAGGGTGGCTATGGCGACCAGCCAATGGCTGGCAATGGCGATGATGGCTATTGGCCACCAGCACCCGACTCCCCTGCCCGAAACACGGTTCAGCAGGGTCCGCAGCCCGGTACACCGGCCAATTATCCGGTCAATGACAATGGCGCACCATTGCCTCCGGGCGATGTCGGCGGACAGCAGCCGCAACAGAACCGTGACTCAACCACGCTTCTCGATATCATCATGGGCAATTCGCAGTAGTATTTTCTTAGAGAGCCGTGCGCCCTTCCGGGCGCACAAAGGTCGCTCTAAAACTTTATATTTACAGCATAATTTTACCTTAAACTGATCCAGGTTTAAGGAATTATGCTGTAGGGCCAGCTTAACTGTAACCGGCCCTTATCGCGATCAAGTGAAGCAGCCGACAGTCTGATTGTTTAAATCCGCTCGAAATCCTGAGCGGCTTAGTCTATTCAAAGATTGAGAGTGAGGTTGTCATGTCTACAGTTTCCCCAACCGATACGTCCCGGTCTGATACTCCCAAGGCAGATACGGAACGTAAAACCCTTGTTCTGACAGGGGCAAGCCGTGGCATTGGTCATGCGACGGTTAAGCGTTTTTCGCGCGCTGGCTGGCGCGTCATCACCTGCTCGCGTCAGGATTTCGCTGAGAATTGTCCGTGGCCAGCGGGACCGGAAGATCACATCAAGGTTGACCTTGCGGATCAGGAAGACGTGGGCAAAGCCATTGCTGAAATCCGCCGCCGCCTTGAGGCTAATGGCAGCAAGCTGCACGCGCTCGTCAACAATGCAGGTATTTCGCCAAAGGCAGAGGGTGGAAAGCGCCTGAACTCGATTGAAACGCCGATGGCTGTGTGGCGCGACGTGTTTCAGGTGAACTTCATGGCGCCCATCATGCTGGCGCGAGGCCTGTTCAAGGAGCTTGAAGCTGCGCAAGGCTCGGTGGTCAACGTGACGTCGATTGCCGGAAGTCGCGTTCATCCTTTTGCTGGCACGGCTTATGCGACCTCGAAGGCAGCTCTTGCAGCGCTCACGCGTGAAATGGCGTCGGATTTCGGTCCGCATGGCATTCGCGTCAATGCGATTGCTCCGGGTGAGATCGATACCGCCATTCTATCACCCGGTACGGATAAACTTGTCGAACAATTGCCGATGCGTCGTCTTGGCAAGACGTCAGAAGTGGCCGAGACAATCTACTATCTTTGCTCCGAAGCCTCGTCTTATGTGACAGGATCGGAAATCCATATCAATGGCGGCCAGCACGTCTGATGATTTTTCAAAAGCGCGGCGTTGAATAACACCGCGCTTTTGTGCTTACTTTCTCTTCAATCGATTTAACAGCTGAGTTGACCCATGATCCTATGCTGCGGTGAAGCCCTGATCGACATGCTGCCACGCGAAACTGCGGCGGGAGAGACAGCCTTTTTACCACTCGCGGGTGGCTCTGTTTTCAACTCAGCCATCGCGCTCGGTCGATTGAATGTCCCGACGGGTTTCTTTTCCGGGCTTTCGTCGGATTTTTTCGGTGAAGTGCTGCGCGACGCGCTTGCGCGCTCCAACGTTGATTATTCCTATTCCGCCATTTCAGACCGTCCGACGACACTCGCTTTCGTACGACTGGTGGACGGACAGGCCCGCTACGCCTTTTATGATGAGAACACAGCGCTGCGGATGCTTTCCGAGGGCGACATCCCGCTGATCGACGACAATATCAACGCCATGTTGTTCGGCTGTATCAGCCTGATTTCAGAGCCATGCGGGAGTGTCTATGAAGCACTGATGACGCGGGAAGCCAAGAACCGCGTGATGTTCCTCGATCCGAATATCCGCTCCGGCTTTATCACGGACCGTGAAAAGCATCTTGCTCGTATGAAACGAATGATTGCCCTTTCCGATATCGTGAAGCTTTCGGATGAAGATCTCGACTGGTTTGGCGAAAAAGGCAGCCATGACGAGATTGCGTCGCGTTGGCTTGAGCTTGGGCCCAAACTGATCGTCATCACCAAAGGTGCCCATGGTGCGGATGCCTACACGGCAAACGCGACTGTTCGCGTGCCCGGCGTTAAAGTGGATGTGGTGGATACGGTTGGCGCTGGTGACACTGTCAATGCGGGTATTCTCGCAAGCCTCAACGATCAGGGCGTGTTGAGCAAGCAAGCAATCGCAAAACTCGACGAAGATCAGATCCATGCCGCCGTTGCGCTTGGTGTGCGAGCAGCCGCGGTTACGGTTTCTCGCGCAGGTGCCAATCCACCGTGGGCGGCGGAAATGCGGGATTGATTTCCCGATGTTAGGGGCCGATTCTGCATTTCCATAACAGGAAGGCACAACATGGCTCAGAACATTTATGATCGTGCGGACTTTTTCACCGCCTATAGCGAGCTGCCGCGCTCTGTGTATGGTCTGGATGGCGCGCCCGAATGGCCCTATGTGCGATCAATCCTGCCAGATCTTAATGGCCTGGACATTGCCGATCTCGGCTGTGGCTTCGGCTGGTTTTCACGTTTTGCCCGTGAACAGGGTGCCGCGTCTGTCACCGGATATGATCTTTCAGAGAATATGCTTGAACGTGCGCGCAAGGAAACGCGAGACGAGGCTATCCGCTACGTGCAGGCGGATATGGAAGCTTTGGAACTGCCGGAAGGCCGTTTCGATCTTGTTTATAGCTCGCTGGCCTTTCACTATATCCGGGATTTTCCGCGTCTCCTGACCACGATCAGCCGCGCCTTGCGTGCAAACGGCCAATTCATTTTCACAATAGAACATCCGATTTTCATGGCACCCGCTAAACCCGGTTGGATGGAAGGCGAAAATGGGCAGAAACACTGGCCCATCGATCACTATGCCGTTGAAGGTGAACGGCGCACGGATTGGCTTGCTGATGGCGTCATTAAATATCACCGTCGCCTTAGCACGACCGTCAATGCCTTGATAAAGGCTGGCTTTGCAATCGCCAACCTTGAAGAATGGCGCCCGAGCGAAGAGCAGATCGCAGCCTGGCCCGCATTAGTAGACGAGCTGGAAAGACCGATGCTACTCATCGTCTCGGCAAATAAATAGCCGGGCAAGGAAACAACTCAAGGCTCCCCTGCCCTTGACCGGACGCATTTAGCGTCTTCTATTGGACAGGGGCGGGAGCGAATCGAATATAGGCGAAGGACAATTCATTGGACGTCTTGCGCATAGCAGCCTTCTCGCAAGGCAATCAGGGCGGCAATCCTGCCGGTGTCCTGATTTCTGAAAAACTTCCCTCAGCCGAGGAAATGCAAAAAATTGCCAAGGATGTTGGCTTTTCGGAAACGGCCTTTGCCATGCCCGAAGCCGGTAACTGGCGTGTGCGCTATTTTGCGCCTGAAACAGAAATACCCTTCTGCGGCCATGCCACGATTGCACTGGGTGCAGCGCTCGCCATGCGCGAGGGTGACGGACGCTTTTCCTTAAAGCTTAACCACGCCGAAATCAGCGTCGAAGGCCGCAAGGAAGGCGAGCTGTTTGCCGCCAGCCTGCAATCGCCGGGTACGCGCAACCGGGCCGCCACTGAAGTCGAAATCGAGCAGGCACTGGCCCTTTTCAACTATGAGAAGGATGATCTTGCGCCGGGCATTCCGCCGGCGCTGATCCATGCCGGAGCCGACCACATCGTGCTGCCTTTGCGCTCACGCGAAAAGCTCGCCTCGATGCATTACGATCTTTCGCGCGGTCGCGTGCTCATGAACCGTCAGGGCTGGACGACAATCCTGCTGATCATTTCCGAAACGCCGACGCGCTTCCACAGCCGCAATCCTTTTGCCTCGGGCGGGGTTTATGAAGACCCGGCAACGGGTGCTTCAACTGCCGCTTTCGCGGCTTATTTACGCGATCTCGGCTGGCCGCATGGTGGCTCTATTGAAGTCATTCAGGGCGAGGATATGGGTTCGCCATCGCATCTGCGCGCAGATATCGGAAATGAACGCGGCGGCTCAATCCGCCTTTCGGGTACAGCACGCCTGATGGAATAGTGAAACCGCAGCTCGTTACACGCGAACGAGCTGCTCCACCCGCTCTTCGTTTCCGAAGAATTTCAGATAACGCTCGACTTCTTTTGGATCGCCGGTTGCCTTTTGCGGATTGTCCGAAAGTTTAACCGCCGGGCGTCCGTTGGCGTCGATCACCTTACAAACGAGCGATATTGCCTTGAGGCCATGGATCGTTGTCGGCGCGCAACCGGCAAAGTCATTGGTGAGGTTCGTGCCCCAGCCAAAGCTCATGCGGACGCGGCCTTCAAAATGACGATAGGTTTCCTCAATCGTATCGACGTCGAGCGCATCCGAGAAAATCAGCAGTTTTTCGCGCGGGTCTTTGCCGCGCGATTTCCACCATTCAATGATGCGTTCGCCACCTTCAATGGGCGGGGCGCTGTCTGGACGGAAGCCGGTCCAGTCGGCAACCCAATCCGGTGCGTTGCGCAGAAAAGCAGCCGTGCCAAAGGCATCCGGCAGAACTATGAGAAGATTGCCGCCATAATAGCGGTTCCAGTCCTGCAACACGCGATAAGGTGCGGTGCGCAGTTCATCATCGGTGTTGGCAAGCGCTGCCAGCACCATCGGCAATTCATGCGCATTGGTGCCAAGCGCTTCGAGGTCATTGTCCATGGCCAAAAGCACATTGCTGGTTCCGGTAAAGGCATCACCGATACCTTCCTTCAGTGCTTCCACGCACCAGCGCTGCCACAGGAATGAATGGCGGCGACGTGTGCCGAAATCTGAAATCTTGAGGTCAGGCAGTTCGCGCAGTCGCTCGACCTTGCTCCACATCTTGGCTTTGGCGCGGGCATAAAGAACATCGAGCGAGAAAGGCCCGAGGTTTTTCATCGCTGCGCGCGAGCGAAGCTCATTGATGATGGCGAGTGCTGGAATTTCCCACATGGTCGTGTGCGACCACGGACCATGGAAATGCAGTTCATACTGGCCGTCCTTGCGGCGCAAATCATATTCCGGCAGCTGGAAATCATGCAGCCAGTTGAGAAACTCCGGCTGGAAAATCTGCTTGCGACCGTAAAAGCTGTTTCCCGCCAGCCAGATCATCTCTTTCTTGGTAAAGCGCAGCGTGCGTGCATGATCGAGTTGCGCGCGCAATTCGCCTTCATCAATCTCATCGGCAAGGCGCACGGACGTTGTGCGGTTGATGAGCGCGAAGGTTGCATCCACCTTGGGGTAAAGCCCCCAGATCATCTGCAACATCAGAAGTTTGTAGAAATCCGTGTCCAGCAAACTGCGGACAATCGGATCGAGCTTCCATGCGTGGTTAAAGACGCGCCGCGCGATATCGGTTTTGGCCATCACGGCCTCCATTGCATGAGCATGTTCTGCAATCACCCCAAAGCGACTGCAGCAAAAAGAAAGGCGGGTTTTCACCCGCCTTTTTAAATGCTTCATTCAGATTTGGGAAGCTCTACTATGATGTCGTGTTCACCATCGGGCTTGATCGGCACGCCTTCATCCGGCTTGCCCACCTTGCGGCCATTGAGCTTGATTACCTTGTCTTTGGCACCTGCTACGACCTTCACGCGATAGACTGCTTCGCCGAAACGAAGTTCCGCTTCATAGCCATCCCATTCCGGCGGCAAGGCCGGATCAAGATGCAGCCGGTCGCCGCGTTTGGTGACGCCGAGAATGCCTTCCGTTGCAACACGATAGAACCAGCCGGCAGACCCCGTGTACCATGTCCAGCCACCCTGTCCGCGACGCGGCTCGACGGAGTAGATATCGGCTGCGATCACATAAGGTTCAACGCGATAGACATCCGGATTACGGCCATGGCTGACCGGGCTGATCAGCGAGAACAAGCGCCATGCTTCCTTGGCCTTACCCATGCGGGCGAGCGCCAGAATGGCCCATGTTGCACCATGCGTATATTGACCGCCATTCTCACGAACGCCCGGCGGGTAGCCCTTGATGTAACCCGGCTCCTGAACCGTCTTGTCGAAAGGCGGCGTGAAGAGACGCAGCAATTCGCCCTGATCATCGAGCAGATATTTCTCGAGCGAAGCCATGGCCTGTTCCGAACGCTTTGGATCGGCAACGCCAGACAACACGCTCCACGACTGCGCAATCGCATCGATCTGGCATTCGTCGCTGTCTTTTGAGCCAAGCGGCGCGCCGTTATCGAAGAAGCCACGGCGATACCATTCGCCGTCCCAACCATCGCGATCAAGCGCTTTGGTCAGGCTTTCAAGATGCGCGGCCCATGCTTTTGCACGCTTTGCATCCTTGCGGGATTCAGCAATCGGGATGAACTGACGCAATGTGTAGGCCAGGAACCAGCCGAGCCATACGCTTTCGCCCTCACCCTTCACGCCGACAAGATTCATGCCGTCGTTCCAGTCACCACCGAGGATCAGTGGCAGGCCATGCTTGCCGGTACGCTCAATCGCAAGATCAAGCGCCAGCGCGCAATGCTCGTAGAGGCTCACAGTTTGGTCGGAAATCTCCGGCTCAAAGAATGCATCATGTTCACCCTCTTCAAGCGTGCGTCCCTTCAGGAAAGCCAGCTTTTCGTCGAGAATTGCATGATCGCCAGTCGTTTGAACATAAAGCGAGGTGCCATAGCCGAGCCAGACCACATCGTCGGAGATCAGCGTGCGGACACCTGCACCCGTTGCTGGCAACCACCAATGCTGAACATCACCTTCCGGGAACTGACGCGAAGCGGCATTAAGGATCTGCGCACGAGCCAACGATGGATCAATCAGCAGAAGCGACAGCGTATCCTGCAACTGGTCGCGGAAGCCGAAGGCACCGCTGGCCTGATAGAAGGCAGCACGGGCCCAGATGCGGCAGGCAATCGCCTGATATGGCAACCAGCCATTGATCAAGAGATCAAATGCCGGATCGGGTGTCTTGACCTGTACGCGGTTGAAGAGACCTTCCCAATGTTTACGTGCAGCATCGAGCTTTTCTTCAAACGAAGCCTTGCGGCTTTCCGCGACAAGGGCTTTTGCCTGCTGCTGATCGGCAGCATTGCCAAGCAGGAATACCACTTCGCGGCTTTCACCCGGCCCCACTTCGACATCGATAGCGAGAGCGGCACACGGGTCACGCCCAGCTTCAACCGTGTTGGAAAGCGCCTTGCCAGCCAGCACGATTTCAGGACGGTCGACCGAGCCCGTCGAGCCGATAAACTCGCCACGGTCAGCCGTTACCGATTGCGGCTTTTCTGTTGCCGCAAAGAAGGCTACCTGACCGGACTTGTCCGGATGATATGGATTGCCTGCAAAGAGCGCGCCCAGTTCTTCATCCTGCGATGGCACAATGAACGGCACATTCTTAGAGCGGGCATTGCCCAACACCCATTCGACATAACCATAGGCACGCAGCTTGCGCTTCGAACGTCCCTTGTTGGTGATCGTCAGGCGTGAAAGACGAACAGGCTTTTCAGCATCGACGATATGGGTGAGTTCGAGTGCCAGTTCGCCATGTTGAGCCGCAAAAGTGCTGTAGCCGTGGCTGTGACGTGCTTCATATGTCACGGCCTCGTCACGGAGTACGCTTGCTGTTGGGGCAAAGCTGCGTCCCGTCTCGCGGTCGAGAATATAGATCGCCTCGCCCGGACGGTTTGTGACCGGATCATTCGCCCAAGGGGTGAGTTGATAATCGCGACTGTTGCCCGCCCATGTGAAGGCCGAACCTTCTGCCGAAACATGGAAGCCGAAATTCGGATTGGCGATGACGTTGATCCAAGGATGCGGCGTGGTTGTGCGGTTGTTGATGCGCACCACATAGCTGCCATCCTGAGCAAAACCACCGTAACCATTCCAGAACTGGAGATCGTCGCCGGTCGGGAGCGGACGTGCGACTGGTTTTGGCTTCGTCACCAGACGACGTTCTTCCGTACCTCGTTCGATTGGTGCAGGCGCGAGACCGGCAGCACCCAGACCCTGCTGTGCGGTGGCCGGTGTCTTGGCGTCGCTACGTGCAGCCAAATCGACGGTCAGTTCTTCACTGCGACGAAGCTGTTCGGCAAGCGAGCCGTTCTGGGCGTGCATGACGATACGAGCGGAAGCAAGCAGGGTGTTGTAGCTTTCCTCGCTCATCTGATCGCGACGAACTGCAAAGATATGCGGCTGACCGCCACCGCGGGCACGGAAGCCCTCGATAATCCAGTCAATCGCGCGCTGGGTATCCTGCGCATAGGAGAAGGCGCGTTCGTTGACCGCAACCACATCCACGGTGAGCCCCTTGCTGCGCCAGTATTCCTGCGCGCGCAAAACGCCACGAAGCACGTCGAGATCGGCTTCATTGTCGATGCGCAGGGCAAAGATCGGATAATCACCCGAGATCGACATCGGCCAGAGGTCTGACTGTTTGCCAAGCCCTGCCGCAATAGTTTCCGGCGGCTGACGCATGGTCCGCTCCGGATAGAGCAGATAGGCGGCAACCTTCTGATAGTCGGCTGCTTCCGCTGGCTTGATGCCAATATGGTAGAGCTGCACCTGCGAGCTCGTCCATGACAGCGAGTATTCGCGGACGAAGGTTTCCGGATGACGATGGGTCGCCACAGCATGTTCCACCGCATCGCGGCTACCGCCTGCGAAGGTCCAGAAGACCAGGCTTACCTTTTTATGAGCCGGAACGCGGACACGCGTGCGCACCGATGCAATCGGATCAAGCACACAGCCCTGACTGCCGGTGAAAGTTGCACCTTCATCAAAGGCCGCTGCATCGCGCAGCGAACGTCCACGACCGATGAATGCACGACGATCGGTTTCGACTTCCGTTTCGCGGATCGAACCGGAAAGATCGGTTACGAAATGTGCGACGTGGATATCCGGATCGGACGGCGCGCGCTTGCGACGCTTCGCATAGATGGTTGAGCCATTATCCGCGATTTCCGTTTCGACGAACATCTTGGCGAAGGCCGGATGTGCGGCATCACTGTCGCTGTCAGTCAGCACCAGTTCGGAATAGGACGTCACTTCAATGACGCGATCACGCGCAGAGGTGTTGATGATATCGAGCCTGCGGCCTTCACCATCGGATTCCGATGATACGATCACTTCCACGACTGTCTTGAAGTCGCCGGCAGTCTTGTAGAACTCGGCCTTGTCTTCAGTGAAGACGGTCTTGGTTTCTTCTTCCGGATTGCGCACCGGTTCGCCGGTCGCCGACCACCAGTAGCCGCTTTCCATATCGCGCAGGAACAGGAAGCTACCCTGAAGGTCTTCAGACGCATCGGCGTGGAACCGCGTGATGTCCCAATTATGCCAGCGGCTGTAACCGGAACCGTTGGCCGTAACCATCAGCGCATATTGGCCATTGGACATCATATGCGTTGTACGCGGTGCCTTGAAAGGCACATCGATGATGCGCATTGGTGCATCGTCGAAGCCGCCCGAATCCACACGCATCGGATTTTCCGTCTTGGCGTAGATCATCGGGATTTCGCGTGGTGCCTTTTCCTGCAGCAGAAGCTCTGCCGCTTCGATCACCGGATCGGAATGGAAACGCTCACGCATACGGCCTTCGAAAATCACGTTATTGACCGCGATGATCGCCATGCCATGGTGGTGGGCATAGTAGTTTTTCACGACCGCGCAGGTTTCGCCTTCGCGAACACGCGATGGTGTGAAGTCTACCGAATCATGGAAGCCATAGCGGCCAAGCGCACCGAGCTTTGCCAGACGCTTCAAATTCGCGACGGCTGCTGCTGGCTGATATTGCGCGGCAAGCAGGCTTGCATAAGGCGCGATAACAGCATTACGCGACAGGCCGCGCTGAAGGCCCAGATTTGGCACGCCAAAGTTGGAATACTGGTAATTCATATGCGCGTCGCGCGCATTGAAGGCAGCTTCCGAGATACCCCACGGCAGACCGCGCGAGGTGGCATAATCGATCTGTCGCTGCACAACGAGCTTGTTGGTCTGATCAAGCAGCGAGCCAAGCGGCTCGGACATGACCAGCGGCGGCATCAGATATTCAAACATCGAGCCGGACCAGGAGAGCAGAGCGCCCTTCCAGCCCACTGGCACCAGAAGCCGACCGAGCTTGAACCAATGTTCGACCGGCACATCGCCCTTGGCAATTGCAAACAAGCTGGCAAGACGGGCTTCGGAAGCCAGAAGGTCGTAGCAGCTTTCATCCAGCTCGTTTTCCTGCACGCGGAAGCCGATGGAGAGAAGGCGACGCTCTTTGCGTTCAAGGAAGCCGAACTGCATGTCGAACGCCAGCTGACGTGAACGTCCTGCCAGATTGCGCAGACGTTCACGCAGATCGTCCGTGTTGTGTTCACCAACGGAATCGTCGGTATGCGCCTTGCAGGTATCGACCAGAATATTGGCCCATTCCTTGGCCTCGGCGCTTGCCGGTGTTTCGATCTCGCTGTCGAGTTCTTCCATCAGGCGCACAATGTCGGTCGCAAAAAGCGACAGATTGATTGTGCGGAAAGATGCTGTTTCCGGCTCTTCCTTGATGGTGCGGACCGCACGGCGGAAATTGGCAATCCGCTCTTCCAGACGACGGCGAAGCGGACGCAGGATTCGGCGATCATCGGGGATCTGCGCGATGCTTTCTTCAAGGATATCGTTGACATCGAGAATGCCATCGAGATCACCCTGAACATAAACGCTCGGCGCTTCCGCCCATTCTTCCAATGCCGAAGATAGTGTCACGAGATGACCGGCAAGATTGCCGCTATCGACCGCAGAAACATAGAGCGGACGCATCGGCGTCAGCGTGTTTGTTTCATACCAGTTGTAGAGATGGCCCTGATACTTCTCCATCTTTTCAAGCGTGGTGACGGTGGATTCAATGCGGTTCAGCGTTTCGTCAAAGCCAATCCAGCCGAAATCGCGCGCAGCAACAACAGACAAAACATAGACACCAATATTGGTTGGCGAGGTGCGCTGCGCCACAATAGGTGCCGGGTCTTCCTGGAAGTTGTCCGGTGGCAGATGGTTGTTCTCATCATTCGCGAATTCAGCAAAGTAGCGCCATGTGCGGCGCGCATAGCGGCGCAGGTCCGACTTGTCGGAAGACAGCACTTCCAGCGTATCCTGCGGCTTGGCCGAGCGGCTGACGAGCCAGGCAATCAGTGGCGAGGCAAACCAGATCACAGCGAACGGTGCTGCAATCAGCGCTGCATGGCTGTCGGCACCGAGCGGGATAAAGACCGCAAGACCGGCGATGACCATAGCAGGCCACATAAGCTGGAAATAATAGAGGAGCGTATCAGGCGACGATTTTGCCTGGGCTGCTGTTTTCCATTCAAGCAGATCGCGATGCGATACGGACAGACGATAGATCGTGCGTACGATTGCATCGGCCATAAGGAATGCCGAATGGGCGATGAAGGTTGTGCGCAGCGCGACATCAGCCGTGCCAAGTGCGATATCAGTCAGAACCGATTGCGCATGGCCCTTCAGCGAATAGTCCATATTCGACGGAATGAGATTGGTGACGATACCGAAAGTCGGCGCCACGAACATGCTCACGATCAGGAAGGCCTGCCAGACGGCAGCCACACCAAGCGGCAGAATGCTCCAGCCGATCACCGAAGCGAGCAGCCACATGATCGGATTGAGCGAGCGACGCAGATTGTCGATCATCTTCCAGCGCGTAATGGTGCTGACGCCGCGGCTTGCCGAGAACAGCCACGGCAGCAACTGCCAGTCACCACGCGCCCAACGATGATGGCGCGATACGTCGACATTGTATCCGGTCGGGTAATCTTCAACGACTTCAACATCGCTGACGAGCGCTGCACGCGCATAGCCGCCTTCAAGAAGGTCGTGGCTGAGCAACGTGTTTTCAGCCACGCGATCTTTCAGCGCTGCTTCAAAGGCATCGATATCGTAAAGGCCCTTGCCGGTGAATGTGCCTTCGCCCAGCAAGTCCTGATAGGTGTCAGAAACGGCAAAGACGTAAGGATCTATACCGCGATTTACCGAGAAGACGCGCTGCAGGAACGAAGCTTCGTCGCCAGTGGTCAGCGATGGCGTAACGCGTGGCTGCAGAATGCCATAACCACGAACAACGCGACCAGTCTTGTCATCGAAAATAGGGCGGTTCAGCGGATGGCTGAGTTTGCCCACCAGATGCGTGACGGATTCAGGCGTCAGACGCGTATCAGCGTCGAGCGTCATCACATATTTGATGTCTTTTGGCAGGCGAGCGTCGGCAGGGAAATAGCTCGTATCCTGATCGCCGCGCAGCAGCAGATTCAGCTCATGCAGCTTACCGCGCTTGCGCTCCCAGCCCATCCAGCAGCCCTGCTTTTCATTATAAAGGCGGCGGCGGTGAAGCAGGAAGAAACGCGGCTGGTCATTGCCGGTATAGTGCTCATTGAGCTTGGCGATTTCTTCACGCGCATATTCATAGATTTCCATGTCCGCAGGTGTGATTTCCTGCTTGGCATCCGTCCAGTCGCTGACAAGCGAGAAATAGATCTCGCCGCGCGGATTGGTCAGATAATGGACTTCCAGATTGCGGATCTGCTCGTCGATAGAATCTCGAGACGTGATCAGGGTCGGCACGGCAACCAGTGTCCGTGCTTCGGCTGGCAAGCCTTCCTTATATTCAAATCCGATCAGACGTGTTGGCTGCACGAACCACGGCACAAGCGCGTTGAACAGTGAATAGGAAGCGTCCATTGCCGGGAAAAGCGCAAGCAGCGTGAACAGCGTGCGCAGATCGGCAGAAAGACCCGCCTTCATCATGCAGTAATTGACGATTGTCAGGATCAGGATCGTGAAGATGGCGGTCGGAATGAAAAGACCGAGCAAGCCAAGACCACGATAGCAACGCAGGGCTTTCACGCCAAAGGGCGCTTTATATCCACAAAGCTGTTCGAGCTCTTTTCGACCGTCGCCGGAAAGGTAATAGGCAATCGAGCCTTTGCCTTCCGCCTGAGCCTCACCAACCTTGCTGTCTTTTGCAAGCTTGAGTGCGGCCCATGTGATATCGATTTCGCTCATATTCGAGAAACGAGCGAGCTTTTCAATCGTCACGCGATACGCATTGCGCGAGCGGAAATCGAGCAGCTCGAAATCGCTATGATCGCGCAGGATCGCATCGACCTCGTTGACGGTTTCAAACCAGGTTTCCCAGTCGATATCGTCAATTCTTTTGAGGCTGGTGATGACATTGCCCATCGTCACGCCGCCAGTGGACTGGCGGGCATGTTCTTCTACTATGGCGTCTTCTGCATTGCTGCCTTCCTGATCGAGAATACGTTCAAGCCAGCCTGAAGCTGCCGACGTATCGGTTGAGGCGCTGCGCAGGCGATAAAGCAGATGCGTGGCAAAGGTACTGTCGCGTGCGGCTTGATTGTACTGCGCAAGAACCGTTTCCAGTTCTGCCTCATTTGCAGCAATCACAATGCGGTCGGCAGCAGTGTTAGCGAGATTGCGCATGTTGCGTGCGCGATCAACGCGCAGCGCCAGACGGCGCGCATTTTCAATCAGAAAATAGCGCACAGCTGATGGCAGCGCCCACAATTCACCAATCTTCAGCGGCTCGACGGTCTGGAAACCCTGCACAAGCGCAGTCAGAGACTTAAGAGAAAAGTTGCTGTCCGTATGCGCCACGTAAAGCCAGGCGAGCGCGAAAATACGCGGCATGTCCTTCATGGCTGCGTAAGTCGGCAGCTGGCGGATAAACTTGCGTGGCAAATCCCGGCGGGTCTGCTGAACGGTTTTGTCGATCTGATAGTGGTTGTCGAGAAGCCACTGTGCAGCAGGCGTGATGGTCTCGCCCGCGCGAGACGCAGCGTCAGAAGAGCGGTAGGCGTGAAGGATTAGCTTACCGTTTTCAGACAATCGCTCATCATATTCGAAAGGCAAATAGCCTGGCAAAGCCAGCTCATCTCCGCGCGCAACGGATGCCGCAAGCTCGCGCAGCTCGTCCTCTGTTTTGTAAAGAGCACGTATCGGAGAAGGTTGTTCGGGCGGAATCTGATCCGAAGTCTTGCGATCGGCAATGGACGAATTAGACGGCGAAGAAGACAATTCCGGCATGTGCCTTAACAGCCTTTCCGAAGGGAATGAGTTGAATGCGGCGGGTGAATACTAAATAGAGTTTCAATTCAGAAAAACGACAGTATCCGTAATTCGTTCCCTGAATGTCGATATCATTTGGCCAAAATGCGACGACGGGCTGTGCTGATATTCAAACCGTTTAAATCGCAACGCACAATTCTTTCCGAACATTAATGTTGCGTTATGAAATATCCGGCTTTTACAACCCTAACATACTGAAAATAAGAATAATACTACTCTGCGTAATAGTTTGCGAAAATGCCTTGCGGGACTTTTCTGCCCCTTGAATGAAAAAAGACATCCGCATCTCGGAAAAGATGCGGATGTCTTCATAATAGTGCAGGACTGAACCGGTCCTGACGACAGATTTTACTCTGCCAAAGCCGGTGCTTGTTCAGCGGCGTTTTTAGCATCCTCGTTTCCAAAAACCTGCCAATAGCGAGGGCGGAAAGCGATGCGGCTTTTCTCTGCCGCCGGATGTTCAGCGGGAATCTCGATCTCGACACGCTCGCGAGAACCGCCGATCTCAAGTTCTACCCGCCGTTTGCCGCCGGATCTGCGGCTTGCAATGACCGTTCCGGCAATACAGCCACCACATCCCTCAAGCAGTTCGACATCATGGGGACGGAAGAAAAGCTGCGCTTCACCATCCGCAGCGCCATTCGCCGTCAGTCCGATATTGCGATCCGCGAGCCAAACTTCACCATTCTCGACACGGACAGGAAGAGTGCTGGATTCGCCGATAAAGCCATAGACGAAGGGAGAATTAGGGGTGTCATAAACCTCGTCCGGTGTACCGATCTGCTCGATTCGTCCCTGACTCATGACCACGACACGATCCGCCAATTCCAGCGCTTCATCCTGATCGTGCGTCACAAAAACGGTCGTGTGACCGGTCTTGTCATGAATTTCGCGCAACCAACGACGCAGCTCTTTGCGTACCTGTGCATCAAGAGCGCCGAATGGTTCATCGAGAAGAAGAACCTTTGGCTCGATTGCCATGGCGCGTGCAAGTGCAACACGCTGGCGCTGACCGCCTGAAAGCTGCGAAGGATAGCGATTTTCAAGCCCCTTCAGTTGCACCAGATCAAGCAGTTCGAGCGCGCGGCGTCTGATTTCAGCGCTGGCCGGACGCGTGCTGCCTGGGCGAACCTTCAGACCAAAGCCAATATTCTCTGCGACCGTCATATGACGAAACAATGCATAGTGCTGGAACACGAAGCCGACGTTGCGCTCCTGGACACTTTTGTGCGAGGCGTCTTCCTCACCAAAATAAATTGCACCTTCCGTTGGCTTTTCCAACCCGGCTATCAAGCGCAGCAAGGTCGTCTTGCCTGAGCCAGATGGTCCAAGCAAAGCAATCAACTCGCTCGAACGGATGTCCAGCGACACATTATGCAATGCCGGAAAGCGAGCAAACTCTTTACGCACACCGGCGACACGAACTTCCATTCCCAATCCTTTCCCCTACCGCCAACGCTAAGCTAAAGCTTGGGCGGCTTATTCTCATCTATAGGTTATTAGTGCCCGTTACCGCCAGCAAGTTCATCGCCGTAACGCAGTTCAAGGAAAGCTTTGATCGCCAAGGTGACAAGGGCGAGCAACGCCAAAAGAGACGCAACTGCAAAGGCCGCGACGAAATTATACTCGTTATAAAGGATTTCGACATGCAGTGGCATTGTGTTTGTGAGCCCACGAATGTGGCCAGACACCACAGACACGGCGCCAAACTCACCCATCGCGCGGGCATTGCAAAGCAGAACGCCGTAGAGAAGGCCCCATTTGATATTGGGCAAGGTAACATAGCGGAACGTCTGCCATCCATTGGCTCCCAGCGAGATTGCAGCCTCCTCATCACCGCTTCCCTGCTCCTGCATCAGCGGAATAAGCTCACGGGCCACGAATGGGAACGTCACAAATAACGTTGCCAGAACAATCCCGGGAACTGCAAACAGGATATCGATGCCATGACTTGAGAGCCAAGGCCCCAAAACGCTGTGACTTGCAAACAACAGCACAAAAACCAGACCGGAAATAACCGGTGATACTGAGAATGGCAGATCTATAAGCGTGGTGAGAAGTGCCTTGCCTTTAAACTCAAACTTGGCGATGGCCCATGCTGCTGCAACACCGAACACGAGGTTAAGCGGCACCGCAATGACAGTGACCAGCAGCGTCAGTTTGATAGCTGCCCAGGCATCCGGTTCAACCAAAGCTGCAAAATATTCGCCCGCGCCTTTGCGGAAAGCTTCGACGAAAACCGCTATCACCGGCAAGATGAGAAACAGCGCCAGAAATACAAGTGCGATCGCGATCAACAAGATCCGTGTCGGCAGGCTTTCCGTTACGGCGCTTTGCGTGGAAGCTGACACATTATTCGACATGGCCGTACTTCCTTCTTGTCCAGGACTGGATCAGATTGATGAACAGCAACATGGCAAACGACAGCGCCAACATCACAGTCGCAAGCGCGGTGGCACCGGCATAATCATACTCTTCAAGCCGGATAACGATCAGCAAGGGCGCTATTTCAGACACATAGGGTGTGTTGCCCGCAATGAAGATCACCGAACCGTATTCGCCAACTCCACGCGCAAAAGCGAGCGCAAAGCCGGTCAGAACGGCAGGTTGCAAGCTGGGCAGAAGCACACGCCAGATTGTCTGAAAGCGTGATGCACCCAATGTTGCAGCGGCCTCCTCAACCTCACGGCTGATTTCCTCCATGATCGGCTGAACAGTGCGCACCACAAACGGGAGGCCTATAAAAATCAGCGCCACCACGATGCCGGCGCGCGAAAACGCGATCCGAATATTGAAAGGTGCAAGCAGACTGCCGATCCATCCATTTGGCGCGTAGATCGAGGCAAGCGCGATGCCGGCGACAGCTGTGGGCAGAGCGAAAGGAATATCGACAATCGCGTCGATAAACCGCCGCCCCGGGAAGCGATAACGCACCAGAACCCATGCCAGGATCACACCAAATACAACATTGATGAGAGCGGCAATGAAAGCAGTGCCGAAGCTCGTTTCAAGAGCTCTGATCGTGCGTTCATCGGTGATGATACGCCAGAAACCTGCAAAGCCGACATCTGTCGAGCGCAGAACCAGAGCTGCCAGCGGGATAAGAATGAGAAGGGTCAAATAGGCGACACTAAAACCGAGTGTCAGTCCGAAGCCCGGAATGACACTCGGTTTTCTAAAATGCCACCCTGCTCTGACCGGTGCAGGGCGCGAAGACATCAATATTTGTTCCCTTTTATTGATTTGTCGGATGGCTGCGTCCTAACTGGATTATTTTGCAGGCTTGTAGATCTGGTCGAAAGTGCCTCCGTCACCGAAATGATAAGGCTGTGCCTTGGCCCAACCGCCAAAGATTGGATCATCAATCGTCACAAGCTGCAACTGAGGGAATTCACGCTTCTGGTCAGCGGGAATGACATCAGGCTTGGACGGACGATAAAAATGCTTGGCTGCGATGGCCTGTCCTTCTGGCGAATAGAGATATTCGAGATAGGCTTCAGCAACTTTGCGGGTGCCGTTGTCGTCTGCGTTCTTGTCAACGAGAGCGACTGGTGGCTCGGCAAGAATGGACTGTGGTGGGACGACGATATCAAAAGCATCGTCGCCAAACTCAGCAATCGAAAGATAGGCTTCGTTTTCCCAAGCCAGCAGCACATCACCGAGCTGACGCTGTACGAACGTCGTTGTTGAACCGCGTGCGCCTGTATCAAGCACCGGAACATGACGGAAAAGTTCGCCGATATATTCTTTTATCTTGGCTTCATCGCCGCCATATTGCTTGTGAGCCCAGGCCCAGGCCGCGAGATAATTCCAGCGCGCACCGCCTGATGTCTTGGGATTCGGCGTAATGACCTCGACGCCATCCTTGACGAGATCGCCCCAGTCCTTGATCGCCTTTGGATTACCCTTGCGAACGAGGAAGACGATTGTTGATGTGTAAGGCGAGGAATTATCAGGCAGGCGCTTGCGCCATTCCTTGTCGATCTTGCCCGTATGCTCGACGATTGCATCGATATCGCTTTCAAGCGCAAGCGTGACAACGTCAGCCTTCACGCCATCGATCACTGAGCGCGCCTGCTTGCCCGACCCACCATGCGAAGCGCGGATGGTGACGGTCTCACCCGTTTCCTCTTTCCAGTGCTTTGCGAAAGCTGCATTATAATCTTTATAAAGCTCACGCGTTGGATCATAGGACACGTTCAACAGTGTCTGATCAGCATGACTTGTCTGGATGCCACCTGCAAGCGTTGCCGTCGCTACAAACGCCGCAAGTGCAAATGAAAATTTCGATAGGTTCTTCGACATGTTCAGGGCCACCTCTCCGCGTTCTATTGATGAAACAGTATCAGAGGTTTTTGCTCACAGGATGCCACAACGTTTCTCTTATTTGAAAGCAGTTCGGAAATTCTAAGCAATCCTAACGAATTACGAGGAATAAAATTCTAGCGCTCATCTCCATAAGCTGGAGCAGAGGTAATAATTATCAATGTGGTGATTGAAGAGATCCCAGTTCTCATATCAATATTCACCCTCAATAGGGTGGGACCCGGATTGGGATTGCGGGGGCAAATTTACTCCGGGCCCCGGCCGATCTAACGACCAGCAGAGCAAGAACGGGCGAAGTTGAATTTCGTTGCATCGCTTTTCAAAAATATTCGGTTTTTAAGTCGGATTTTATTAGTGAATTAAAACCAACAAATCTTCGCCGCGGTTGATCCGCATAAGCGGTTCCAAAAAACTGAAAGAGGTCGATGACAATGAAATATAAAACGTCTGTTTTGCTGACGTCACTGAGCGTTGCAGCCCTCGCCCAAATCCTCCCTGCCCATGCTGAAACCGTGGAACAGAAAACCGTGGAACGTATCGATTATATATGTGAACGCGGCGTCGTCGTGCCTGTAACCTATATCAAAACAGGTGATCTTCCGGCTTTTGCTGTGCTGGATGCTGAGGGAAAAATGGTCGCCCTGCAATGGCACGAAAGTCTCAAGAAATATGTCGCTCTGGACGAGCAGGACAGCTATCGCTGGGCTGAAAAAGACGGTCAGGCTGTACTTAGTCACCTTGAGGCAGATCATACCGCCAAAGAAGTGACGCTGCTTTCAGCCTGCCGCGCCGACGATAGTGAGGAATAAATGTTCCGCTAAATGGGCGATATTAATCAGGGGACGAGATAATGCTTGTCCCACTGATCCTGCGGAACCTCGTCACCAATATCATAGTCGAATGAAACGACATTGATGTGCTCATCATCGGTTTTGCAAACGAAGGCAAGCTTATACCAGTGCTCGCGACTGCGAAAAGCAGCTCCGCCTGCTTTGATCGTATTATTTGAAACTTCTGGATCAGAAAAAGCGTAGGCCAAAACCTTATCAACGGAAAGCTTACGCTCGTCCCGGCTGATCTGTTCCATCGCCTCGACATCGCAGCGCTGTTCAAGACGCGTTGCAGGATCGAGCTTTTCAAGCTGGGCCTTTTCAAGTGCAGTCATGGCCATTGAGGGGGCACTCAATGAAACAGCAACCGACATGGTGACCAGTGACAAAAGGCGGGCGACGACAGGATTGAGCTGAAATTTCATTGGATTCTGGATAACTCGCTTCGCAATAGTTTCAATAGGAAGGCTTACTAACACACTCTTTGGGCCATCTTGTCGACCATCACGGCAATTTTATCGACCTTCGTCCCCATAAGAACGAGTTGAACAGATCACGCACCTGTCTCTTCAAACAAGGTACGATCGCGTCCCGCTTCCTTGGCGGTGTAAAGTACCTTGTCTGCACGTTCCACGGCCTGCCAGAAATCATCCTTGCTGTTGAGCCGCACCACCCCAAAACTACAGCTAATATTCGCACCTTTGGCCAGCCGCGAAAATTCGCGTGTCTTCACGCCCTCCCGAATATGTTCAACAAGAGCAAAGGCTTCATCCGCCGGCATATCATCGATGAAGATGATGAACTCCTCCCCGCCTATGCGCGCCGTCAGATTGCGCGCTCTGGAATGTGCTTGAAGGATTTCTGCGAACTCTTTCAGAACAACGTCACCCGTTGCATGGCCATAAACGTCATTGATCGTTTTGAAATAGTCGATATCGCAAGCGACGATCCAACCCGAAAGATCGTGACGCCCTAAAGCGCTCATACGGGTTTCGAGTCCGCGCCGGTTCAGCAGACCGGTTAATGGATCGCTGTCCCGCTCATGAACAAGCTCGCTGAATCGATCGGCACCGGCTGCGGCAAAAAGCACAAGTCCTGCAATCACGGAGGCAACAGCGGTAGAAAATACCGTCCATTGCCAGAACGGCGTGTAGGCAAAATCGACTTCCGTGTCATTTCCGACGATGGAATGTGCAGTGAGTGACGTTCGCACGAAAATATGTATCGCCACCAGAAACAACATACCGAGGATCAGTTTGTCGGCCTGCGAACCACGCACAAGCCCGCGCAGATACCAGACATAGGCCAGGATCATACAGGCCAAGCCGAAGTTCAGGACGTAAACCCGACCAAGCAAGCTCGGATAGGGATAAAGGAAGAAAACGATCCCGCCAAAGATAAGAGCAAGGCTGACAAGGCCAAACCAGACAGGCAAGCGAAGGCCTGACCTGCGGAGTATGCCCTGTCCACCAGCAAAAGCGCCCAGCACATATATTGTGGCGGTGAGCATTGTATTCTGCCCATCATCTGCAGGTATATCGACAAGCTGGGCAAGCATGGCAATGCCGATGCAGAAGAAGCAGAGAGCACACCATAAAAGATAACTGCGCAGTTGATCGATGGCCCAAACGATTACGAAGGCCAGTGAAAACAGGAGCAGAACGGCGGGCAGTACATAGAGCATCTAATGATTATCTTACTTCAACTTTTAGGGAGTCTTATCGCCTTCCTCTATTAAAAACACAATTCAGTAAATTAGTGCTGATTGTGAAACGGCAGGGACTTGTGTGAAATGCACTTGATTTCACTCCAGTGGCCGTGCTTGAAACCAGCAAACGCGACCGGCAATCCAGTTACTTGTCCGCCGGGCAACTGGTGGCGAAAGGAAGAAATATGAAGCCCGTTTTCCTGCAACTGCAATGTGCCCCTGGCAAGACCTATGAAGTTGCGGATACGCTCTATCAGCGTGAGATCGTATCGGAACTCTATTCGACGAGCGGTGAGTTCGATCTTCTGGCCAAAATCTACGTCAAAGAAGGCGACGATATCGGCAAATTCATCAATGAGAACGTTTTGAACATTCCAAACATCGTGCGTTCTCTGACCACCCTCACCTTCACCGCTTTCTAAAAATTGACGAGGCGAGGCAGGATCAACCCTTTGAAACTTCGCCTTGAGACTTCAGCGAAGTAAAGATTTGATTCACCATTAGTCTAGTATCCTATTCTCTCAGGGAACCTCCCTGTGTCCTTGCGCATTGACTCTGTGATAGCCCGCGCAAATGGGCCTCATGTAAGTTTAAATCGAAAGCGACACTGGAAAGACGATGGATAATCTTGAGCAGAGAAAGGTACTGGTCGTGGAGGACGAAATTTTCGTCGCCCTCGACGTGGCCGCGACTGTAGAAGATGCCAACGGAACCGTTGTCGGCCCCGTCGGCACAGTAAGACAAGCCATAGACCTCATCAGCAAGCAGCCAGTCGATGCTGCGATCCTCGACGTGAACCTTGCTGACGGTGATCTGGAACCCATTTTAGACCGCTTGAAAAGTCAGAATATCTTCGTGGTTATTCATACTGGCGGCGGTCTACCTGCACATCTGGCGGCTCGATACCCGGAAGTTCCGGTATTTCAAAAACCGGTTCCGCCCTATGTGCTGACACGAGCTCTAGCAACGGCACTATCGTCTGAAATTGTGCAGCAGGTTTGATGCGCCAAAACTTTCCCGATTTTGCAACAGTGCTGAAAGAAACTGAAGCGGATGGCGACAGCGACGAGCAAACGCATCGCCCGCATATCGGCCTTGCTTCGGCGGTTTTCTCAGCTGGCTTCAGCCCGATTTCAAGTTCGGGACCCGCTACTCAAACAACCTTTCCTTCTTTCGACACAAATGAAGTCGATGATGAAGCGGAGAATGTGAAACGCGATTTGGTCGAGCGGATGAAGAACCATTCTCCCGCATCAATTCGCAGTGAACTCGATCTTAAACCGGGGATGAAACGCTCCGAGCTACAGCGACTGCGTCGCAGCTTTGCAGCGAACAATCACCCCGATCGTCTGCCGGAAGAGTTTCGTCTGGCGGCAGAACAGCGTATGAAGACAGCCAATGCGCTTCTCGATAGCGCCATGGCTTCTGCGACAAATGAGCTTTAAGAAATTTCCTTACGTTTAAAGCTTTAAATCTTTTGCATTATATCAACGATATGTTAGATTATCGGCGTCGGTGCCTGCAATTGCTGTTGCACGCCTGAACCTTCCGTGGAATGCAACGTGCCTTTTAAAATAGTGCGCCAGTGCAGTCTCTGGGGCAATTTGCGCTTTGCTCTGCGGAAATGATTCTGTCATACCGGCATCAAAGTTAGAACAGTTCCTAAAAGGTTTGAAAATGCCTCCTTATCGTTCGCGTACTACCACCCACGGCCGCAATATGGCTGGCGCGCGCGGCCTATGGCGCGCCACCGGCATGAAAGATGAGGATTTTGGCAAGCCTATTATTGCTGTGGTGAACTCGTTCACGCAGTTCGTGCCGGGCCATGTGCACCTCAAGGATCTGGGTCAGTTGGTTGCGCGCGAAATCGAAAGTGCGGGCGGCGTTGCCAAGGAATTCAACACCATTGCGGTCGATGACGGCATCGCCATGGGTCACGACGGTATGCTCTATTCGCTGCCATCGCGTGAACTGATCTCCGACTCGGTGGAATACATGGTCAATGCCCATTGCGCGGATGCGATGGTCTGCATTTCCAACTGCGACAAGATCACTCCCGGTATGCTGATGGCTGCTCTGCGCCTCAATATCCCGGTCGTGTTCGTTTCCGGTGGTCCTATGGAAGCCGGCAAGGTTATCTGGGACGACCAGGTCAAGAAACTCGACCTCGTTGACGCAATGGTCGCAGCTGCCGACGACAGCTACACCGACGATCAGGTCAAGGCGATTGAACGCTCTGCCTGCCCGACCTGTGGTTCGTGCTCGGGCATGTTCACCGCAAACTCGATGAACTGCCTCACCGAAGCGCTTGGCCTGTCGCTGCCGGGCAATGGTTCGACGCTTGCAACCCATGCCGACCGCAAGCGCCTCTTCGTTGAAGCCGGTCATCTGGTTGTCGATCTTGCTCGCCGTTATTATGAGCAGAACGATGAAAGCGTATTGCCGCGCTCGATAGCGAGCTTCCCGGCCTTTGAAAACGCCATGACGCTCGACATTGCCATGGGCGGCTCGACCAATACGGTTCTGCATCTGCTTGCAGCCGCACAGGAAGCCGAAATCGACTTTACCATGGCCGATATCGACCGCCTGTCGCGTCGCGTGCCGGTTCTCTGCAAGGTCGCACCCGCCAACAACACGGTTCACATGGAAGATGTGCATCGCGCGGGCGGCATCATGGGTATTCTGGGTCAGCTCGACAAGGCAGGCCTCATCAATACCGATCTGCCGACCGTGCACAGTGAAACCATGGGCAAAGCGCTTGATCATTGGGACGTCACCCGTACCAATAGCGAAATGGTGCATAAGTTCTATTCGGCGGCTCCGGGCGGCGTGCCGACACAGGTTGCCTTTTCTCAGGAACGCCGCTTTGACAGCGTCGATGCTGACCGTGAAAAGGGCGTCATCCGTTCCAAGGAACATGCATTCAGTCAGGATGGTGGTCTGGCGGTACTTTACGGCAATCTCGCGGAAGATGGCTGCATCGTGAAGACCGCAGGCGTGGATGATTCCATTCTGAAGTTCTCCGGCCCTGCCCGCATCTTCGAAAGCCAGGATTCCGCCGTGCTCGGCATTCTGAACGGCAAGATCAAGGCTGGCGACATTGTGCTGATCCGCTATGAAGGCCCGCGCGGCGGTCCGGGTATGCAGGAAATGCTCTATCCGACCAGTTACCTCAAGTCGAAGGGTCTGGGTAAGGCTTGCGCGCTGATCACCGACGGACGTTTCTCGGGCGGCTCTTCGGGCCTTTCGATCGGTCACGTTTCGCCGGAAGCAGCCGAAGGCGGCACAATCGGTCTGGTGCGTGAGGGCGATATCATCGATATCGACATTCCAAACCGCAAGATTCATCTGGCTGTTGATGATGCAACGCTGGCAGAACGCCGCGCCGAGCAGAATGAAACAGGCTGGAAGCCGCTTGAAGAGCGCAAGCGCAAGGTTTCAACTGCGCTAAAGGCTTATGCTTCCATGGCAACCAGTGCTGCCAAGGGCGCAGTGCGGAAACTGCCTGATTGATTGAACTAAAAAAGCAAAAGCCCCGCACATGCGGGGCTTTTTCCATTTTATAGACTTTTATTATTGCAGTGCTTTGGCCACCGCTGGCATCAGATCGTTCTTCACAGATTCCGGCGTAAACGGCCCGACATGCTTGTAGACAATCTTGCCGTCTTTATCGACGAGGAAGGTTTCAGGCACGCCATAGACGCCCCATTCAATGGCTGAGCGTCCGGCACGGTCGGCGCCGACGGCAGCAAACGGATTACCGAGATCGCCCAAGAAACGGCGGGCGTTTTCGGGCTGGTCTTTGTAATTGAGGCCAACCACGCGAATGCGCTCATCCTTGGCGATTTCCATCAGCAGCGGATGCTCCTGACGACAAGGAACGCACCACGATCCCCACACATTGACCAGTGTAAGCTTGCCCTTGAAATCTTCGCTGTTGAGCCCCGGAACAGGCGCGCCGTCGCGTGTCAAACCTTCAACGGCTGGCAGACTGGTTTGCGGTGCATCCTTGCCAATAAGTGCCGACGGGATGGTCGAGCTATCCTTGCCCGACAAAAGCTGCACAGCAAAAACCGCAGCCAGTGCCACGAAGATCAGCAGCGGCAGCAATGCCACCCAGGTTGAACGTTTCTTGGATGCGGGTTGCTTTTGCGTTGTCTCAGTCATTTCGCAGAACCGGATGCTTTGGCAGAACGGCGACGCACACCCTGCGCCTCAAGCCGTTTCAGCTCACTTTTCTGGATACGCTGATCAATCAATATCCAGCCGATGGTGACAGCAAGTGCGACAACCGTAATGCCATAAGATGCCAGAACAAAGCCTAGATGATTGCCCATTATGCACGCTCCCCGGCCTGTTTGGCGCGATTGCGATCCACATTGCGGGCTGCGAGCTTTTTCATCGAAGCCACCCGGCGACGCCAGATTTCATTGCGCATCGCCATCATGTGAAGCGCCAGAAACAGCAGTGTGAAGCCGATGGCCATCACGAAAAGCGGACGAAGCATGGAGCCGTCAATGGTCGGGCCATCCATACGGAAGACGGATGCTGGCTGATGCAATGTGTTCCACCAGTCGACCGAGAATTTGATGATCGGAATATTGATGAAGCCGACCAGTGTGAGCACCGCCACAGGCTTGGCGCTTTTGGCCGGATCATCAATTGCACGCGACAGCGCGATAATGCCAAGATACATCAGGAAGAGCACGAAGACGGAGGTAAGACGCGCGTCCCACACCCACCATGTACCCCACATCGGCTTGCCCCAGAGCGAACCGGTTGCAAGTGCAAGTGCTGTGAACACCGCGCCCAAGGGAGCCGCAGCGCGGATCGAAACATCGGCCAGCGGATGACGCCAGACCAGCGTGCCCAGCGCCGAAATTGCCATGATCGAATAACACATCATGGAAAGCCATGCGAAAGGCACATGGATATACATGATACGGACAGTCAGTCCCTGCTGGTAATCATCCGGCGACAGGAAAACCATATAAAGGCCAGTTGCCAGAATGAGCGCAGACAGGCCGCCAAGCCACGGCAATACCTTGCCCACGAAAGCGAGGAAGCGCGTGGGATTTGCCAGATCGAGCCAGCTTGTGGTTTTCACGATGTCTTTCGTCATGACCTTTATTTAACCCGACCCGATTGGGCGTTCAATTGACCGTAATCAACTGCGTCAATCCGCCGACGTTTTAAGAACAGCCGCCGCAGAGATCGGCCCCAAAACTGCAAAAAACAAAGTCAATGCGCAGAGAATAAGAAACGGTGCAAAGAAAGGCGCCACCATATCAGTCGCGCCATAAGAAGCAGATACGCCGAAAATCAGCACTGGAATGGTCAGCGGCAGCACGATCACCGAAACCAGCAGGCCGCCCCGCGGCAAAGCCACAGCAAGTGCAGCGCCGACAGCGCCGATAAAGGCAATTGCGGGGGTTCCGACCAGAAGTGTGAGCGCTGTTGCAGCGGTTGCCGTCGTATCCATATTCATGAAAAGCCCAAGCATCGGCGAGGCAATGACCAGCGGCAGAACACTCGCGACCCAATGAGCGACGCATTTCACAAACACTGTAAAAGCCAGCATATGGCGGTCTGCGCCGATCAGTAGCAGATCAAGCGAGCCATCTTCGCGATCCGCCTGAAACAGCCGGTCGAGGCCGAGAAGTGTTGCCAGCAAAGCGCCGATCCACAGCATGGCGGGCCCAATGCGCGCCAGCAGATTGAGATCGGGACCGACGCCAAATGGCATCACTGAAATGACTGCCAGAAAGAACAGAATACCGATCAGCGCGCCGCCGCCGGCACGGAAACTCAGACGCAAATCTCGCAGAAACAGTGCCAGCATCACACGACCTCGTGCGAATATTGCGCCATGTCGAGCGTCCGCACGCCTTCGAGGCCGAGCGGAATATGCGTTGCGGCAATCACCATGCCGCCCTCTCCCATATGGTCTCGCATCAATTCAGCAAAACGCGCTTCGGATGCCTTGTCGAGACCAGCGGTCGGTTCATCGACAATCCAGAGCGGACGGTGGCTGATCAGTAGCTTGGCGATGGAAACGCGGCGCTTTTGCCCTGTCGAGAGATAGCCGAAAGGCAGATGATCAACGCCCGGCAGATCAACCGCTTCCAGTGCTTCATCGATGTCAAATCGTGCGGAACCGTTAAATTTCTGCCAGAATAAAAGGTTCTCACGCACGCTTAAAGCTGGCTTCATTGCATTCTGGTGGCCGAGATAATGGCAGGCAGCTCGAACGGGCAACGCGGCTCTGTCTTCCAACAGCTCGATCTTACCAACTTCAGGGGCAAGCAGACCGCAGATAATGCGCAGTAAAGTAGACTTTCCGGAGCCGTTCGGGCCAGTGACAATCAGCGCTTCGCCGGACAATACTTCAAATGAAAGACCTGCAAAGATCGTTTCGCCGCCGCGCTCGCCCGCCAGATTTTCGGCCCCAAGCCGCATATTCTCTCCTTACCACATTTGGCATACGCCAAATGGGATATCGCAACATTTTGCCGCAAGGGATGACGTTCACGATAATCTGTCTGGAATCGTTATAAGAAACTCCCTATATCTGAGTTACCATGCCAGCGGTCGGTGTGGAAACAAATTTTGGCCGATCTCAAACACTTGGCGCTCGTGAGAGCACAGGTTTCGGGACGGACAGCGGAAATGACTGCACCCGCACCTTGGCGCGTCCTTGAAACGCAAGCCTAGGCGTTCGTCCTGGTTTTCCGGCCAGTAGCATGAGGACGAACTAACGTGTCAAACATTGATAGTTTCAAAAGCCGCAAAACGCTTACCGTCAACGGTAAGGACTATGTCTATTACAGCCTGACCGAAGCCGAAAAGAACGGTCTTACTGGCATTTCCAAACTTCCATTTTCCATGAAGGTTCTGCTTGAGAACCTGCTTCGCTTTGAAGATGACCGCTCCGTCAAGAAGTCGGATATCGAAGCTGTTGCCGCATGGCTCACAGATCGCGGTTCGGCAGGTGCAGAAATCGCCTATCGCCCGGCACGCGTGCTCATGCAGGACTTCACCGGCGTTCCTGCCGTTGTTGACCTTGCAGCCATGCGCGATGGCCTCAAGGCACTCGGCGGCGATCCTGAAAAAATCAACCCACTGGTTCCTGTCGATCTCGTCATCGACCACTCAGTCATCGTCGATGAATTCGGCAATCCCAGCGCATTCAAGGCCAATGTGGATCTTGAATATCAGCGCAATGGCGAACGCTACCGCTTCCTGAAATGGGGCCAGCAGGCATTCAAGAACTTCCGCGTCGTTCCTCCGGGCACAGGCATCTGCCATCAGGTGAACCTCGAATATCTGGCACAGGCAGTATGGACCAAGGAAGAGGACGGCGTGACCGTTGCTTATCCTGACACCTGCGTCGGCACCGATTCCCACACCACCATGGTCAATGGCCTTGGCGTTCTTGGCTGGGGTGTTGGTGGCATCGAAGCGGAAGCTGCGATGCTCGGCCAGCCGGTTTCCATGCTGCTGCCGGAAGTCATCGGCTTCCGCCTGACCGGCAAGGTCAAAGAAGGCGTGACCGCAACAGATCTCGTGCTCACCGTCACGCAGATGCTGCGCAAGAAGGGCGTCGTCGGCAAGTTCGTCGAGTTCTTCGGCGAAGGCCTCGAAAACATGACGCTCGCTGATCGCGCGACTATTGCGAACATGGGCCCGGAATATGGCGCAACCTGCGGCTTCTTCCCGATCGACAAGGAAACGCTCAACTATATGAACACGACCGGTCGCGCAGAAGACCGTCTCGCGCTTGTTGAAGCCTATTCCCGTGCGCAGGGCATGTGGCGTGAAAAGGGTTCCGAAGACCCGGTCTTCACCGACATTCTTGAACTCGACATGGGTGACGTGGTTCCATCGATGGCTGGTCCAAAGCGTCCTGAAGGCCGCATTGCGCTGGAAAACATCGGATCGGGTTTCGCAACTTCGCTTGAAACCGAATACAAGAAGACCACCGGCCAGACCACGCGTTATGCCGTTGAAGGCGAAGACTATGATCTTGGTCATGGCGATGTGGCAATTGCCGCTATCACATCGTGCACCAACACCTCGAACCCAAGCGTTCTGATTGCTGCCGGTCTTCTGGCACGCAACGCCGTTGCCAAGGGGCTTAAGACCAAGCCTTGGGTCAAGACCTCGCTCGCTCCTGGTTCCCAGGTGGTTGCCGCTTATCTTGAGTCGGCTGGCCTGCAAAAAGACCTTGATGCGCTCGGCTTCAACCTTGTTGGTTTCGGTTGCACGACCTGTATCGGTAACTCCGGTCCATTGCCTGCTCCGATCTCCAAGACCATCAATGAAAAGGGTCTGATTGCGGCAGCCGTTCTTTCCGGCAACCGTAACTTTGAAGGTCGTGTTTCGCCTGACGTCCAGGCAAACTATCTGGCTTCGCCGCCTTTGGTTGTTGCTCATGCGCTTGCTGGCACGGTCACCAAGGACCTGACCAAAGAGCCACTTGGCGAAGATCAGAACGGTAATCCGGTGTTCCTGCGTGACATCTGGCCTTCATCGGCTGAAATCCAGGAATTCATCGCCAAGAATGTCACCCGCAAAGTCTTCTCGGAGAAATATGCGGATGTGTTCAAGGGCGACGAAAACTGGCAGGCCGTGCAGGTTCCTGCTGGCCAGACCTATGCATGGGACGACAATTCAACCTATGTACAGAACCCGCCTTACTTCGTGGGCATGGGCAAGTCGGCTGGTACGATTGCAGACGTCAAGGGCGCCCGCGTTTTGGGCCTCTTCGGCGACAAGATCACGACCGACCACATCTCGCCTGCAGGTTCCATCAAGGCACAGTCGCCTGCTGGTAAGTATCTCATCGACCATGGCGTCGGCATTGCTGACTTCAACCAGTACGGCACGCGTCGTGGCAACCATGAAGTGATGATGCGCGGCACCTTCGCCAATATCCGTATTCGTAACCACATGCTGGGCGAAAACGGTCGTGAAGGCGGCTACACCATCCATTACCCGTCGAAGGAAGAAACCTCGATCTACGACGCGGCAATGGAGTATAAGGCAGAAGGTGTTCCACTCGTCGTCTTCGCAGGCGTCGAATATGGCAATGGCTCGTCGCGTGACTGGGCTGCAAAGGGCACCAACCTGCTTGGCGTCAAGGCCGTGATTGCGCAGTCGTTTGAGCGTATTCACCGCTCCAACCTCGTTGGCATGGGCATTGTGCCTTTCGTCTTCGAGGAAGGCACAAGCTGGCAGACGCTCGGTCTGAAGGGCGATGAAATCGTCTCCATCGAAGGCCTTGCCGATGTACGCCCGCGCCAGAAGGTTGAAGCTTCCATCACCTATGCCGATGGCACGGTGAAGAAGGTTCCGCTCATCTGCCGTATCGATACGCTGGACGAGCTCGACTACATGAAGAATGGTGGCATTCTGCAGACCGTTCTGCGCGATCTCGCTGCTTAATCAGCGAAATCGTCGAAATAAAAAGCCGCCGGAGCAATTCGGCGGCTTTTCCATAGATTGTGACAGTGAGATAAAAGAAACACATTGCCTGCAAATCTCACTGCAACGTGAATTCCTATTGATCGTCGTAATTCCTACATAATAGATGTCAGCGTCAATTATTGCAGGATGAACCCAAAGTGACCTTCCATTCGCCCTTCCAAGGGACAAATACATGGCTTTCCGGTGAATACGTTCCCGGCTTGCGCGGTGTTTGTGCCGCGCTGGGTTTGGCCTTCACCGGGTGTCTATCCATGCATGGGGTGGCAAAGGCCCAAGATAGCAGCACGCGAACTTCGGTTCTTGAGCTTTATACCAGTCAGGGCTGTAAATCCTGCCCACAGGCTGACAAGAATTTGGCGAAATACGCCGATGATGCGAACGTGCTCGCACTGTCATTCCACGTCAATTACTGGGATTATATGGGCTGGCGCGATACGCTAGCTTCTCAGGACAATACAGATCGCCAGAATGCCTATCGCAATTCGTTCAATGCGAAGATGGTCTACACGCCTCAAGCGATCGTAAATGGCGCATCGGAAATGAATGGCGGCGATGCCGAGGTTGTTAAGCAGCATATTGCGGCCAGCAAGCTCAATGTTCCTGTTAGTATCAAGAAGCTTGATGACGGTCGTCTGTCTATAGAGATAGCGGCAGGCAAAAAGCCTGCAAAGCCCGTTCATGTGGTAATGTTTTACCTGCGCGATTCAGTGACAATCCCGATTGATAAGGGTGAGAACGCCGGGCAGTCAGTCACCTATCGCAACACCGTGACTGACATCAATACAATCGGCATGTGGGATGGCAAAGCTCTGAAGATTGAGCTGCCTGCCTCAGAACTCACGCGCAAAGACGTGACCGGCTGTGCGGTCGTACTGCAGGAAAGCAAAAGCGACAATGCTCTTGGCCAGATTCACGGTGCAGCTATTTTCAAACAGGAAGATCGGCTAGGTCTCTAGACTTCCTAGGCAGACACAATCCATGCTTGGTGAATACGTAAAATCTTTGATTTTTAGGAAGCGTTGCATCTGTCTGAGTGGCTAACGCGCAGTGCGCCCTTTTGGACGCACAAAGGTCGCTCTAACACTTTATATTTATGGTAATCTTTTACCTTAAACTGGTTCAAGTTTAAGGAATTACGCTGTAGGCCAGTAAAGGTTGGTTCGGTTCGGGCAGTCCTTTGGGCGGGGGGCTTGGGGTCGGACATACCCGAACCGAACCGTCTCAGGCAACGTGTAGATGCTGACGTTATAATCAGGCCGGAATGCGAAGTTGACAAGGCCAAAATGTGGCTAACAATCACCATTGAGAACAAGCATTCTCTTTTCGTGATCAACTAATATACAATAAATTGGGACCTATTTTTATAGGATAAGCTTGGCAGAAGCTGCCATAGAAGCTTCATGGTCTTGCAATCATTTTACAAAAGCATCACCTTACTGTCATGAGCTGATTTGATCGGTGTTCCCGCGTTTCCTTTACAATCAATGTCGGCGACGAAAGGAAGGACATGGATAGACCAAGCGCTGCGAACGAGGATGCGTCCTCTCATTCGCTTTCCCATCCTTCGGCATCGCCCAAGGTTGTACCTCTAGGGCAGATAAAACCGCCTGCTCCGACCGTCAGCTTCGACCGACACGAGCTTGGCAAAATCCTCAATATTTATGGCCGCATGGTCGCGACAGGTGCATGGCGCGATTATGCGATTGACCATCTCGCAGACAGAGCGGTGTTCTCTATTTTCCGCCGTGCGAGCGAGGTCCCGCTTTTCCGCGTCGAGAAAAATCCAAAGCTTGCCCAGAAGCAGGGTGCCTATTCTGTGATATCTGCAAGCGGTCTCATTATGAAACGCGGACACGAGCTTGAACGTGTGCTCCGCGTTTTCGATAAGAGCCTGAAGCTGGTTGATAATTAAGCCAGCGGCATCTCGCCAGGGTCAACAGTGCAGCCTCCATTGAGCGACAGCTGCATGAGGACCGTATCAAGCCAGCGCCCATGCTTGAAGCCTGAGCCCTGGATTCGTCCGCAATGGATAAATCCCAAGCTCTCATGCAGCTTCACAGAGCCGATATTGTGCTCACCATCACCAACCACCGCCAGCAACTGCCTGAAGCCTAATGCTGTCGCACGCTGGATGAGTTCGCCAAGCAGAAGCTTGCCGACGCCCTTCCCCTTGGCATCGGGTGCGATATAGATCGAATCTTCCGCAAGCCAGCGATAGGCCGGGCGGGTGCGGAAATAGCTGATATAGGCATAGCCCAAGACCAGTCCATTTTCTTCCGCAACAAGAATTGGAAAGCCCTGCTCGACAAAGATGTCGAAGCGCCGTGCCATTTCCTCAATGGTGGGCGGCTCGATCTCGTAAGAACCGGAACCGTTCAGCACAGCTTCCGTGTAGATCATCGTGATGGCTTCAATATCAGTGGGCTTGAAATCGCGGATATGGGGCATGTTGGAGGCCAAGACTCAGTTAAAATTGCCCGTCCAGCATGACTCCGGGCTGCCCGCTTGAAAAGCAAAAAGGGCAGCGTTGCCGCTGCCCTCACGTATTCTTCGTTTAGTATCTTCTCAGCAGGTCTTTATCCCAAAACTGGTTCCCACTTTTGGGAGACATGCTCTTAGTCACGGTTGCCCACGAACTGAAGCAGGAACATGAACATGTTGATGAAGTCGAGGTACAGACGCAGCGCGCCCATAACAACCTTACGGCCCTGCGAATCCGCAGAATCACCTTCAAAGTACATTTCCTTGATCGACTGCGTGTCATAAGCGGTCAAACCTGCGAAGATCAGAACGCCGATCACCGAGATTGCAAACTGCAGCGCGGTGGAGCCGAGGAAGATGTTAACGACCGAAGCGATGATCAGGCCGAACAGACCCATCATCAGGAACGAGCCCATTGCGGACAGGTCGCGCTTGGTCGTGTAACCATAGAGCGACAATGCGCCGAACGAAGCAGCCGTTACGAAGAAGGTGCGAACGATGCTCTGGCCGGTAAAGACCAGGAAGACCGACGACAGCGACAGACCGACGAGAGCTGCATAGCCCCAGAACACGGCGTTAGCAGTCGAAACCGACAGACGCTCGATGCGGAAGCTCAGGAAGAATACAGCTGCGAGCGGAGCGAGCATAACCACCCAGCGCAGCGGCGATGTATAAAGTGCTGCACCAAGTGAGGTGAGCATTTTGCCGTTTGCAAGCTGTGCAACAGCTGCCGACGGATCGGTTGTGGTTGCCAGCGATGAGACAGCCAAAGCAGCAAGGCCTGTAACAACCAGACCAATTGCCATCATGTTGTAGACGCCGAGCATATAGCTGCGGAGGCCCTGATCGATGTCAGCACCAACGCGAGCGCCACCTACCGGCCTCTGCTGTGCCTGAATATTGCGAAAGTCAGCCATGACTTAAATCCTTTTGCGTTGTCCCGTCCGGTGTCGGGGTCAGGCTCATTTCGAGCCGCTCCCAGGCGCCGCTGGCGGGACCCCAGCATGCCTGCGTTTTATTATGGGGATTTTAGCGTTCTCACACAAGTACCAGCTGTAAAAAATCGTGATAAACGACTTGAAAACTGGATCGCATTATCCATGCGGTCCAAGGGCTTAAGCGAATTTAAGCTGCAAGGCTACAAATGCTTCATATGGTTCGGAGCACGGTTGCAGGCTTCTGACCCAACACGCGCCATGTGCCGGCCAGACCGAATCCAACGGTTAGAACGAGTGCCACAACCACCGTCATCAGCGCGACGTCCGGCAAGAACTGCGCCTTCAGCTTCATGACTTCAACCACCACATACCAGCCAGCAACGCCGCCTGCGACCAGCGCAAATACCGCTGTTGCAAGGCCCAGAAGCATATATTCAACAATATAGGCTGCAATCAGCGTGCCGCGCGTGGCACCCAGCGTTTTCAGCACAACCGCATCGTGAACGCGGGCGCGGTTGCCTGCAGCCAGAGCACCGCCCAATACCAGAACAGAAGCCGCAAGAGCGATGGATGCAGCAGCCCGAATTGCCGTTGCAAGCTGGCTGATCAGATCATTCGCCACATCCAGCGCATCAGTCACGCTGACGGTCGTAACCGCTGGCCATGTTTTTGTAACCTGTCGCAGGACATCGGGCGCCAGGTTCTTCTGACCATCAGGAATTGTAAGCGTTGCTAGCCATGTGGCAGGCGCACCGGCAAAAGTGTTCGGCGAAAACACCATGACGAAATTCATCGCCAGTGTTTCCCATTGTAACTGCCGGAAGCTTGCAATCTTGGCATTGATGTTACGGCCAAGCACATTGACCGTAACCGTATCGCCAAGCTTCAACCCAAGCTCCTTGCCTTCACGTTCTGCGAAAGAAACAAGCGGCTCGCCGGAGTAATTTTCGGGCCACCATTCGCCTTCGGTCAGCGTCGAATTTTCTGGAACTTTGTCAGCAAAGGTAATGCCACGGTCGCCACGCAGGACCCAGGCTGCTTCCGGTGGAATGGTCATGTCACGAACATTCGTGCCGTTAAAAGCGACGATACGACCGCGCAGCATCGGACCGGAGGTGAGTTTGCCATCCGGGACAATGCCGCTCACAAGCTTGGTGAAATCACCGATGTCATTGTTCTGAATATCGACAAAGAAAAAGTCCGGAGCCTGTGCCGGAATATTCTCCGTCACCTGACGCCGCAGATTACCATCAATGAGCGCAATCGCCACTATCAGCGTGAGGCCAAGTCCAAGCGAAAGCACCACGGATGGTGTCAGCGCGCCAGGTCGATAGATATTGCCAACAGCAAGCCGAACTGCTGTCGAACGCGTGCGCGGCGCGCGACGCGCCAGCCAACGGATACCGTCCGCGACCAGCCGCAAAACACCAAACGCAGCAATCGATGATACGATGAAGATCGCAGCAATCCGTCGATCATAAGCGACGTAAAGTGCCAAGCCTGCCAAAGCAGCAATCAGCAAAACAGCAAGCGTTAGATAAAGAAGTGGCGGTAATCCGCGTTGTTCAAAGCCCTGTTCGCGAAATAGCGCGGTTGCCGGAATTTCACGCGCACGACCAAGCGGGATAATCGCAAAAGCAAGCGTCGTGATGAGACCGAAGACTGCCGCCAAAGCAAGCGCTTGCGGGAAGAAGCCGCCGCCACCTGCAACGGGCAGATAATTGGCGAGCGCCAAAGCGGCTGCATATGGAATGATCGCGGCAAGCACCAAACCTAAAACGATGCCGATAAGGCCAATCACCATGATCTGCACAAGATAGACCAGCACTGCAAAACGTGCAGGCGCACCCAATGATTTAAACGTCGCAATCACGCCGCGCTTGCCATCAAGATAGGCACGCACAGCATTTGCGACACCAACGCCACCAACAATAAGCGCCGTCAGGCCCACCAGTGTGAGAAACTGCGAGAAGCGTTCGATATTTGCGGTCAGCGCCGGGGCTGCGTTGTTGCGTGAGCGGATATTCCAGCCTGCATCCGGAAAATCTGTAGCTGCACGGGTGCGAAGCTCAGCAATTGCGGAATCGGGTGCACCATCCGGCAATGCCACCTTATAAATATGATCGACAAGGCTTCCGGGCTGGATCAACCCAGACGCTCGAAGCCCATCCATCGAAACCAGAAAACGCGGCGCAAAATTAAAGCCCGACGACAGAAGATCGGGTTCGCTTTCGATCAATGCACGCAGCTCAAAAGTTTCAGAACCAAGCAAAACTTTCGTTCCAAGCTGGACGCCCATGCGGTTGAGAAAATCCTGACTGACAGCGGCGCCATAGGCACCATTCTGCTGTTTCGTCATGTCATCAAGCGAAAGCTCAGGTGCTACTTTCAATGCGCCATAAAGCGGATAGGCGGCATCAACCGCCTTCACTTCAACCAGCGACTGATCGGAGCCATCCGGCAGACGTGCCATGGAGCGCATCGTGGCACTTTCGGCAACCTTGCCCTGCTGGTCTATGAAAGCGCGCTCGTCGGCACTTGCCTCGCGCTGATTAAGCGCAAAGCTGACATCGCCGCCAAGAATACTCTGGCCTTCGGCTGCAATCCCTGTGCTGACCGAACGTGCAACTGAATTCACGCCACCAATCGCTGCGACACCCAAGGCGATACAGGCCAGAAAGATATAAAATCCGGAGAGCCCGCCACGCATTTCACGCAATGCAAAGCGGAGAGCGAGAGAGAAGGAAGCAAACTTGCTCATCGGCCTGCTCATTCGCCAGCCACCGCTGTTTCAAGCGCTGGCTCTTTTCGTGCAGGCTCCTCAATACGGCCGGAACGCACCGGAATTTCCTGATCGCATCGTGCAGCCAATGATGGATCATGCGTGACAAGGACCATGGTCAGTCCGTTTTCGCGCTGCTTGGAAAACAGCAAATCGGCAATCTGACGACCTGTAGCCGTGTCGAGATTGCCTGTCGGCTCATCGGCAATCAGGATTTTCGGGCTTGGCGCAAGCGCACGGGCAATGGCCACGCGCTGCTGTTCACCACCCGACAGTTCTGACGGATAATGCGTGAGGCGTTCGCCAAGACCAACAGCGCGCAATTCACGTTCGGCCACCTCAAAAGCATCCTTGCGCCCGGCAAGCTCCAGAGGGACGGCGACATTTTCCAATGCGGTCATATTCGGGATGAGGTGGAAGGACTGGAAAACGATACCGATATTGGCGCCACGAAAAGCGGCAGCCTGATCCTCGGTCATTTGGCTGATGGTTTCACCGGCAATCTTGACCGTTCCCTGATCAATATGCTCAAGACCGGCCAGCACCATCAAAAGTGTGGACTTGCCCGATCCTGACGGACCAACGATACCAACAGACTTCCCTTGGGCAATTGAAAGCGAGACGCCTTTGAGCACATGTACGGATGATGCCGCATGTCCCAGTGTCAGATGAACATTCTCAAGCTCGATGATCGGGCCATGATTTAGCGAAGTCACCTGTTCCGTCACGCTTTTTTCTTCCTATATGATTATTCAAGGCCAGAGCGCGCCACAAATTTGAACTTGTTTTGCGCCAGAAATTGAAGAGAAGTCCTCTGGGCGATTTGCCCGCCTTTGCTAGATATGGGTTGCTAACGATGCGTTTCAAACTCTCGATCCCGGTATGGCTATCGATTTTTGTCATAGCTGCGTCTTTTATTGCTACCGGTGCGCGTGCGCAGGAAGATCCGACCGGTCTTGAAGATGCTTTGCCGACCGAACAGCTTGCACAGGTCAAGATCGTTGGCTTTGGCGACAGTCTGATGGCGGGCTATCTTCTGCCTTCTAACGCCGCCTTCCCGCAGCAGCTTGAAAAAGCGCTGGACGCCAAAGGTTATGAAGTCAGCATCGAAAATGCCGGCGTATCGGGCGACACCACAACTGGCGGGCTAGCACGCATTGACTGGTCGATCCCTGATGGCACCAATCTGGTCATCCTGGAACTGGGTGCCAATGATGCGCTGCGCGGTATTTCCCCCGACATTACCGAGAAAAATCTCGATGAAATGCTGTCGCGCCTCAAGACACGCGGCATTTCCGTTATCCTTGCAGGCATGATGGCACCACCCAATATGGGCAAGGATTACGCCGAGAAATTCAACCCGATTTACCCGAAGCTTGCACAGAAATATGGCGTGCCGCTTTATCCATTCTTCCTCGACGGCGTTGCCACGCAAAAGGGGCTGCTGCTCGAAGACGGAATGCATCCGAATGAAAAGGGCGTTGAAACAATGGTCACCAATTTCATGCCGGTGATCGAGAAAACCCTGAAAGCTGAACAAAAGACGGGGACATCGGGCGGCTGACACAATCAGGAGGCATAAACAGCTTGCTCAAAACAGCGAAGAATGATTCGCTGAGAGTTGCATCGGTAAGGGAAGAAGATTCGTTTTTCTGATGATCGATGCATAGGCACTCTAACTCAGAGCGTCCTCCCGTGGCTTAGACCACACGACGCTCTGGCGCAGAACGATTCGAGGAGGATGCTTTATGCCGCGTCTCTTTACTGCCCTCGAAATCCCGCGCGACGCCGCGCTTTCGCTCTCGTTATTACGAGGCGGCCTCCCCGGCGCACGCTGGATTGATGTCGAAAATTACCACATAACCCTGCGTTTTATCGGAGATGTGGAAGGCCATGTGGCCGACGAGGTTGCCAATGCGCTTGATCGCGTGCGGCGCCCCGAATTCATGCTCAACCTGTCAGGTGTCGATGCGTTCGGTTCCAAGAAGCCGCACAGCATCTATGCGGGCGTATCCCCCTCGCCTGAACTCAACGCATTGCAAGGCGAAATCGAACGCATTTGCCAGCGGCTTCGCATTCCCGCCGATCCGCGTAAATTCACACCCCATGTGACTTTGGCACGGCTGCGAAATCCGCACATTGCGGATGTCGTGCATTATCTCTCATCAAGAGGTAATTTCTCAACAATGCCGTTCAAGGTAGGCCGCTTCGTGCTGATGTCCTCACGCGATTCTGTCGGCGGCGGACCTTATGTCGTCGAGGAAGCCTGGCCTTTGATGGCCGTTTCACGCCAGAACTGGTCGGCAAGCGCCTTTGATGAGGCTAGAACCATCCGGTAAACCTGTTCGAAATCCCCGATATCTCCATAGTAAGGATCGGGGATTTCAACGGCTTTTCCTTCTGCAATTTCGGTGAAAAGCCCGATACGAGCGCTTGCATTTGCAGGCTGTCTTTGAGCGATCATGCGCATATTATAGCGATCCATCCCTAGGATGAGATCAAAACGCGTAAAGTCGCCCGGCGTCAGTTGGCGGCAGCGCTGCTCGGAAATATCGAGGCCATGTTTCGCTGCAACACGGATCGAACGATCATCCGGTTCTTCGCCAGTGTGGTAGCCATTTGTGCCCGCCGAATCGATCAGCACATGATCAATGCGACGCTCAGCCAGAACCTGAGCCATCACGCCTTCCGCAAGCGGCGAACGGCAGATATTGCCTGCACAGACAAATAGAATACTGGTCGGGGCTGATCGGGTCACGGAACTCTCGCGGCTATGATAAGTTAGAGCTGAATAGCCAACAACATAGGCAAAAGACAATGGCACGCAACAGGCTGACTGATGACGAACTGAAACAGGCACTTGGCGAGCTTAATGGCTGGCAGAAGGTCGATGACCGCGAAGCAATCAGCAAAAGTTTTAAATTCAAGGACTTTAACGCGGCGTTCGGCTTCATGGCCCGAGCAGCACTTTATGCCGAAAAGCTTGACCATCACCCCGAATGGTTCAATGTCTATAATCGTGTCGATGTCACGCTCTCGACCCACAGCGAGAACGGAATCACCGAGTTGGACATCAAGCTTGCTCGCAAGATGAATGCGCTGGTTTAGAACGATCAAACTTTTGAAATATAAACGATTATCGGCTTTTTCTGATGCGTGAAATTGCCTTCGCGATTTCGTCCCATATAAGGGAGCGCTTTGGTTAGATCGATACGATCACTCCAGTTCTGACCGAGCGTTCCGCCATTGATGCTGCGAATATAGATGTCACCGACCGCAACGGCTGAATGAAAAATGTGCCCCGCTTTCACGTCGTAGAAGCCAATCGCCCGCCCGTATGGAAGCGCCGAATAGCCGTTCCACAGTTCACCGGCTTTGAAATTCAGCAGCGGAATCCAGTTTTGGCCCGATGTGCCGCGTAACGTGTGCTCGGAAATACCTGCCCCCAGCAGAAAACGCATATAGGCGGTGATGTCGTAGCAAATGCCATCCTTCACATCGATGGTGACATGATCGCTAATGTCCTGAGCTGCCGCCAGCTGATGGCCGCGATAGAACTGGCTTGACCGGTCACTGCGCACAAAATTTTCGCCATAGCCGGTGAAATGCATCAAGGTTCTCCAATCAACCAGAGCATGTCGCGCTTAATCCTAGTTACCGCGCTCGCTCTATATCTTTATTTTTATGCATGTCTTTATCGGAAAACCGGTTCCCACTTTTCCGCGACATGCTTTAAGCTCGTTCACGCAGGCAAATCAGGCCGAAACCCGATTTTTCTGGAATCCATATTTTGTTGATTTCAGAGGCTTTTTGTAGCTGACGGTTCATGCAGGAAATGCGTTCCGACTTGAAAGCTGGATGCAATATTCCCATTTCCAATGCTATTGTGGCCTTGCATTCGGCTTACTGGAGATTGCCCAAACATGGATAGCGTCAAGATTGATGAAATCCTGGAGCCCGGCAATGAAGGCGATTTCAATGATCGCAGCGAACGGGTGAAAAAAGGATTCTGGAAGACCGCACGTCGTGCCGGTCGTATGGTTCCGTTTATGGATGAGGTTGTGGCCGCCTATTATTGCGCGCTCGACCAGAACACGCCGACTCGTGTGCGCATGACACTGATGGCAGCTCTTGCCTATTTCGTTCTGCCCTTCGATGTCATCCCCGATATGCTGGTTGGCATTGGTTTCACCGATGACATTGCAGTGCTTATGGCGGCATTGACTGCTGTTCGCACACATATAACGCCCGCCCATAGAATCGCAGCCCGTGAGGCTCTTCGCGACGACGGTGAGGCTGCTTAAAGCGGCCTCTCCCCTTCACAGCTTTGTTATGGGGCGACATCACGATCATCGTGCATTGACGCAATATGACAAACTCTTGCCGCTTTCTTTTGGATGAAGTTGGCAACGGGATCGCGGGGACTTAGGTCTACTCGTTCAAGTTTTCTTTCAAAACTTCACCGTTTGGTAACCCAGATTAAGGCACATTAAGGGTCACTAAACGGGACGGCGTGATGAACGGCGACATCCCGATATTCGACTTTGAAGCAAACGAAAGAGAACCGGTAAAAAACCATGCTTGGAAAATCGATCGTCGCGGCTTCGGTGTTTACGATTGCAATGGCGGGTTCGGCACTCGCCCAGACACCGACCCAGATTAAGCAGTTCGACGCCTGGGGCGCCTATAGCTATCAGTCAGGCAATGGCAAGGTTTGCTATGTCCTGTCCGTTCCGACGCAGAAAGCGCCTGCTAACGTTGATCATGGCGATAACTTCTTCCTCGTGAGCCAGAAGCCAGGACAGAACGTCAGCTTTGAACCACAGTTCATGGCCGGTTATGAGCTGAATACCAATGCGAATGCCAAGGTTATCGTGACTATCGGCAACCGCAATTTCACGATGTTCGTCAATGGCAAATCCGGCTGGATGGAAAATGCAGCGGAAGAGCCACAGCTGATCGCAGCAATGCGCGGCGGTTCGGACATGAAGGTGCAGGCACAGTCCAAGCGCGGCACCAAGACCAATTACACCTATTCGCTAAAGGGCATTTCGGCAGCGCTCGCAGCCATTCAGAAGTGCAAATAAGCCAATCGGTTCGAGTTAAATTATTAAGCCGGGGCTCCGCTCCGGCTTTTCTTTTTGACGTTGTATTGTCACTTATGCATGCCTGCCGCGACAGACTGCGGGATGACGGATCACATATTGTGTGCTATGAGCGCGCGCAACAGGCTCGCATTTCAGATGAACGAGCCCATATATCCATGCAACAGATCGTGTTTACAGGCGCGCTTTATGCGGCGCCCTCAACAGTTGAAAACATATGTCCATTTCGTTCGACCTAACCATTGATGATACGCGCGACCAGCTTGCCCGCCATGTGCGCGCAAACATGGAGCAGAAGCCGTCGCTCATAGGCATGTCGCGCGAGGAAATGGCTGATGAACTGATCAAGGTTGGCGTTCTGCCAAAGCAGGTCAAGATGCGCATTGCGCAGCTCTGGCACTGGCTGTACGTGCGCGGCGTTTCCGACTTTGCCGATATGCGCAACATTTCCAAGGATCTGCGCGCGCTTCTGGCGCAGCATTTCACTATTGCGCGCCCGGAAGTGGTTGAAGAACAAATCTCGCAGGATGGAACGCGCAAATGGCTGTTCCGCTTCCCACCACGCGGTGCCGGACGCCCTGTCGAAATCGAATGCGTTTATATTCCTGAAGAAGGCCGTGGCACGCTTTGCATTTCTTCTCAGGTTGGTTGCACGCTTACCTGCTCCTTTTGCCACACCGGCACACAAAAGCTGGTTCGCAATCTGACATCAGAAGAAATTCTGGCGCAGCTGTTGACCGCGCGTGATCGTCTTGGTGATTTCCCGGATACCGACACACCGGATGGCGCTATCGTGCCTGCTGAAGGGCGCAAGGTCACCAACATTGTCATGATGGGTATGGGTGAGCCGCTTTATAACTTCGAGGAAGTGAAGAAGGCTCTCCTGATTGCATCCGATGGTGATGGGCTGGCACTTTCCAAGCGTCGTATCACGCTTTCGACCTCTGGTGTTGTGCCGGAAATCTATCGCACCGGCGAAGAAATCGGCGTGATGCTGGCGATCTCGCTGCATGCCGTGCGCGACGAACTGCGCGATCTTCTGGTGCCGATCAACAAGAAATATCCGCTGGAACAGCTGATCAAGGCTTGCCGTGAATATCCCGGCTTGTCGAATGCCAAGCGCATCACCTTTGAATATGTGATGCTCAAGGACATCAATGACAGCATGGAAGACGCCAAGCTGCTGGTGAAGCTGCTGCGCGGTATTCCGGCCAAGATCAATCTCATTCCGTTCAACCCATGGCCGGGCACCAACTACCAGTGCTCCGACTGGGAACATATTGAACGCTTCGCCGATTATGTGAATGCGGCAGGCTACGCTTCACCGATCCGCACGCCACGCGGCCGCGATATTCTGGCGGCCTGTGGTCAGTTGAAGTCGGAATCAGAACGTATGCGCAAGACAGAACGTCTGGCGCTTGAAGCGATGATGATCGCCGGACACGGTGAGTAATTTACGAGGACTAAGCGCGGTTGACTGATACGTTCGATTATATCTCGCGTTTTGTTGTTATTGTTTTCGGCTATTGCGTAGCCGTTCTGGCCGCCGGATTCTTTCTGGCGGCCATTCTGTATAGCCAGATCGATGTGCTCGGTTATGCGCTTTCCGATCCGTTCTTTCAGGATGTTTTCAACGAGATTCGCGACGCCTGGGATATGACCGGCTTTTATGCGGCGGTTCTGATAGGTGGCCCTGTACTGGCCACAATGGCGGGTGGTTTCAGCTTTTTCCCGGCAGTGGTGCTGATCGTGATCAGCGAAGTGCGTGGCTGGAAATCATCCCTGCCCTATTGCATTGGCGGACTTGTGATTGGCCTGCTGGGAGTGGGCGCTGGATCGCTACTTGCTGTCGCTGATCAACGGATTGCTGCAAGTATCGCTCTTCTGACCGGCGCCTTTGCATGTTCAGGCATCGTCGGCGGCTTCGTCTACTGGCTGATTGCCGGTCGCAACGCCGGGCGATTTTTAGAGCGCATCCCGAAAAGTGTGAAACGGTTTTCGGACAAAGATGCGCGGTAAAAAAATAAGTTAGAGCGCTGATCTGATCCAATCAGATCAAAACGCACTCTAACGGACCGGCTGCGTAATTTCACTTTGCCTGTGCGGTGATAATTTTCAGCGCAAAAGCCGAGAAGACGCCCGCAAAAAGCCAATCGACAATTCGCGTAACAGTTGGGTTCTTCTTGAGAAGACCGGCGAACTTGTCGGCTGCAACCACCATTGGAATGGTGAAAGGCAGTGCCAGCGTAATGAAGGACAATCCCAGAAAGAACAGCTTTCCCATCGCATGAGGATCATGTGCCGAAACGAACTGCGGCAGGAAGGTCATGTTGAACAGGATGATCTTCGGATTGAGCAGGTTGATGCCAAGTCCGGTCGCCCAGTTCTGAACCAACGTGTGCTTCTTGCCGCCATTCTTTTCCGGTGAAAATGCCGAACCTTTGCGGATGGCCTGTACTGCAAGCCAAACGAGATATACCGCACCCACCACCTTCAATGCGGTGAAGGCTGCAGGCGAAGCGAGGATGAGCGCTGAAAGTCCAAGTGCTACCATGCTCGTATGCACAACAATGCCGGTGCTTGCGCCTGCCATACAGGCAAAGCCAGCGGCCTTGCCTTCAGAAAGCGCACGACCGACGAAAAGCGTCATGTCTGGGCCGGGGGTGATGGATAAAATTGCAGTAGCGATCACGAACTGGACGAAGATAGTCCATTCGGGAATGAAGGTCAGGTTTGTCAGAAAAGACATCGAAAGGCACTCCGAGAATTCGCGGCAAGCTAACGCGAATTCAATTGCGCCGCCATAGGATTCTTTTACCCGCCTCAGCGTCCCTTATTTATGCGTAGGCAACCCATCCGCGATAGGTGAAAGATGCATAAAAAAGGCTCAGATCCTTGAAGCCCGCACCACGCATCAGCGCCTCATCCTGTTGCGGCGTAAGAATATGCAAACGCTCATTGATCGCTGTACCGGCTTTTACTGCACTTGCCATATCGACACCGGAATCATTCAAAAAGGCAGAATAGCGTGAAAGCCACAAAGCGCGCTCATCAGCGCTGGCCTGCTCAAAACTGAAATGTGCCATGATAAATGGTGCGCCGGGTTTCAAGCGGCAATGGATGTCGGAAAGAGTTTGTTTGCGCGTTCTCTCATCCAGAAAATGCATAGTCAGCAAACAGACCGCTCCATCAAATAGCCCGAGAGCTGCGCTATCGATATAGCCTTCATGGAAGTTCACACGAGCTGCATTGGTGCCAAGGTTTTGCCGCGCCAATTGAAGCATTTCTGCGGAAGGGTCGACACCTTCAAAGGTCCAATGCGGGTGATTTTCCGCAAAGAGCTTGAGTTCAAGACCACCGCCCGCACCCAACACCAGAATGCTTGCAGTATCGGACACGATTTCGGCAAGCAGCAAACGCGTCATGCGCTGCATATCCCGAAAGCCCGGCACAGCTTTCGGCGGCCCTTCTGCGTAACGTGCTACGAGCTGCGGGTCGGTAAATGGATTGTCAGACTTAATCATGTAACTTTTATAGTTACAAATCAAAGTGACAGTCAAGACTGTCCAAAATGGCAGATGACGCTTTCTTTTCGCTGACAGAGTGCCATCCGGCTTGCGCGCCGCTTAGCAACTGATAAAAGAACTGCAACATCCTGTTCTACGGCCCTTTGGGCCACAATCGCATCTCAGACGGAAGTGAACTATGAGCAAGCTGAAAGACGTTAAAAAGGTCGTTCTCGCCTATTCTGGCGGTCTCGACACCTCGATCATCCTGAAATGGTTGCAGACTGAGCTTAACGCAGAAGTCGTCACCTTTACCGCCGATCTCGGCCAGGGCGAAGAACTTGAACCAGCACGCAAGAAGGCCGAAATGCTGGGCATCAAGGAAATCTTCGTTGAGGATGTGCGCGAAGAGTTCGTGCGCGATTTCGTCTTCCCGATGTTCCGCGCCAATGCCGTCTATGAAGGCGTCTACCTTCTCGGTACCTCGATTGCCCGTCCGCTGATCTCCAAGCACCTCATTGAAATCGCCAAGAAAACCGGCGCTGACGCAATTGCGCACGGCGCGACCGGCAAGGGCAATGATCAGGTTCGCTTCGAGCTTTCCGCATATGCGCTGAACCCGGACATCAAGATCATCGCTCCATGGCGCGACTGGTCGTTCAAGAGCCGCACGCATCTGCTCGAATTTGCTGAACAGCACCAGATTCCGGTTGCGAAAGACAAGAAGGGCGAAGCGCCATTCTCGGTTGACGCAAATCTGCTGCACTCTTCGTCCGAAGGCAAGGTTCTGGAAGATCCGGCGATCGAAGCGCCTGAATATGTGCATATGCGCACGATTTCGCCAGAAACCGCCCCGGATACACCAACCATCATCAAGATTGGCTTTGAAAAGGGTGATGCTGTTTCGATCAATGGCGAACGTCTGTCGCCTGCAACACTGCTTGCCAAGCTCAACGATTATGGCCGTGACAACGGCATTGGTCGTCTTGACCTCGTTGAAAACCGCTTCGTCGGCATGAAATCGCGCGGCGTCTACGAAACGCCAGGTGGCACGATCCTGTTGGCAGCACACCGCGCCATCGAATCGATCACGCTCGATCGTGGTGCGGCGCACCTCAAGGATGAGCTGATGCCACGCTATGCGGAACTCATCTATTACGGTTTCTGGTTCTCGCCAGAACGCGAAATGCTGCAGGCTGCTATCGATCTCAGCCAGCGTCACGTCGAAGGTGAAGTCACGCTCAAGCTCTATAAGGGCAATGTGATCGTAACTGGCCGTGAATCGGACAAGTCGCTTTATTCCGACAAGCTCGTGACGTTTGAAGACGATCAGGGCGCCTATGACCAGAAGGACGCAGCAGGTTTCATCAAGCTCAATGCACTTCGTCTGCGCACATTGGCTGCACGCGACCGTCGCTAAACTTTTTAGAATACGGCAAAAGCCCGCCTTCCGGCGGGTTTTTTATTTTAAAACCCAAATGGAGCCCGAGCTGTGTTTCTCTATCTGGCAGCACCTCTTTGCATTGTGCTCGGGATTTATCTGCTGACCCGCGGCATTCCCATTCTGTGGGGTGTGATGATGCCAGCGATTCGTCATCGCTTTAGAGTCGACAGCCGGCCACATGTCTTTCACTTGCCAAAAGCGGGACAGTACACAGTCAGCATCGTCTTTCCACCACTGACTGTTCTGACGGGAACCGCTTATTTCTCGACGCTGTTTGCGATCAGGTCACATCCAACCAACACGCCAATCGCCTATCGTACTACAAGCCGTTCTCTGTTCAGCGTCAGACGGACGGACATGCAGGGCTATGCTTCTCATGCCCTTGGTAATTTTGAATGCACGATACCCGGCGATTACGAAATTACCTGTCTTACGCCTGAAAAAATCCGGCCAAATTTTCAGCTGGAAATATCGCCCTATATTTCCTTTCTGAAACTCGCGCCTGTCATCATAGGAGTCATTCTGGCAAGCGGATTGAGCATTGGCGGAACGATTATCTTCGTGCTCTTGCTGGCAGACAAAATTTGATAATGTCAGACAGCGTTTCTGATTGCTGCGAGCATCTTTTCTTCACCAGGACGTAAGGTCAGCACCCGCACGCCATTCGACGTGACAGCGACGGTATGTTCAAACTGCGCTGACAATTTTCCATCGCGCGTCACAACTGTCCAACCGTCTTTTTCGGTCTTTACCTTGGCTGTGCCCTGATTGAGCATCGGCTCGATGGTGAACACCATGCCTTCACGCAGACGCTCACCCGTGCCCGGCTTGCCGAAATGCAGAACCTGCGGCTCCTCATGCATTTCACGACCAATGCCATGGCCGCAATATTCACGCACCACGCTGTAATCATGACGCTTTGCGTGACGCTCGATAGCATAGCCAATATCGCCTAGCGTAGCGCCGGGACGCACGGCAGCAATGCCCTTCCATAGCGCCTCATAGGTCACACGCACCAGACGCGAAGCAAAGGGAGCCACTTCACCGACCATATAGGTTTTGCTGGAATCAGCGATATAGCCGTCCTTCTCAAGGGTAATGTCGAAATTGATAATCTCACCATTTTCGATGACTTCGCTATCCGATGGCATTCCATGGCAGACGACTTCATTCCTTGAGGCATTGAGCACATAAGGAAAATCATACTGCCCTTTACTTGCAGGCCGCGCCTGTAATTCGCGGGTGATATAATCCTCAACCAGATCATTGACCTGCATCGTAGTCAGGCCAGCAAGCGGTGTATGATCGAGAAGTGTAAAAACGGACGCCAGTAGCGCGCCTGAAGCCGCCATTTTTTCCACCTCGGCAGGTGTCTTTGTCATGATGACTGCACCACCAGAACGGGAAGCACGACTTGTGCCGCGCGCAACTGCATCTGCACGATCTCATTGAAGGACAGTTCCGGATTTGCCTGCGCCAACATACCGATTTTCATCCAGTATTCAGCCTGCGCATTGATCGAACGGCACATGACATCACTTGCCTTGCGCAATTCCTCATGCAGTTCATCGCTGATTTTTACGATACCCATAATACTTTCCAGTTCAATATATATGAAACATATATAAACCGTATATGGAAGCCTATCAAGATGATCCAATCTCAGTCAGACGATCTAAACCATTTGCTTTTAGTATGGCGCCATACTATATGGCGACGTATGGAAATTATCGAGCAAAAACATCACGCGCTTTTGGGTGAACTGGAACGCCTCAGCAGCCCGTCTGCTGACGCGCTGAAAACCTGTTTTGAAATCCTGTCGCTTGCCGCTGCAATTGACCACGATTGTGCCAACAGGCTTGCCCCCCACAAGCTTTCCGAAGGCAAGTTTGTTCTGTTGTTTCTTTTGCAGAATGCGCCTGATGGCCTTTCACCACACGAGCTTTCAGAGCGTGCTGGCGTGACACGCGCGACCATTACCGGCCTGCTTGATGGCTTGGAACGCGATGGCTTTCTCAAGCGCCATGCGGACACGCAGGATCGCCGCAAACTGACGATCAGGCTGACATCCGAAGGAGCGCGATTGGCGCAACAGCTTTTCGTTGAACATACAACATGGATTGCGAGCCTGATGAGCGATCTTTCCGCCGATGAACAAGCAGTGCTCAGCACATTGCTGCGCCGTATTTTCAGCCGCACGGATGCGGGACGAAAGTCATGAGCAAATCGCCGCTGAAAATTTCCGATATCTCGGCCGAACGACTTTCTGCATTACACAGCGGAGCGGTTGAAACGACCGTACTGACCGAATGTCTGGCGATTGACTTTGCGAGCCTCATGCAAAACGTATTTCCGGCCATTGATCGGGACGCCTTGCAGGCAATGCATGAAGCCAAAGATCTTGGCATTTCACGCCGCATGATGCTGGCAGCACAGCTTTTGCTCTCACGCTCTGGCGGTCAAGTAATCAATTCTCTGAGTATCCATCCGTCAGATACCGTGCGCGGCTGGGCCTGTTTTGCCATCGGTCAGTTAGAAAGCCTTTCTCTTGCAGAACGTCTGAAGCTCATACGCCCGCTCGCAGATGATCTACATTTTGGCGTGCGCGAATGGGCATGGCTCGGTCTTCGCGAGCATATTTCTTCTGAGATTAACCAGACGATCCAACTGCTTACGCCATGGACTGCCGACCCGTCCCCCTATATCCGGCGATTTGCCTGCGAAGCCACCCGTCCGCGTGGCGTTTGGTCGGCACATATCAAAAGCCTGAAAGAAGCCCCAGAAAAGGCTTTGTCAATTCTGACACCACTTCGCGCCGATCCCGCACCTTATGTGCACGATTCGGTCGCCAACTGGCTCAATGATGCAGCCAAAAGCCGACCCGAATGGGTCAAGGCGCTTTGCGCTGACTGGCTTGAAGCAAGCACAAATCCCGCGACTGCACGTATCTGCAAACGCGCACTCCGTTCCTTTTCTAAATAACCTCCCGGAAACGACATGACCCATTATCTCGCAGAACTCTATTCTCCCAAGACAAGCTGGCTTGAACTTGATGCGCAAGGCGGGCAGGTTTTCTTTGAAAAGGTCGGTGCCGGCATGGGCAGTCTGGCCGAACATGGTATCGAGGCTCTGGCCCTCGGCCCTATTGACCCAACCAAACCTTATGCGCCGAAGCAAAGCTTTTTTGCGATTTGGCGCTTCCCGGATGAGATGGCTCTCGACATGCTGATTGCCGGAATCACCGCCACCGGTTGGCATGATTATTTTGATACCGTCAATGCGGCAGGTGCTGGCACCGATCTTGGTGGCCATCTCGCCCAACTGGCGGGAGTGCCTTTCAAAGAAGCCGCCTGATCTGATCAACCACCACCGTAGATGCTTCCTTTCAGAGTGCTATCTGAGAGGAAGCATTTTTCTTATCCACACGTCCTCACAGCTGATCCCGCTTGACTCTTTGCGGACTCGATTCAATACTAGAACATAAAGTGAACAAATAGCATTCCAATAAAAGCGTGAAACAGTTTACGTCTGGAATTGCATCCTTACAAACACAGGGTTTTGAACGTGAGCGGCATCGACATCACGGCGTTGCGGCGCATGGTTACGGCCATCGAAGGCAATGCCTCACAGGCGAGTTTTACAGACGAGACCGGAACAGGCTGCGGGCGTTCAGGCAGTTTCACGCTCGGCCTTACCGGAGCTGATGATGCTTTTCCGCATGGCCTGAGAGGCGATGCACTGCATGAGGTTTTTGCTGAAAACCCCGGTGCACATATGGCCGCTACCGGTTTCGCGCTAGCAATGGCTTTGCGTGCATCCCCTTCAAGAAGACCAGTCATCTGGATTGAGGAAGAAAGCGCCTCAAGCGAATATGGCGGGCTTTATCCGCCGGGACTTCATGCCTTCGGAATCAATCCATCACGCCTGCTGATCGTGCGCTGCCCCACCGCTCAAGATGTTTTAAAAGCAGCGAATGATGCGCTTGAAGAGGCCAGTGGCAAGGCTTCGAACCTCATTTCCGGCGTGGTCGCCTCGGTGAGTGGCCAGCCGAAATGTCTCGACCTGACCGCCTCGCGTCGCCTGCTTCTGGCAACCGAAACCGCACACTTGCCTGTCATCCTGCTCAGAAGCCACCGAACAGGCGTGCAGAGCGCTGCCGTCAGCCGCTGGCGGGTGGCACCTGCATCCTCCCGCTCCAGCGGCGCGAATGCACCCGGAAAACCGGTTTTTTCCGCAATTCTGGAACGCAATCGACACGGCACCTGTGGGCAATGGATCATGGAATGGAACAATGAAACCCTCGAATTTGGAACAGCCGAACAGAACGGCAGATCGCGTGTTCCTCGCCCTCTGGTTTCCGTTTCTGCCGACCGACCGGCTTCGCAACAACATTCAGCATGATGGCACAGAAAAAATGCCGCTTGTCGTCACCGAGCGCACGGCCAATGCGCTGCGCCTGACGGCAGTGGATGCTACAGCTGCAAAGCTCGGTCTTTTCCCCGGCATGGCGCTGACCGATGCGCGAGCGCGGGTGGAAAGGCTTGATGTTGCAACAGCCGCACCGGAACGCGATGCAGCGTTGCTCAAGCGTCTTGCCCATTGGTGCGAACGCTACACGCCGCTTATAGCCTTTGACGAGCCGCATGGGCTGATGCTCGACATCACCGGCTGCGCACATCTTTTTGGCGGGCTTGCTGCCATGCGTGAGGACGCAATCATGCGGATTGAACGGGCTGGCCTGAACATACAGGCGGCAATGGCTGACAACAGCTTTGCCGCACGGCTGCTGGCACGCGGAACGCGCGGCGGCGTTTTCAGCAAGGCTGGTGCCGACCATTTTTTACCACGCCTGCCGATCAGTTCTCTTGAACTGAACGAGACTGCTGAGACGGGCCTTAAACGCGCCGGGCTAAAGCGCATTGGCGATGTGATGGCGCTGCCCCGCGCAGCCTTGACTGCGCGTTTTGGAACCGACCTTGCCACCAAGCTTGACCGGCTGGTACGACAGGAGCGCGCACCGATTTCGCCCATGCGTATCGTGCCGCTCAACATTGCCGAACGTCGCATGTCCGAACCGGTCACGGTGATGGAGCTTGTTGAGCAAATTTTGCAGGAGCTGGCGCAGGAGCTGTTTGCACTTCTTGAAGTCGAGGGAAAAGGCGCGCTTCTGATCGAAGCATCCTTCTTCCGTGTCGACGGCGAGGTGCGCCATATCCGTATCGAAACTGGCCAGCCTTTGCGTGAAGATCGGGTATTTCTCAGGCTGGCACGGGAGCGGCTCAAGGCTCTCACCGATCCGCTTGATGCCGGTTTTGGCTTCGACATGATCCGTCTGGCAGCACTTCGCAGCGGAGCAATCGCCCAGCGCCAGACAGGGCTTGATCAGCATGAAGAAGATGAAGCTGGCTTCAGCCAGTTGATCGACCGGCTTTCGGCGCGACTGGGGCAGGAGCGTGTACTGGTTTCCTTCTCGCGCAACACGCATATTCCAGAACGTGCTTTTGGCCTGCGCCCTGCCCTGCAAATCCGCAAAAGCGAAGACTATTATGAAAGCAGCCCAACACTTCCCGATGATCCGCCCGCGCGACCAATCAAACTGTTTCGTCCGCCGCAGCCAATAGAGAGTATTGCAGAAGTACCCGACAGTCCGCCGTCGTTTTTCCTGTGGCGGCGTGTGCGTCATCATGTGCGCCTTGCCGAAGGCCCAGAACGGATCGAACCGGAATGGTGGCTTTCCATCGGTCATGATGTGCCGAAGCTGCGCGATTATTACCGCGTGGAGGATGATAACGGCCAGCGCTTCTGGATTTTCCGCGAAGGGCTTTTTGACGGCTTTAATCATCCGCGCTGGTTTTTGCATGGGCTGTTTGCGTGATGCCCCGCTATTTTGAAATGGCTGTGGCCAGCAACTTTTCTTTCCTGAGTGGCGCATCGCATCCGCAGGAGCTGGTCTTGCAAGCCCACGCACTCGGGCTGTCCGGTATAGGCATTGCTGACCGCAACACGCTGGCCGGTGTGGTTCGCGCTCATGCTGCATGGAAAGATATTCGCGACACATGCGACTTCCGTCTGTTCATCGGCTGCCGCCTTTCCTTCATCGACGGCACGCCAGACATGGTCGTCTATCCGCGTGATCGCGCGGCCTATGGACAATTGTGCCGCCTGCTGACGGATGGCAAACACCGCGCTGTCGCCAAGGGAGAATGCCATCTTGAATGGGGTGATCTGCTATTTCGGGCGCGGCAGTTTCAGATCGCAGTCTTTGCTCCCGATGAAGATGATCCTGATTTTGCTGCACGTCTGACGGAGATCGCACAAGCCGCTCCCGGCTCTGTCTGGCTGGCGCTGACCATGCCGCATCAGGGTCATGACGGACGCCGCGCAGAGCGCATCGCACGCTTTGCAGTGGAAGCGAATGTGCCGTTGCTTGCCACCAATGATGTGCTTTATCACCATACGGATCGCCGTGCGCTGCAAGATGTGCTGACGGCAACACGGCATTACACAACGGTTTTCGCGGCAGGGCGATTGCTTGAAAAGAACGCCGAGCGCCACCTCAAACCACCGCATGAAATGGTGCGCCTGTTCCGCAATTACCCGGCAGCGATTGAGACAACCGCCGATTTTGTAACGCCTATCACATTCAGGCTTGATGAGCTGAGTTATGATTATCCTGATGAGCCAGTGCCACCGGGCAAGACACCACAACAGCATTTGCATGATCTGACATGGGACGGCGCTGCCCAGCATTATGGCGCGGATAGCATACCGCTGAAGGTGCAAGGACTGATCCGTAAGGAACTGGCACTGATCGAACAACTGCAATATGCGGCTTACTTTCTCACCGTCCATGACATTGTGAGCTTTGCCCGCGAGCAAAAAATCCTGTGTCAGGGGCGAGGATCAGCAGCCAATTCTGTTGTGTGTTTCTGTCTGGGCATAACGGGCGTAGACCCGGCAGAAGTGGATCTTCTGTTTGAGCGTTTCATCTCCGTCGAGCGCAAAGAGCCGCCGGACATTGACGTCGATTTCGAGCATGAGCGGCGCGAAGAGGTGATGCAATATGTCTATGATCGCTACACGAGAGACCGCGCGGCGATTGTCGCGACCGTTATCAGCTATCGCTCGCGCAGTGCCATACGCGATGTCGGCAAGGCGCTGGGCCTGACTGAAGATGTGACGGCTGCACTTGCCAACACGGTCTGGGGCATATCTGGCGGTGGTATCGACAAGGAACATATCCGACAGGCAGGGCTTGATCCCGATAATCCCATCATCCGGCGTGCAGTCGAACTGGCGCTGGAGCTGATCGGTTTTCCACGGCATCTGTCGCAGCATGTGGGCGGGTTTGTGCTGACGCGTGACCGTCTGGACGAGACAGTGCCAATCGGCCCGGCTGCAATGGACAAACGTTCGTTCATTGAATGGGACAAGGACGACATCGACGAAGTCGGTCTGATGAAAGTCGATGTGTTGTCGCTCGGTATGCTCACCTGCATCCGTAAGGCTTTCGACCTCATTCATACGCACAAACCGCAGCTTTATGGTGGCAAGAAGCTGACGCTCGCGACAGTAGAGCGAAAAGATGACGCTGTTTACGACATGCTTTGCAAAGGCGATTCGGTCGGCGTGTTTCAGGTTGAAAGCCGCGCACAGATGAACATGCTGCCGCGCCTGCGCCCACGAAAATATTATGATCTTGTCATTCAGGTCGCCATTGTACGCCCCGGCCCTATTCAGGGCGACATGGTGCATCCTTATCTGAGGCGGCGAAGCGGACAGGAAAATGTCACCTATCCCTCGCCTTCCCCCGAACATGGCGAGCCGGACGAGCTGCGAAAAATTCTGGAAAAGACCAAAGGCGTGCCGCTGTTTCAGGAACAGGCCATGCGCATTGCCATTGAGGCCGCGAAATTCACGCCAGATGAAGCCAACCTGTTGCGACGTGCCATGGCGACCTTCCGCAAGATGGGCACCATCCACACCATGGAAACGAAGATGATCGATGGCATGGTCAATCGAGGCTATGATCGGACCTTTGCCGAGAATTGCTTCAACCAGATCAAAGGCTTCGGTGAATATGGCTTTCCGGAAAGCCATGCCGCAAGCTTTGCGCATCTGGTCTATATTTCCGCATGGATCAAATGCCATCATCCAGAGGTGTTTGCGGCAGCGCTCCTCAATTCACAGCCAATGGGGTTTTATGCGCCAGCGCAGATCGTGCGCGATGCCTGTGAGCATGATGTGAGGGCATTGCCTGTCGATGTGAACTTTAGTCAGTGGGACAATATTCTGGCAGAAACGCAGGACGGGAAACTTGCGCTTCGGCTCGGCTTTCGTCAGATCGACGGGTTTTCCAAGCGCAATGCCAAGCTCCTTATGGCAGGCCAACATGATCCTTATCGCAGCATTGAAGACATGCACCACCGCCTGCGACTAGACCGGCGCGCATTCACTCTCCTCGCTGATGCCGACGCTTTCGGCTCACTCGACATTGACCGCCGTGCCGCATTATGGGCCGTGCGGCGTTTGCCCAATGATGAAACATTGCCGCTGTTCCGCGCCGCCGAAACAAGCGAACTGGCGGAAGAACCGCGCACGAAACTTCCTGAAATGGCTGCTTCCGAACATGTGATTGCCGACTATGAAACAACCCGGCTCTCGCTTAAAGGCCATCCGCTGCAATATCTGCGTGAAGGATTTTCTGCGGAAGGTGTTTCAACCTGTCGGGCCGTGCAGGAAAGCAAACAGGGAAGCCGCATGAAGGTTGCGGGCATTGTCACCGTGCGTCAGCGTCCCGGCAGCGCCAAGGGTGTGGTGTTTCTAACCATCGAAGATGAAACGGGCATTGCCAATATCGTCGTCTGGCCAAAGATCATGAAGACCTTCCGCCGCGAAGTGATGGGGGCACGGCTTATTCTTATTGATGGGCAGGTTCAGCGCAGCCCGGAGGGCGTCGTGCATCTGGTGGCGGCAAAAATTCAGGATCGTTCCGCGACACTCATTGAGATGAGCGGGCGCGAACCGCAAAGGCTCATTGCGCCCTCACAGACGACCGCACGTCATCCGCGAAATGTGAAGATTATGCCGAACTCACGCGACTTTCATTAAGACTGAAATCACGTCCCGACAACAAACACAGCACAATAATGAAGTGCTGCGCCGACCACGACAAAGCCATGCCAGATGGCATTTTGAAAACGCAAGCGTTCCCAGACGTGGAAGATCACGCCCAGCGAATAAACCATACCGCCTGCAGCGATCAGCCAGAAGACGGCAGGCGGTAGTGATTGCACCATGGTGTCATAGACCATGACGCCACTCCAGCCGAGCGCCAGATAAAGCAGGATCGATAGACGATCAAAGCGTCCGGGCATGAAGAGTTTGAGAAAGATACCGACAACCGCCACGCTCCAGACAAAGAGAAGCAGCGGCAAGGCGCGATCACCCATATGCATGGCAAAAGGCGTATAAGTGCCAGCAATCAAGAGATAAATGGCCGAATGATCGAAACGGCGCAGAAACCATTTTGTCGGCGAAACCGGCCAGATATTATAAACTGCTGAAATCCCGAGCGCACCCAGAAGACTTGCCAGATAAACGCTCGAAGAAATCGACGTGGCTGCCGACATATTCGGTAGAAAATAGAGCAACATGGCAATTGCACCGGCAAGCGCCAGAGCAACACCCAGCACATGGATGACGCCATCGGCCCAAAGCTCAGCCCGATCATATTTCCATTTAATTGGATAAGGCAGTTTTACATCCATCTCACGCGCTCTTGTCTTCTAAAGGTGGGAACCGGTTTTGGGATAAACCGCGACACGCTTTTGTTAAGACAGCAAACTGCCATCGCTTTGCAGCGTCAAGATGACAGTTTGTCGGATGAACTTATTGCGCGGAAGGCGTATAGGAAGCCTGAATCGGTGCGACACCCGGCAACGGAGCGGCAGCTGCATCTGGCAGAGTTGTCGTTTCGGATGACACCGCTGCGGCATCGCGGGTTGGACCACTACGCTTCCAGCTGCCATCAAGTCCGGTTTCCTGCAATAATCCCTTGCGCTTGGCATCATAGTAATAACCGCGCGCATAGAAACGAACAGCCTGGCTTTCGTCTCCACCTGCAACCTTATAGGCGCCGGAGAGGTAACGAACCGCATATTTCAGGTTCGTCTCAGCATCGAGAAGGCCCTTGGCATTGCCCTTGTAGCCCATACCGCGCGCGGTTGGATGACTGATCTGCATCAGACCCCAATACGGTCCATTACGCGCACCCGGATTAAAACGGCTTTCGCGATGCACAACGCGGCGTACCAGACGCTCCGGCACATCATAGGCAACAGAATATTTGGTAATCAGCGCGTCGAGTTCTTCCGGTGCGTGATCAGGTGTTTCAAATGCCATATTGGCAGCCATGGAGGCTGGGGAGGCTTCCGCCTGCGCACCGGCATAAGCCATCATCGGCTCAGACTGACCGCGAATGCCCGGAATCGGTACATTGGTAGGAAGAACCGGGCTTTCGAGCGATGCAACTGCCTGCGTTCCATCAGCAGGAGCAGTAGCGTCAGCAACTGCGGTGGCGCCTGCGGCTGGAGTTGCCGTGTCGCCCGTTGCAGATACGGTTGCGGTCGTCGTTGAATTTTCAGTCGGCGAAATCAGCGCGGTCTTTGCAGGCTTTCCGTCACTTGTCGTGTTGCAGGCGCTGAGAGCAATTGCACAACCGAGGAGGAGAGCACCTTTAAGAAAGGTCTGAGAAAGCGGCTTTGATGGAGCTTGTGTACGCATGAGTGACCGATCCTATGAATCGAAATCTTGTTCGATGCGTTTTTCGAGTTCAACCAGATCAGCTGGCAGAGGCATACCTGTGGCTTTGAGCGTGTTAAGCTTCTCACGAACCGTTTCACGAATCTCATGAACGTCCTGCGGCTGATTTACCATCTGCTCAAAAAGCAGGGCGATTTCCGCTTTGATGTCCTCGAATGCCATAAGACCCTCTTGGCTTGAGCGGTCCGTTTTGCGGCCCGGTTCAGACAATATTCTTTCAATCGATGACAGTCATGTACCACGCAAAATACGCAAAGCGGAAGCCCAGAACGTCAAAGGCGCGTCAAAATGAATATTTCAAAGCGTAATAGAACGATTTTAAGCCTCACAGAATGCGAGGCAGCATCGTATCTATCGCATTGAATTCATGTGCAAAAATTCCGAAGTCGTCAAAACCGAGACCACCATCGGGATCAAACAGATAAATGCTCATCCAGATGAGCGCACATGTCAGCAAAATCGCCAAAATCGTCAGAAGCAGAAGGCGGCGACCGAGAGCTGCCTTCTGGCCCGCTCCCTCAGGTGGGTTCTTATTCATATTCAATCGTCATTCGTGGCATTCAAATCTTCTGGCGGTGTACCATGTTCTGGCTCTGCTGCAAGATAGCCCTGATGCACGAGCGCCTTTCGGAGAATGAGAATAATTGCCTCAGTCTGATTGAGGCCCGGATGCGTCTCATGAATGAAACGTTCGAGAGCGTCATGCACGTCAGTGGGGAGATAGGTGCTCATCGTTCCTCCGTTATCAGAGCGCTTTCCAATGAGGCCAGCGCCCTGTCTTTCATTCTTATCATTACCCTGCACAAAACTAATGCGCAGTTTTCACCCAAATGCTCGGAGCCCCCTAAGCCAGCTTAGGCGACCTTTACAGAAATAGACCCAACGCCGCCCACAGACCCTTCGAGAAGATCACCACGCTGGACAGGTCCGACGCCTGCCGGTGTACCAGTGTAAATAAGGTCACCCGGTTGAAGCTCAAACAGAGACGAAAGATAAGAAATCGTTTCGGCAACCTTCCAGATCATCTGATTAAGATCGCCCGACTGGCGGGTTTCTCCATTAATTTTCAGAGAAATTTCAGCCGATTCGGGATGGCCGATTTCCGATACGGGCACAATGGCTGAGCATGGCGCGGAATGCTCAAAAGCTTTCGCCACTTCCCAAGGACGACCCGCCTTCTTTGCAACGGCCTGCAAGTCACGGCGCGTCATGTCGATGCCGACTGCATAACCATAAACATGATCCAGTGCCTGTTCGACTGCAATGTCCTTGCCACCTGTTTTGAGAGCCACGACCAGCTCAATCTCATGATGCACGTCTTCGGTCTTCGGCGGGTATGGAAAATCACCGCCTTCAATCACAAGGCTATCCGGGTTTTTCTGGAAGAAGAAAGGCGGATTGCGCGTTGGATCACCACCCATTTCAATCGCGTGATCGGCATAGTTCTGACCGACGCAATAAATGCGATGCACGGGAAAACGCGCTTCGGTTCCCTTAACCGGCACGAATGGCTGCGGAGAAGGCGCGAAAACATAGTTTGTCATGAAAGGCTGATCCCGTGAGAATATAACTGATATTGAATATCATGCAGGCAGGAATCATCTGCGGCAAGCCTTGGCGGTGCAATTTTCCGTCATGCGTTATTATGCCGTTGTGACGATGTAATTCGCATCGCGTGAGGATGAGACCACGAGTTCGGCATTAGGAATATCATTGGAAAGTGCGCGCTGACGTGCTGCGTCTTCTGTGTGTCCATGATCAAGCCAACGCTGGATGAGGCGACGTTCAAGCTCGGAAAAAGGCACTTCCAGAAAGATCGTCATATCGAAAAACGATGCGAGTTCCGTCCAGGGCTCCTGATCGAGCAACAGATAATTGCCTTCGACCAGCAGAATTTTATGATCGGCGCGCACAATTGCTGCGCCAGCGCGTGCAAGATCAAGCGTACGATCAAAGGCCGGAATCACGACGTCTTCCGAAGCATTTTTCAAACGCCCCAGCAGAGCTGCAAAGCCTGCGCAGTCAAAAGTTGGCGGCGACCCTTTGCGGCTCCGAAGGCCGCGCTCTTCAAGGATTGCATTGTCCAGATGAAAGCCGTCCATCGGCACGATAACGGCCGGCCCTACTCCGCCATTATTGATCGCATCCCTCAGATACTCAGAGATCGTCGACTTACCTGCTCCGGGTGGACCAGCAATCGCAATAATCAAACGGCCGTCTGTATTCGAAAACTTTGAGAGAATTTCTGCCGGCAGATTTTCCGTTGGGCAAGGCTTCATATGAGGGCACCAGAAATGAAAAATAGACGTGTTTCTGCAGAACAGCACACAGTTTGTTATTTTCAAACAATAAGTTTGATCTATCTTGTCTTGCAATGACCGCAAAGACTGATCACTTGCTAGTTCAAATCATTGAATCGAACGGGAAAAATATGACCGTCAAGACAGTTGCAACCACGCCCTTTCAGGATCAGCAACCCGGAACATCCGGTCTGCGCAAGAAGGTCCCGGTTTTCCAGCAGCCCAATTATGCTGAAAACTTCATCCAATCGGTTTTCGATGTGCTGGACGGCTTTGCGGGCAAGACGCTCGTGGTTGGTGGTGATGGTCGCTTCTATAATCGCGAAGTGATCCAGAAAGTCATCAAGATTGCAGCTGCCAATGGTTTCGGTCGGATCATGGTTGGTCAGGGTGGTATTCTCTCCACACCTGCAGCTTCCAACATGATCCGCAAATACAAGGCTTTTGGTGGTCTCATTCTCTCCGCCAGCCACAATCCCGGCGGCCCGACCGAAGATTTCGGTATCAAATACAATATCGGCAATGGCGGTCCTGCGCCTGAAAAGATCACCGAAGCGATCTTTGCGCGCTCGAAGGTGATCGATCAGTACAAGATCATAGAAGCAGCTGATATTGACCTCAACACGCTTGGAACCGCCAAAGTTGGCGACACAGAAATCGTGGTCTTTGATCCAGTCACAGACTACGCCGAACTGATGGAAAGCCTTTTCGACTTTGATGCTATACGCGCCATGATCAAGGGCGGCTTCGGGTTGAAGTTCGATGCCATGCATGCTGTTACCGGCCCATATGCCAAGGAAATTTTTGAGCACCGTCTTGGTGCGCCGGAAGGCAGCGTGATGAACTTCGTTCCGCTGCCAGATTTTGGCGGACATCATCCCGATCCAAATCTCGTTTATGCCAAAGAGCTTTACGACCTTCTTATGTCGGATAATGCACCGGATTTTGGCGCGGCATCGGACGGCGACGGCGACCGCAATCTCATCATCGGACGCGGCATTTTCGTAACCCCATCCGATTCTTTGGCAATGCTTGCGGCCAATGCGCATCTGGCACCCGGTTATAAGGGCGGTATCAAGGGAATCGCCCGCTCCATGCCAACCAGCGCCGCGGCTGACCGCGTTGCGGAAAAACTCGGCATTGGCATTTACGAGACACCAACCGGCTGGAAATTCTTCGGTAATCTGCTCGACCACGGCAAGGTAACGATCTGCGGTGAAGAAAGCTCCGGCACTGGCTCTGACCATGTGCGCGAGAAAGACGGGCTTTGGGCGGTTCTGCTTTGGCTCAACATTCTGGCCGTGCGCAAGGAAAGCGTGAAAGCCATTGTCGAAGAGCATTGGGCGCGTTTTGGCCGCAACTATTACACCCGTCACGATTATGAAGCTGTTGATTCCGACATCGCAAAACAGCTGGTTGCTGATCTGCGTGGCAAGCTTGCAAGCCTGCCCGGCACCAGCGTCAACGGTCTGAAGATCGAAAAGGCCGATGATTTCGCCTATCATGATCCGATCGACCATTCGGTAAGCGAACATCAGGGCATCCGTATCTATTTTGAAGGCGGTGCGCGTGTCGTTCTGCGTCTTTCCGGCACTGGCACATCGGGTGCCACCATCCGCATCTATATCGAGCGATATGAGGCAGATCAGGCCAAGCATGATCTCGACACGCAGGAAACACTGGCAACGCTGATTGATGCAGCAGAACAAGTTGCCGAGGTAAAAAAGCGTAGTGGACGGACTGAGCCAAGCGTGATCACATAATAAAAAGGGCCCTTACGGGCCCTTCTTTTTTACTCAAACACAATCGCCGGAGCGGGCTTTCCAGCTCCCTCACCCGACTTCATATTCGCCCAAACCTTGGCTGCAATATCGCGATAGATTTTCGCATGTTCGCTGTCTGGTTCAACGACTGTGATCGGTGTGCCGTTGTCGGAATGCGCGCGCACATCCATATGCAGCGGCACTTCCCCAAGGAATGGCACGTTTAGGCGCTCAGCTTCCTTGCGCGCGCCACCATGTCCGAAAATATCATAGCGCTTGCCAGTGTCGGGCGCGATGAAATAGCTCATATTCTCGACAATGCCCAAAAGCGGCACATCGACCTTGCGGAACATGGCCAATCCCTTGCGCGCATCAATCAAAGCCAAATCCTGCGGTGTGGAAACAACGACTGCACCCGCCAGCGGCACCTGCTGCGCCATGGTGAGCTGTGCATCACCTGTGCCGGGCGGCATATCGACGACCAGAACGTCGAGATTGCCCCATGCCACTTCGCGCAGCATCTGTGTCAGCGCCGACATGACCATCGGTCCGCGCCAAATCATCGGCGTGTCTTCATCCACCATGAAACCCATCGACATCACCTTGACGCCGTAGTTTTCCATTGGCTTGAGAATGCGGCCTTCAACCGTTTCCGGGCGACCGGAAAGGCCGAGCAGACGTGGCATGGATGGGCCATAAATATCGGCATCAAGAATGCCAACTTTCAGGCCATTTGCGGCCATACCGAGCGCCAAATTGACCGCAGTCGTGGATTTACCGACGCCGCCCTTGCCGGATGCAACAGCAATGATTGCGCCCACGCCGGGAATACCAGGCTTGGCTGCCGGACGTGGTTGCGGTGGTTGGCGATTTGGCGCTGCCGCAGCCTGTGCAGGACGAGGCTGTGGTTTTGGTGGAGGAGGCGCATCATCACTTGTGCGACCGCCCTTCTTTTCCGCAGTCAACGTGACCAGCGCACCAGACACACCCGGGATTTCCTTAACCGCCTTTTCAGCAGCCAAACGCATCGGTTCAAGCCCGTTTGCGCGATCCGCAGGAACCGTGATGGAAAAGAAGACCTTGCCGTCGGCAATGAAAATATCCGACACCAGACCGAGCGACACAACATCGCTTTCGAAATCTGGTCCTGTCACAGCTTTCAGCCGTTCGAGAACCTGTTCACGCGTTACGCCTGACATTATTCCAACCTCGTCTGCGGCAAGCTCTCGGCTTGCCCGCTTTGCATGTCTTGAGATAATGCAGTTTTAGCCAAAAGGCCAATAGAACCAAGCAAAGAGTTTTGAGAGACAGGTGACATAATGGCCAAAGCCATCCACACGATGATACGCGTTCTTGATGAGGGAAAGTCTGTTTCCTTCTATGATCAGGCTTTCGGTCTGAAGATCGCCGAGCGCATTGATTTCGAAAGCTTTACGCTTGTTTATCTGCGCAATGACGAAGCCGACTTCGAAGTAGAGTTGACCATCAACAAGGGGCGTACAGAGCCATATAACCTCGGCGACGGTTATGGCCATTTAGCTTTTGTGGTCGATGCCCTTGATGCAGAACATGCCCGTTTCACAGAACTGGGCTTCAAGGTCGGCAAGCTGGTGGACTTTAAGAATGGTGACGTGCAGGTCGCACGTTTCTTCTTTGTTGAAGATCCCGACGGCTACAAGATCGAAGTCATTCAACGCGGTGGGCGCTATGTTTAAGTAAGAGAGTAACGGAGCGCAGGCATTCTTTGAGCGCAAGCAAAAATTCCTGGCACTGAGCTCCCGCCCTTTTTCTACTGCCTTAAGAACGCTTCTATTTGACGCTTGGCAAAGACAGCCACGTTGGAATAGATAAGGTCGATCCTGAAGGAGAATTTTGGGTTGAACACGCGCGCAGTCCAGTTACGGGCAACATTGGCGATACGCATTCTGAGCGTATTGGCACTGATGCTTGTCGCTTTTGGGCACAAGCCTGTTACGCTCGCTTCTCCTGAACAATTGCTGCTTGCAGAATATGTTCTGCCTGATGGCAGTTATCCCGTTCTCTGTATCACCGATCACGCAGTCGATCAGGACGGACATGACCGGGATCAACATCTGCATAACAGTAATATCTGTGATGCCTGCCGTATTTCGTCGGCATTCCTTTGCCCTACCCCCGCACCATCAACTGGTGCTGCACCGAATGTTGCCGCTGCTGACATTGTCGTACCGTCAGAGCCAATCTTACGGCAAACAGCCTATCCACCGTCCGCGCCACCACAAGCGCCGCCCTTTGCCTGAAATCAATTTCCTGCGCACGCTTAACAGCGCTGTGTCCCTAAATTTGATTATTCAGGTTTCTTACGATGAAAAACACTCGTTTTCTTACATCCGCTATTTCGGTTCTCGCACTTTGCGCTTCAGCCGGCTTTGCCAGTGCCCACTCGTCACTTGAACAGAGCGAAGCCAAGGCGGGCGGTTTCTACAAGGCGGTTGTCCGCATCCCGCACGGCTGCGAGGGCAAAGCCACGACCGCTGTAAAGATTGAACTGCCAGAAGGTTTTGTTTCAGCGCAGCCACAGCCAAAGGCTGGCTGGAAAGTCGAAACAGCCAAGGGTGACTATGCGCAGAGCTATAAGATCCACGGCAAAGACGTGACCTCCGGCGTAAAGCAGGTCACATGGAGCCAAGGCGAGTTGCCAAGCGACTTCTATGATGAGTTTGTCGTGGTTGGCCAGCTTGCCAAGTTCGATAAGGACACGACCCTCTCCTTCCCAGTCACGCAGTTCTGCGGCACAGATGATTCCGTCGCATGGACCGAAATTGCAGCCGAAGGCCAAAACCCCCATGATCTGGAACATCCGGCACCACAGCTTCGCGTGATGGCTGCGTCTGGTGCCGATGAACATGCGGGCCACGGTGGGCATGGCGACCACGGAAACCACGGCGATCATGCTATGATCCCAACCAAGGTCGGCGATCTTAGCATCAGCGCTCAATCAATCCGCGCCATGGTTCCGGGTGCAAAAGTTGCTGGTGGCTTCCTTACCATCAAAAACGAGGGCAAGGATGCAGACAAGCTGGTCAGCGTCACAACAACCGGTGTCAAGCGCGTTGAAATCCATGAAATGAGCATGGAAAATCAGGTCATGAAGATGCGCAAGCTCGACAGCGGCTTGGATATTCCAGCTGGCGAAACGGTTGAGCTGAAATCCGGTGGCTATCACCTGATGTTCATTCAGCCAGACCAGCCTTACAAGGAAGGCGACAAGGTTTCCGCGACGCTGGAATTCGAAAAGGCTGGTAAGGTCGATCTCGAATTTCCTGTGACGCCGCAGAGCGGCAAGTCCGACGATCATTCAAACCACTGATATCGTAAGACACCACAGCATAATTCCTTAAATCTGAATCGGATTGAGGTAAAATTATGCCGTAAATATAGAGTGTTAGAGCCATTTTTTGCGCCCAAAAGGGCGCACGGCGCTCTAGAGCAAAGGGTGGTAACGCGCTTCTCTCCGTGCATTATGCGCCCGTTTGCCGCAACCGCTACCCAATTGTAGCGGTTGCGTTCTTCGTTTATTGCTATAAACATGACTTTAATAGTCTAGAATAATTCTACACTGTTGAAATAATTCACTTTTCTAAAAGCTGAGTAATTGACTCCAGATCAATTTAGGGCTTTTATGCGCGAGAGTTATTTTGTGCAGCCTTTGATGTTTGGGCCTTGAACCCGTTCGATTGGAGGACCTATGATCGGTCTCAGTGAGTGCCGGTCCGCAAATGTGGATGGGTTGCCTTGGCAACTTCATCTTATGCCGACCGGATATTGCAATGCGCGAGGGGAAACAGAGCGCCTCGCGAAGCAAAAGCAGCAAAGCTGCGCGTCAGTTCGTACCTCTGAGTGGAGGCGAACATGAATATGCGCATAACAGAGCTGAACGGCGCCAACAGCGTGGGCTATTATGATCGCCTGCCTGAGAAGCTGGTGCTGGAAGGCTATCGCCGCTGGACAGCCGGTTTTGAAACCGGATCGATCATTCCTTGGGAAATGACCTGGGGCCTCTATTCGGAATTGCTTGGACCATCGGAAGCAAAGCGTGCTGTGGGGGAGCTCTCGCAGTTCATTCGCGTCCTGCGTCATTGTGCAACCTGCCAGCTACGCGCCTTTCCATTCGATTCACAGCATGTCTGCCGCGAAGAGTGCCTGACGCTCGGTCTGATTTCAGGCTTGCAGAATCAGGATGGCTTACTGCTCCAAACATGCCTTGAAGCAATCGCCTGCAAACGACGTTGCGACGATGTGGCAGATGCAGCCCGCAGTTTTGCCGATACTTTGGCCGATTTCGGACAGACTTTGTTGCCAATACCGATTCACGCCATCGACAGTGCTTTGAACATAAACCGGCGCGCGACCTTTCACTGATTTCAGGAACGCTGCGTAGGAAATGAATTTGATTTAGGCCGCAGAAAGCGGCGCGAGGAGAACGAAAATGCAAGCCAGAACCGAACGACGCCTCGGCTTTGTTGCTGCTATCGCACTTACGACGGCAGCCTTTGCCATGCCAGCAATATCAACCCAGATGGCGCAGGATACGACTGCACCAACCACCCTTCATGCATCGGTCGACAGCATGAAGATCGAGCTTTCTCGCCTTGTTGCTTTTGCCGACACCGCGACCAAGCCGGTTCATTACGAATAAGCAAAAGCAACGATCAGCCGGGCGAAACGCCTCCAGTCCGTCCGGTAAAAACGAGAGCGCGTACATAGATCATATGTGCGCGCTCTATTTTTTGCCCATCGGTGAACCGATCATCCAACGATGATCGGTGCCTGTCCCTGGACACGATTATAAAGATCGATGATGTCCTGATTCATCAAACGGATACAGCCCGAGGACATTGACTGACCAATCGACCACCATTCCGGTGACCCATGGATGCGGTAGCCCGTGTCGCGGCCATTCTGAAAGATATAAAGCGCACGCGCGCCCAGCGGATTTTGCGGCCCAGGCTCCTGACCATTGCGGTATTTTTCAAGCTCCGGCTTGCGCTGAATCATTTCCGGCGGAGGCGTCCAGCGCGGCCATTGCTTCTTGTATTGAACATTGGCGCGGCCCTGCCATTCAAAGCCAGCCTTACCGATGCCGACGCCATAGCGCAGCGCTTCGCCACCCGGGAGAACGTAATACAGGAAGTGATCCTTGGTGCTAACCACGATGGTTCCAGGCGCCTCACCTGTCGGATCGGGCACGATCTGACGGCGAAATTCTTTCGGCACTTTCTGATATGGAATGGCTGGAAGTGCATAAGGCCCTTCCTGCACCGAAGCATACATCACATCCGGCGTCGTAATGTTCTTATCGACACTGATCTGCGGACGCATCGGCGAAATGCCGCTTGTGGACATCGGGTCGATGTTCATCTGAAAAGCAGACATGTCCATGGTTTGCGAACAGCCCGCGACACCGCCAAGCATGGCAGCGCCGGTGCCCAGCAGAAAATGACGACGGCTTAATTTCTCACTCAACTTAGACATACAAATCGTCCAACTCGAAACAATCGGCAAAATGCCCTTTTATCGTCCCAACAATTTGCGTCCTTATGGTTGAGGAAGCGTTAAATCACTCGCGTAAACGTTAAGAAAAATGGTTACTGTGAGGTCGATAAATAAAGGCCGGGGAGATACCCGGCCTTTTTGATCAAGCTTTGCTGATCGATCAGTAATCTTTTTCGTAGAAGATACCGCCGCTGGAATCGCCTTCTGATCCAAGCGCACCCTTGACCTTCAGGTTCCGGGAAATATCCAGATTGACGGTGCCCTTGGTCGATCCGCCAGAACCGGCTTCAACGCCAAGATAGATATTGTCCCGAATATAGCGCCCCGCACGGACGGCAGTTTCGCCCTTGCTGTCAGTCACAACATCAATATCGTCGAGACCTGTTCCCTGACGCAGTTTACCCATCAGCGAGTTATTGGAACCGCCTGCCAGTTCCGCCGCTGCTGCAGCAAGCTGCGCAATCTGAAACGCCGACAATTCTCCGATTGAGCGCTTGAAGATCAGATGCGCCAGCACTTCGTCCTGCGGCAATTCCGGTGAAGACGAGAACACGATATTGAGATTATCGACGGTGCCGGTAACCGTAACAATTGCTGTGATGTCATCGCCTTCACTGCGTGCAACGAAGTTGATCTGCGGATTAAGGTCGCCAACGAGCGTGACATGTCCTTCATCGAAGGTGATGCGCTGGCCGAGAATGGCGATACGACCGCGAATAAGATCAAACGAACCAACGGGCTGGATGCCGGTCACGGGACCTGTCAGCCGTACGCGACCGCCTAGTTCCGTATCAAGACCACGACCACGCACAAAGATCTGGTTTGGCGCGTTCACAACGACATCGAGACGCGGAACCGTTGGGCGTGCAGTGGGTGTCGGCACCTTGCTGCGGCGCGTTTCGACCTTAGCGCGATCGAGCGTCGCCTGAACGTTCTTGGGGGTATTGATATGACGCACCGGAACATAGGTTGCACCCCCGCCAAGATTTTCCGGCACAGTAATTTCGGCACGATCCACATCGATGCGGCCTGCAATCAGCGGATCACGCATCAGCGGCCCGGAGATCGTAATGCCACCATTCACCGTTGCCACCACCAGCTTGCCGTCGGCATAGCGTGCACGATCAAGCTTGATATCGATATTGGCCGGGAAGTTTGCTGCAGCATTGGTCGAGATCGTACCGGTTGCAGAAATCGCGCCGCCGCTGCCAAAGGCTGCATTGACCTGACGGAGCGTGATGGTTTCACCCTCCATCGCGCCCATAATATTGATGTTGTTCAGACGAACATTGGTTTCAGGATCGATAAACTGAGCACCTGATGCCGAGAACATGCCGCGAAGCTGTGGCTTATCAAATCCACCTGAAACACTTGCTGTCAACGAGAGCGTGCCGCTTGCCTGCGCACCACGATCCGCAAGGAAGCGGTTGGCGAGCGCCAGCGGAAGACTGCCAGAAACATTGACACCAAGGCCCTGTCCCGAGAATGGAACCTTGCCGTTGGCTGTGACATTGAGGCCCTGCGGACCATCAACAGTCAGCGAAGAAATATCGACCGCCTTTGCCGCATAGTTACCAGCGGCCTGCAGGCTCAGCGGCGCAAGGCCGTTGTCGCGCAGAGGCTTTGCCGCCAGTCCTGTGCCACGTAGATTGAAGCTTGCAGCAGGATTGGTCACAGGTCCGGTGACACGCGCTGTACCCGTGACATTACCCGCAAGGTCCTGCCCTTTCACAGCACCATTCAGTGCAGTCAGTGGCAGATTGGCGAGATTGATATCGACCGCCATATCGCCCTGTCCGAGCGGAACACCACCCTTTGCGGTCACATCAATGCCACCACCACCAGTGACATGAGCATCCACATTCAGACGATTATTATCCGAGCTACCCTTGGCATCAGCATTGAGCGGCGCGATGCCCTGATCTTTTAGCTGTGCCGCCGTGACGCCCCGCGCGGCAATATCGAAAGCAGCATTCGGGTTCTCACGCGTTCCTGTGACGCGAGCCGTGCCATTGAGCGTGCCGCCAAGACCAAGATCAGGTTTGAAGGTATTAGCGAGCGCCAAAGGCAGATTGGAAAGTGCAACCGAAAGATCGAGACGTTCTCCGATCGCGCCATTGACCTTTACCTGACCGTCACCGGTATTGACGATGATATCGCCAAACGAAATGTCACTGTCTTTCATGGCGATGGTTGCAGGCGCTGCTAGTACCGCTGAAAGTGAACCCTGCTTCACATCGGCAGATGACAGCCCCAACTCAAAACCACCATCCTTCGGTTCCAGCGAACCGGATGCGTTGGCCAAAGTGCCAATCTTGAGCTTGGTGCTCGCAGTGAAGTCGGTCTTTGTTCCCGTTGCATTGGCCTTTGCATCAAAATTGTCGATGCCGAAAGTGCCAACGAGAATATCGCGCGCTGCCGCTGTGCCATCGACGACCGGCACTCCAAACAGATCCTGTACCGTTATCGCAATATCAGCCGAAGCAATGTGATTACCATTGATCTTGAGACCATTGGCCTTGGCATTAACAGTTGCATTCTGGCGTTCGCCATTGGCATCGAGCGTAATGTCGGCATTCGCAGCACCCGTTGCATCGGCGAGGAAAAGTGCCGCGGCGGTCGAGATATCCGGTGCATCCACATTGAGCTGGCCAGCAAGAAGGCCTTTGGCATTCTGTGTAACATTGCCGGAAAGATGCGCGCCGCCTGCATTGAATACAAGGTTGGTCAGGCGCTTCTCATCATTGACGATATCGATTAGTGACCCGAGATCAATCTTCTCGCCATTGAGGAACGCACTGCCTGCAAGCTTGCCCGAAAGCGATGCACCCGTCGTTGCATTGCCGTCCAGAAGCGCGTTGAAGTCAAGAGCACCATCGGCGAGCTTGCGGTCGGCAAGCGTTCCCTGTGGTGCATCGGCACGAAGGGCCAAAGCAATAAGCTTATCATCGCCACGCGCGCTACCCTTGATCGTCATGCGACCGGAAGCTTTGTCGGACAGAAGCTTGAGATCAGACAGCATGACGCCAAAATCGAAATCGGCTTTATCGGATGCAAATGAGCCATTGGCAGTGATTTCACTCAGCTCATTACCGATGCGGAAATCACGAGCGGAAAATCCTTCCGCGCTGCGCCCCAGAGCCCCACTCAGGCGGACTTCACCGTCGAGGATATTATCCACGGCTTCGGTGCCGGTACGCATGTTCTGCGCCGTACCATCAAGATTGAGCTGGAATGCACCGCTGATCGGCCTGACAATGCCGGATACTTTCACGTCAATGCTGCCAGCCAGATCACGTCCGGCAAGCTCGGCATAAGGAGCAAGGCTCGCAACCTTGGCAAGGATATCGCCGTTGAATGCAAAGTCATCAATGTTGCCCTGAAGCTCAAGGCTCAGACCATTACCCTCGATGCTTGCCTTGGCGAGCTCAACGGCCGAACCGGCGCGCCAGCCGCCCTCAATCGCCAGATCGATTTTCTGACCCAGCGCTTCGGCAACTTTTGCATCCGTTGCATCAATACCGCTGATGCCGCCATTCACATTGAAAGTGACATGGCGATTTGTAATATCAGCAAGATTTTCAGCAACTCCGCCCATATCCAGCGCTATGCTGGAAGCTGATACGGTCGCATTCTTGAAGCCTGAAACCGCAAGCTTACCCGTCCAGTCATTGTTTGGACGATCGCCATAAGAGATTTGCAGCGTCGCGTTGTTAATGGTCGTATCACCACCCTTGACTGGCAGGAGCACCTCGCCCTTGCTGTCATCCTGAATGGCCGCATCAACGCGAAGCTTGTTCAGGAAGCCATCATTTCCGGATTCAGCTGAAGCTTTTATCTTCAAAGCAGCGGTATTCAACGCCAGATCATCAAGGCGGAAGCCACCGCCGTCTTTCAGCAAACCATTGGCGACAAGTGCAGTCTCTGCACCAAAGAAGTCGCGAAATGCTGGCGGAACCAGAACCGCGATAGGTCCATCGACACGCGTTGCAAAAACGCGTCCATCAGCCTGACGAACCAGCGTAAAGCCGCCGGTGAGCGTACGGCTGCCATTGGTATCAAGAGCCAGATCGATCTTGAGGTCGTCGAGCGTGCCATTGCCGGTCAGCGTTAGATCAACAGGCGGACGGCCATCAATATTGAGCACATTGGCAACAATACCATTGGCAGGTTCCGCAACCTTCAGATCGAGATCAAGTTTCTGATCGGCATTGGCATAAGCTGCCCGGAGAGAAAAATTGCCACCCGGACCATCAAGGCGTTTGATATTGAAAGCGGAATTCAGCGATCCATCGGCCAGCGACAGATTACCGTTGAGCGAAACTTCCGATTGCAGACCGAAAATATCCTGACCAAAGTGCAGGCTTGAGACGTCGAGGCTGTCGATATTGATCGAAAGCGGCAGTTCCGGCAGGCTGAAGCTTGATGATTCAGGCGAAGGCAGACTGTTATCCGGCAACGGCTTGCGGATCAGGTCAATACGCTCTGCCACCAGCGACTGAATGCTGAGGCGGCCAGTGAACAGCGCCGTGCGGCTCCAGTTGAGTTTTGCATTTTCAATTCGCAGCCATACACCTTCACGGTCGGCAATAGTAATTGCGCCAACACTCGCTTCAGATGACAGAAGACCACTCAGACCCGAAAACTGGATACGACGGTTTGGCGCGGAAAGCTTGCTCTCCACGAATGAAATGAAATACGATTTTTCCTCTTCCGCCTGCTCCTGCGCGACCACAGGAATAGCGAATAGAATGAAGGCTAAGAGTGCAAGAAATCTGGTCAAAACGCCTGTCCTATGCCTACGTAGAACGCATAGCTCGGATCGCCCGAGCGGCGGTTAAGCGGGAGTGCGACGTCGAGACGGATCGGCCCAAGCCCCGTCAGATAGCGTAAGCCGAGACCCGCGCCGACACGCATTTCTTCCGAAAAATCTGGATAGGATTGCTCACCCACATAGCCCGCATCGACAAAGCCGACGACACCGATGGAATCGGTGACACGTGCGCGCACTTCACCCGATGTCTCAACCAGCGAACGGCCACCGATGACATCGCCCGTCGATGTTTCAACACCGACACCGCGATAGGAATAGCCACGGATGGATCCACCGCCACCCGCAAGGAACAGCTGGTTGGGCGGCAGATCTGCAATATCGGCACCAACAACCGAACCGACCTTTACGCGACCTGCGAGAATCACGCGGTTTGTTGCACCAAAGCCGTAATAGGCACGGCCTTCAGCAGTGAAACGGGTTGCAAAATTGCCGCGTTGAAACTCGTAGAATGGCTGAATATTGCCTTCGAGATAGACACCGGAACTTGGGTCGGGCTTGTTGTTACGGCCATCATAAAGAAGATTGCCTTCAAGCCCGCCTGTCGTGAATTCACGCGTTCCGAAATAATCATCATCGAAGCGGCCATGGCTGGCCTTGGCATAAAGCGCCCCCGAAAGCTCATCACTGAAAATCTGCGTAAAGCCCGTTTTCGCATTGATCGATGTTTCGGTATAAGCGTCGAGCACTTCACGCTTTGCATCGAGTGCTGCAACGAAATCCGTGTCTGGCGTATAAACCCCAGGCTTTGTGAAGCTCGTGCCAAGCGTATAGGTAAAGTTGGCCGGATCGAACGAGTTGTCTTGTGAGCCACCTACACCACTTACCTTGGCATCAAAGCGCAAACGTTCGCCTCTGCCGAACAGGTTGCGGTGCATCCAGTATCCGGTGACGCCGAAGCCATCAAGCGTTGAATATTCTGCACCAAAACCAAAGCGGCGTGGCTTGCGCTCCTGAACATTGAGCGTCATTGGCAGACTGCCATCCGCCTCAATTTTCTCGGCTTCCTCGAAATTCATCGCACGGAAGACTTCCATGCGACCAAGCCGCTTTTTAGCCTTCTCTATATCGTCAGGATCGTATTCCTGTCCCGGCTTCAAACCCGTCATCCAGGCCACGAATTGCGGGTCCATACGAGCGGTACCAACCACACTCACAGGACCGTAATGCGCCTTACGACCCGGATCGAGTGAGACATCGGCGGCAAGTGTATTGCCGTCGTGATCCGCAACAATGTCTTCACCGGTTACTTTTGCCTTCGCATAGCCCTGCTGACGCCAGGCCTCGACTGCCAGACGCTCTGCCTTCAGGATCGTACCTGAACGGGCAACCTGACCGGGTGCAAAGCCAGCTTCTTCCGGCGACTGCACTTTATCGCGCTTGTCGACAGGCGGCGGCGCAATGTTGGAAATTGCTGTGCGCGAGAACAAAAACTGAGGACCGGGATCAACTGAAATGTCGATCTTGGCATTGTCTGGGATATCGGCATCAACGGGAATATCATTGGCTTCACGACCATCAACCTTGATGGAGATCGTGCCACCATATCGACCTTCGCCATATAGCGCTGATAGAATGCGGCGATAATCGCCACGCGCCTTGGCCAAAAGCCCTGCTGAACCTGATGCTGGCTTATCTTCATCCGATACGAGGCCAGAAGCGCCTTCGATAACGGATTTCACGTCAGCATCGCTACCGTCAGCATTTTTGCGACTACCCGTTGCCTCGACGTTGACTGAATAATGTTTGGGATCGGAGATAACCGCATCGGCATCCTCCGTCTTATCCTTACCCCAGAGACGGACGCCAAAAATCTCAAACGCCAATGCAGGCGACACCGTCATCGAAGCAAATTGCACCGCAAGCGCGAGTACAATAAGACTTCTTCCCTGTATCGTCCTGTTACTCCAAGTCATACACGTTACTGTCCGGTTTCTGTTTTACGACCGCTCGGGTAGCGCTTCGTCCTCCCCCAAATCCCAGGACGATTCAGGGATTAACATAGAGTAGTGGGAAGGCCAAGCTTCAACCCAGATGCGTTAAGACATTTCAGGCCCGGACGAGATTTTATCTAAGCAAAACCGAAAATACACATCGGCTCGATCAGAATCTCAAAATGCTTCCAAAACCCAAACATTCTTTATTCCCTATTTTGAATAGATTGAGTCAATGGAGGGTTAATATGCAAAGCGAACATTGCAAAATGATTGCGGCCCGCTGGAGGGAGGAGTTTCCAGTGAGCCGCGGATCAGGCCATCAGGAGGGGAGGATAACGACCTGATATCGAGTGAATTACAGCGGCTCCAGCTAAGAATGAACCGTTGGATTCGCTGTAACTGTTTGTTTTTACGCATTATCCGACGCAAAACCGCTTCGCACTTTTGCTGGAAATGCTGTAAGTGATTATTGCTACCGTCCGGCATGCATGGGACGCATGTTCCCAAAATGCATACCGCCACCGCTAAAGCCACCACCAAAACCGCGATTACCAAATGCTGGGCGGTTAAACCCGCCGAAGTGACCCTGACCAGATGTGAAGCGCGGCCCCACAACCGGACCGGGGCCCCAGTTACCGCGAACCTGGCCCCGCGGCCATCCACGGCCACCCCATTGTGGACCATGGCCCCAGCGAGGGTTCCAGCCATTGCGCCCACCGCCACGATTGGATTGGCAATTGCGGCCAATACAACCGTTGTAATAGTTTGGCCCGCCTCGCCAACCTGGACCGCCCCAACCCGGCCCCCAATAGCCGCCACCTGTTGCCCAGCCGAGACCTAGACCTAGACCTAGACCGAAACCAGGGGCCCAACCGTCGTTGTAGCCATCATTGCCGACAATTACAGTCGTGTTAGACGGAGCAGCATAAGCGTTGCCGTTATAGGAGCCAAAGCGAACATAACGTGCAGAAACAAACCCAACTCTGTTGCCATTATAGATCTGGCACCAGCTTCCACGACATGACCCCACATTCACGCTAACACCTGCGGGCAGAGCAGCCAAACGCGCATAATTTGCGCCGGGTCCACTGCGAACATTTACGTTTGCAGTCACAGTTGCAGAGGCTGCAAACGCCAATGCCGGAACGGCAACAGCCATAGCAAAAGTCAATCCCCCAACAAACTTATTATTAAGTACTCTCTTAAATAAAAACATCGATACTTCTCCAAATATGCAACTACACAAATGCAATGCGAAGAAATTAACGAAGCAACACATACAACATTAAATAGATTAAATCAAATAAGTCTATTTATGATGGTAAATATCACTATTGTTGATGCGGAATTATAAACATAAGAGTCGTATTACGGATATCATCCAGCAATAAGAATCGAAATTTTATTAAAATTTTATACAAGATAAACTTGGAATAAATGCCTCATCTTCTTACCAAGTAAAATGAAAGCGCCCCGGAGGGAACCGGGGCGCCACGCGGCTTTTAAGGGGGAGAGGGAGGAAAAAAGCCGCGGAACCGGGCCGTCAGGCCAGGTATCTGATATCAAAAGGCCTGCAGAAACAGGCCCTTCGAAGTTTAATTATGGCAGATTACGTGCATCATCCGGCGTCATATACATCGGCATCATATTGGTATCGAGGTGATGCATGACCCAGATGGAGCCAGCAAGCACGATGGCCAGAATGATGACCGTGAAAATGAGCGCGAGGATGTTCCAGCCATTTTCCGACTTCGGATCAAGATGCAGGAAGTAAACCAGATGCACCAGGATCTGAACGACGGCGATACCGAGCACGATGGCTGCGGTAGTCGCAGGCGTGAAGTAACCGTTCATGGCCAGCATGAAGGGAACGACGGTGAGAATAACCGCCAGCACAAAGCCAATCAGATAAGACTTCAGGCTGCCATGTGCGGCTTGATCATGTGTTTCGTGTCCAGAGCTCATCACAATACACCCAGCAGATAGACAAGGGTAAAGACGCCAATCCAGATGATGTCCAGGAAGTGCCAGAAGAGGCTCAAGCACATCACGCGCGTCCGGTTCTTTTCAGTCAGGCCATCGCGCAGAAGCTGGGCCGAAAGCACCAGAATCCAGACCAGACCCGAAGTAATGTGGAGACCATGCGTTCCGACCAGTGCAAAGAATGCCGAAAGGAATGCTGAGCGGTCAGGACCTGCGCCTTCCACGATCAGGTGATGGAATTCATAGATTTCCATAACCAAGAACGCCGCACCAAGCAGGAAGGTTACGCCCAACCAGAACAGAACGCCTGCACGGTTATTCCTGTACATCGACAGCGTCGCCAGACCATAGGTCAGGGACGACACCAGAAGCAGCATGGTTTCAGTCAACACAAACTGCAGGTCGAAGAGTTCACGGCCGGTTGGACCGCCCGCGAACTGATGTGCCAGAACAGCATAGGTTGCAAAGAGACCCGAGAAGAGAACGCAGTCGCTCATCAGGTAGATCCAGAAGCCGACCAGTGTGGTCGACCCTGCATCATGATGGTCTTCGTGAGCGGGATGCTCGTTTCCTCCCTTGAAGGGGCCGGTAGTCGTAACAGTCGCGCTCATGGATCAGGCCTCCTGAGCATTCAGTTGCCGAGTATAGGCGTCTTCGACGCGCTGTACTTCATCGGCCGAGACATAGAAGTCCCTGTCATTGTTGAAGGAGTGGGCGATAGCAACTGCGAAGACAGCGATGAACGATGCAATTGCCAACCACCAGATATGCCACACCATGGCAAAGCCAAATGGAATGCACAGGATACCGATGATGAAGCCCGTTCCGGTGTTCTTTGGCATATGAATGCGCGCGAACTTTTCGGTACGACGAACATAATCGTTCTGCTTCATATCCCACCAGCTGTCGTGATCGCGGACATGCGGCACTTCAGCGAAGTTGTAGAATGGCGGCGGCGACGAAATCGACCACTCGAGTGTACGACCTGTGCCCCATGAGTCGCCATCGACAACGCGCAGCTTTTCGCGATCGCGGATGGAGATCATGATCTGCAGAACCTGGAACACAATACCGCAAAGGATAATCGCGACACCGATAGCAGCAACGATCAGATAGATGTGCCATGCCGGGTTTTCGGTGTGGTTCAGACGACGGGTCATACCCATCAGGCCGAGCACATAGAGCGGCATGAAGGCGAGAATGAAGCCAACGAGCCAGCACCAGAATGCCTTGCGGCCAAGACCTTCATGCAGCTTGAAACCAAATGCTTTTGGCCACCAGTAGATGAGACCGGCAAAGCAGCCGAACAGAACGCCCGAGATGATCACATTGTGGAAGTGGGCGATCAGGAACACGGAGTTGTGCAGTACGAAGTCTGCAGGCGGAACAGCAAGAAGAACGCCCGTCATACCACCAACAACGAAGGTACACATGAAGCCGATGGTCCACATGACCGGCGTTTCCATGCGAACCCGCCCCTTATACATGGTGAAGAGCCAGTTGAAGACTTTTGCACCGGTCGGGATCGAGATGATCATCGTTGCAACGCCGAAGAAGGCGTTTACGCTTGCACCGCCACCCATTGTGAAGAAGTGGTGCACCCAGACAAGGAATGACAGAATGGTAATGGCAACGGTCGCATAAACCATCGATGCATAACCAAACAGACGCTTGCCAGAGAAGGTCGCAATGATTTCAGAGAAAACGCCAAAGCAAGGCAGAACCAGAATATAGACTTCTGGGTGACCCCAGATCCAGATCAGGTTCACATACATCATCGGATTACCGCCACCATCATTGGTGAAGAAGTGGAAATCCAGATAACGGTCAAGCGACAGCAGAGCGAGCGTGACGGTCAGGATCGGGAACGCAGCCACGATCAGGACGTTCGAGCAGAGTGCGGTCCAGGTGAAAACCGGAACCTGCATCATGCCCATGCCGGGTGCGCGCATCTTGATGATGGTTGTGATCAGGTTGACGCCCGAAAGAAGCGTACCCATACCTGAAATCTGCAAGGCCCAGATATAATAGTCGACCCCGACATCTGGACTGAACTCCTTGCCGGAAAGCGGTGGATAGGCCAGCCAGCCGGTCTTGGCGAATTCGCCAACGCCGAGCGAAACGTTGATCAGAATCGCACCAGCAACTGTCAGCCAAAAGCTGAGTGAGTTGAGGTACGGGAACGCAACGTCGCGCGCACCGATCTGAAGCGGTACGGCAAAGTTCATCAGACCGACGATGAAAGGCATTGCCACGAAGAAGATCATGATCACGCCATGGGCGGTGAAAATCTGATCGTAGTGATGTGGCGGCAGAAAGCCTTCATTAGCGCCAGAAGCAAGAGCCTGCTGGGCACGCATCATGACAGCGTCCGAGAAGCCGCGGAACAGCATCACGAAAGCCAGAATAATGTACATAATGCCGATGCGTTTATGATCGACAGAGGTCAGCCAGTCGTTCCATAGTGGACCCCACTTTTTATAGTAGGTAATGGCTGCGAGAATAGCGAGCGCCCCACCAGCTATCGCGGTCAATGTGACCATGATGATAGGCTCGTGATACGGGATCGCTTCGAGCGTAAGTTTTCCGAACATTTCTATTCTTACTTCGATTGGAGTGCGATCAGCGGCTTAGCCCCGTACAATTTCCGGGGCTAAGCCGCATCGGCAAATCAGTTTTCAAGCTGCGACAGGCGCTGCGGCTGAATGGCGCAAATGATGTCATTTGCCCAAAGGCTGAAATCGACTGGCGAAGACTTGCGTAGATTTGCGCGAGCTTCACGAACCATCTGAGCCTGATGCATCTGATCATCCAGGCAGACCGACTTGCCATCCCAGCAACGGTTTACGATGTTATGAAACAGTGCCTTGTCGTTATAAGCAAAATGCTGAACCGGAGCTTTTTCACTTGGCTGAACCAGCGAAGCATAACGCTCACGCGACAGTTCCTGACCAGAAGCCTTTGCATCAGCAACCCACTTGTCAAAGCCGGCCTGATCCAGCGAATGCGCCTTGAAACGCATCTGGGCAAAGCCCTGGCCGCTATAGTTTGCGGAAATGCCGTCGAACACACCTTCGTGGTCAGCAATTAGGTGAAGCTTGGTCTGCATGCTAGGCATGGAATAGACCTGGCTACCGAGTACCGGAATGAAGAAGGAGTTCATGATATTGCTGGAAGTCAGCTTGAAATTGACAGGCACGCCAACAGGCATTGCCATTTCGTTGACAGAGGCAACACCCTGATCCGGATAGATAAACAGCCACTTCCAGTCGAGCGCTACGACTTCGACATTGATTGGCGGAATATTTGATTCCAGCGGACGATAAGGATCGAGCTTATGCGTGCTGATCCAAGTTACCGTTCCGAGAACCACAATAATGGCGCACGGAATAAGCCAGACTGCGGCTTCAATCTTTGTAGAATGATGCCAGTCAGGTTTGTATTCTGCTTTATCGTTGTCGGCGCGATACTTCCACGCGAAGTACAAAGTCATAAAGATGACCGGCAGCACGACGAGAAGCATCAAACCAGTTGCGAAAAGCATAAGATCGCGCTCAGCCACACCGACCTCTCCTTTCGGAGAGAGCAGGACTTGGTTCTCGCAGCCGGCGAGAAACGCCGTGAGGGCCAAGACGGCGAACGAAACGATCGTCCGGGGGGTGCCGTGTTTCATTTGTCTTTCCATCCTGCGCGCAGAGCTTCAGCTCCGGCGCATGCGTCATTTCCTAGTTTTCGGTAAATTCTGAAAATTCCAAAGGAACCGTTATAACGAATAATTCCGTTTGTCACCTGCCTGGAGCAAAATGTACTGGTTCGAAATGTCGCGGCCGGACACGCCACATGAGTCAGAAATGACTCGGAGAACGACAAAATTGATATAGTTTGCCGTAAGTTAGCCATAAATCATGATCTTTTCTAAAACAGATAAATAAAAAAAGAAAAATAACCTAATCGTGATAGAAATTTACTAACGTAAATAGAAATCAATAATTAAAAATTCGACACTAGTACGCATCTAAATTTTAATTTACTTAAATAAAAAAATAAAAACTAATAATAAATCCGACCTGATAGAGACGTATATTTTGTTAAATGTCAACGCAACCGCGCGGAAAGACTCTCAACCCACATCAGCTTTACAGCTTCTATCTGGGAAAATATTCGTTTTCTGAAAGAGATAAACTCCATCGTTGCGAATACCGGTCGTTTCTTAACGATCTCATTTTAGATAAGAGTTCTGACATTACCGGGCAACTTTCATGAAATAGCGACCAAGAGATACGTTCATGATTTTCGCTGAGTGGGCGATTGACGAGGCAGAGGGTGCAATACTGGCTTATACGCTGGTGACGAAGGCGGAGAGTGTTCGCAAAGGCACCTTGCTGACCGAAAATCACATCGAAGCTTTGAAACGGGCGGGAATCAACCGCGTTGTTGCCGCTCGGCTGGAACCCAATGATATTGGCGAAGATGAAGCAGCCCTCATAATAGGACAAAGCCTGATTGGGGATATGATTGAAGCGGGCCCAGCCACAACCGGTCGTGTCAATCTCTTTGCCCGCAGCAACGGTTTGTTTCGTGTTGATGTTGCTGGCATCGATACAATTAATTTGCTCGACCCGCGGATATCAGTGGCGACGTTGAACAATCTTAGCCGTGTTGAACGCGGGCAAATGGTTGCAACCGTCAAAATCATTCCGTTTGCCGTTCCCGGCGCTCTTATTGGAAATATTCGCACAGTCCTCGAGACAGAACAGGTTCTCAAGGTTCATTCGTTTGAGAAAACGAGACTCGGCGTCATTCAGTCACGACTTCCTTCCGTTCGCGAAACAGTACTCGATAAAACCCACGAATTGATCACGAAGCGCGTGCAACACAATTGCGGCTCGGTGATAGCGGAGACGCGTGTAGCCCACGAAACAGCTCCCCTGTCTAAGGCCATAAGTGAGCTGAGCACCAGTTGCGATCTGCTGATTATTTTCAGTGCTTCAGCAGTTGCGGACGAGATCGATATTGTGCCGAGGTCCATCGTTCAGGCCGGAGGAGAAATCCTCCGTATCGGCATTCCCGTTGATCCCGGCAATCTACTCTCGCTCGGAAAGCTCAACGGAAAGTACATCATCGTGGCGCCGGGAACAGCTCGAAGTGCGCGTGAGAATAGTCTCGACCAAGTGCTAGACAGATTAATGGCTGGCTTAGCACTTGATTCAGACGCCCTTGCACGAATGGGCGTCGGTGGACTTCTGCTTTAAAACGATCAAAAGGTGTAATCGAAAACCAAAATCCCACCGAGGCCGCCTTCTGCGGCTTCGACCAGCGCTTTTCCGACTTTTGCGTGCTCTGGGTGGGGCAGATAAGCGTCGCGCGCAGCCGAGTCCACAAAGTCCACAACAAAGCCGTGGCGAAAGCCTTTTTCCAGATTTTCCGGACTGTTGTTATCACCAACACTTACGGCAATGATTCCCTCAATTTTATCTTTCAGAGCGACAACTGCATTCAAAGCCGCGTCAATGCTCGCGCTATCGAGTTCGGCTTTGAATTTAACAAGAACTATATGGCGTATCATGATGAAAATCCGTGCTGTGATAACGTCGAATTAATACTAGCTTGGGTGAACACCCGCGCCAAACCGGTCTTCCGAAACTTATAGCATTTCCAGCAAAGGTGCGAAGCGCCTCCGCAGGGAAATCAGTTCGCCGGACTGATTTCTTTTCCTGCTACGATGCGTCGAAAAATGCGTAAAACCAAACAGTTACAGCAGCCCGAACGATTCAGTCTTAACTGGAGCCGCTGCAGGATAAATATTGCATGTCGGGAATAATTATCATCGCAAAAGTTCATTAACAGCTAAAACGAAAAAGGCCGGGGTGAACCCGACCTTCCGCTCTCATTTAGGTTGCGCCAGTACATCCGTGGTCGCATCACCAAATGAATTCCCGATACAATATGGATATAGCAGCCGAGCATTTCAAGATTGTGACACTCTCAGGAAAACCTTATCGCCGGTACACCAAGAGTGGATTTCACAATCAAAGATGCCGATTAAGCCGCCATCGGTGTTTCGATCGGTTCTGGATGGTTATAATTCCAGACTTCGATCAGGCATTGCTGCATGAGATCAAGATCAACCGGACCAATACGGCTTAATACAAGATCAAGCTCATCCGGCTCCACGCCTCTATTGAGAAGCTCAACGATTGCTTCGATCAGAACTCTTTTATCGTCAAATCTATAGCGCTGCATAAACCTGCTCCGCTAATTGCCCCATTTTGATACATATACACTAAACGCTTATGGTTAACCGAAGCTTACCTGTTGACGATCATTTGAGCTAAAACTGAAATTCTTCAAGCTATAGCGAGCAAATGTCCGATCGGGTCAACCCTGATAACTCAGACAAAAATCAAACATATATTCTCAACGAACAATATTAAGCCTCAATATAACTACATAAAAATCTAATTCAAAGAATAAATGAAAAACTGCTTCATTCAACAATCCTCTTTTAAAGAAAAACATGAACTTCTTCAAAAGATACGCCAATTTCTCGCTCAACCACGTCCAAATATTAAGTCTCAGCGGCTTAATCGGCGCTAGCTTCTTGGGCGGCTATCTTTTTGCGATTCAATACAAAGGTAATATCCATACGATTGTAGCGGGGCAGGCATATCGATCCAACCAACCCGATCCGTCTCGCATCGCTAAATTAAAAGAGCTTTATGGTATTAAAACAATCATCAACCTGCGCGGCGCAGAGCCTGGCGCGAAATGGTATGACGACGAAGTTACAACTTCCAGTGCTCTTGGCATCAAGCTTACGAACTATGCGATGTCATCCAGTCGCCAGCTGACGCCAGAACGGACACGCGAGCTGATTGCACTCATGCAGACTGCTGAAAAGCCAATTCTCATTCATTGCAAAGCTGGATCAGACCGAACTGGTCTTGCCGCAGCACTTTATGTCGCCGCCGTAGCCAAAGGTGGCGAACGCAAGGCCGAAGGGCAAATGTCAATCGCCTATGGTCATTTCGGAATTCCCTTCAGCCCAACCTATGCGATGGAAGAAACTTTTGAGGCCATCGAAGCAGAGCTTGGCTTTCCGAACTCGTAATTCTGCAGCAATTCTTTCGTCTGAAACAAAAACGCCGGGGATAGAACCCCGGCGTTTTCACTTATTTTAAATCAGCAATTAATCGAGACCGACGATCTTGCCATCCGACCACTTGAACACGTCGAAGCTTGGTGACGACAGATCACCCGTTTCGCCGTATGTCAGCTTACCAATAACGGTATCGATTGGCTGACCGTCGCGGAGGGTCTTCGCAACTGCGGCAGAATCATCCGTCGTACCAGCGCGTTCAATACCACTCGCGAGAACTTGGACAGCGGCATATGCATTCATGGTGAATGCTTCGACCGGGATTTTCTTAGCCGTCAGTGCATCGACGGCTTCCTTGGAAGCTGGGTTCTTCGTCGCGTCAACAGCGTTGGTGAAGAGCGTGCCTTCAGCATTGGTGCCGCCGATTGCCCAATATTCGGTGTTGGACAAGCCTTCGCCGCCGAGGATGAGAGCCTTGAGGCCCGCATCATGCAGCTGGCGGGAAAGAAGACCACCTTCACCATGATAGCCACCGAAATAAACGATTTCAGTGCCTGCGGCTTTCAGCTTGGAAACGAGCGCGCTGAAATCCTTGTCACCAGGTGTAACCGAATCATATTGAACTTCGGTGATGCCGTCTTTGTTGATTGCAGCCTTGAAGGAATCTGCAAGACCTTTGCCGTATGCGCCCTTGTCATGAACGATTGCGACTTTCTTGTCTTTGAAGTTCTTCAAGAAGTAAGCAGCCATGACGTCAGCCTGCTGGTCATCGCGGCCGCAGGTGCGGAACACATTTTCCAGACCGCGCGCGGTCAGATCTGGACCGGTTGCGGTTGGCGTAACCATCAGAACGCCATTTTCCGAAAGAACATCAGAAACTGGAATTGCAACGCCGGTCGTAACCGGACCAACCACGAACTTGATGCCATCGCCAACGATCTGGTTCGCTGCCGAAACACCCTGCTTTGGTTCACCTGCATCGTCAGCAAACTTCAAGACGATCTTTTCGCCCTTGATCCCGCCCTTTGCATTGATGACTTCAACGGCGGTTTCCGCGCCCTTCTTAACCTGATCACCATAGGCCGCAACCGGACCTGTCAGCGGTGCAATAACACCGATCGTGATATCTGCATAAGCGGCACCGGCAAAGCCAAGTGTTGCGGCAAAAGCCACGCTGGAAAGCAGTTTCAGATTCATTCTTTTTCTCCTTTGGCGAGGTCTCGCTTTTTCATCGATGACCTCAGACAACCCATGCCGGTCAAATCTCAGCGCGATTGCGCTGCCGAAATGCCGGGCCCTCCCTTTTTTCCATCGTATGATCTCAAAGGGTTAATCTAAAAGCACGCCGCGCCATCATCCATTTAAGGTGCCAGAGCCATAATATTATCCGAAATTGCATCTGCTCTTTCGGAATCATGCTCCAGAACGGGAGCGAGCTTTCATGATGTAATAAGAATGCATTTCCGGCTTCCGATTGCAAGGGGCCAAGTGCCCGCAACTACAACGAAAATCGGCCTCCCATTAAATGCCTATCCTCCTCTTCTCCATGATGGTGATTGCTTTGCAAAAAAGGCCGCAATTCCCTCTGCGGCCTCTGGCGTTTCCCATGTATCCGCAAGGCGGATAAGCGTCATTTCGATGACGGCCTCGTCTATCGGACTTCCCAGCGCATGAACCAACCGCTTTGAGGCAGCAACCGCTGCCGGGGCAGTTGAAAAATACGGCCTGATCTCGGACTCAACTGCCGCATCAAGCTGCTCTGCTTCGACCACCTGATGCAGCAATCCGATATGCTTTGCTTCGTTTGCACCAAACAATCGTGCCGAGGTGAAAGTTCTGAGTGCATGAGCCTGACCGATACGCGCCACCACATAGGGGCTGATCGTTGCCGGGATCAGGCCGAGCTTGGTTTCCGTCAGCCCAAAACGCGCATTAGAAACACCAACTGCCGCATCACAAACGCTAATCAGTCCAACACCACCGCCATATGCCTGCCCATTCACGCGCCCGATCAAAGGTTTCGGCAAGTCGCGCAGCGCCTTCAACATCAGCGCAAGCTTGCGCGCCGCTTCGATACGGTCAGAGCGCGTCGCGTTCACTTGGCTCTGCATCCAGCCAAGATCACCGCCTGCACAAAAACTGGCACCGCTGCCAGTCAACACGACAACCCGTACAGCATCGTCATTGGCAAGCCGAAGCGTGGCAGTCAGAAGCTCATCGATCATCAGACCGGAAAGCGCATTGTGCTGCTCAGGCCGGTTGAGCGTTAGCGTAGCAACGCCACGCTCGTCAGTAGCAAGCTGGATGGTTTCAAACTCTGTCATGCGGCTTTGTCCTGCCGAAGTGCCTGCGCAAACGAAGCTGCTGATCTCAGCTTTTCAATATCAAGACCTGTTTCAAAGCCAAGGCGCTGCAGCATTTCTGCGACTGCCACAGTATCGACATTGCCTTTGGCACCCGGTGCAAATGGACAGCCACCAAGCCCGCCGACTGATGCATCGAACACCCTCAAACCTCTTTCAAGGCTGATCTGAATATTGTCGAGCGCCCGTCCATTGGTATCGTGATAATGGCCCGCAAGACTATGCGCTGGTGCCACATTCAACACCCCATCCAGCATGGCGCTCACAGTTTCGGGCGTGCCGCGCCCAATCGTGTCGCCAAGGCTCACCTCATGGCAACCAAGCGAAAAGAGCTGCTCCGTCACATCGGCAACCGCCTGCGGCGCGGTCGATCCATCATAGGGGCATTCGACAACGCAGCTGACATAGCCGCGAATGGCCAGCCCATCATTGATGGCCGCACCAATCACTGGCGCAAGCCGCTCAATGCTCTCCGCAATCGTGCAGTTGATATTGGCTTTGGAAAAACCTTCGGATGCTGAAATGAAGACGGCAATCTCATCGACATTGGCGCTCGCCGCGAGCTCATAACCCTTCATATTAGGCACGAGCACTGAATAGCGCACGCTGTCGGCACGGCGGATACCGGCCATAACTTCCATAGCATCGGAAAGTTGTGGCACCCATCGTGGGCTGACAAAACTCGTTGCCTCGATGCGGGAATAGCCACAATCGGACAGGCGGTCGATCAACGCAATCTTGTCGGCTGTCGGCACAAAACGCTTCTCGTTTTGCAGGCCGTCACGCGCAGCCATTTCGACGATTTCAACGTGTTCAGCCATGTTCTTCCTCCAATTGGACTAACAGTGCGCCTTCATTGACCTGATCGCCAGCCGCGACGTTCACAGTTGCGACCTTGCCATCTCGCGGCGCAGTCAGTGAAAGCTCCATTTTCATCGCTTCCATCGTCACAAGCCTGTCGCCTTTGGCGACGCTGGCACCTTCAGCGACAGAAACCAGTCGTACCAGTCCTGGCATCGGCGACAGAATACGGCTTTCGCTCGAAGCCTCGTCCTCTGCGCCGATAGACTCGACATAATGAAATATGGTGTCGCGGCCTTCAAACTGCACGGTCACGTCATGGCCGTTGCACGAGACTGTCGCCTCCGCAACGCGGCCATCAACGGCAAAGCGAACGAGAGCATTTTCATAATTGCGGACTTCAACACCGCCAAAAGCAAAACCGAAATGCCTGTCGCCCGTGGTGGTGAAGCTCACCGTATGGCGTTCGCCATGATGATCAAGCAGAACCGAACGCGATCCCTCGTCCCAAAGGCGGAACCCACGCAGGCTGCCCCATGGGTCGCCTTCTTGTGGCAAATCCAGAAGCTCGAGCGCACCCAATGAGGCGAGCGCAAAAGCGATATCTGACGGTTGTTCATCCCTGAACAACACAGCCGACTCGCGGGCAATAAGCCCCGTATCAACATCGCCCGAGCGAAACGCTTCAAGCTTGCAAAGGTCGGACAGGAACTGGCGATTGGTGACAAGTCCGGCGATACGGGTCTTGTTCAAGGCGCTTTCAAGCCGGTTCATCGCCTCGTCGCGGGTAGCGCCATGCGTGATAATCTTGGCAATCATCGGATCGTAGAACGGTGTGATGGTGTCGCCGCTACGCACGCCGGAATCCACCCGCGCATTTTCAGGCGCTGCAAACAACGCAAGCTTACCGGTCGCGGGAAGAAAATCACGCGCCGGGTCTTCGGCATAAAGCCGCGCCTCAAAAGCCCAGCCATGAATGGCAAGCTCGTCCTGACGCTTCGGCAGGGCCTCGCCGGATGCCACGCGCAATTGCCATTCGACCAGATCAAGACCGGTGATCGCTTCCGTCACCGGATGTTCAACCTGTAGCCGCGTGTTCATTTCCATGAAGAAGAAGCGGTCGGATCGCAGCCCTTCCGAGACGTCGGCGATAAACTCCACCGTGCCTGCGCCGGAATAACCAATGGCTTGTGCGGCCCTCACCGCTGCATCGCCCATGACAGCGCGCATGTCAGCGGTCATGCCAGGGGCGGGTGCTTCCTCAATCACCTTTTGATGGCGGCGCTGCAACGAGCAATCGCGCTCAAAAAGATGCACAGCATTACCAAAACTATCGCCAAAGACCTGCACCTCGATATGGCGCGGCTTGGTCATGTATTTTTCCACCAGCACGGCGCTATCGCCAAACGAGGCTTCCGCCTCGCGTCGCGCACTTTCAAGTGCCGCTGCAAAGTCGTCAGAATTATCGACCCGGCGCATACCTTTGCCGCCGCCGCCGGCGCGGGCCTTGATCAGCACGGGGTAGCCGATGCGGTCCGCCTCGCTTTTGAGGAAGGCTTCATCCTGATTGTCGCCATGATAACCGGGCACGACTGGCACACCCGCCTTTTCCATCAGTGCTTTGGCGGCATCCTTTAACCCCATGGCGCGAATGGCTTTCGCCGACGGGCCAATGAAGGTTAGCCCTGCCGCTTCGACCGCATCCACAAAACCGGCATTTTCCGAGAGAAAGCCGTAGCCCGGATGGATCGCCTCTGCGCCCGTATCCATCGCCGCTTTTATGATCGCTTCAATGTTAAGATAGCTTTGCGCAGAAACGGCAGGACCGACGCGCACAGCCTCGTCGGCCATCTCCACATGTAGCGCGTTGGCATCCGCATCGGAATAGATCGCGACTGTGGCAATGCCCATTTTGCGCGCCGTACGAATGATCCGACAGGCAATTTCTCCACGATTGGCAATCAGTATTTTTTGAAACATCTGATCGCCCTCTTTACATTCTGAAGATGCCGAAGCGCGTCGGCTCGACTGGAGCATTCAGCGTTGCAGAAAGCGACAGGCCAAGCACTTCGCGGCTCTTGCGTGGATCGACAATGCCATCATCCCAAAGCCGCGCCGAGGCATAAAGCGGATGGCTCTGGCGCTCGAACATTTCCAGCGTCGGGCGCTTGAACTCCGCCTCCTCTTCCGCAGACCATTTGCCGCCGGTGCGCTCGATCCCCTCACGCTTGACGGTGGCCAGCACACCCGCCGCCTGTTCGCCGCCCATCACCGCAATGCGGCTGTTGGGCCATGTCCACAGGAAGCGCGGCGAATAGGCCCGCCCGGCCATGCCGTAATTGCCTGCGCCATAGGATGCGCCGATCAGCATGGTGATCTTTGGTACATTGGCTGTCGCCACCGCCGTCACCAGCTTGGCACCATGTTTGGCGATGCCTTCGGCCTCATATTTGCGACCGACCATGAAACCAGTGATATTTTGCAGGAAGATCAGCGGAATATTGCGTTGGCAGCAAAGCTCTATGAAATGCGCACCCTTGAGTGCAGCTTCCGAAAACAACACGCCATTATTGGCGATAATGCCCACCGGCATCTCGTAAAGGCTCGCAAAACCGCAAACCAGCGTGGGACCAAATCGCGCCTTGAACTCATCGAAGTCAGAGCCATCGACCAGCCGCGCAATCAGCTCGCGCACGTCGTAGGGAATGCGGGTGTCAGCCGAGACAATCCCGAGAATTTCTTCCGCGTCATAAAGCGGCGCAGCACCTTCGCCCCTCGGAATAAAACCGCGCTTTTGGCTGTTGAGATTGGCGGCGATGGCGCGTGCGATTTGCAGCGCATGGGCATCGTCATTGGCGAGATGATCGGCGACACCGGAAAGCCTTGTATGCGTATCGCCGCCGCCAAGATCTTCCGCGCTCACCACTTCGCCCGTCGCAGCCTTCACCAGCGGCGGACCAGCAAGAAAGATCGTACCCTGATTGCGCACGATGACTGTCTCGTCACTCATAGCAGGCACGTAAGCGCCGCCTGCGGTGCACGATCCCATGACGACCGCGATTTGCGGAATGCCAGCCGCCGACATTTGTGCCTGATTATAAAATATGCGCCCGAAATGGTCGCGATCCGGAAAAACCTCATCCTGATTGGGCAGGTTCGCTCCACCAGAATCAACCAGATAAATGCACGGCAAGCGATTCTCGCCTGCGATCTCCTGCGCACGAAGATGCTTTTTCACGGTGATCGGATAATAGGTGCCGCCCTTTACCGTCGCATCATTGCAGACGATCATGCATTCGCGGCCCGATACGCGGCCAATGCCGGTGATCATACCGCCGGAAGGTGCTGCACCATCATACATGCTATGTGCTGCCGTCAGCCCCACTTCCAGAAACGGCGAACCCGGATCGAGTAGTTGCGCCACACGATCGCGCGGCAGAAGCTTTCCGCGTGCAAGGTGGCGTTCCCGCGCCTTCTCGCCACCGCCATCAATGGCAGTGCGTGATGCTTCCGCCACCAGATCAATCGCTGCAAGCATGGCTTTGCGGTTGGCTTCAAAGGCGGCGCTGCGTGTTGAGATTTCAGATTTCAGAACCGGCATCAGCGGGTCTCCTGAAAGAGTTCCCGTCCGATCAGCATCCGCCGGATTTCCGACGTACCCGCACCGATTTCATAAAGCTTCGCATCCCGCAGAAGACGACCTGTCGGATAATCATTTATATAGCCGTTGCCGCCCAGCGCCTGTATCGCCTGCAACGCCATCTGCGTGGCGTTTTCAGCTGCATAGAGAATGCAGCCTGCCGCATCCTTGCGCGTCGTCTCGCCACGATCACACGCAGCTGCCACCGCATAGACATAGGCGCGCGAAGCGTTGAACAGCACATACATATCGGCAAGCTTGCCCTGCATGAGCTGGAACTCGCCAATCGGCTGGTCGAACTGCTTGCGCTCATGCACATAAGGCATAACCACATCGAGACAGGCCGCCATGATGCCGAGCGGACCGCCCGCCAGCACCACCCGCTCATAATCAAGCCCGGACATCAGCACATTGACGCCCTTGCCTTCCGCTCCAAGCAGATTTTCGGCTGGCACTTCGCAATTCTCAAACACCAGTTCGCAGGTGTTGGAGCCGCGCATACCGAGCTTGTCCAATTTCTGCGCGGTGGAGAAACCTTTGAAACCTTTTTCGACGATAAAGGCACTGATCCCACGCGGACCAGCAGACGGGTCAGTCTTGGCATAAACCACCAGCACTTCGGCATCAGGACCGTTGGTGATCCACATCTTGTTGCCGTTGAGAACGTAACTCTCGCCGCGCTTTTCAGCCGTGAGTTTCATCGAAACGACGTCGGACCCAGCCCCTGGTTCGGACATGGCGAGCGCGCCAACATGCGCGCCGGATATGAGCTTGGGCAGGTATTTTGCACGCTGCTCGAGAGAACCATTACGCTTGATCTGATTGACGCAAAGATTGGAATGCGCACCATAGCTCAGGCCAATCGAGGCCGATGCACGACTGATTTCTTCCATCGCCACGCAATGGGCAAGATAGCCCATGCCTGCGCCACCGTAATCTTCAGATGCGGTGATGCCCAGCACACCGAGATCACCCAGTTCACGCCAGAGATGCATAGGAAATGCGTTATTGCGATCGGTATCAGCGGCAAGCGGCGCAATGCGGCTTTCCGCAAAACGGCGTACCGTATCACGAAGGGCTTCGATCTCCTCGCCAAGACCGAAATTCATGCCCGAAGCAAACATACTCGTCCTCCACAAGTTATGCCCGGCTGCTGTTTTTGAAAACAGCTATGTTCCGGTCAGAGTGTCCCGTGGCGGACGATTAGGCAATGGCTTTGCGCGGCGTTCTGTGGCTATTTATTACCCTATTACGAAATTTTATTTCGCATCAATTTTCCTGAAGCTCGGCAATCTCGCGATAAAGCTCCAGCGCTTGCGGGTTTGCTAGTGCTTCACGGTTTTTCACCTCCCGCCCATGCACGATATCACGCACGGCAAGTTCGACAATTTTTCCAGACTTGGTACGCGGAATATCGCTGACAGCGACTATCTTCGCAGGTACATGGCGCGGTGTGGCACCGGTGCGGATCTTGGTCTTGATACGTGCTTTGAGATCGTCATTGAGCGATGCACCTTCAGCAAGCCGCACAAAGAGCACCACACGCACGTCATTGTCCCAATCCTGCCCGATGCAAAGTGCTTCTGCGATTTCTGCCATCTGCTCTACCTGATTGTAGATTTCCGCCGTACCGATACGCACACCACCCGGATTAAGCGTCGCATCCGAACGGCCATGAATGACGATGCCATCATGTTCGGTCCATTCAGCAAAATCACCATGGCACCAGATATTGTCGAAGCGCTCGAAATAGGCAGCTTGATATTTCGCGCCCTCTGGGTCATTCCAGAATTGCAGCGGCATGCAAGGGAAAGCTTTGGTGCAAACCAGTTCACCTTTTTGCCCGCGCACCGGCTTGCCATCGTCGTCCCAGACATCGACCGCCATACCAAGACCCGCGCCCTGAATTTCGCCTTGCCAGACAGGTTCGGTCGGCACGCCCAGCACAAAACACGAAACGATGTCCGTTCCGCCCGAGATGGATGCCAGATGCACATCCCTCTTGATTGCCTCATATACAAAAGCAAAACCTTCCGGCGACAGCGGCGAGCCGGTCGAGGAAATGGTGCGAAGTGCGGACAGATCGTGGGTTTCACCGGGACGCAGCCCGGCTTTCAAAACGGCGTCGATGAATTTTGCCGACGTGCCGAAATAGGTCATGCCTTCGGATGCCGCATAATCGAACAGTACATTGCCATCGGGATAGAAGGGCGAACCGTCATAGAGCAGAAGTGTCGCGCCTGATGCGATGCCTGACGCCAACCAGTTCCACATCATCCAGCCGCAGGTGGTGAAATAGAAAAATCGGTCGCCTTCGCGAATATCCGCATGCAGGCTATGTTCCTTAAGATGCTGCAACAGCACGCCACCAGCACGATGCACAATGCATTTCGGAATGCCGGTGGTACCTGACGAAAAGAGAATATAGAGCGGGTGGTCGAATGGCAGTCGCGTGAATTCGACAGCTTTTGCAGTGAACGAGGCGAGTGCTGTATCGAGCGTGATACCGTTTGCAGCCTTGCCGCCGACCGCTTCCGCTTCGCCGAGATAGGTAACGAGAACCGAACGCTTGCTGCTCGGTAGCTTGGCTGTGACTTCGGCAATCTTGTCGCTCACATCAATACGTTTGCCGTTGTACCAATAACCGTCGCAGGCAAAGAACAGCTTGGGTTCGATCTGACCAAAGCGATCCAGCACGCCTTGCGCACCAAAATCCGGCGAGCACGAAGACCACACCGCACCAATAGACGAAGCTGCCAGCATCAGCGCAACCGCTTCCGGCATATTGGGCATCATGCCTGCAATGCGATCTCCAGGCTTCACCCCTTCTGCCAGCATGAATTGCTGGAGCTTCGAGACTAGCGCGTGCAGATCATCCCATGTCAGGCGGCGCTCGACTTTGTCTTCGCCACGAAAGATGATCGCCTCGCCATCGCCTTTATAGCGCAGGAGGTTTTCAGCAAAATTGAGTTTGGCATCGGGGAAGAATTTTGCCTCACGCATATGACCTTTATCGATCAGCGCTGTTTCCCCACGTTCACCGATGATCTCGCAAAAGTCCCAGATGAGTGTCCAGAAAGCTGCACGATCTTCAATCGACCAGCGATGCAGGGCCTGATAATCAGCCAGACCTTGCCCCGTAAGCTTTTCTGCACGCAAACGGAATTGCTCCAGATTACTTGCCGCAATGCGTTTTGCATCAGGTTGCCACAATGGCTGGCTGTCAGCGGAAACGGCCTCGATACTCATCATTCCTCCCAGAATCATGCTCGATCACTTGCAGCGCAAATCATCAATGTGTGGGCAAATTTCTATGGGAGTGTTGAGGAAACGTCCACGGGTTTTAATGAAGGAAACGAAGCAGTACTCAAACTGAGCCTTGCTTACTTGTTCCGTCATCTCCCCGAAAAATCAGTAGTTTTGGTACCTGATCAATAACTTATAATGAAATCCATATTGCAGGTGCATCGTTTTGGGTTGCCGATAAATACCGGGTCAGCGATGACTGATAATAATGAAACTTCTGAAAAGCAGTTCAATTAGGATATCGAACGGCAGCTATTCGCCCATCTGGAGCATTTCCTGTTCTGATTGAGTCATTGGAAATGCTCTATACGTTTGTTTTTACGCGCATCTTTTTCCGAAAACCGCTTCGCACTTTTCGGGATGCGCTCTAAATTAACTCTATCTGGGGTTGGCGTTCTGTCAGGCTGACTGTGTGGGAGAAGCCGTTTCCACAACGATATCAGGCGTCCGGTTCTCCCAAGTATTAATCTTTGCCACCAGCCAGCGATTAACCGGGTTTTCGAAAAAATGATAAGCGACGATGGCTGCCCCGATGCTTACCAGAACACCTGCACCGATCAAAAGAACTGCTTCGAGCGTATTCTGCCCCCAGCTTTTAGGCAGTGCATTGAAGAAAAATAGTCCGATCAGCGGATGCAGAATGAAAATTCCAAAGCTGTAGCGGGCGAGCTGGACAAAGCCGCTCCATCGCAACGGCGTATAGAGTTGCTGTGTACTGGCGGCATAAAGCATGTACATGCAGAAATAGAGGAAGAGGAGCCGTTTTGGCCCTTCCAGCGTTGCAGTATCAGTATCACTGCCCGACGGGTGATAGAACAGAAACACGATCATGCAGGCTGCAAGCGCGATCTTGATAAGCCACTTTGGCAAAGCGCTCTGCTCGCGTCTCGCAAGCCACATACCGAAAAGGAATGACGGCAGAGCACGGAACACACCAACATCGGCAAACTGGATTCGGGTGAGCGATGATGCGCCAAGTAATCGCGCCAGATAATCACCGCCAATGATTGCAGCGACAATAATAACGAGAAGCCAGCCTCCCAGCCGCTTGCATAGAAGATCAAACAAGGGGAAGCACAAATACATCATGAAAAGCGCACTGAGCGACCAACTGACATAATTATAGGAGAAGGTCTGCCCCATTCCCCAATTGTGAATCAGCAGCAATTGCGCAAACCCAGTCCACCAGCTCATGTTCGGCTGTGTAGAGGGATGCAACATGCCCCAGGCAGTCAGAACGGATATGAGAGCGAAGCAGGAAAACACCACGGCATGAAGCGGATAGATGCGCGCCAAGCGCCTTCCTACAAAGCTCACATAATGGCGAGCACCCCAAACATAATTGCGACGCCGCCCGAGGAAAAGACCGGATACAATGAAAAAGATATCCGTAAAATAAGCAAATGTTAATATAACATTTTGGATAGCGTCGTTCTTTACGGAAATCCGAAAAGAATAATGAAAGAGCGCGATTCCGATACACAATAAAAATCGCATACCGTCGAAATCAGAAAGTCTTTTCATTCAACGTATCGCAGAGTTTTACTTCATTGATATGTCAGTAGCAACTTTTTGGGAAAAGTCGAGATGCGTTACAACCCCTGCGACCATTCGGTCGTGTGCAATGATCTATCGTAAATCTCGATATAAATGATTTGGAAAATTTGGTGGAGCCAAGCGGGATCGAACCGCTGACCTCTTGCATGCCATGCAAGCGCTCTCCCAGCTGAGCTATGGCCCCATCAGACCTCTTTCGAGGTGGGCCAGACAGGAATTTCTGTCCGGTGTGGCGGCTTATTAAATGGCTCGTTACAGAAGATCAAGAGCTAAATCGCAACTCTTTTCGTATCGGGCAAATTAATTTGCCCGTTGTGCAGATTCGCCCCGCAATCTGGAACAGAACATTGCCGTTAACCCGCCTAAATGCATAAGGGCGGCCCACTGGACCGCCCTGCAAAAAAGCTTGGTGAAGAAGACGATCAGCCTTCTTCGTCTTCACCACCGACGCCGCCGCCGAGAATGCCCGACATGTCGTCGTCTTCATCTTCCTCTTCTTCAAGGAAGGTGTCTTCATCGTCGTCGCCCAGATCGACATCGTCGTCGATATCCGGAAGATCTTCGCCACCCTTCGATTCGTCGTCCGCGTCCTCAAGGGAAACGAATTCCGGCTTTTCGAGTGCCGTATCCAGTTCTTCCTCTTCGGTTTCCTCTTCGACCGCACGGCTTTCTGCTACGGTCGCTTCGAAATACGAACGCGGGTAGGAAATGCCGGTGTAAGGCGAAACAATCGGATCACGATTGAGGTCGTAAAACTTCTTGCCCGTTTCCGGGTCAATGCGCTTGGTACCAAGTTCAGTTTTTGCCACGTTTAGCCTCGTGAGTTTTTATCCCTGTCGTGCCTGTGGCACTCCACGCCTGATGTTTCCCGCGTAGCACTCGCAGCATTTCTGCCACTTGTTCACCCGGGGACACAAATTCATTCAACCGCGCCTGCCATGACTACATACATGTTGCTCGCCATCATACTCAATAACCGTAAACGGTCGAGAGAAGGCGTAAGGCGCGCCTTACGGTGTTGTTCGGTGCATAAACGCAATTTGCAGCTTTTGTCAAAGCTAAAGACTCGTTGCAGCCCCGATAGTCTTAAAGAGAGCTCTCTTTAAAGACGTATTCGCGGATGACCCCGCCCCGTTCATGTGCTAGGAAGCTGCCGCTTTGATTAATCCAGCGTGAATAACGCCAAAATGAGACAGTGAAGAATCCATGTCCCATTCCGCTACCCCGAAACCTGCAACCGCCCGCCGCTCGGAGGCTTTAACGGGCGAAATCCGCATTCCGGGTGACAAATCCATCTCGCATCGTTCCTTCATGTTCGGCGGCCTTGCTTCGGGTGAAACCCGCATCACCGGCCTGCTCGAAGGCGAAGACGTCATCAATACCGGCCGCGCCATGCAGGCGATGGGCGCCAAGATTCGCAAAGACGGCGATATCTGGGTCATCAACGGTGTCGGCAATGGCTGCCTGTTGCAACCTGAAGCACCGCTCGATTTCGGCAATGCCGGAACCGGCGCCCGCCTGACCATGGGCCTTGTCGGCACTTACGACATGACGACAACCTTTATCGGTGATGCATCACTGACATCGCGTCCGATGGGCCGTGTGCTCAATCCGCTGCGTGAAATGGGCGTACAGGTGAAGGCCGCAGAAGGCGACCGTCTGCCGCTGACATTGACCGGCCCAAAGACTGCAAACCCGATCAGCTATCGCGTGCCTATGGCATCTGCTCAGGTGAAGTCGGCAGTTCTGCTCGCTGGTCTCAATACGCCAGGTGTCACAACCGTCATTGAACCTGTCATGACGCGCGATCACACCGAAAAGATGCTTCAGGGCTTCGGTGCCGATCTTACTGTCGAAACCGACAAGGATGGCGTGCGCCATATCCGTATCGTCGGACAGGGCAAGCTTACGGGCCAGACCATCGACGTACCGGGTGATCCATCCTCGACAGCCTTCCCGCTGGTTGCAGCTCTGCTGGTCGAAGGTTCGGATGTTACCATCCGTAACGTGCTGATGAACCCGACCCGCACCGGCCTTATCCTGACGTTGCAGGAAATGGGCGCAGACATCGAAATCATCGATCCACGCCTTGCTGGCGGTGAAGATGTTGCCGATCTGCGCGTTAAATCATCGAAGCTCAAGGGTGTCACGGTTCCTCCGGAACGCGCACCATCGATGATCGATGAATATCCGGTCCTGGCGATTGCGGCTTCTTTTGCCGAAGGCGAAACCGTCATGGACGGCCTCGACGAGCTGCGTGTGAAGGAATCAGATCGTCTGGCAGCTGTTGCGCGCGGCCTTGAAGCCAATGGTGTCGATTGCACCGAAGGCGAGATGTCGCTGACGGTTCGCGGTCGTCCAGACGGCAAAGGCCTTGGTGGCGGTACAGTGGCAACGCATCTCGATCACCGCATTGCGATGAGCTTCCTCGTCATGGGGCTGACCGCTGAAAAGCCAGTCACGGTCGATGACAGCACGATGATTGCAACCTCGTTCCCGGAATTCATGACCATGATGCCCGGCCTTGGTGCAAAAATCGAAGTCAGCGAGCAGCAATGACAAGTTTCGTCGTAGCCATCGACGGACCAGCAGCTTCGGGCAAGGGAACCCTTGCCCGGCGCATTGCCATTCATTACGGCATGCCGCATCTCGATACCGGCCTCACCTATCGTGCAGTGGCGAAAGCGCTGCTCGATCAGGGGCTGCCGCTCGATGATGAGGCGATTGCCGCAGATGTGGCGCTTCATCTTGACCTTCATCAGATGGACAAGGCTGTTCTTTCAGCCCATGCCATTGGTGAGGCGGCATCGAAAGTAGCAGTGATGCCTGCCGTGCGACGCGCTCTTGTTGAAGCCCAGCGCGGTTTCGCCAATGCATTGCCGTCAAGCGTACTTGATGGCCGCGATATTGGAACGGTGGTCTGCCCGGAGGCTGAGATAAAGCTTTTTGTGACGGCATCGCCTGAAGTGCGCGCACAACGCCGCTTTGAGGAAATCGTTGCAAAAGGCGGAACGGCTGATCTCGATGAAATTCTGGCCGATCTCAGGAAGCGCGATGAGCGTGACATGAACCGCACCGATTCTCCGCTCAGGCCCGCTGAAGACGCGCACTTGCTAGATACGAGCGAAATGAGTATAGAAGCGGCATTTCTTGCAGCAAAAAAGCTGATTGATCACGCTTTCGCGCAGCACAAGGCATAATATCGGGACAGTTTAACGACTTTCTGATAAGATAGGCCTTGGAAATGCTGGATAATTCCGGGTTTGTTCCTATATAGGTCTCACCCATATTTATAACCTGACTTCGCGTTCCATGCGCCGGTTGTCTCAAAGAGACGGAGCCGAAGGACAGGCCTAACGCAACTCTAACCCCCGGCGCCGCATCCGATGTTGTTTCAAACCGGATGCATCAGGAGTATTTATGTCTGAATTCAATCCCTCCCTCGCAGACTTCGAGTCGCTGCTGGCCGAATCCTTTGCCAACAATGACCTTGCAGAAGGTTATGTTGTAAAGGGTCGCATCGTTGCCATCGAAAAAGACATGGCAATCATCGATGCTGGCCTCAAGGTCGAAGGTCGCGTACCGCTGAAGGAATTCGGCGCGAAGGGCAAAGACGGCTCGATGAAGCCGGGCGACGAAGTTGAAGTTTACGTTGAGCGCATCGAAAACGCACTCGGCGAAGCTGTTCTGTCGCGCGAAAAAGCACGTCGTGAAGAAAGCTGGGGCAAGCTCGAGCAGAAGTTCGCCAATGGCGAGCGCGTCGACGGCGTCATCTTCAATCAGGTCAAGGGTGGTTTCACCGTCGATCTGGACGGTGCAGTTGCATTCCTTCCACGTTCGCAGGTCGACATTCGTCCGATCCGCGACGTTACCCCGCTTATGCACGTCCCACAGCCTTTCGAAATCCTCAAGATGGACAAGCGTCGCGGCAACATCGTTGTCTCGCGTCGTACCGTTCTTGAAGAAAGCCGTGCGGAACAGCGTTCGGAAATCGTTCAGAACCTTGAAGAAGGTCAGGTTGTTGAAGGCGTTGTCAAGAACATCACCGATTACGGTGCGTTCGTTGACCTCGGCGGCATCGACGGCCTCCTGCACGTTACCGACATGGCATGGCGCCGCGTCAACCATCCATCGGAAATCCTCACCATCGGCCAGACCGTTAAGGTGCAGATCATCCGTATCAACCAGGATACCCATCGTATCTCGCTCGGCATGAAGCAGCTCGAGAACGATCCTTGGGATGGCATCGGCGCGAAGTACCCGATCGGCAAAAAGATCACCGGTACTGTCACGAACATCACCGACTACGGTGCATTCGTCGAAATCGAGCCAGGCATCGAAGGTCTGATCCACGTTTCGGAAATGTCGTGGACCAAGAAGAACGTGCATCCAGGCAAGATCCTGTCGACCACTCAGGAAGTCGAAGTTGTTGTGCTCGAAGTTGATCCGGTCAAGCGCCGTATCTCCCTCGGTCTCAAGCAGACCCTCGACAACCCATGGACGACCTTCGCTCAGAAGTACCCTCAGGGCACGATCGTTGAAGGTGAAGTTAAGAACAAGACCGAATTCGGCCTGTTCATTGGTCTCGACGGCGACGTCGACGGCATGGTTCACCTCTCCGACCTCGACTGGAACCGTCCAGGCGAACAGGTCATCGAAGAGTACAACAAGGGTGAAGTCGTTAAGGCTGTCGTTCTCGACGTTGACGTTGAGAAGGAACGCATCTCGCTCGGCATCAAGCAGCTTTCCGGCGACAAGGTCGGTGAAGCAGCAGCTTCGGGTGATCTGCGCAAGAACGCCGTTGTAACCTGTGAAGTAACCGCTGTTACCGATGGCGGTCTTGAAGTTCGCCTGGTCGATCACGACCTCGAAAGCTTCATCAAGCGCTCGGATCTGTCGCGTGATCGTGACGAACAGCGCCCAGAACGCTTCACGGTTGGTCAGAAGGTTGACGCTCGCGTCATCGCTTTCGACAAGAAGACCCGCAAGTTGCAGGTCTCGATCAAGGCGCTCGAAATCGCTGAAGAAAAAGAAGCAGTTGCTCAGTACGGTTCGTCCGACTCAGGCGCTTCGCTCGGCGATATTCTTGCTGCAGCAATGAAGAAGTCGGAAAACAACTAAGTTTTCCGTCCCTTCGACTGAACATGAGAAAGCCCGCCAAATGGCGGGCTTTTTCTTTATCCTGATCGCGGACAAGCATTGGAAATGCGCCGACCTGCATTTTCCATAGACATCAGGCTACAGACGTTTGTTCCGCAGCCACCTGATCCAGAATTTCCTGACGCTGCTCTTTGGTCAGATGATCGAAAAACAACACACCGTCCATATGGTCGATTTCGTGCTGAAAACATGTTGCCAGAATACCATCAGCTTCGATCTGGTGTTTCTCACCCTCAAGATCGGTATAGCTGACAGTAATACGCGCTGGACGTGATACAGAACTCCGATAAGGCCCGACCGAAAGGCAACCTTCATCGTAGCTGCTTTGTTCCTCGGAGGAAGCAACGATCTCTGGATTGATCGCAATCAGCGGCTTGCGTTCGCCATCCCGGTAATTCACGTCAATGGCCGTGATACGCAGGAGCTTTCCCACCTGAACTGCGGCAATGCCGACACCACCCGAATTATACATCGTATCAAGCATATCCTGCGCAAAACCGCGAATATCGCCGTCGATGGTTTCGACAGGCAGAGAGACCTCGCGCAAAAACGGATCTGGGATTTTGGTAAGCGGTAATACTGCCATTTCTAATCTCGCAAGTCGTTGATCAGCTATGACTTATCGCAGCATTTTTCCGCAGCCCGGACAATCGCAAATCTATTCTGGTGAAGTCCGACAATAGGCGTCAGACAATGTTCAGCATATGGATCAAGCCCAGACTGATAGCGCCAAGCGCCAGCAGCGACAGAATAGCTGTCAGTGTCACCCGCCCGCCAGCGGAAGCCACAGAGCGCACATCGACGCCCAGACCAAGTGCCGCCATGGAAATGATCGTCAGTGCGGTGGACGCAAACTGAATACCGGGAAGAATGGCTTCGGGGATCAGGTGCAGCGAACGCAGTGCCATCATCACCAGAAAGCCGATGATGAACCACGGCACTAATTGCAGGAAGCCGGGTTTTACTTCCGCGTCCTTGTTGCCAGCCAGCACGGAGAGCGCCAGAATAACAGGGCCGAGCATCAGCACGCGGACGAGCTTGACCAATGTGCCAAGCTGCACGCTGATTGTGGCGATTGGAGCGGTGGCAGCCAGAACCTGCGGCACGGCATAGACCGTCAGCCCGGCAAGAACGCCATATTGTGTGAAATTCAATCCCAGCAACGGCACCAGCAGCGGCAGAAGCAACACTACGACAACGCCCAGAATGGCAGTGAATGCGATGGAAGCCGCAACATCTTCACTGTCTGCACCAATGACGGGAGCCGTTGCCGCAATCGCCGAGTTACCGCAGATGGAATTGCCACAAGCAACCAGAACAGCCATGCGATGCGGCAGCTTCAGTAATCGTCCAATCCCGTAGCTGAATGTAATGGCCATCACCACAACACAGGCAATGCCAAATATAAGGCCGGGACCAGCGTCAATGACGGCACTGGCACTGATCGAAGCGCCAAGCAGCACGACCGCAATTTCCAGCAGAAGTTTTGCGGAAAAGCTGATGCCTTTGGAAAACTGCTTGCCGGGGCGGAAAATGGTCCGGACTGCGGTGCCAATCAGAATTGCCAGCACCAGTGCTTCCAGCCAAGCTTTTCCGGTATAATGCTCTTCAATCCTTTCAAGCCCGATCGCCACAGCCGAAACAGCAAGGCTAAGTGCAAGCCCGGGGAGAATGTTCTGAAATTTTGTGGCAGTTGCGGTGGTCATCGGAATCAGCATTCAAATCTTGAGAAATATTTTCCAATGAGATGCGCTAATTCTTCTGTTCATTCCATCGCATAATATGGCACAATTCATTCGATAAAATCGAACGATTAAAGCTATGACACTGGAACAACTGCGTATTTTCATCGAAGTGGCCGAGCGGGAACACCTTACCCGTGCCTCAGAAGCACTTAATCTCACGCCATCGGCGGTGAGTTCGGCGATTCGCACGCTCGAAGAACGCTATGGCGCGATGCTTTTCAATCGCATCGGTCGTCGTATCGAGCTGACAGGCGATGGCCGCATATTTCTGGATGAAGCGCGCGCGACGCTGGCCCGTGCGCAATCGGCAGAGCGTATGCTTTCAGAACTTGGCGGCGGCAAACGCGGTACTCTTACGATCCATGCCAGCCAGACCATCGCTAGTTACTGGCTACCGCCTTATCTGGCGCGGTTTCATGCGACGCATCCGATGATCGACTTGCGCCTGACGCTCGGGAACACCGAGAGTGTCACGCAGGCCACGCAAGAAGGACTGGCGGATATCGGTCTCGTGGAAGGCGCTGTGCAAGCTCCCGCCCTCACGAAGCGCAAGGTTGGAACGGATCAGCTTATTGTTGTCACAGGCCCTGCCCATGAATGGCGCACTGCCGCTAAACTCACATGGGATACGTTGTTCAGCGGCCAATGGATATTGCGTGAACATGGGTCAGGCACTCGCAGCGTGTTTGAAGATGCGATGCGGGTTGCGGGTTACAATCCTGAACGCCTCAAAATAGCTCTGGAACTTCCATCCAACGAAGCGATCTGTTCGGCCGTCCTGTCAGGCAATTACGTGACTGCAATTTCGGAACTCGTCGCAGCACCGCATCTTGCAGCAGGCACACTCGTCAAGGCCGATTTTACTCTCCCACAACGCCAGTTTCTGATGCTGTCGCATAATGACCGCTATCAGTCAAAGGCGCTTAAATCTTTCGCTGACATGCTGATGAGAGAACCGGACATGTCGCGCGCAGAACAACTCCCCGACCGATAACCACTGTACGCTTCTTCCACGGGTATATCCCCGCACATCCCGGCCCACTATGTGCGGATCGGGAATGATCCGCACGTCGATCTGGAGGAGGTAGACATGAGCAGGAATAGAGGCGTTGTTTATATGCGCCCGGGTAAAGTCGAAGTTCGTGATATTGATGATCCGGTGTTGAGCGCTCCCGATGGGCGCAAGCTGGACCACGCCGTCATCCTGAAAGTGATCACCACCAATATTTGCGGCTCAGACCAGCACATGGTGCGTGGTCGTACCACCGCAATGCCCGGCCTTGTGCTCGGTCATGAGATCACCGGCGAAGTGATTGAAAAAGGCAGCGATGTCGAAATGCTCGAAGTGGGCGACATCGTATCCGTACCGTTCAATGTCGCCTGCGGGCGCTGCCGTTGCTGCAAGTCGCAGGACACCGGCGTTTGCCTTACCGTCAATCCATCACGCGCTGGCGGCGCTTATGGCTACGTCGATATGGGCGGCTGGATCGGCGGGCAGGCACGCTATGTCATGGTGCCTTATGCCGACTTCAATCTGCTGAAATTCCCAGACCGCGAACAGGCCATTGAGAAAATTCGCGATCTGACCATGCTGTCCGATATTCTGCCCACCGGTTTCCACGGGGCGGTGAAGGCAGGCGTCGGCGTAGGCTCCATTGTCTATGTGGCTGGTGCTGGTCCTGTTGGGCTTGCCGCGGCCGCATCTGCTCGCATCTTAGGTGCTGCGGTCGTCATGGTCGGCGACTTCAACAAGGAGCGACTGGAACATGCCCGCAAGGTCGGTTTCGAGCCGATTGACCTTTCAGCCAGTGATCGCCTTGGCGATATGATTGCCGAAGTGACTGGCAGCAACGAAGTGGACAGCGCCATTGACGCGGTTGGCTTTGAGGCCCGCGGCCATAGTGGTGGCGAACAACCGGCCATTGTTCTGAACCAGATGATGGAAATCACCCGCCCGGCAGGCTCCATTGGCATTCCGGGTCTTTACGTGACCGAAGATCCGGGCGCTGTCGACAGTGCTGCCAAGCAGGGAAGCCTGTCTCTGCGCTTTGGCCTCGGCTGGGCAAAGGCACAATCTTTCCATACCGGTCAGACTCCGGTGGTTAAATATAACCGCCAACTCATGCAGGCTATTCTGCATGGCCGTCTGAACATTGCCGATATCGTCAATGCGCAGGTGATTTCATTGGAAGAAGCGCCGCAAGGCTATGAAAGCTTTGATCACGGGGTGGCGAAGAAATTCGTACTCGACCCGCACGGTATGCTGACAAAGGCTGCTTAAAAGATTGATGCCGGGAGCTTTGGCTCCCGGCAATTCACTTTAGCGAATGGATTTAACCAGTTCAGGCTGGGTAAAGCAGGTTGGTGCCAGCCCATTCTTTGACTGCCAAAGACCAATCGAACGACGGGTTTTGAAGCCCGGAAGACCATCGGCCTTACCAACATCGTAACCCTGCGCCTGCATACGCTTCTGCATCGCCAGAATGTCGGAGCGATACATGGTGCCGACATTGCCCCATTGCGTCTGGAAATCACCCGCGCCATAGGCAATACGGTCGCCAACATGACCGATGAAGAGCGCATAGAGATCGCTCATATTGTAATCTTTGATGACGTAGAAATTCGGCGTCACGATAAAGGCCGGTCCATAACGACCAGCGGGCATGAGCAGAAAGCCCTCGCCGCGCATTTCATTGGCCGGAAACGCCTTGCCGTTGGTGCGGGAGATACCAAGCTTTGCCCATTCGGCAAATGTCTTACCCTGGTCTGGCCCTTCCAGAGAACACGAAATATTCTGAGGCACATTGACTTCATAGCCCCAGTCACGTCCGGCCTGCCAGCCATGGATTTTTAGATAATTGGCGATGGAGCCAAGCGTATCGGGCACCGAATTCCAGATGTCTCGCTTGCCATCACCATCAAAATCAACAGCATGTTTGAGATAGGATGTCGGCATGAATTGCGGCTGACCCAGCGCACCCGCCCACGAGCTTTTCATCGAACCATTGGAGATGTAGCCGCGTGAGGTGATCTGGAGTGCTGCAATCAGCTCTTTGCGGAACATTTCCTTGCGCGTTGCCATGAAGGCCTTGGTGCCTAGTACTTCAAAGGCATTGTACGGAATTTTGACCGTGCCAAAGCCCGATTCGCGCCCCCAGATTGCCACAACGATGCGGCCCGGCACGCCATATTGCTGCTCAATGCTTTTAAGCAGGCTTGCATTCTGACCAAGCCGCGCTTTGCCGCCGCTTGTGACAGAACCAATCGTTTTGGCATTGAAATATTTGCCCGGCGCGCCGAACTCCGCCTGTTTCTGCTCTTTCGGCGTTGTTGGCTTTTCGCCCGGAATGACAAGATCAGGCAGCTTCCAGTTGATCGTAACACCTGCAAAAGCCTGCTCAAAAACAGGGCGTGAAACACCTGCCGCCTTTGCTTCGGGCCAGAGGTCTTTTTCAATCCAGTTGCGATACTGGCTCTCAACCTGCGCTTTAGAGGGAGCTGCAAAAGAAGGCGCTGCAGATAGGGACGCAGCCACACAAAGAGCCGTGGTCAGGCCTCGCTTCCAGAATGCAGCCTTCATACACGTCTCCCAAAACAGAATAATTGAAGATTAAAGGGTCGTTCGCGCTCGCAATGCAGCCGCTAGCGTTCCTTCATCGAGGTAATCAAGCTCACCGCCAACAGGAACGCCATGCGCAAGCCGTGTTACACGGACTTCAAAATTCATCAGCTGATCGGTGATGTAATGCGCTGTCGTTTGGCCTTCGACTGTGGCATTCACTGCGAGAATCACTTCCTTGATGTCGCCCGTTGCAACGCGCTCGACCAGCCCTTTGATGTTGAGATCATCCGGGCCAATGCCATCCAGAGGCGACAAGCGACCGCCCAGCACATGATAGCGCACATTCATGGTGCCCGCGCGTTCAAGCGCCCAGAGGTCGGACACATCTTCCACGACGATCAGCGTTGTCGGATCACGACGAGCATCAGTGCAAATGGTGCAGGGGTCAGAAGTATCAACATTGCCGCAACACGAGCAGATGCGCACTTTTTCAGCTGCCTCTTGCATGGCACCGCCAAGCGGCACCAGAAGCGCCTCTTTTTTCTTGATCAAGTGCAACGCCGCACGACGCGCAGAACGCGGCCCCAATCCCGGCACACGGGCCAGAAGTTGGATCAGACGTTCAATCTCGGGACCAGCTATACGTTTGGACATGATTTAAGGCAGTAAGGCAATAGGGGAGTAAGGCAATAGGGAAAATGCAGGCAGCAGGGCTTTTAGCAAATAAAACTTACTGCCCTACTGCCTTATTCACTTACTGCCTTAAAACGGCAGTTTGAAGCCCGGAGGAATTGGCAGACCGGCGGTGAGCGACTGGGTCTTTTCAGCCATTTCAGCTTCGAGCTTCGCCTTGGCATCATTATGAGCTGCAATGATCAGGTCTTCGAGGATTTCGACCTCGTCTTCCTTGGCAAGTGAAGGATCGATGCGCAGAGCCGACAAGGTGCCCTTGCCCGAAAGCGTGACAGTAACCAGACCGCCACCCGAAGAAGCGGTTGCTTCAAGATTGGCAATCTCGTCTTGCATGACCTTCATCTTGGCCTGCAGTTCCTTTGCCTGTTTCATCATGCCCATCATGTCACGCATGGGTTCACTCCATCATTTTTTGAACGCGCATCTTACTCCGAAAACCGCTTCGCACTTTTCGGGATGCGCTCTAAAATTCAATCATCGTCAGAAGGCGCGCCGGGCACGTCTTCGACAGTATCAAGGTCTATATCGTCATCATCGCCCTGTTCTGCAACGGCAATGCGGACATCTGTTATCTTCGCACCCGGAAAAGCTGCAAGAATGGCGGCAACATCGGGATCAGCGCGCGCATCGGTCACGAGGTTATCGCGACGCTCGGTTTCAGCTTCTGCAACCGTTTGCCCAGAAACGTCACGCGCAACTGTCACGACCCAGCGAATGCCGGTCCAGTTGTGCAGGCGCTGCGAAATATCGCTTGGCAGCGATTTCGGTGCATCGTCGGTCAGGCCGATCTCAAGCCTTCCGGCAGCGATGGAGGACAGGCGCACGCAGTTCTTGACCAGAATCTTGAACTGCATGTCGCGGAACTTATCAGCCAGCGCGACGATATCATTGAGGCTGTTGATCTGAACCGAAGGCTGTGGTGTGCTATCGACAAACTGCTGTGGAGCAGGCGGTTGAACCGGCTGCGGCTGTGATTCCACCAGACGCATGGCTGTTGCAGGACCACCCGATGCAGGCATCATAGTTGAGGCGGAAACCGCATCGACACTGCCGCGCGCTTCTGGCTGCGAACCGCCATTTGGCCTTGCGCCGCTTGGAGATTGCGGACGAGTAACCGAAGCAGAACCGTTTTCAAGCCCACGCAGTGCTTCATCAAGTGTTGGCAGATCAGCGGCATGGGCCAGACGGATCAACAGCATTTCTGCGGCCTGCACAGGCCGCGTTGCCGTATCGACTTCGGCAATGCCCTTAAGCAGCATTTGCCATGTCTGCGACAGCACGCGCACCGACAGCTTCTGCGAAAAATCGCGACCGCGAACGCGCTCATCTTCCGAGAGCGATACATCTTCCGCCACATCCGGCGTAAAGCGCAGACGTGTCACCAGATGATTGAAATCGGCAAGATCCGTCAGCACGACCGATGGGTCGGCTCCGACATCATATTGCGCACGAAATTCGGTCAAAGCGCCAGCAACGTCGCCACGCATAATCATCTCAAAAAGATCGATAATGCGTGCACGGTCGGCAAGACCGAGCATCGAGCGCACGGCTTCCGCCGAAACATGACCTGCGCCATGCGCGATGGCCTGATCGAAAATGGAGAGCGAATCGCGTGCCGACCCCTCACCCGCACGCGCAATCATCGCAAGCGATGTGTCATCGACTTCGATTGCTTCTGCTTCGGCAATCCGACGCAGATGTGCAGCCAGCGTACCCGATTCGATGCGGCGCAGATCAAAACGCTGACAGCGCGACAGAACCGTGATCGGAACTTTGCGGATTTCGGTGGTGGCGAAGATGAATTTCACATGTGGCGGCGGCTCTTCAAGCGTCTTCAACAGGCCATTGAAGGCCTGATTGGACAGCATGTGCACTTCGTCGATGATATAGACTTTGTAGCGTGCCGAAACAGGTCGATAGCGCACCTGCTCGATGATTTCGCGAATATCATCGATACCTGTATGCGAAGCCGCATCCATTTCGATTACATCGACATGGCGGCCTTCCATGATCGCCTGACAATGCTCACCCATTACGGAGAGATCAATCGTCGGCTGATCGACAGAATCAGTCTTGTAATTAAGCGCGCGCGCCAGAATACGCGCCGTTGTGGTCTTGCCCACACCGCGAACACCAGTCAGCATCCACGCCTGCGCGATACGACCAGTCTCGAACGCGTTTTTCAGCGTGCGGACCATCGGCTCCTGGCCGATCAGATCATTGAAATTCTGGGGGCGATACTTGCGGGCGAGAACGCGATAAGCGCCAGTTTCGGATTTTGTGTCCATTGCGACCCTTCCGTTCCCTGTTCGCTTGTTCCGATCAACAAACTCTAAACAGTTTGGACCGCAGACGAAAGTGACTTCGACGCTGGCTTAGCAACCATCAACAGCCATAATCGTCATGAAAGAAAGGTGGGAGGCTGGCACGATGACCCGTGCCGTGCTCGTTGGGGCTGCTTCCTTCCGGACCTGACCCGGTTGGCGAGTGGCTCGTCCACCACCAACCTCCCACGCTGCATATCGTCAATTATGAAGCAAAAAGCAAGAAGGGCATGGCGCAAAAAACAAGCGCAGAGACGAAAAAACTGATAAGAATTCTATTATGGAACAGTTTGAACTCGATAAACGGCTTTCCGCCGACACTTTTTCAGTGGTCCCGCTCGGCCTTTGCGAGCTGCGGCTCATGAATGACAAGCGCTGGACATGGCTTATCCTCGTTCCGCGCCGTGGCTCTTTGAGCGAAATTCACGACATGACCCCGCTTGATCAGACCATGCTGACCTTTGAAACCGGCATTGTTGCGCAGGCGGTCAAGAAGCTGACCAATTGCGAGAAAATCAACAGCGGTGCACTTGGCAACATCGTACGCCAGCTGCACATCCATGTCATTGCGCGCAATGAAGGCGATGCAGGCTGGCCCGGCCCTGTCTGGGGGCACGGCACCCGCGAACCCTATAGCGATGCTGACGCACAAAAGCTGATTGAAGAAATCCGCGAAGCACTCTGATCCCCTCCCAAACATTTCCCGAGAACATCATGGCTTTTCGCCTTTACGACCTGCCGGAGACAGAACCGAGCCGTCTTGTCGGCTTTGCAGGCAACCGCATTGATCGCCTTTCCGAAAAACGACAGGACGATTCCGCTTTTACAGCGCTGGAGTTGCCTGAAACCCGAGTGATGGTTTTAGGCGGCAATAAGCTTCTTCTTGATTATACGCAAGAAAACGCGCCCCGCGCCCTGTTCTCACTGGAACAAGCACAGGCATTTTCGCCTGATCTCAATGAGCCGGTACTGCTGGGACTTCAAGATGGCGCACCGATTGTGGCACTCATGGCACCGCTCGATCCGGATGCTCTTGCAGAGCCGTTTCGGGCGCAGGACTATCGCAGCATCTACATGGAAGGGCTCGTACCTGCAGATATCGTCGGTGCTTTGGCACAAGCCGCAGCACTGACCGCATGGCACAGCAACCACCGTTTTTGCGGGCGTTGTGGCACAAAAAGCGAAATGCGTGCAGGTGGTGGCAAACGTGTCTGCCCGAATTGCGGTGCCGAGCATTTTCCGCGCACTGATCCCGTGGCTATCATGCTGCCTGTTCGCGGTGAGAAATGTATTCTCGCGCGCAGCCCACATTTTACCGCAGGGTCTTACTCCTGCCTTGCTGGCTTTATCGAGCATGGCGAGACAATCGAAGCTGCTGTGCGCCGTGAGAGTTTTGAGGAAATGGGGCTCAAAATCGGCCGCGTCGCCTATCATGCGAGCCAGCCATGGCCATTCCCCTATTCACTGATGATCGGCTGCCATGCCGAAGTACTGTCTGACGACTTCACTATTGATCGTTCGGAACTGGAAGATGGTCGCTGGTTCGACAAGGTGGAAGTGCGTGCCATGCTTGCAGGTAAACATGAAAATGGGCTGCGTGTACCGGCATCCGGTGCCATCGCAACCCACCTGATCAAAGCCTGGGCGAGTAGTTAACTATTCAGCCGCCAACAACTGCGTGCCGCGCGTATCAGCCCCCTTATAGACGCCGAGAATGCGCACTTCCTTGGTGAAGAAGCGCAGTTCTTCCAATGCGAGCTGAAGGTTCTGGTCTTCCGGATGGCCTTCGACATCAGCATAGAACTGAGTCGCAATGAAACGGCCACCGATCTGATAGCTTTCCAGCTTGGTCATGTTGATGCCGTTAGTAGCAAAGCCACCGAGCGCCTTATAAAGCGCGGCTGGCACGTTGCGAACACGGAAGACAAAAGTTGTGACAATGCGCTCGCCGTTTTCTGGACGTGGCTCCCATTTTTTGTTCTTGGACAGAACGACGAAGCGGGTCACGTTGTCTTCCGAATCCTCAACATTCTCCTCGAGAATATCAAGACCGTAGAGTTCAGCCGCAAGACTTGGCGCAAGCGCCGCCATTGAGCGATCTTTCATGTCGGCAACGAGGCGTGCAGCGCCCGCAGTATCGCCTGCAATCACTGGCTTCCAGCCATTGCTACGAATGACATTGCGGCACTGACCAAGCGCATGAATATGGCTGTGAACAGTCTTGATTTCTTCGCGCTTGACGCCCGGAAGCACCATAAGCTGGAAGTGGATCGGCAGGAAATATTCACCAACGATATGCATATCAGCAAGCGGCAGCAAATAGTGAATATCGGCAACGCGGCCTGCGAGCGTGTTTTCGATTGGGATCATGGCAAGATCCGCAACACCGCTTTCGACCGCATTAAAGGCATCCTCAAAAGTCGGGCACGGCAAAGGCTCCATATCGGGAAACATGTTGCGGCAAGCCGTATCGGAATTGGCGCCCGCTTCACCCTGAAAGGAAATCCGGTTGGTCTTCATCGTGTCCGTACTTTCTGAAATGTTTCGCAACAATCGAAACTAGAGCATTTCTGAATTAAGCTAAATCAGAGGAAATGCTCTACTCTTTTGTTTTCCGCACATCTTGTACCGAAAACCGGTTCCCACTTTTCGGGATGTGCTCTCTCTATCACAATCCCTTTGCGATAATTTCCCGTGCCCGGTCAAGATCAGCTTGCGTATCAACGCCAAGCGGAACGGTCCGGACAATCTCGGCTTCAATGCGCATACCATCTTCAAGTGCGCGCAATTGCTCAAGTTTTTCGCGCTTTTCGAGCGGCGAAGGACCGATCTTCACAAAACGCTCCAGCGCCGCACGGCGATAGGCATAAAGACCGATGTGATGATAAAGCGGACCATCACCATAAGGGGCGGTGGCGCGCGTGAAGTAGAGCGCGCGCAGGCGTTCGCCATCATTCATCGGCGAACCAACGATCTTGACCACATTGGGATTGATCTTTTCTTCATCCACGGTGATCTCGACGCCAAGCGTTGCGATATCGGCAGGTCCATCGACCAGCGGCAATAATGCACGGCGGATTGTTTCAGGGTCGATTGTCGGCAGATCACCCTGCACATTGACGATCGCCTCCATCTCGCCATTCGGATCGACTTTCTGCAGCGCCTCATAAATGCGATCCGAGCCCGACTCATGATCGCTGCGCGTCATAATGACCTCATGACCATGTGCCTGAACGGCTGCAAAAATCTCTTCGCTGTCAGTCGCCACGACAGTACGACCGAGCTTGGCTGCCGCAGCACGGTCGGCCACATGCACGATCATCGGCTTGCCGCAAATGTCGGCGAGAGGCTTGTTTGGCAGGCGTGTGGAGGCCATTCGCGCCGGAATGAGTGTTAGTGTTTTCAATGTCTGAAGCATGATCGCCTCTTGGTGTTTAATGTGGCCTTAAAAGGTCTGATGTTGCTTCCTGGCGACCTTTATCTGCATAGCAAATGCAGCAAAAGTGTCAAAAAGTCACGGGGGTAGCACCCCTTATAGGTGTTGCACCCCCCCTGTAAAAGACCTAGTTTCCGCCCAATGCCGGGGAGAGACTTGCTAGCCTTTTACACAGGTTCTGCATGCCGGCTTTGGAGGCGTTGAGTAGAGGGAGCGCTGACCGGCGATGAATTCAACCCGGACTAATAAGTTTATCATGGCTTTTCTGGCAACGGTTTTCGTTGTCATGACAACGGGCATTCTGTCCGATACGCTGTTTCATGCACCCGCACCTGAAAAGCCAGGTTTCATAATCGAAGCGGCAGAAGCTTCGACTGGTGGTGAAGCTGCACCTGCCAAGGAAGAAGTGTCGATTGCAACTTTGCTGCAATCCGCTGATCCTGCACGCGGCGAAACCGTCTTCAAGCGTTGCGCGGCATGTCATACCGGTGAAAAGGGTGGCGCCAATAAGGTTGGACCACATCTTTGGGATGTGCTGGACCGTCCAGCTGCCTCTGTTGAAGGTTTCGGCTATTCGGCTGCGATGAAAGAATTTGGTGCTGCTGGCAACAAGTGGGATTACGAACATCTCAACAAATTCCTCACCTCGCCAAAGGGCTTCATCAAGGGCACAGCCATGGGCTTTGCTGGCGATAAGAAGGACAATGAGCGCGCCGATCTGATTGCTTATCTGCGCACGCTTTCCGACAATCCTGCCCCGCTTCCGACTGCCGATGCAGCCCCTGCGGAAGGTGGCGAAGCAAAACCTGAAGGCGCGGCGCCTGCAGGTGAAGCTGAAAAGCCTGCAGAACAGGCTCCAGCGGGCGGCGGTGAAGCACCTGCGCCGGCACAGCCAGCGCCAGCGAACTAAGCTGATTGAAATATCGAGAAAAAGCCGGGTTTCGACCCGGCTTTTTTATTGCCTGCATGTTTTTTCAACTTGTGCCTTTCTTCCTCCGCAAAAACCCATAAAAATCGCTCCCAAAATATCCGAAGCAGAAACGGAGATGCTGGATGAGAGGTTTTTGGGCGGGAGCGTTCGCAGTAGCCATGCTGGCGAGCACGGTATCGTTTGGTCATGCCACGGATGCCGAGCCTCAATGGAGATATGCTTCCAGCCTTATCGGCGAGCCCAAATATCAGGCAGACTTCAAACACTACGACTATGTGAACCCTGATGCGCCGAAAGGCGGCTCACTCAATCAAGTGGCAGTCGGCACATTTGATAGCCTCAATCCGTTTGTGGTTCAGGGCGTGCCCGCAGCAGGACTCGCCGATTTTGGCGGCGGAATGCTTTACGATACACTGATGACGGACTCGCTGGATCAGGGATCGACACAGTATCCGCTGATTGCGGAGGCTTTGCAGTATCCCGATGATTTTTCCTGGGTGAAGTTCAAACTCAATCCCAACGCCAAATGGCATGATGGCAAACCGATCACTGTCGATGACGTTATCTGGTCTTTCGATATCCTCAAGAAGCAGTCGCCGCTTTACAACAAATATTATAGCGATGTGGAAAAAGCCGAGAAGACCGGCGACCATGAGGTGAAATTCACCTTCTCGCAGACCGGCAATCGCGAGTTGCCACAGATTGTTGGTCAGCTTGCCATTCTGCCAAAGCATTGGTGGGAAGGTAAAGATGCGCAGGGCAAGCAGCGCGATATCAGCCGCCCCACATTGGAAATTCCGCTCGGCTCCGCCGCTTACAAGATCAAGAGTATCGTGCCCGGCCGCTCCATCATCTGGGAACGTGTAGCCGATTATTGGGGCACAGACTTGCCTGTAAATGTCGGACGCAATAATTTCGATGAAGTGCGCTACGAATATTACTTCAACGAAGATGCGACATGGGAAGCCTTCAAGAAGGGCGGTCAGTACGATTACCGCAATGAGAATCGCGCACAGCGTTGGGCCGAGCAGTATAATTTCCCGGCGGTGCAACGTGGCGATGTTGTAAAAAAATCATTCCCGTTCAATGCGGTCGGTCGAATGCAGGGATATTTTCTGAATACCCGCAAGGATAAGTTCAAAGACCCGAAAGTACGTGAAGCGCTGACCTATGCTTTCGACTTTGAATCGATGAACCGCCTTCTGTTCTTCAATCAGTACACCCGCATCAACAGCTATTTTGCTGGCAACGAACTGCAGCTGAGCGGAGCGCCAACGCCGGAAGAAAAGGCAATTCTTGAAACCGTAAAGGACGCGCTACCAGCCGAGGCTCTGACCGAAGAGTTCAAGCTTCCGGTTTACGATACGCCACAGGCAACACGCGATAATCTGCGCAAGGCGTTGCAGCTTTTTGGCGAAGCGGGCTGGAAATTGCAGGGCAACAAGCTTGTTGATGCCAACGGCAATCAGTTCACGATTGAATTTCTGGGGAAAGACCCAACCGACGAACGTATCTATAATCCGTTTGCAGCAAGCCTGCGCAAGATTGGTATCAATGCGACCGTTCGCATAGTTGATACCGCGCAGTATCAAGCCCGCGTTAATGACTTTGATTACGACGTAATCACCTCCGTCACCGCACAGACCGCCTCGCCAGGCAACGAGCAGCGCGATATGTGGGGTTCGAAAGCCGCGGACTTCAAAGGTAGCCGCAACTATGCGGGCATCAAGAATCCGGCCATCGACAAACTGATCGACCGAATCATCTATGCGAAGGATCGCGAGGAGCTGGTCGCGGCATCTCATGCCCTCGACCGCGCATTGCTGTGGAATTATTACGTCATTCCGCAATGGTATTCCGACCACATCAACGTGGCCTACTGGAACAAATTCAGTATGCCGGAAGAGCAGCCTGAATATATGGGGATTGACCCATTTTCCTGGTGGATAGACCCTGCGAAGGAAACCAAGATCAAGACTGGCACTGAATAAGGACGGCGAAAATGACCATCCTACTTATGGACCGTCGCCATTTTCTAGGTCTTTCAGGCAGTGCCGCCATTGCGGCCTGCCTTCCAGAAATGGCCTTTGCCAAATTGCCAATCCAAAAAGCATTGCATGGATTATCGGCATTTGGCGAACTCAAATATCCGGCAGATTTTACGCATTTCGACTATGTGAATCCCGATGCGCCAAAGGGCGGAACATTCACTCTGGCACCGAACACATGGTTCTGGAACCAGAACACACAGACCTTCAACACGCTCAACACTCTGACGTTTAAAGGCGATGCGCCGCCGCGCATGGAACTCACTTTCGACAGCCTGATGGCCTCAGCACTCGATGAACCTGATTCCATGTATGGTCTGCTGGCGAAGAGCGTAACTCTGTCTGAAGACCGCCGGTCTTTCCTGTTTGATCTTCGTAAAGAAGCACGCTTTCACGACGGCTCACCCATTGAAGCGAAGGACGTGGTCTTCAGCTATGTGACGGTCAAGGAAAAGGGGCATCCGCTCCTTCGACAATCGCTGGCGGCTATTGAAAAAGTGGATGCAGTCGGAACGTATCAGGTGCGTTTGCGCCTTGCAGAAGGTCGAAATCCGCAGGCAGTTCTTGATTCTCTTGAACTCCCTATCCTTTCTGCAAACTGGTTCAAAGATCGCAATTTTGACTCGGCCAGCATGGAAGCCGTTCTTGGATCTGGCGCTTACCGGGTCGGAAAAGTGTCTGCTGGGCAGGCAATCGAATATGAGCGTGTAGAGGATTATTGGGCGAAAGATTTGCCCGTAAGGCGCGGCACCAGCAATTTTGATCGCATTCGGATTGAGTTCTATCAGGATCGCCAGCCGGAGTTTGAAGCCTTCAAGAAAGGTGCCATAGACTTTCGCGAAGAGAATGTCGCAAAGAACTGGGCGACGACCTATGACTTCCCCGCCGTTCAGCAGAAAAAAGTCATCAAGCGCACATTTCCGAGAGAGAAGCGTCCACTGATGCAGGCATGGGCGCTCAACCAGCGCCGCGAACGTTTCCGCGATCCGCTCATACGTGAAGCCATCAATCTTTGCTTTGACTTCGAGTGGACCAACGCAAACCTGTTCTACAATACTTATGAGCGCTCGCAATCATGCTTCAACGGCTCGGATTTCGAGGCGACGGGAGCGCCGGGATCAGACGAGTTGAAGATCCTCGAACGCTACCGTGACAAGCTTCCGCAGGAGATTTTTGCGGAAGTTCCGGTCATGCCGGTTTCCGACGGCACCGGACGAGATCGCAAACTTTTCTCGCGTGCCGTTGATCTGATGCAGCAGGCAGGTTTTGAACGCAAGAACGGTCAGTTCCATGACAAGAGCGGGACGAAATTCTCGCTGGAAATTCTCAGCAACTCAGATGCCTTTGGACGCATTTACAATCCCTTTGTACAGAAGCTGCGGGCAATTGGCATTGATGCGAGCCAACGATTGGTCGATGCCAGCCAGTATCAGGCAAGGTTGCAGAATTTTGATTTCGATATGGTCGGCATGGCGATCCAGTTCAGTGCGACGCCAACCAAGGATTCGCTTTCGAGCATGTTCGGATCAGAATCGGCAAAAACACCGGGCACTTACAACTTTCCGGGCACGTCTGATCCCATTATCGACGCATTGATCGAGGATGTGGGCAAGGTTTCCACGCGCGACGAACTAGTCGCAACGATCCGGGTGCTTGATCGGTACTTGCGTATCCGGCGCGAGTGGATTCCAAATTGGACTGTAGCGAATCACCTGGCGGCCTATTGGGACCGTTTTGGTTTCAAGGAGCCAAAGCCCGATTATGGCTTCCCGGTTGAGACGCTTTGGTGGATTAAAACATAACCCCAAAAAGGGGACCCGTTTTCGGGCAAGATCATGATCTTGAAAAACAAAAGGGCAAAAGCTGTTGGCAAGCCATAAGAGCAACCTGAATTTCCGGAGCCGCGAAGGCTGATGGGCGCTTATATTTTACGCCGCCTGCTTTTGATGATCCCGACCATTCTCGGCATCATGGCCATATCCTTCGCCGTTGTTCAGTTTGCTCCCGGCGGACCTGTTGAGCGCGTGATTGCACAGCTTTCCGGTCAGGGCGGCGATGCACTTGACCGTCTTTCGGGCGGTGGCAGCGATTTTGGCCAGAACAACCTAGACAGTGGTTCGTCCAACTCAAAATATCGCGGTGCGCAAGGGCTCGACCCACAGTTCATTGCCGATCTTGAAAAGCAGTTCGGCTTCGATAAGCCGCCCCTTGAGCGCTTCGGACAGATGCTCTGGAACTATATGCGCTTCGATTTTGGTCGCAGCTATTTCCGCGACATCAGCGTGATCGACCTCATCAAAGAGAAAATGCCGGTTTCCATCTCGCTCGGACTGTGGCTCACCTTCCTGTCCTATCTGATCTCGATCCCGCTTGGCATTCGCAAGGCGATCAAAGAAGGCACCCGCTTCGACACATGGACCAGCGCCATCATCATTGTAGGCTATGCTATTCCGAGCTTCCTGTTCGCCATCCTGCTGATCGTGCTTTTTGCCGGTGGTTCGTTTTTTGACTGGTTCCCGCTCCGTGGCCTCACCTCGCCTGATTTTGCGCAAATGTCGGTATTGGGAAAGATCGGCGATTATCTCTGGCACATGGTTCTGCCCGTAACAGCTCTGGTCCTGTCGGCCTTTGCCACCACAACCCTTCTGACCAAGAACTCGTTTCTGGAAGAAATCCGCAAACAATATGTGACCACGGCACGCGCCAAGGGACTGACCGAACATCAGGTGCTTTACCGCCATGTGTTCCGCAATGCCATGCTGATCGTAATTGCTGGTTTTCCGGGCGCCTTCATCTCGGCATTCTTCACTGGCTCACTGCTGATCGAAACGATCTTCTCGCTCGATGGTCTGGGGCTTCTTGGCTATCAGTCGATCATCAACCGCGATTATCCGGTAGTGTTTGCCAGCCTGTTTATTTTCTCGCTGATCGGGCTTTTGGTCGGGCTTTTGTCTGATCTTATGTACACATGGATTGATCCGCGCATCGACTTTGACCGGAGGGACGTGTGATGACAGACGCCACTCTTTCCCCTCAGGCCAAGCCGGTAAAGCGCCCGTTTCTTTCGCCGCTCAATCGTCGTCGCTGGCAGAATTTCAAAGCCAACAAGCGCGGATACTGGTCGCTGTGGATTTTCCTCGTGCTTCTTGTTGCAGCGATCTGTTCCGAGTTTATCGCTAACGACCGCCCGATCCTCGTTTCCTACAAAGGCGAGCTGCTCACGCCGGTTTTTGTCGATTATCCGGAAGAAAAATTCGGAGGCTTTTACGCCGTCACCGATTACCGCGACCCGGTTATTCAGGATGAAATCAAGAATAATGGCTGGGCAATCTGGCCACCCGTTCGGTATTCCTACAACACCGTCAACAACGAGATTCCAGAAGCAGCACCTTCAAAGCCTACATGGCTTTATACGGCAGAACAGCGTTGCCAGCGTTACCCGGACGGTATCAACGACCCGAACTGCATCGTCGGCAACTGGAACTGGCTCGGCACTGATGATCAAGCGCGCGATGTCTTTGCGCGCGCGCTTTATGGCTTCCGCATCTCGGTAATGTTCGGTCTGATCCTCACCTTCTTCTCCGCCATCATCGGCGTGACAGCTGGTGCTGTGCAGGGCTATTTCGGCGGTTGGGTCGATCTTATCTTCCAGCGCGTGATCGAAATCTGGTCTTCGATCCCGGTGCTTTATCTACTGCTGATTATCGCTGCGATATTACCGCCCGGATTCTGGGTATTGCTGGGTATTATGTTGCTGTTTTCATGGGTCGCCTTTGTCGGCGTGGTGCGTGCTGAATTCCTGCGTGCCAGAAACTTTGAATATGTGAATGCAGCCCGTGCACTCGGCGTGAAGAATGGCACAATCATGTGGCGACATCTTTTGCCCAACGCGATGGTCGCAACGCTTACCTTCCTGCCGTTCATTCTCAATGGTTCGATCACGACGCTGACAGCGCTCGACTTCCTTGGCTTCGGTTTGCCGCCAGGCTCGGCCTCGCTTGGCGAATTGCTTGCGCAGGGCAAGAACAATCTTCAAGCCCCATGGCTTGGCATTACAGGCTTTGTGGTTATCTCGGTCATGCTGTCGCTGTTGATCTTCATCGGCGAAGCCACCCGTGACGCATTTGATCCACGAAAGGCATTTCAATGAGCCGGTCAATGAGTGGGTCGATGAATAAGCCTTTGCTTTCCGTCCGCGATCTTTCCGTCGCCTTCCGCCAGAATGGTGAAGAACGCATTTCCGTGGACCGCGTTTCCTTCGATATCGCCGAAGGTGAAACAGTTGCACTGGTTGGTGAGTCTGGTTCCGGCAAGTCCGTTTCAGCACTCTCCATCCTGAAGCTTTTGCCCTATCCGGCTGCGAGCCACCCATCCGGGGAAATTCTCTTCAACGGCAAAGACCTGATGAAGGCTTCCGAACCGGAGTTGCGGCGCGTGCGTGGCAATGATGTCACCATGATCTTTCAGGAGCCGATGACCTCGCTTAATCCGTTGCATACGGTGGAGCGACAGATCGGTGAAATTCTGAAGATGCATCAGGGCATGAGCGATCAGGCAGCGCGCAAGCGGACGCTGGAATTGCTGGAAGAAGTGGGCATCCGTGAGCCGGAAAAACGCCTGCAATCCTTTCCACATCAGCTTTCGGGTGGCCAGCGCCAGCGCGTGATGATTGCCATGGCGCTTGCCAACAAGCCAAAGCTGCTGATCGCTGATGAGCCAACCACAGCACTCGACGTCACGGTGCAGGCGCAAATCCTGAAGCTTCTTGCAGACCTAAAAGAAGCACAGGGCATGTCGATGCTATTCATCACCCATGACCTCGGCATCGTTCGCAAAATCGCCGACCGGGTTTGCGTGATGAGCAAGGGCAAGATTGTCGAGACCGGGCCGACCAAGGAAATCTTCGATAATCCGCAACACGAATATACCAAGCATCTGCTTGCCGCAGAGCCAAAGGGCGAGCCGCCACTGGCCGATCTCTCTGCCAAGACGGTGATGGAAGGCAAGGATATACGCGTCTGGTTCCCGATCAAGAAGGGGTTCCTGCGTAAGACAGTCGATCATGTGAAGGCCGTAGATGGCATTGATGTGGAACTGCGCGCGGGACAGACGCTGGGTGTCGTGGGTGAGTCCGGTTCTGGCAAGACAACGCTTGGGCTGGCCCTGTCGCGCATGATTTCATCGAAGGGCGAAATCCGCTTCGACGGACGCGATATTGCGAAATTCAGCTTTAAGGATATGCGCCCGCTCCGCCGTGAAATGCAGATCGTCTTTCAGGACCCGTTCGGCTCATTAAGCCCGCGTATGACCATCGCAGATATCATCGCTGAAGGTCTGCTGGTGCATGAGCCGAAGCTTTCCGCTGATGATCGCGACGAACGCGTTGTGTCCGCACTCAAAGAAGTGAACCTTGATCCTGAAAGTCGCTTTCGTTACCCGCACGAGTTTTCCGGCGGTCAGCGCCAACGCATTGCCATCGCACGCGCCATGGTGCTCAATCCGAAATTCGTGATGCTAGATGAGCCAACTTCGGCGCTCGACATGAGCGTACAGGCGCAGGTGGTTGATCTTTTGCGCGCATTGCAGAAGAAGCATGATCTCGCTTATCTTTTCATAAGCCACGATCTGAAAGTGGTGCGGGCACTGGCCAATGATGTGCTGGTGATGCGCAATGGCAAGGCAGTCGAATATGGAACGTCAAAGGAAGTCTTTGCCAATCCAAAAACGGAATATACCAAGGCATTGATGGCAGCAGCCTTTCACATGGAGGCAACCACTTTGGGAGGAGTGAAACAATGAGCAAAAGCGGCAATATCTTACTCTCCGTGACCAATTGGGACCCGGCCATCTGGATCGACAGCTTCAAGGCACATGCGCCTGAACGCAATGTCGTGACAGAACGTACAGAAAATGATCCAAGCATCGAATACGCGCTTGTCTGGAAGCAAAAGCCCGGTTCGCTGACCAATCTTCCAAATCTCAAAGTGATATTCTCACTGGGGGCTGGCGTCGATCATGTCTTTCATGATCCGCATATTCCGGACGTACCATTGGTACGGGTCATTTCAGATGATCTCACCATGCGCATGACCGAATATGTGGTCTGGCAGGTGCTTGATCATCATCGCCTTGGCGCAAGCTACCGCAAGCAGCAGAAGAATCGCGTCTGGCATGAAGACCCACGCCAGCCAGCAGCCCATGAAGTGACTGTTGGCATTATGGGGTTGGGTGTCTTGGGCCGTGATGCAGCAGAAAAGCTCAAAGCGATTGGTTTCGATGTTACCGGATGGAGTCGCCGTCCGCAGGAGATCGACAGCGTTCAGACCTTCAACGGCAAGGAAGGCTTTACACGCTTCCTCAAGACCGCCGATATCTTCGTCTGTCTTCTGCCTTTGACGCCAGACACCAAGGGCATTCTGTCCATGACGATGTTTGCGCAATTGAAAAGCGACGGTCCGCTGGGCGCGCCTGTGCTGATCAACGCAGGTCGTGGTGGTTTGCAGAACGAAGCTGATATTCTTGCAGCTCTTGATCGTGGCCTGCTTTCGGCAGTCACGCTCGATGTGTTCAACCAGGAACCGCTGCCCACTGATAGCCCGCTCTGGACGCATCCGAAGTTAACGATCACGCCACATGCGGCTGCAAGCTCCTCGGCAACCGCAATTGTTCCGCAGATTATCCGCCAGATCGAAGCGTTTGAACGCGACGGAACGCTCGAAAACGTGGTTGACCGCGCCACGCAATATTAGGCGCTGATCGAAATATTCCCATTCTCGCCGACCGTCACCCGATGGCCGGCGAGTTTCTTTTGCTTCTCCCGGTCAAACTCGACTGCAATTGGCACATCATGTCCCATCTCGCGTGCAACAATAAGCCCGAGAAGCAGGATCGCATCGGGTTCATGCAATATTATTGCGGCCGGTGCCAAACCGGCATGAACCAGCTCCAGCAGCACTGCTGCAGCTGATGACGAGCCGATCGTTCCCGGTAAACACAACACATAGCCCGAAATACTCTGCCCGTGTTCCGGATGGCGGACATCGGCAATCCGTCCGGTTTTGGGGTCAACTCCGCCCCAGAAGCTGATAGGAGCCGACAAAACCAGTGCGTGAGCTTCTGTTGCCTTCCCCGCGACCAGAACCGATGACATATAATTGGAGGTAATCATGCGGCCTGCCTCACAAATATAGGTCGACCAGCGACAGCACTTTCGACGCATTCCTCAAGTGAACCATACAGCACGTCATAGCCGGTATTACCCGGCGCATAATGCGCGAACTTGCCGGAATTGGTCATCAGAACCGCATCATCCTTTGTTGGCATGATCGGCGTCACCACGACACAAGTATCCGCTACGATGACAACGCCTGCCTTTTCAAGCAGCGCTCTGCGTCCGTTCTTTTCCAGCTCAACAAGGGCATGTCGCCCGGTACAGGCATAAAGCGGCACGGCAAGCTTCCGACCCGCGATTGCACGTTCGAGCCTGTCAAATTCAGTGATCGACAGATGCGGGCTGCCAATCGCCACCGCATCTATTGAATCCGCATGATCGACCGTCGACAGACGTTTGCGGGTGGCTTCGATCATTTCCTGTGTCACATGAATGATGCCGTCTGGCTTTTGATGCTGCATGGCTGTTTCAAGGTCGGGAGCTTCGGGGGTCACACCCGCGACGTGGAAAAGGCCAACAGACCCCACCGAGGCTGCCGCAGCTCCAAAGGCCTTCAGCGCATCTTCATCCGGACGCATTCCCGCACCAGCCACAACACCGATACTTGTGCCAACGCTCCGGCCAAACAGATTGCCAAGAATCGGCCACGCGACCTCTGATTGAAGGAAAGCAGGATTAATTGCGGAAATATCGAGAATAACCGTCGCTCGACGATTCTCGTTTCGATGGAGACCATAATCAGGTGCGCGACCGGCAATAGCGCAAGCTATATCCAGAAAATCGCCGTAGCGGTTTGTCCTGGCACCAAGCACGGAATTGCAGAATACGACGGCGTTCGACTCGCCCCATGCAACGTCTGTTCCCTTTGCGGGACGATGTCCGGCCTGATAGGGCGCGCAGGTCCATGTCGGCTCGCATCCGAGCTTGATATAAGCCCGCATCATGCGTCTGGCCATGTCGGCCTCATGCTGCGGCAACAGATTGCGGGAACAGCCGGTGAGATCAATGGATCCCACATTAAGGGTGGCACGCACTTTGGTTGTGGCGCCGCCATCAACTAGTCGTTCAGCGAACAGCGTACCGCTATCGCCGTGATAAAGCGCACCATCAATATGTGCAGACGCGATCGGGATGAGGCGTGGTGCCCCCATCAAACGCGCTGTTTCGGCTACGATGCGCATGGCCATCGCAGCCCCTTGTCCCTGTTCCCCGGCAGCTATCGACTGCTCTTCATGGGTTAATGTCAGTGCCACGCGAGATCTCCTTACGCATGGTTATCGATGTCGTTCTTGTAAACCCGGGATGGCATGTCTCGGCTACTTTGCGATAGCCGAGCCTACCGAAAACAATGTGATTGCGTTCAAGCTCGATACGCACTTGCAGTTCCATTACAGGTTTGCCGCGCGTGACTGCCTGCTGCTCGGCCTTCGCCATGAGCTGACGTGCAATACCCCGGCCTTCAAAGGCGGGTGCTACAGCAAGCTTGCCGAGATAAAAATGATCTTCCTTCTCAGCGATGAACACACAACCAGCCAAAGCATCACCGATGAACGCTGCAAAGCCGGTTTCTACGGCTGCCTTCCCTTGAAGAGCCTCTATCGTCAGATGATGCGCAGACGATGGCGGATCGATAATGCCATCCATGTAAGCGAAACTGTCCTGAATGAGCTTCAAAAGTTCGTCCCAGTGACCAAAATCCGCGTCGATGGATGTCATGCGAAATTCTGTCATTTGGGTTTGCGTGCCTTGTATCGGATGGTTTCAAAACGCACGTTCAATGCGTTGTAAAGCAGGAGCCTTCCGACTAGCGGTTCGCCAATGCCCGTTATGAGCTTGATGACTTCCATGGCCTGCAAACTGCCGATCACGCCCGGCAATACACCGAGAACTCCGGCCTCAGCACAGGTCGGCACGGCACCCGGTGGCGGCATATCCGGAAACAGATCACGATAGGAAGGATTAGGCGCTCCATCTGCGCCCTTTGCATAGGGCATAAGCACAGTGACCGTGCCGTCAAAACGCCCCATTGCGCCAGTGACCAGGGGTCGCTCTGCCAAAGCGCTTGCGTCTGCGAGTGCATAACGTGTCGTAAAGTTATCAGAACCATCAACAACAACATCATATTGGCTGATCAGGGCTTGCGCATTGTCATTGTTGAGGCGCAATGCATGGCCTTCGATCTTCACATGCGGATTGATACGAGCAATCGAAGCCGTCGCACTCGCAACCTTGTCCTGACCGACACTCTCAGTGTCGTGGATTACCTGTCTCTGCAGGTTCGACAACGACACCGTATCGTCATCGACAAGGCCAAGTGTTCCGATACCAGCTGCGGCCAGATATTGCAGAACCGGCGCACCGAGTCCGCCAGCCCCCACCACGAGCACGCGGGCAGCTTTCAGCTGCTGCTGTCCCGGCCCGCCGATTTCCGGCAGCACGATATGGCGCGCATAGCGCTCTAATTCTTCAGATGAAAAAGGCTTTGATGGTGCGTTCATGATGCATAAACATAGGCCCGTTAAGGCCATCTGTCAGCGGATATTTTGTCTCAAAGTCTGGTGAGTTCGCCCGCAGCAACATTGAAAAACTGCGCATCCCCTTCAAGAGCTTCAAACAGTGAACGGTCGGTGCCGGTCATAAAAGCTTGTCCGCCAAGATCATCGAGAATACCAAATAAAGCCGCGCGGCGTCCGGTATCGAGATGGGCCGCTATTTCATCAAGCAACAGAATCGGTGCCATGCCCGAAAGCTCGCCCGTCAGCCTTGCGTGAGCCAGAATAAGCCCGATCAGCAGTGCTTTCTGCTCGCCGGTGGAACAAAGGGCAGCGGGCATGGATTTTGGCCGGTGCTGCACAATCAAATCCGTGCGATGCGGACCTTCAAGCGTGCGTCCTGCAGCGCGATCCCGCGCACGACCGTCTCGCATTGTACGACGAAAATCTTCTTCAAGATCAAGCGCTGCTTCGAGACCAATGCGCTGCTCAAGCGTTCCTTCAAGAAAGCAGTCTGCCTTGGGAAAAGGACCTTCGGCAGGCAAGCGTTCAATCATCGCAGCGATCAGCCGCATGGCCTCTGAGCGGGCCGCCGCTATGGCAATGCCAAGCTCAGCCATCTGGCTTTCAATCGCATCAAGCCACTGATTGTCGTTGTTACCGTCGCTCAGCAGCCGATTGCGCGAGCGCATGGCTTTTTCATAATCCAGCACGCGCTTGCCGTGGCCGGTATCGATTGCCAGCACCATGCGGTCAAGAAAGCGCCGCCTGTCCGATGCGCCACCGGTAAATAGACCGTCCATCGACGGCACCACCCAGAGAATGCGCGCATAATCGAGAAGTTCGTCACCGGATGCAGCATTGCTGTTGATGCGGACTTTGCGACCACCTTCACCACCGCCCGCTGTGCCAGTGCCGATTTCAGCATCACCATAGATCATACAATCAAGCGAAGCATGAATGGCAAACCCATCATGGCCGCTGGTACGAGCCACGTCATCATAGGAAGCACGGCGCAGCCCCCTGCCCGGCGACAGAAAGGAAACGGCTTCAATGAGATTGGTTTTGCCTGAACCGTTTTCACCTGTCAGCACCACATGGCCGGGACCAAGCGGGAGCGTGAGTTCCGTGTAGTTACGGAAATCAGAAAGTTTAAGCCGCCCGACCGAGACTCGATCCGGACGGCTTATAATGGGTTCAGAAATGCTCACGGTCGGTTTTCAGATCCTAGACGCGCATCGGCATCAGAACATAGAGCACATCTTCATCGCCCGTATCGCGCACCAGCGTAGGAGAACCGGCATCAGCCAGCATGAAGACGGCATCGGAACCGGAAAGCTGGCTGGTGATGTCGAGCAGATATTTCGAGTTGAAACCGATATCGATCGGATCAGCATCGTAATCGGCTGCCAGTTCATCGGTCGCACTTCCCGAATCGGGATTGTTGACCGTAAGCGTCAACTGACCATCGGCGATCGAAAGCTTGACCGCACGGCCACGCTCACTGGAAATCGTGGAAACACGATCAACAGAAGCAGCAAATTCCTGACGGCTGATAGTGAGCTTCTTGTCATTGCCCGAAGGAATCACGCGCTGGTAATCCGGGAATGTACCATCGATGAGCTTGGAGGTCAGGACCACCGAGCCAACAGTGAAGCGGATCTTTGCGTCAGAAAGTTCAACCGAAACAACCGTATCCGGAGCATCAACGAGCTTCTGAAGTTCAGCGACCGTCTTGCGCGGAATAATGATGCCCGGCATACCTTCAGTGCCAGATGGGGCTTCGAGTTCGGCGCGTGCCAGACGATGGCCATCGGTTGCAACGGCACGCAACTTCAAAGCACCATCGCTTTCAATGGCGTGGAAATAAATGCCGTTGAGGTAATAACGGGTTTCTTCCGTCGAGATCGCAAACTGGGTGCGATCAATCAGGCGTTTCAGAGCCTGTGCATCGATGCGGAATGAATGGGTGAAAGCGCCGGCAGTCAGTTCCGGAAAATCGGACTGTGGCAGCGACTGCAGACGGAAAGAGGATTTGCCGGAAATCACCGAAATCGAGCCGCCATCCGGATTGGTGGACAGCATCACTTCAGCGCCATCCGGCAGCTTGCGCACGATATCATAAAGAAGATGTGCCGGAACCGTGGTGGCACCAGCCTGCTCGACCATGGCTGCGGTTGCTTCATTGACCTCAAGATCAAGGTCGGTGGCCTTCAGCGCGAGGCTTGCGCCCTCGGCCTGTAAAAGCACGTTCGACAGGATAGGAATCGTGTTTCGGCGTTCGACAACGCGATGCACATGATTGAGGGATTTAAGAAGGTTCGACCGTTCCAGGGTTACACGCATATTGAAACGCACTCGCTCTCTAGGACTGGGCAACCGCGCAACGGGCAGACGCCCCTATCAGTAAGGCGCTTGTGGCGCCCGAAGGTTTGCTAAAGTGGCAGATTTTTGAGACGAAAAGCAAGCCCGCGCCACGTCGCAAATCGACACGGCGCGGGCTTTTTAACTAATTTCTGTCGATCAGGCTGCCTGATCGTTGATCAGACGCTTGAGAAGCTCAAGTTCCTGCGCCAGCTTGGTGTCAGCACCGACCAGATCTTCGATCTTGCGAACCGCATGAAGAACCGTCGTATGGTCGCGACCGCCAAAACGACGACCGATTTCCGGCAGCGAACGTGGCGTCAGCATCTTGGCAAGATACATTGCAACCTGACGTGGCTTCACGATGGTACGTGTGCGGCGATTGGAAAGCAGGTCCTGCTTCGACACATTGTAGTGACGAGCAACGATGCGCTGAATTTCTTCAATGCGGATGCGCTTTGGTTCGCCTACGCGTGTCAGGTGGCCAAGCAGTTCGTCAACGCGATCAATTGAGAGATTAGGCTCGAACGACTGGCGGAACAGAAGCTGGTTGAAGGCACCTTCCAGCTCACGACCCGATCCAGTGACCGTACGGGCGACATGAGCGAGGATATCGTCATCGATATTAAGGCTTGGATCTTCGACCTGAGCAGCTGTCAGACGGCGGCGCAGCATCTCGACGCGCATTTCGTAGTCTGGTGCAACAACTTCCAGAGCGACACCGCCCTGAAGACGCGAGCGCACGCGGACATCAAGCGATTCCAGTTCCGAAGGTGCGCGGTCGGCGGCAACAACAACTTGCTTAGCGCTATCGAGCAGCGTGTTGAGCAGATGGCAGAATTCATGCTGAATCGACTTACCCTGCAGGAACTGCATGTCATCGATGACGAGCAGGTCGATATCACGAAGCTGTTCCTTGAAGGAAAGAGCATTGTTGTCACGAATCGCTGTTGCAAAGCGCCACATGAAGTATTCAGCGGTCAGATAAACGACTCGGGCCTTTTCCTGACGCTGCAGCGCTGCTGCGGCAATTGCCTGCAGAAGGTGCGTCTTACCAAGGCCGACAGATGCATGGATGAAAAGCGGATTGAAGCGAACAGCGCTAGAACCTGCTTCTGCGATAGTGCGGGCGGCGGCAAGGGCTACACGGTTGGATGCACCATCAATGAAAGAATCAAATGTATAACGCGGGTCGAGCGGTGAGCCGAGAACGGCACCGGAAGCGGCAACCGATTCTGCAACAACTGCGGAACCGCGCTTTTCAGCACTTGGCTGGCCTACAGGGAAAGCCATCTTCTCGCGGGGAGCGACAGACAGTTTTGCTTCAATCGCGTCATTCGTATCCGCTGCTGGTGCTGCAGTACGAACGACTCTGCTCACGCCGCGCACAACAACTTCAACTTTGAGAATCTGCGGATTTTCTTCCTGCCAAAGCTCGGTCAGCAGTTCAGAATAATGATTGTTGATCCAAGAGCGGAGGAATGCGGTCGGAACCGACAGACGAACAACGCTTTTGGAGAGGTCATCGAGCTTGAGGCGACCAAACCAGCTTGAATAAATCTCGCTGCCGACGCGTGCCTTGAGCTTTGCAGTCAGACGCTCGAAAACGTCTTCGCCGACGTTGCTTTCAGCACTCACCACGAGGCTGTTTTCTTTTCCAGTAGCAGAAGATCCATGGATACGGTTCGCATGCGCATCATCACCCATCGTTGCCGTCGACTTACCAGTCATCATTGCCATCGTCTCGCCTGCCTTCACATTCCTACGCGCTAGTTTTACAGCGCTTGTCGTTATTTCCTGCATCGTGTCCGGTTTGGGGAACCGGAAACCCAGCTGGTACTCAATTCACACTGGTTCTTTCTAAGAACCGCACACAAACTCAAACCGTCCGCAATCGAACAACTGCTGCGGACAAACACCCAGATAACTCCTGTTGAGCTACTCGTTACGACTCATCAAATCCTTGCTCAAGGCTGATTGCCCGGATCGGAATTTGCCACAACCATTCAATTGCGAAGATGCGCCAAAAACAGCATTCCGGTTAATGAATGGTAAGCAATCACCAAAAGAGACAAACTTAATAAGAACAGGACCTTAAGACCAGAATTCAGCACCCGCGGACAAAGCTGCCCACGCCAATAAGACATCCTATTTAATGCTAACTCCGGGCCATCGGCCCACCCCTCTTATGGCTCTGACTTTAACGAAGCCTTACGGCAAAGAGCAAGCCTAAGATCTGCAGTTTTTTCTTCAAGAAAGACTTGCATGCCCTGTGCCCTCAAGCAGAGAATCGGTCGAGAGAGCAATAACGCCTTTGGATTCAATGCGTTTTGATTGACGGTTTTTTAGACGGGCACGATATGTTCTCCGACAAAATAATTTTTCAAAAAGTGGCTTGACTCAGAGGGGCTTCCGAGTCCTCCGCAGGGGCTGTGGATAACTGTGGATAAACACGCACAAGCTTTTGAAAATAATGAGGAATTCGCCGCATATATCTTTCGATTAGTTCTAAAACTATCTGCCTGATATGAAATATTGCTAAAAAAACATACTCATAGTTTCGAGGGTACGTTTCTTTAAAAAAGTTCCAAAAAAGAAAACCCGGCTAACAATGAGCCGGGTTTCGAAACCTAATTTTATAAATAGGTAGTATTAGGCGTTCAGAGCCTTAACGCGTGCAGCAAGGCGCGAAACCTTACGAGCAGCGGTATTCTTGTGAACGACGCCCTTTGAAGCAGCGCGCATCAGTTCAGGCTCAGCAGCCTTGAATGCAACCGATGCTGCTTCCTTGTCGCCGCTCAGGAGAGCGTCTTCAACCTTGCGGAGGAAGGTGCGAACGCGCGAACGACGGGACTTGTTGATTTCGGTGCGGGCAGCGATCTTGCGCACTGCCTTCTTGGCCGAAGGAGTATTGGCCATAAATGCCTCTCTTTTTTCTGTCAGCAGCCCACTGGATTTAACCGTCGGGCACAAAACCTCTAGGGCAGCCATAATGCCTAGGGCCGCCGATCCGTGGCGGGCTTATAGATCAGCTTTGCCTTCGCGTCAACGAGGATTCTGATCTCAAAGCGCGTCAGAAGGCCGGATATGCGGCCTTCTTGCCGAATTTCAGGCAGTCAAGGCAGCTATAACGCCTCAATTGCCCTTCCCGCCCTCTTCACATCAGCGATTCTTGAACGATGGCGTGCGCTTGTCGATAAACGCAGACATGCCTTCTTTCTGATCTTCCGTGGCAAACAGCGAATGAAACAGGCGTCGCTCAAAACGCAGGCCTTCATCAAGTGTAGTCTCATAAGAACGGTTGACCGATTCTTTGACCATTTGCACGGATGGCTGCGAGAAAGAGGCAATACGCTCGGCAGCTTTCAAAGCTTCTTCAATCAGCTCTTCCGGTGCAACAAGACGCGAAACGAGGCCGCAACGTTCGGCTTCTTCAGCACCCATCATGCGTCCGGTCAAACACATATCCATCGCCTTCGACTTGCCAACAAAGCGCGTGAGGCGCTGAGAGCCGCCCATGCCTGGCATTACACCCAGTGTAATTTCCGGTTGGCCGAATTTGGCATTGGTGGCTGCGATAATGAAATCGCACATCATGGCAAGCTCACAGCCGCCGCCCAACGCATAACCTGACACGGCAGCAATGATCGGCTTGCGGGTACGATCCACTTTCCGCCAATCTGCAAACATGTCCTGCAAATAGGCATCGACGAAGTTGATCGGCTGCATTTCCTTGATGTCGGCACCTGCCGCAAAAGCCTTTTCCGAGCCGGTAAGAACGATCGCACCGATTCTGCCATCGGTATCGAAGGCGGCCAGTGCTTCCGTCAGCTCCTTGAGTACTGTGCTGTTGAGTGCATTGAGCGCCTGCGGTCGGTTGAGACGGATGAGTCCCACGCCACCGCGCGTCTCCACAACGATCGTTTCATAAGCCATGAGAAAGCTTCTCCTCCTTGATCGGTTCATAGTGGCGGCCAAGTTGGACCGCCCGACTCACTTTGGCAAGGTCAGCTCAGAATCAACTTTGGCAGGAAGCGCAGAAAAAGGTCGAACGGCCTGCCTGCACGGCGCGTTCCACAACTCCGGTACAGCCCGGCGTACGGCACGGCTCTGCCTCGCGCCCATAAACGGAGAATGAATGCTGGAAGTAACCAAGCGCACCATCAGCCTGAATGTAGTCCTTCAGACTGGAGCCGCCAGCTGCAATCGCCTCGGCAATCACAGTGCGGATATCTTCAGCCAGCCGGTCAAGAAGTTTCGCATCCTGGACAATTGAACCTGCGGCACGCATCGGGGAAAGACGCGAGCGCCACAGCGCCTCGCAGACATATATATTGCCAAGCCCTGCGATGAGGCGCTGATCAAGCAAAGCCGCTTTCAACGGCGTCTTGCGGCCTTCAAAGAGCGTTCCAAGCAATTCACCTGAAAGGCGATTGCCTGTAGGCTCTACGCCCAGACCTTTCAGAAAGGGATGTTCATCCAATGTGCCCTTCTCCGCAAAGAGCATGAATCCAAACCGGCGCGGGTCGTTATAGATGACGCGTGCGGTTGACCCATTTCCCCTTAAGAGATGGAAAACGACATGGTCATGTTTTGCGATTTTGGATCGCTCGTGATGAAAGCCGCCCGGCATTCCTTCCGCATCATCCGCTTCAATCCGAAACGAACCGGACATGCCAAGATGGCTGATGATCGAAAGCCCATCGTCGAGATGCATCGTGAGATATTTTGCGCGCCGCCCGAGCGCGCCGATGTTGCGTCCGGACAGACGCTCAACAAAGTGATCGGGAAAAGGGAAACGGAGATCAGGCCTGTTCTGCTCGATCCGTTCGATTTTCGCGCCTTCCATGAAAGGCTGCAAACCGCGGCGAACCGTTTCGACCTCAGGTAATTCGGGCATTTTTCATCTTTCAGGCGGGAAAAGAAACAAGCTGTCACGACCATATAATGCCGCTCGGCTGCATTTGCCATCCGTTAACCCAAACCAGATCGAAGTAGGACCCGACCTATATTAACGTTTTATTTTCCTTGTTTCTTAAACTCATCACAATTGCCAGGCACTAAAAAGAACCCCAACGAGACTTCAGCTCAGGGTAAGTAACATGCCGGCTTTGATGACGCGCTTTTTTAAAAACAGATCGGGTGCAGCGATGATCGAATGCACACTCATCGGTGCGCTTGCTGTTATCGCCGTCATTAGTGGCATGGCGCTTTTCGCTGGAAAGCCTGCTTCCGCTTTTGATTACAAGGCCGCACAGATCCAGATGACTGAACGAAACTAAGTTGTCTCTCTTCATGCAGAATTGAATAGCCGCCCTGTTCACGCAGGGTGGCTATTTGTTTATTGATTGAGCCAGAAATTCTAATCGCCGAGGAATGTCATGACCGTTGAGATCGTAGCCGCAAAATCAGCAGACAGCCGCCCAATCTGGTTCATCGGAAAGAATAAGATCGAGCAGACAGCGCTGACATCCGATGTTCAGGCTTGGGCCAAGGCCAATGATTTTAACGGGGAATCCGGTCGTATTCTGGTACTTCCCGGCAAAGACGGCACGATTGCCGGTGCTTTGTTTGGCACAGGTGATGACGACCAGGGCGGTCAATCGCAATTGCTCGCCGGAAAATTGGCGCGCGGCCTCCCCGAAGGCGACTGGCATATCGAAAATAAGCCAGACCACGCAGAGCTGGTAACTCTCGCCTTCTTGATGGGCGGCTATAGCTTCACGCGCTATCGCAAGGGCAGCGACAAAACTATCCGTCTGGCGGTGCCGGCAGGCGTCAACGCCGCTGAAACACAGCATATTGCCGATGCCGTAACGCTTGCACGCGATCTTATCAACACGCCGACCAATGACATGGGACCAGATGCGCTGGAACAGGCTGCGCGCGATCTCGCTTCCAGGAATGGCGCAAAGGTCAGCACGATTGAAGGCGATGCGCTGCTGAAACAAAACTTCCCGATGATCCATGCGGTTGGTCGCGCAGGCAGCATTGCGCCGCGCCTCATTGATCTCACTTGGGGCAAGGATAGTGATCCTAAGATCACCCTTGTCGGCAAGGGTGTATGTTTCGACACTGGCGGTCTCGATATCAAACCCGCGAGCGGCATGTTGCTCATGAAGAAGGATATGGGCGGCGCTGCCAATGTGCTGGGCCTTGCGTCGATCATCATGAATGCAAAACTCCCGGTTCGACTGCGCGTGCTTATCCCGGCAGTTGAAAACTCGATCGCGGGTAATGCATTCCGCCCAAGCGACATCCTACAAAGCCGCAAGGGCTTGAGCGTCGAAATTGGCAATACCGATGCAGAAGGCCGTCTCGTTCTGGCCGATGCACTGACGCTGGCCGACGAAGAAGAGCCGGAGCTCATCATCGATATGGCAACACTGACCGGTGCTGCGCGTGTGGCGCTTGGCCCTGATCTGCCGCCTTTCTATACGCATGACGATGCGCTTGCAGCAGCCATTGCTGAAAAGGCTGACGAGACAGCTGATCCGCTCTGGCGTATGCCGTTGTGGGCGCCCTATGCGCAAAAACTTTCATCGCGCGTGGCGGACATCAACAATGTTACGACTGACGGCTTTGCTGGATCTGTGACCGCTGCACTGTTCCTGAGCCGCTTTGTCGAGAAGGCGAAGAGCTGGGCACATTTCGATATTTATGGTTGGGTGCCGGTCGAAAAGCCTGCCTCGCCTGTCGGTGGTGAAGCGCAGGCCATCCGCGCGCTCTATGCGCTTCTCAAGCATAAATATCCCGCAAAATGAAATAACTTGCCTGCAAAAAGAAAACGTCGTTGAATGATACGGGTCCGAAACAATCGCCTTAAATTCGGTAGGATATGCCCGTTGAACTGAAGCCTTTGCAGGCACTGACATTGCTGAGAACGCTTTCACTGGCACAGGTGAAGGATGAAATGCCTGACCTGACCACGCGGCAAGCGGCTATCCTTCTGACAATTTATCTGGAAACACCCCCGCATACCGTGCGAGGGCTGGCAGCCAAGCTGAATGTCACCAAGCCGGTGATAACGCGTGCGCTCGACACGATGGGAACGCTCGATCTCGTATCCCGGCATCGTGATGAAAAAGATCGTAGAAATGTGCTAGTAAAGAGAACAGTCACTGGCGCACTTTATGTCGAAAGACTAGGCGATCTTGTGATCGCCAGAGCCAGGGAGTTACCATTGTGAGCATACTCGATCGCCGTTTGAACGCCTACCGTCCCGATCTCGCCGATGAACGGCTGAGTGGTCAGGTGGAGGCAGGTCGCTTTACGGCTGGCACGCTGATGCATGTTTCCGATTCGGTTGTCGACCTGCGCGCAGAACCACGCCCCGATAGCGGTCCACAGACACAGATCATCTTTGGCGACACGGTACGCGTTTTTGAAGAGCAGGACGGTTGGTGCTGGGTTCAAGCTGAACGCGACGGCTATACCGGATATGTTTCCGCAGCATCACTGGAGAAGCCGGTTGATAATGCGACGCATATGGTCATCGTTCCGCGCACATTCGTCTATCCCGGTAATGATCTTCGATTCCCGCATACAAAAGCATTGTCACTCGGTTCGCGCGTGCGAATCGTCGGAACCTCTGAAAAACGTGGCACCGAATATGCACTGCTTGAGAGCGGTGAAGCGTTGATTGCCAAGCATCTCGCGCCTTTGAGCGACCATGCCCACGATTTCGTTGCGGTCGCCGAAACACTCCTGCATACGCCTTATCTCTGGGGTGGGACTTCAGGCTTTGGGATCGATTGCTCCGGTCTTGTCCAGCTTTCGATGTGGGTCGCAGGTCGCAAGGTCCTGCGCGATTCGGACATGCAGGAAAACACGCTCGGTGAAATCGTCGAACCCGACGCAGACTATTCCAATCTCAAGCGCGGCGATCTGGTCTTCTGGAAAGGCCATGTCGCGATCTGCGCTGCTCCCGATATGCTGATTCATGCCAGCGGCCATACGATGACCGTAACGCTCGAGCCTCTCAAGGATGCGATCAAGCGCATCGCTTATCTTTATGACCTGCCGACTCTGATCAGAAGGCCCTGAGGACAGGGTATCTATCATGAAGGGAAGAACATCACTCCCACGATCAGCACTCTGGATGACTACACTCGGAATCTCAGCGCTGCTCTTTGGGTTTGTTGCCTTCTTCCCGTCCGCCGTTTCTCTTGAAAGGGCAGCACGTATGACCATCACAGCCACACCAGCCAGCTTTGCCAGCGTTAACGGCATCGAAATGTACTACCGTGTTGTGGGCAAGGGACCGCCAATCCTGCTGATCCATGGCGGGCTTTCTGACCAGCATGTCTGGGATGCGCAGCTGCCTATTCTGGCGCGTGATCATATGGTGATTGTCGCAGACAGTCGTGGTCAGGGCCGCTCGACACGAACGACCGAGCCACTCACCTATGAGCTGATGGCAGATGATTATGTTGCCCTGCTCGACTATCTGCACGTCAACAAGGTCGATCTTGTTGGCTGGAGCGATGGCGGCATTATCGGCATTGATATTGCCATCCGCTATCCTGAGCGACTGAAAAGCCTGTTCGCACAGGCTGCAAACGTCACGCCGGAAGGTTCAACCGGCTATGCGCTGGCGCGCGCCGAAGGAAAGCCAATTCCCGAACTCCGCCACTACAGCAGCATCGATAAGGAAATTCATGCGCTTTGGGCGAATGAGCCGAATTATACCGCAGACGATCTTTCAAAAATCGATGTTCGGACAGCAATCGTCATCGGCGACCGGGATACCGCAATTACCCGCGAACATACTGAGTTTATTGCAGATCATATACCCGGAGCGCAGCTGGTCATATTGCCCGATTCCGGTCATGGCGTTCCGGCCGAAAACCCACGCCTTTATGCGAAAACGGTTCTGAAGTTCATTGCGGGCAATAGGCTGGACGCGCCGCTAACTGCCAGCAAATAATTAGATTCGGTTCGGCAATACACGGTCCGGTGGGCGATGTCCGTCGACAAAAGCCCTGATATTGATGATGACCTTATCACCCATATCCACACGGCCTTCAATCGTTGCCGATCCCATATGCGGCAGAAGCACGACCTTACCTTTTTCAGCAAGCGATAAAAGGCGCGGGTTGGCAGCTGGCTCATGTTCAAACACATCAAGCCCGGCCCCAGCAATTTTGCCCTGCTCGATCAGTTCGACCAGCGCATTTTCATCAATGATCTGGCCGCGCGCCGTGTTCACGAGATACGCGGTCGGCTGCATCAAAGCGATGCGGCGGGCCGAAAGCAGGTGAAAGGTTGCAGGCGTCGACGGGCAATTGACCGAGATAATATCCATGCGAGCCAGCATCTGATCGAGGCTGTCCCAGTAAGTCGCTTCCAGCTCCTCCTCAACCTGTGCGCTAACGCGCTTGCGGTTGTGATAATGGATCGACAGACCGAAAGCCTTGGCGCGGCGGGCAACGGCTGTGCCGATGCGGCCCATACCGACAATCCCCAGACGCTTGCCCCAGATGCGGCGCCCAAGCATCCAAGTCGGCGACCAGCCCGGCCATTCGCCGTCACGCTCATTAAGGACGTTTGCGCCTTCAACCAGACGGCGTGGCACCATCAAAAGCAGTGCCAGCGTCATGTCGGCGGTGTCTTCGGTCAGCACATTGGGCGTGTTGGTGACAGTGATGCCGCGCTTTGCAGCTGCGGCTACATCGATATTGTCAACACCATTGCCGAAATTGGCGATCAGTTTAAGATTGGGGCCGGCCTGCTCAATGGCTGCCGCATCGATCACATCGGTTATGCAAGGAACCAGAACATCGGCTTCTTTCATCGCAGCAATAATTTCCGGCTGCGACATGCGATGATCGTCAATATTCAGACGTGCGTCGAACAGTTCCCGCATTCGGGTTTCCACCGGGTCCGGAAGTTTCCGGGTAAGTACGACCAGCGGCTTTTTCTTGTTCGACATCTCCACCCCTTTTTCTTGAGCAGTGCCACCTGTGCAGGTCCATAAATTTCACAGGAAACCTGGCTCGCCGATTCTCATGTTGAGACCTCCTTAACCAAGAAGGTGCAATATGAGATATTGCTTCGGCTGCTCATCTCTAGCAAGGCGGCGCAGCAAAGACAAAGAAAAACAGAATCGCGAAAGCTGCCCTTGCGTCTCCGACGCCTCTCCGGAAACCTGTGAGAAGACAAGCTTTTGCCTGACTTGTTTGAGAAGCAGAGGCGGAAAAACCGCACAATTTTATTTTTGCAGTTGCAGACGGAAACTCCCCATTCGTTGGAACTGCCGTGAAGTGACAGGACGGCGAGAGGTCAGAATTGTACCGAGTACTTTCGCAACGCTTTTTTATCGCAGCACTTGGCAGCATTGCCTTGCTGCTGGTTGTTGCGCCGCTAGGCGCATCGTATAACCATGCTGCAATGGCTCAAGCATCAGCAGGCACAACGCTGGGCGCAAGTGGCTTGCCTGTACCCCGTTTTGTCAGCCTCAAGCCGGCACGCGTCAATCTGCGCGTGGGTCCGGGGCGTGATTATGCCGTGTCATGGTTATTCATGAAATCCGGCCTGCCTGTCGAAATCATTCAGGAATACGATAACTGGCGCCGCATCCGCGATGCCGACGGCACGGAAGGCTGGGTCTATCAGTCTCTCCTGTCGGGCAAGCGCACGGCGATTACGGCACCATGGCTCAAGAACGATCAGGGCGCGATGATTACCATGCGCCGCGATCCGAGCGAAACATCGGGACTGTCGGCGGAAGTCGAGCCCAATGTTGTCGGCACAGTTCGCGAATGCAATGGCCAGTGGTGCCGGATGGATATTCAGGGTACGCGCGGCTGGATCAGGCAATCGGATCTCTGGGGCGTTTATCCGGATGAAGTGTTCGACTGACCCGGCACAGCGTCAGTCTTGACGTTGCATCATTCGTGAGGTTAGTTCTCACAGAACAAAACCAAGAAGGAGTTTTATGCGCAGAAGTTCAGTGTCTCCGTTTTAACGGATTTGGACCCATCCAACGGATGGGAATTTTGTGCATAGTTAAACTCTGGAATAATCATGAAAAACATGACGGTTATCATCCGCGCCTATCAGGCTGCGGACAAACAGACATTGTCTTCCATCTGGTATCGCGCTTCTTTGGAAGCACATGCGTTTCTAGGAAAAGACCTGCTACGCGATCAGCAGAAGCTTATCGAAGACGTCTATCTCGAAAAGGCAGAGACCTGGGTCGCCGTTATAAATGGTGAGCCGGTCGGGTTTATAGGCCTGTTGGATTGTTTCATCGGCGGACTCTTCGTTGATCCCTCCGCGCAAGGATATGGCATAGGCCGCCGCTTGCTCGACCATGCTCTGGCATTGAAAGGCGAACTCTCTCTCGAAGTCTACGCCGATAATAAAGGTGCCTGCCGTTTCTATCAGCGGCTCGGCTTTCAGGAAATCAGTCGTCGCGAGGAAGATGATAACGGGCTTCCGTTCGCCAATATATGGATGCAGCGAAAAGCTTAGAAAACGCCTCCAATACGCCGTTTCACGCTTTTCAGAACGGGCTCTAATAAATAGCGGGGCGATCGCTCGCCCCGCTTCAAAATCGGCATTCGAATTGAACTATTACCAAGCTGGAATGACTGAGCCTTTGAAAGTTTCAGCAATAAACTGTTTCACTTCCGGGCTGTGATAGCTGCTGACCAGCGTCTTCACCCATTCGGCATCCTTGTCGGCAGTGCGGACGACCAGCACATTGACATAAGGTGCCTTTTCGCCTTCGCGGATAAGTGCGTCACCAGCCGGGTTAAGACCTGCTTCCAGCGCGTAATTGGTATTGATGACGGCAGCGTCCACATCTTCGAGCGAACGCGGCAATTGCGCGGCATCGAGTTCCACGAATTTCAGGTTTTTCGGGTTTTCAGTCACATCAATTGACGTAACCTTCAGGCCCTTCGACGCATCGAGCTTGATCAGGCCGTTATCTGCAAGCACCAGAAGCGCACGACCGCCATTGGTCGGATCGTTCGGGATGGCGATGGTCGCACCGTCAGCCAGTTCCGAGATGTTTTTCATCTTTTTGGAATATACGCCCATCGGGAAGTTGACCGTTGGCGCTACTGTCTCAATCGGAAAGCCACGATCTGCGACCTGATTGTCGAGGTAGGGCTGATGCTGGAAAGAATTAGCATCAAGCGCCTTATCGGCCAGTGCCATGTTCGGAATCACATAATCAGAAAATTCCTGAATATCGATTTCCATACCCTTGGTGGCAGCAACCTCCTTGACCTTTTCCATGATCTGCGCGTGCGGCCCTGGTGTCACGCCAATGCGAATCTTTTCAGCAAAGGCGCTTCCAGTTGAAAAAAGGGCGAATGCAGCGACTGCAATGATCAACTTACGCATAGACGTCTCCAGTCAAATCGTTATCGACGCATTCGTGCTTGGTTGGGAGGCCCGCTTCAAATGCGCCTGTGAAAGGTGATAGACCGGATGAATCACTTTAACCCACTATTCGCAACAAAAAAGCGGCCCTAAAGGCCGCTTTCTAAAAACCAATATCAAACAACTTAACGCGTCTTGCGTCGCAAACGGACGATAATATCCACATTGACGATTTCCATGCCTTCCGGTGCTTCAGGCATGTTGGAAACTGTTGGCTGACCACGTTCGCCATGCGGAATATCGAAAACGACATTCTCGCCTTCAAGGAAGAAGTGCTGGTGATCGGAAATATTGGTGTCGAAATAGGTTTTCGAACCTTCAACGGCGATGATGCGCAGCATACCGGCTTCGGTAAACTGGTGCAGCGTGTTGTAGACGGTTGCTAGCGATACCGGCACATTTGCCAGTACAGCTTCTTCATGAAGGTCTTCAGCGGAAAGATGCCGATCACCCTGCGCGTAAATCAGGCTGGCAAGCGAAACACGCTGACGCGTCGGGCGCAAACCAGCCCCGCGAAGCCGTTCTTCCATTGAAACCATCGAGTGGTTGGCATGATAATTCTGCATATTCACCCTTGGATCCGTCATAAGCTTGTAGCAATTTCGTCAAAGATTAAACGGGCTGTTGCCCATTGCATACTGACATTGATATATGCCGTTGCGAATTAAGTATCAATAGGCATGGTAAAACCCGCCTTTTTTGGGAAAACCCTCTGCACTATTTTACTGACGGAAACACTCTATGTTAGAGGTGTTCCCGAACAGACGACAACCCGACTGCTTCTGGCGACAGAAATGGTCACATCAGAATGATCCTCAAGGGAGGCGTAATGGCAGAACAGAAATCGAGCTACGGGTATGAAGAGCTCCTAAGCTGCGCACGCGGTGAGTTGTTCGGTCCCGGCAATGCACAGCTCCCCCTGCCGCCAATGCTGATGGTGCACCGCATCACCGAAATTTCCGAAACCGGCGGGGAGTTCGACAAGGGCTATATCCGCGCGGAATATGACGTAAGCCCCGACGACTGGTATTTCCCATGCCATTTTCAGGGCAACCCGATCATGCCTGGCTGCCTTGGCCTTGATGGCATGTGGCAGCTGACAGGTTTCTTCCTCGGCTGGCTCGGTGAGCCGGGCCGCGGTATGGCTCTGTCCACTGGTGAAGTGAAGTTCAAGGGCATGGTTCGCCCACACACCAAGCTTCTGCAGTACGGCATCGACTTCAAGCGCGTCATGCGTGGTCGCCTTGTTCTCGGCACAGCAGACGGCTGGCTGAAAGCTGATGGCGAAACCATCTACAAGGCAAGTGACCTGCGCGTCGGCCTGTCAAAAGATGGCGACGGCGCTTAATACATTCATCATTCACGGGCGCGACTGCAGAAAATAATGACTTTTCATGCAGCCGCGCTCAAAACATGCGAAGATCGCACCTATGTAACCGGGAACAAGGGTCAGCCTTCACGGGTTGATCACACGGAACAGGTGTAAAGGAGAACGCGATGCGGCGTGTGGTCGTAACGGGTATGGGGATTGTATCCTCGATTGGAAACAACACCGAAGAGGTAACAACCTCTCTGCGTGAAGCCAAATCCGGCATTTCCCGTGCTGAAGAATATGCCGAACTCGGTTTCCGTTGCCAGGTGCACGGCGCGCCGAAAATCGACGTTGAAGCGCTCGTAGATCGCCGCGCAATGCGTTTTCATGGTCGTGGTACGGCATGGAATCACGTCGCTATGGATCAGGCGATTGCCGATGCAGGTCTTTCGGAGGAGCAGGTCTCCAATGATCGTACCGGCATCATCATGGGTTCTGGTGGTCCTTCGACACGCACGATCGTCGATTCCGCCGATATCACCCGTGAAAAAGGCCCAAAGCGCGTCGGTCCTTTTGCAGTGCCGAAAGCTATGAGCTCGACTGCATCGGCCACGCTCGCAACATTCTTCAAGATCAAGGGTATCAACTACTCGATCTCGTCGGCTTGTGCGACGTCGAACCATTGTATCGGCAATGCGTTTGAAATGATCCAGTACGGCAAGCAGGACCGCATGTTTGCGGGCGGCTGTGAAGACCTCGACTGGACGCTTTCGGTGCTGTTCGACGCAATGGGTGCCATGTCATCCAAGTATAATGAAACGCCATCAACCGCCTCGCGCGCTTACGACAAAAACCGTGACGGTTTTGTTATTGCTGGCGGTGCAGGCGTTCTCGTGCTGGAAGATCTTGAAACAGCCCTTGCTCGCGGTGCGAAGATTTACGGCGAAATCGTCGGCTACGGTGCAACGTCTGACGGCTACGACATGGTAGCACCATCAGGCGAAGGCGCGGTCCGCTGCATGAAGATGGCGCTCTCGACCGTCACAAGCAAGATCGATTACATCAACCCACACGCAACCTCGACGCCAGCAGGCGATGCTCCGGAAATCGAAGCGATTCGTCAGGTCTTTGGCTCAGGCGATGCCTGCCCGCCAATCGCAGCGACCAAGTCGCTGACCGGCCATTCGCTCGGTGCAACCGGCGTTCAGGAAGCAATCTACTCGCTTTTGATGATGCAGAATAACTTCATCTGCGAAAGCGCTCATATCGAAGAACTGGATCCTGCCTTCGCGGACATGCCTATCGTTCGCAAGCGCATCGACAATGCTCAGCTCAATACCGTGCTCTCCAACTCCTTCGGATTTGGCGGCACCAATGCCACGCTGGTGTTCCAGCGTTATCAGGGCTGACGGAGAGGGACAATATGGAAGGTCTGATGCAAGGTAAACGCGGCCTCATTATGGGGGTCGCGAATAACCACTCACTCGCATGGGGAATTTCTAAGCAGCTCGCAGCGCAGGGTGCCGAACTCGCATTCACTTATCAGGGCGATGCACTCGGTAAACGCGTCAAGCCGCTGGCCGAACAGGTCGGTTCGGATATGGTGCTGCCTTGCGATGTGGAAGACATTGCTTCGGTCGACGCAGTTTTCGCTGAAATCGAGAAGAAATGGGGAAAGCTCGATTTCATCGTTCACGCCATTGGCTTTTCGGACAAGACGGAGCTGAAGGGACGTTACGCAGACGTCACCACGCGCGATAATTTCAGCCGCACTATGGTGATCTCTGCCTATTCCTTCACGGAAATGGCACAGCGTGCAGAAAAGCTCATGAAGGACGGCGGCTCGATCCTGACGCTGACCTATGGCGGTTCCACGCGCACTATCCCGAACTACAACGTCATGGGCGTCGCCAAGGCAGCTCTTGAAGCGATGGTTCGTTATCTCGCTGCCGATTACGGTCCGCAGGGTATCCGCGTCAACGCGATCTCGGCTGGTCCGGTTCGCACGCTGGCCGGTGCCGGCATTGGCGATGCACGCGCAATCTTCAGCTATCAGCGCCGTAACTCACCGCTTCGCCGCACTGTCGATATCGATGATGTGGGCAAATCGGCTGTTTATCTGCTGTCGGATCTTTCGAGTGGTGTAACCGGCGAAATCCACTATGTGGATTCGGGCTACAACATCGTTTCGATGCCAACGCTGGAAGAACTGAAGAGTTCGGCTGACACACGCGGCGAATAAGTCTCAGAAGCTTGATAAAAAACGGCCGCCTTTCGAGGCGGCCTTTTTTGTCTCATTTCTTAGCATCGAATATTTTGAAGCCGTTCGCTTCCTCAAGAACAGTCACGTTCTTAAACAAGCTTTTAAGCGTCGCCTCATAAGGCAATTGCCTGTTCGCTACCATCAGCAGACGTCCGCCGGTTTTCAGCCGTGAAGCGGCGGCTGCGATAAAGGTTTGACCGAGCGACACTTCGGTTGCCCGTCCCTCGTGAAAAGGCGGGTTCATAATCACCGTGTCGTAAATGCCGGTCAGTTTTTCACTCGTCACATCAAACCAATTAAACGAAATCGGCACGGATGCACCAAGACGCTCCAGATTGCCGCGCGCGGCCTCCAGTGCTTCGTAATCAGCTTCAAAAAGATCGATACCCTTAAGACGATCAGCATATTTGAGGCTTTGCGCCGCCAAATAACCCCAGCCAGCACCAAGATCGGCGACCTGACCAAAGACGATCTTTTCCATATGCGGCACCAGCAGAGCTGAGCCTTTATCGATCGCGCCATGCGAGAACATACCCGGCTCTGTGCGGAACATATCATCAATATCTGTCGCCAGCGGCTTCAGAGCATCGATAAAATCATTTGTCAGGTCAGCAGGGCGTTGCAGCCAAAAGGCCACCGCATGGTTCTTTGACAGGCGATCGCTGATTTCAGCGATATTGCCGACCCATTTGCGAAAACTATCGACACCAAGCTTCTTGTCGCCACACACGACGATCCACCCACCCGGTTCAACACGCGCCAGAAGCTCCGCAAACCATGCCTCATTGCGTCCGCGATGTTTTCCGAGCAGAAGTAGCCCCCCAGAATAACGGCTCTCCTCGTCTAATTCTGGTGCCAATCTGGGAATTGCGTTGAAGCCTTCCTTGTTGAGTGCCAGCCAGTCGGGACGCCAGGGCTGCAGGAAAGTCAGTGCCTGCTTCCATTCGGCCTCAAGATTCCGATCTGCAGACAAGCCGCAGGCAAGGTACGATTGACCCTCTGCAGGCATATCCAGAATGTCCTGATAGAAGGGGAGAAAGAGTGTCTGTTGTGCCGGTGTCATCATGCTTCACCCATGCCGATCAATCGCTCTACGCGCAACAAAAAAGCGCGCCACATGGACGCGCTTTCTCGATTAAAAGAAGATGCGACGCTTACTCAGCGTCAGCTTCTGCCTTCTTTTCTGCAACGACTTCCTTGCCAGTTTCCTGATCGACGACCTTCATCGACAGGCGAACCTTGCCACGCTCGTCAAAGCCCATGAGCTTGACCCAGACCTTCTGGCCTTCCTTGACCACATCAGTGGTCTTGGCAACGCGGTCGGCAGCGAGCTGCGAGATGTGAACCAGACCATCGCGTGGACCAAAGAAGTTTACGAATGCGCCGAAGTCAGCGGTCTTAACAACTGTACCTTCGTAGATTTCGCCAACTTCCGGTTCAGCAACAATCGAGTGAATCCACTTCTTAGCGGCTTCGATTTCCTTGCCGTTCGACGAAGCGATCTTGACCGTACCATCGTCTTCGATGTTGATCTTGGCGCCAGTCTTTTCAACGATTTCGCGGATAACCTTACCGCCCGAACCGATAACATCACGGATCTTGTCGGTCGGAATGTTCATCACTTCGATGCGTGGAGCAAATTCACCGAGTTCTTCACGCGAGGTCGAAAGAGCCTTAGCCATTTCGCCAAGAATGTGAACGCGACCGCCCTTAGCCTGTTCCAGAGCAACCTTCATGATCTCTTCGGTGATACCGTCGATCTTAATGTCCATCTGAAGCGCGGTGATGCCGTTTTCAGTACCGGCTACCTTGAAATCCATGTCGCCGAGGTGATCTTCATCACCGAGAATGTCGGAAAGAACAGCGTAACGCTCATCTTCCTTGATCAGGCCCATGGCGATACCGGCAACTGGACGTGCCAGCGGAACGCCTGCATCCATCAGCGCCAGCGAGGTGCCGCAAACGGTTGCCATCGAAGACGAACCATTCGATTCGGTGATCTCGGAAACCGAACGGATCGTGTAAGGGAACTGTTCAGCAGCTGGCAGCATTGGGTGGATTGCGCGCCATGCGAGCTTACCATGACCGATTTCACGACGGCCTGGCGAACCCATACGGCCAGTTTCACCAACCGAATATGGTGGGAAGTTGTAGTGCAGCATGAAGGATTCCTTATAGGTACCCGTCAATGCATCAATCATCTGTTCGTCTTCGCCGGTGCCGAGCGTGGCAACAACGATAGCCTGCGTTTCACCGCGGGTGAAGAGCGCCGAACCGTGCGTGCGTGGCAGAAGGCCAACTTCCGAAACGATCGAACGAACGGTCGAAAGGTCACGACCGTCAATGCGGCTACCGGTGTCAAGAATGTTCCAGCGAACAATCTTAGCCTGCAGGTGCTTGAACACGGTTGCAAATTTTTCAGCCGAGAATTCTGGCTCTTCAACGCCCTCAGGGAAGAAGTGAGCCTTCGCCTTGGCCTTGGCAGCGTCAACAGCTGTGTAACGAGCCTGCTTTTCGGTGATCTTGTAGGCATCACGCAGATCGTTTTCAACGACTGCAAGCATCTTGGCTTCAAGGTCCGACAGATCTTCCGGCTGGAAGTCGCGTGGTTCCTTGGCAGCAACTTCAGCGAGCTTGATGATCGCATCGATAACTGGCTGGAAGCCCTTCTGGCCGAAAATAACGGCGCCGAGCATGACTTCTTCGGAGAGTTCCTGTGCTTCCGATTCAACCATCAGAACGGCGTCAGAAGTACCGGCAACAACCAGATCAAGCTTCGATTCTGGCATTTCGTCGATGTTCGGGTTCAGAACATATTCGCCGTTGATGTAGCCAACGCGTGCACCACCGATCGGGCCCATGAAAGGAACGCCGGAAATGGTGAGTGCTGCCGAAGCTGCAACCATCGACAGGACATCTGGGTTGTTTTCGAGGTCGTGCTGAACGACAGTCAGAACAACCTGTGTGTCGTTCTTGTAGCCATCAACGAAAAGCGGACGGATCGGACGGTCGATCAGGCGCGAAACCAACGTTTCGTTTTCGCTCGGACGGCCTTCACGCTTGAAGTAACCACCAGGGATCTTGCCAGCGGCATAGGTCTTTTCCTGATAGTTGACGGTGAGCGGGAAGAAATCCTGGCCTGGCTTTGGTTCCTTGGCAGAAACCACAGTCGCGAGAACGACGGTTTCACCATAGGTTGCCAGAACTGCACCGTCGGCCTGACGTGCGATCTTACCGGTTTCGAGTGTGAGCGGACGACCGCCCCATTCGATTTCTACTTTGTGGGTATTGAACATATCTTGTCCTCTTGTGGCGATGCCGCGCAAAAGCGCCTGAAGACATCACCTCGGTTGGCGGACAGGCCACGGGCAAGACAACGGGAAGTTCGTTACGTGTCGGAACATTCATTTGCGAATATTCTCTGGCACGAACTACCTGCAATCCTGCCCCATGACTGGTCCAGGTCATGAGCCTTATGGCTCGTCATCGGCATGACGGAATGCACCCGGTGCGCCGTCTCATGCCAGTGGGCATACGCCCAATATAATCGTATTCACTATTGGAAAGCGGCTATCCGCTCATCCTTGGAATACACTTTGCGCATCTTGTCCGAAAATCGCTTCGCACTTTTCGGGAGGCGCTTTAAATCAAAAGGGCGACGTTTTGAGACGTCGCCCGATTTTACCGTTAACGGCGCAGACCCAGACGGGAAACCAGCGCCTGGTAACGTGCCTGGTCGATGCCCTTGACATAGTCAAGAAGACGACGACGCTGCGAAACCAGCTTCAGAAGGCCGCGACGCGAATGATTGTCATTCTTGTGACCCTTGAAGTGTTCGGTGAGGTTGGCAATACGCTCGGAAAGAACGGCAACCTGTACTTCAGGAGAACCGGTATCGCCTTCCTTGGTGGCGTATTCCTTGATAAGTGCTTGCTTGCGCTCAGCAGTAATCGACATCGTACACCCTTTCTTGATGAGAGGAAAAACAGACGCCCAGGCCGGGATGTCGTCCAGCGCGGGCCATTTACACGATCTGACGTACATTATGTACGATCGCTGAAGGGGCATATAGTTCAAATTTGGCAGAAATACCAGTCCGAAATATGCCCCAACTTTTGAGAGACCAGTTTAGCCCGCTGTAAACACGCGCTTTGGCTTGAACTGACCATGCTCAATGTAGCCAATGGCAAGCAGTTTGCCATGCGACGTCACGCAAGCCTCATCCGCTTCAAGTGGCGCATCGCGGCCACGAATGATCACGGGATTACCGAGACGAACGCGCTGTGCCTGATCGTCAGACAGGGCAACCTGTGGCAGGCAATCTAGTGCGGCACCGGTATCGATGATCAGGGCATCCATTGCCGAGAAGTCGCGACGTGCTGCTGGCTGCTCAACAATCTCGGCATCGGCCTCGCCTTCTTCCTTTTTCGGCGGCAGCGGAGGCCACGCTTCTTCGAGCTCTGCCAGAGTTAGCAGATCATCATCGGTGAAAGGAGCAACTTCGATGCGACGCAAATCCGAAATATGGCCATAGCAGCCGAGATCACGGCCCATATCGCGCGCAAGCGAGCGAACATAGGTGCCCTTGGAGCATTCGACTTCGAATTCGGTGCGATTTGCGTCCGGAAACTCGACAATTTCGAGGCGATCAATTTCGACTTCACGCGCCGGAATTTCTACCGTTTCACCTTCACGCGCCAGATCATAGGCGCGTTCGCCTGCAATCTTGATAGCCGAAAACTGCGGCGGAATCTGCGAGATAACGCCTGTATAATTAGGCAGCAGCGCTTCGACATCCGCACGCGATGGGCGGTTATCTGAGTTTTTGGTGGCAACACCTTCAAGATCGTCGGTCGACCGTTCCTCGCCCCATGTCACTGTGAAACGATAAACCTTGGTTCCATCCATGACGTAAGGTACGGTTTTGGTGGCTTCACCCAGAGCAATAGGCAACATGCCCGAGGCAAGAGGATCAAGCGTACCGGCATGGCCGGCCTTTTCGGCATTGAACAACCACTTGATCTTCGAGACCGCTTCGGTCGATCCCATGCCCTTCGGCTTGTCAAAAATGACCCAGCCGGAAACCGGACGACCTTTTTTCTTGCCTCGTCTTGCCATGCTTTATTCGTCTCCATTGCGGGAGGTTGCGTCCTCGCCGTCATCTTCATCATGCCCAAGGTCACGCGCCACTTCCGGCGAACGGAGAAGCGCATCAATCTTGGAAAAATTGTCAAAGCTGGTATCTGCTCGGAAACGGAATTCCGGCATATATTTCATCTGGCTGAGGCTTGGAGCCATGCGACCGCGAATGAATTTCGCGTTTGCAGCCAATGCTTTGATCACAGCCTGTACATCAGTGCTGCCCAGCGGTGTGATGAAGCAGGTCGCGATCTTAAGATCAGGCGACATGCGAACTTCCGACACCGAAATAACCGTACGCTCGATTACGTCATCGCGAATTTCTCCACGCTGAAGAACCTGAGCCAATGCGTGACGCACCTGTTCGCCTACACGAAGCTGGCGCTGGGAAAGGCCACCTGAGCCTTTTGGATCTGGAGAACGTGCCATAGCTGTATCCTCGATAAACAGCCACCAATCGGCGCTCAGTCCCGAAAGGCTGGCCGACAAAATGGCTACAAACTGGTAAGCGCAATAAAGCGCAATCTACCACAATTCAGATGGGAGTCAGACCCTCGGAACCGGGCAACGGAAATGTAAGAAGGCCGTGCCGCCCATGATAGGGCGACACGGCATAATGCTATTAAAGCGTACGGGTAATGTGTTCGACGCGGAACGCTTCGATCGTATCGCCAGCGCGGATATCGTCGTAGTTTTCGAACGCCATACCGCATTCCTGGCCCATAGGCACTTCCGACACTTCGTCCTTGAAGCGCTTGAGCGTCTTGAGCTTGCCTTCGTGGATAACCACGTTGTCACGGATGAGGCGGACGCCTGCACCACGTTCAACCTTACCGTCAACCACACGGCAACCAGCAACCTTACCGACCTTGGTGATGTTGAAGACTTCGAGAATCTCAGCATTACCGATGAAGGTTTCACGGCGTTCTGGCGACAGAAGACCGGACATTGCTGCTTTAACATCTTCGATCAGATCGTAAATGATGTTGTAGTAGCGGATTTCAGTACCCTGCTGATCAGCTGCATCACGCGCCTGCTTGTTGGCACGAACGTTGAAGCCGATGATCGCAGCATTGGAGGCTTCGGCCAGCGACACGTCGCTTTCCGTGATACCACCTGCGCCCGAATGAACGATGCGTGCACGCACTTCGTCTGTGCCGAGCTTGTCGAGAGCGGTAATAATCGCTTCGACCGAACCCTGCACGTCACCCTTGATGACGAGCGGGAATTCCTTAGTACCCGAAGACTGAAGCTGGCTCATCATATGCTCGAGCGAGCCACGCTGGCCTGTCTGACGTGCAACAGCCTTATCGCGGGCAAGACGCTGGCGATAATCGGCAATTTCACGAGCCTTGGCTTCATTGGCAACAACTGCGAAGCGATCACCTGCCTGCGGCGTACCCTGGAGACCGAGGATCTCGACCGGCATAGCAGGTCCAGCTTCCTTCACATGATCGCCATGGTCGTTTACCAGAGCGCGTACACGGCCCCATTCGTTACCGGCAGCGATGATGTCGCCCGGATGCAGCGTACCCTTCTGAACCAGAACGGTTGCAACCGAACCACGACCGCGGTCGAGCTGGGCTTCGATAACCACACCTTCAGCCGTACGTGTCGGATCAGCCTTGAGATCAAGGATTTCAGCCTGCAACAGAACTGCTTCAAGCAGCTTGTCGAGGTTGATCTTGTTCTTGGCCGAAACTTCGACGTCGAGCACTTCACCGCCCATGGTTTCCACAAAAACATCGTGTTGGAGCAGCTGTGTACGAACCTTCTGCGCATCGGCTTCAGGCTTGTCGATCTTGTTAATTGCAACAATGATCGGAACGCCAGCTGCCTTGGCATGATTGATCGATTCAATGGTCTGCGGCATGACGCTATCGTCTGCTGCAACCACCAGGATCGCAATATCGGTCGCCTGAGCACCACGAGCACGCATTGCCGTAAAGGCTGCGTGGCCTGGCGTATCGATGAAGGTGATCTTCTGGCCGTTCTGTTCGACCTGATAAGCACCGATATGCTGCGTGATGCCACCAGCTTCGCCCGAAACGACGTTTGCGTGACGGATAGCATCGAGGAGCGAGGTCTTGCCGTGATCGACGTGACCCATAATGGTTACGACCGGAGGACGTGAAACCAATGCGCCTTCGTTATCAGCAACATCGAAGATGCCTTCTTCAACGTCCGATTCAGCAACGCGCTTGACGGTGTGGCCAAATTCTTCAGCGATCAGCTGCGCCATATCCGCATCGATGACGTCGCCTGGCTTCATCATCTGGCCCTGCTTCATCAGGTACTTGATGATGTCAACCGAACGCTCGGTCATACGCTGTGCTAGTTCCTGCAGCGTAATGGTTTCAGGAATGGTCACTTCACGCGAAATCTTTTCGCGTGTTTCCTGCATCTGCGAACGCTTGAACTTTTCCTGACGACGACGCATCGCCGACAGCGAACGCGAACGGCCTTCATCTTCCAGATTGCTGGAGATCGTCAGCTTGCCACGACGGCGGTCATCTTCACCCTTAACAACCTTCGGTGCGCGCACTTCAGGCTTTGCTGGAGTGCTGCGACGTGCGCCGGCTGGACCACGACGATCATCGTCATCGACGGAACCGCCCGGCTTGCGCTGCTGGCTCTGAGGCAAAGGTTTATTGGCTGTTGGAATAACGTCGGCAATCGCTGGCGATGCCGGACGCTGTCCCTGGCCTTGACCCTGACCGGGACGACCGCCCTGTTGTGGACGACCGGAATGCTGCGGACGCCCGCCCTGCGGCGCAGGACGCGCATCGTCACGACGCTCGGTGCGTGCTTCGGTCTGTGGAGCGCGCTTGGCAGCTTCAGCTTCGGCACGAGCCTTGGCTTCTGCTTCTGCCTTGATACGAGCTTCTTCGTCTGCCTGACGGCGAGCGGATTCTTCACGTTCCTTGGCGCGGCGTGCATCTTCTTCAGCGCGGCGCTTGGCTTCTTCAGCTGCGCGAACGCGATCTTCTGCATCGCGAACCAACGCGCCTTCGAGCGCACGACGGCGTGCGTCCATTTCGGAGCGAGACAGCGTGTTCAGCACCATGCCCGAGCGATCAGACTGGCGAGGCCGCTGTTGCTGCTGGCCAGGGCGCTGCTGATGACGTGGCTGCTGCTGTGTTGATTGTGGGCGCGGAGCCGCCGGTGCGGCAACAGCAGGCTTTGGCTGCGGTGCTGCAGGAGCAGCCGGGGCCGATGCCTTGGCTACTGGCTGAGCAGGCGCGGCTTGTACCGGTGCAGCAACGGGAGCCGTTGTTGCAGCTGGTGCTGGCGCGGCCGCAGGTGCTGGAGCTGCCGGAGCAGGCGCTGCTGGCTTCGGTGCCAGTGCTTCCGCTTCAGGCTTCTCATCAGGCCGTGAGAACTTGCGCTTCTTGGTTTCAACGACGACAGCCTTTGTGCGGCCGTGGCTGAAATTCTGGCGCACGGTGCTCTGCTCAACGCCTGGCCGCTTAATGGTCAGCGTCTTCTTGGAGTTGACGCTCAGCGTCTTGTCGTCGTTTGTTTTATCGCTCATTACGTTTCCGTTTCCTTCGCGGCTTCAGCCGCTTTACCCGAGCATTATCCAACGCGATCAGATCATTTTGAATAATGCTCCGGTCATCCACTTTAGCGCACAATCCGGTTAGGCCAACCAGGCCGATTATCCGGTTCATGCTCCAGAGCGGATCCCGTCTCGTCGGGATTAAGAGAACCGCTCTACCAATTTATAACTCAGCAGTGTCGGACTGCCGTTTCAACTCAATGGGCTTTCGCCACGATATCGATGCAATAAAAGCAACCGTTGCACGACCCCGGCTGCTGCCTTTCCGTCGAGCACGGCTGCATGTATCACATTTCCACCCCCAAATGCCAAATCCATTTCTTCTCCCTTAAAAAGAGTGAAGGCCGGGATTTCGGGGCCATCCATACGAACCACCACACGGCGGGCTTGATCCAGTTTACGCACGCCATCAGAAGCGGCTTCCTGCGCATGTAAAACCAATGCCGCAGCACCAGAACGAATTGCCTGATCCACCTTAGTGGAACCAGATACAACTGCACCGGATTTACGAGCCAGCGCGAGACTACCGAGTGCAGACTTCGTCAACAGCTGGTCAACCAGCGCGCCAAGATCTGCTTGCGGCTTCACATCGTCTTTCAGCGCCCGCGCAAAAAGCTTGCGCTTGACGGCTTCGTCTACAAGACGACGTTCCGCCTTGACCCAACAACCTCTGCCCGGCAAATTCCGCTTCAGGTCAGGCACAACCGAACCATCAGGCCCAGCAACGAACCGGATCAGATCATCTGCCGATCCGCTTTCCCGCGTGACGATACAGGTTCTATCATTCATATCCTGCTCCGCACGCAAACTCGGTTTTACCATCGATGCCTGTTACTTATTACCAAACTGGCAGCGACCTAGCAGAGCTGACGCCACTTCTCAATACGAAACTCTAAAACGCCATAAATTGCGCCCGAATTGCTCCGGGCGCAACCGTAATGCCGTCTCTTGTCTTTTTACGAAGCGACTTCTTCTTCGCCAGCTTCGCTTTCGTCGTTGGTTTCAACCGCAACGAGCTCTTCTTCAGTGATCCAGCCAGCCTTCAAGCGAGCAGTCAGGATCATCTGTTCAGCATCAACGCGTGAAACATCGAAGGAAGAGAGGATACCGCTGTGATTAACGGTTTCTCCGTCCTTGCGTTCACGCCAGCCGACGAGATCGTCAACAGCATAACCAGCAAAGTCTTCGATATTCTTCACTCCGTCCTCGCCGACGGCAACCAACATGGCTGTTGTCAGACCTGGAAGCTCGCGAAGTTCGTCTTCAACACCCAGTTCCTTGCGGCGGGCATCCTGTTCGCCTTCAATGCGCTCCAGGAATTCGCGGGCGCGTTCCTGAATTTCACCAGCGGTATCTTCATCAAAGCCGTCGATCGAGGCAATTTCGCCCGGCTCGACATATGCCAGTTCTTCAACTGAGGCAAAGCCTTCAGAAGCCAGAACCTGACCAACCATCTCATCAACGTTGAGGGCTTCCATGAACAGGTTTGAACGCTCGGCAAATTCCTTCTGACGACGTTCGGATTCTTCGTCTTCCGTCAGGATGTCGATATCCCAGCCTGTCAACTGCGAAGCAAGGCGCACGTTTTGACCGCGACGACCGATTGCTAGTGATAGTTGGTCATTCGGAACGACAACTTCAATACGTTCTGCGTCTTCATCAAGAACAACCTTGGCAACTTCAGCAGGCTGAAGCGCGTTGACGATGAAGGAAGCTGCATCTGGCGACCAAGGAATAATGTCGATCTTTTCGCCCTGCAGTTCGGCAACAACAGCCTGAACACGAGAGCCGCGCATACCGACACAGGCACCAACCGGATCAATCGATGCGTCGCGTGAAACCACAGCGATCTTGGCGCGCGAACCTGGGTCACGAGCAACCGACTTGATTTCAATGATGCCGTCGTAGATTTCCGGCACTTCCATGGTGAAAAGCTTCGCCATGAAAGAAGGATGCGTACGCGACAGGAAAATCTGCGGGCCGCGCTGTTCGCGACGAACGTCGTAAACATAAGCGCGGATACGATCGCCATAACGGAAAGCTTCACGCGGGATCAGTTCGTCACGACGAACGATTGCTTCACCTCGACCAAGATCAACGATCACATTGCCATATTCAACACGCTTGACGGTGCCGTTAGCGATTTCGCCGACGCGATCCTTGAATTCGTCATACTGGCGGTCGCGCTCGGCTTCGCGCACCTTCTGCACGATAACCTGCTTGGCAGACTGGGCGGCAATACGGCCGAAATCCATTGGCGGCAGCTGGTCGGCGATGAAATCACCAACCTGCGCATCTGGATTGCGATCGCGCGCAGTGAACAGCGAAATCTGCGTGGAATAGTCTTCAACAGTCTCGACCACTTCGAGCAGACGCTGAAGCTTGATCTCACCGGACTTTGCATTGATGTCGGCGCGGATGTTGCTTTCCTGACCGTAACGCGAACGCGCAGCCTTCTGGATCGCATCGGCCATGGCCGCAAGAACGATCTCACGGTCAATCGACTTCTCGCGTGCAACCGCATCAGCGATCTGCAGAAGTTCCAGCCTGTTTGCACTGACTGCCATAGGTCTCTCCTTGGTGACGCATCCGTTCGCCTTTAGGAACCGGACGCCTGAAACTCACTTTGAAACTTACTTCTCTTCGGATTCCGTCGAAGCGGCTTCCTGATTGTCTTCGGTCGACTCGTCTCCGCGCCCATCACCCAGATCATCTCCGGGAATGCGGCCTTCCCGCAGGGCCTTGTCCTTGCGCAGCGCATCGCGAATGAGTTCATCGGTCAGAACCAGACGCGCATCGGAGATCAGATCGAACGGGATGCGAACAACCGGTTCATTACCGTATGAAATCTGATCACTTTCGATCACGATAGAATCGGCATCACCGACCACGATGCGACCGCGAAACTTCTTTCGTCCTTCATGAACGATCGAGGTCTCGACCTTTGCGATATGTCCCGCCCAATCGCTGAAATCGGACTTACGAACCATCGGACGATCAATACCCGGCGACGAGATTTCAAGATGGTACTTGCCGCTGATCGGATCTTCGACATCGAGAACCGGAGCCACGGTGCGGCTCAACAATTCGCAATCCTCAACTGTCATCGTGCCATCTGGACGCTCGGCCATGATCTGCAGCGTCTGACCATTGAGGCCGGAAAGGCGCACGCGCACAAGGCGGAAACCCAGCGTATTGATCACCGGCTCCACAATGCCTGCTACTTTTGCATCGACGCCCGTTTCGCGAATGATACGCTCATCTGCGTTTACGGCCTCAATTGCCTGTTCCTGTTCCGTCACTCGATAAACCTTTTTCACAGAGCCGTAGTTAACAAAAAAGAGCGGGTCCGGGAGGGCCCACTCTTGTTCAAACGACCAAGAATTTGAAACTTATATACCAGCTGATGCGGATTTTTTCAAGGCCGCAATTGAGGCCGCAATTCAACCAACCATCAAAGCCTGATGAATGTCAGATAGGCAGCAACGCGTCCTTCACGGAAAGCCTTTGCTTCATAGCGCGTGCCTGGCCAGCCTTCATAGGCGTTATTCCAGTCATCCGGGCCTTCCGCCTGCCATTCGAACGCCGGGTGCCTGCGGCAGTGCTGCAGCGTCCAGTTGACGTAATGTTCGATATCGGAAGCGAAGCGGAACTTCGTGCCTGGCTTCAGCAGACGCGCGAAACGATCAAGATTTGCATCACTGACAAAGCGCCGTTTCCAGTGGCGACGCTTATGCCAAGGATCAGGATAGAAAAGATCGATGCCAGAAAGCGATGCATCAGGCAGCCAATCCAGCACATCGGTCGCATCTTCATCATAGAGACGAAGATTGGCGCGCGGCGCTTCATGAAGGGCCGCCAGCATCTTGGCCATACCATTAACGAAAGGCTCGACACCAATGAAGCCCGACTGCGGATAGCGCCCACTCTCATGATAGAGATGTTCGCCACCACCAAAGCCTATTTCCATGCGCACATTCTCAACCGGCGCTTCAAACAATGTCCTCAAATCCTGCAGCGCAGGTGTATCGAGGTCCAGTTTCAGACGCGGCAGCAAATCTTCGAAAAGATTATTCTGATGTGGGCGGAGTGGCTTGCCATGACGGCGGCCGAAAAAGTTTCCGGCCGCGCGTACTGGATGGGATTCATCGGTCATTTATCGCTGTTCCAGTTAAAGCGGTATCGTGGGAACCGCTCTAACTCTTTTTTACGCATTATCCTATGCAAAACCGCTGCGCAGTGTTGCTGGAAATGTAATCAATCAGGCTGAGAGTGCTGCCTTCAATGCCTTGGTAAGATCGGTCTTCTCCCAGGAGAAGGAACCATCACGACCAGCCTTGCGACCAAAATGGCCGTAAGAAGAGGTCTTGGCATAGATAGGCTTGTTGAGATCTAGATGCTTGCGGATGCCGGTTGGCGACAGGTCCATGACCTTGCGCAGCGCTTCTTCAACAGCCGATTCGTCAACCTTGCCGGTGCCGTGCAGGTCAACATAGACCGAAAGCGGCTGGGCAACGCCAATGGCATAGGAAAGCTGGATCGTGCAACGGTCTGCGAGATTGGCCGCAACTACGTTCTTGGCAAGATAACGCGCAGCATAAGCCGCCGAACGATCAACCTTGGTCGTGTCCTTGCCGGAGAATGCACCGCCGCCGTGCGGTGCTGCGCCGCCATAAGTGTCGACGATGATCTTGCGACCGGTCAGACCGGCGTCACCATCCGGACCGCCAATGACAAACTTACCGGTTGGATTGATGTACCAGTTGCAGTTTGCGGCAACCGGCAGATCGCCAAGCGCTTCGCGAATGTAAGGCTCGACAACCGAACGCACCTTCTTCGAATCCCAACTCGCATCAAGATGCTGCGTCGAAAGAACGATCTGCGTGACTTCAGCGGCCTTGCCGTTCTCGTAACGAACCGTCACCTGGCTCTTGGCGTCAGGGCCGAGCTTACCTGGATCGCCTTCACCTTTGTGGCGGGCTTCGGCAAGCTTTTCAAGAATCTTGTGCGAATAGTAGATCGGTGCCGGCATGAGATCTGGGGTTTCACGGCAGGCATAGCCGAACATGATGCCCTGATCGCCTGCACCTTCTTCGCCCTGACGATCAGATGCGTTGTCCACGCCCTGCGCGATGTCGGCAGATTGTGGATGCAGAAGCACATCGATTTTCACCGTACGCCAGTTAAAGCCGTCCTGCTCATAACCGATTTCACGGATCGCCTTGCGCGCTGCTGAGCGGAAACGGGAAGGATTAATCAGCGGATGCCCCGCCGCGTCGTGCGCGATGGTGCCGTCCTTATTCTTCTTCAGGAAAGTGTCAGGCACGCGTACTTCGCCAGCGATGACCACGCGATTGGTGGTGGCAAGCGTTTCACATGCAACGCGAACAGACCAGGGATCGACGCCGGTGCGGCGCGCTTCCTTATAGATCATGTCTACGATTTCATCGGAAATACGGTCGCAAACCTTGTCTGGATGACCTTCAGACACGGATTCGCTGGTGAAGAGATAAGAACTGCGCGACACGGGTAACCCCTCTTGAAAATCCAACGGAACGAATGTCCGCCATGGAAACACAGTAGCGCCCGGAACTGTTTCATTACGTTCCGGGCACATCAATGTGTTAGCGAAGTTGGGATTGGACCGTCAATGCATATTCTTGTTGCAACACCGCGATGCCGGAAAAAATCCTCCCGGCATACGCTTTTGTGAACAAATTACGCCTTATTCGCCTTCTGCAGCGAGAGACTTCACAAGATCAATGATTTTACGACGTACTTTAGGATCCGAAATCTTGGTAAATGCGCGCGTTAGCTGCACACCTTCGTTCGAATTGAGAAAATCAACGACGTAAGTCGCTTCATTGTCCTCGGCAAAACCAGCGGGCGTTGTCGCACTGGAACCAGGCGCGTCTTCAAAAAAGAAAGAAACAGGAACGGTAAGGATAGAAGAAATAGCCTGAAGTCTGCTTGCACCGACGCGATTGGTGCCTTTTTCGTATTTCTGGATCTGCTGGAAAGTGATGCCGAGGCTTTCGCCTAATTTTTCCTGACTGAGACCCAGCATATTGCGGCGAAGGCGGATGCGGCTGCCAACATGCACGTCGATGGGGTTGGGTTTCTTTTTATTCTCAATCATACAGCTTTCACTCCTCGCAACTGCGAGCTTTCATTCATGTCCTGTTCATCTGAACAGCGATAAAATTCATTGTGGGAGGTAGTCTGACAGGTTTGCGCAAGAAACCGTCACCGCGCGACCATAACAGCTTAACAAAATTGTCGTGTCAATGAAAACGCCTGCCAATTGGCAGCCGCATGCACACGCATACGGCGAGTAAGGTTAACAGGATAGAAAGAGCCTGCTTACCACCGGGTGCATTGCCCCAAAATGGGACACGTTCTTCGGGAAGATAAGCATCTATGACGCCAACGGCGTCGAGTGGAAGTTGCTCTATGATTCGACCATAGGCATCGACGACTGCTGAAATACCATTATTTGCTGCACGCACCAACGGAAGGCCTTGTTCAACCGAACGCACCTGTGCCTGTCGGAAATGCTGGTAAGGTCCCGGCGTGTCACCGTACCAGGCATCATTGGTAACATTGACGATCGCAGTCACCTTGCGTCCAGTATAGGAAAGCTCGTCAGGGAAAATTGCTTCATAACAAATGAGCGGCAGGAAGGTCTGGCCTTCCATTACGTTGATGGCGTGGCGCGCCTTTGCGGCAGTAAAGCCGCCTGGCATCTCCACGATTTCCTGAAGACCTAAACTGCGCAAAATCTGCTCAAATGGCAAATATTCACCAAATGGAACAAGATGCACTTTGTCAGTGTAATCGATGATTTTTCCGTCGCCGTTGATCGTCAGGATCGAATTATAATAACGCGGGTCGCGGCGCGGCACGAGTTCTTCGCGCACGGCACCCGTCAGCAAAACCTGATCGTCACCGACCACATCGGCAATACGCGCGAGCGCCTCTGGTGTCGATGACAGAATATAGGGAACCGCAGTTTCCGGCCAGATCACGACATCCGGCCTTGGATTGCCGTTTTTTGGCGCCTGTTCGGTCATCGCAATGAATTTGTCAAAAATTGCGCGACGCTCGTTGTTGTCCCACTTCAGGCTTTGCGAAATGGAAGGCTGCACAATACGGATCGAAAGCGTTGTGCGGTCTGTGTCGAGTGCAGGCGCGTTTGACAAGACCCAGAAGCCAAAGCCGATATGAGCGGCCACTAGCAGTGCTGCCAGCCCCATGCCCGTCTTTGCCAGTTTCCCGCCGCTGAGCAGCGCCGGTGCGGAAAAGACAAGTGCTGCAAGCGCACTCATGCCAACAAGACCGATGATCTCGACCGATTGCATCATCATCGGTGTCGGCATCGCGGCATAGCCCAATGCATTCCACGGGAAACCCGTGAAAACAAAGGTTCGCAACCATTCGGTGAGGCCGAAGCCAAGTGCGACAGCGAAAATACGCCCCATACCATCGGACCAGAACAGCCGAGCGATCATCGCAGCCAGTCCGTAGAAAATGGCAAGAAACGCCGGAAGGCCTAAAACGGCAAGTGGTATGGCCCAGGCAAACTGTCGCGCATCGACCAGAAGGGCCGACCCGATCCACCAGAGACCGGACACGAAATAGCCGAAGCCAAACCACCAGCCTATGAGACCAACAGGGAAAAAGCGTTTGATCGGGCCTTTGTTCGCGTCGGGAACAGCACCATCCATCAGCCAGACAAGTAGAGGGAAGGCGATAAAGCCTGCGATGAAAATATCAAAGGGAGGCTGCGTCAGAGTCGCAATAGCGCCGCTGATAAAAGCAACCAATGCTCGACGCCAGCCGCTTAAAGACGCTATTTTCCCCGCAAGCCCCTTGATCATCAGGCCTCTTTGGACGCTTCCGTTGTTTCTGGCGTGCTATCGGAAACGCCTTCATCCGTCTTGGGAGTGGTTACGGCACGCAACTGCCTGCGACGATCAGCTTCTGAAAGTGGTACAATGCGAACCCGCTTCACACGACGCGGGTCAACTTCCAGCACATGGAACTCATATCCCGGAATTGCCTGAACCACTTCGCCACGTACTGGAATGCGCCCGAGGACGGAGAAGATAAGGCCGCCGACGGTGTCGACATCCTCGCCATGCTCGCCCACTTCAAAGGAAGGGCCGATCTTCTGAGTCAGCTCCTCAAGATCAGCACGAGCATCAACAACAAAAACGCCGTCTGCTTCTTCGGCGATCATGATTTCTTCGTCGTCATGCTCGTCTTCAATATCGCCGACAACCATTTCGACAATATCTTCCAGCGAAGCCAGACCGTCAGTGCCACCATATTCATCGATGACCAGCGCCATCTGGATATGGGTTGCCTGCATACGCGCCATCAGTCCGCTTGCCATCATCGATGGCGGTACGAACAAAACCTTACGCATCAGATTAAGTTCACCAATCGTCTTGGTAAGATCGATCCGGCCCATGTCAAACTTGGCAGCACTCGTCTCTGCAGTCTTGCGCGCGGTCGTTCGGCGGGTCGTCTTCTGACGGGCCTGCTTAGTGATATAATTAAGAACATCGCGGATATGGATCATGCCGCGCGGATCATCGAGCGTTTCGGAATAGACCGGCATACGCGAATGGCCCGAGCTTTCAAACAGTTCGAGCACTTCCCAAAGAGGCGTGGAGATTTCAACGGCCACGACATCCGCACGCGGAATCATCACGTCTTCGACGCGGATTTCACGCAGGCGCAGAATGTTATGAAGCATCGCCTTTTCTTCAGGCGAGAAAGCGGAATCCTGTTCGCTTTCGGTGCTTGAAAGCGCATCAGCCAAATCTTCACGCAAGGAAGATGACTGGCGCGAACGCATGAACGGGAAAATATTTGCCAGCAGGGAACGCTTTTCGCTCGATTGTGAGCGCTGCGTACTTTGCCCTTCGGCGTCTTGTGTGTCGCTTCGGCTATCGCCAGCGGTCGAGGAATTGTTTTGGTCAGCCATGATCAATCTGTTTCAACGTTTAAATCGGATACAGCATAAGGGTCAGGGATGGCAAGAGCATGAAGGATTTCGCGCTCACGGCGTTCCATCTCCTCGGCCTCCTCTTCCGTCTCGTGATCGTACCCCAAAAGATGCAAAAAGCCATGCACCACGAGATGGGAAAGATGGTTATCGAGTGGCTTGCCCTCTTCGAGAGCTTCGCGTTCTACCGTTTCCCGTGCGACGATAATATCGCCAAGCATCGGGCCAGGCTGCTCGCCAGCCTTTACAGGGTAAGCTGGGAAGGACAGTACATTGGTCGGCTTGTCCTTGTTACGCCACTCGGCATTGATCTTCCGGATTGAAGCATCGTCTGTAAAAACCAGACTGAGTTCGCTCTCTGCAGGCTTCAACCGGAGATTATCCCAGGCCGCCTCAACGGAGCGTTTCACAAGCCCTTCAAGGACTGTTTCATCCGGCCAGTTGCCGGCTTCGATCATAATATCGATTTGGATCGCGTTGTCTGACACTTCTGTCGCGGCTTGCGATGAAACAGCCGCTCTATCCTTCCAGTTGTTAAAAGAGACGTCCGCCTGAGAGCGGACGTAATATTTTTAGATCGTCATTGTCTCACAGGAATGCAAGACTAATCTTCAATCATTCTGACCGTGCGTGCTTTTTTGCATCATTGTCGTAAGCGCCGACAATTGCAGCCACCAGCGGATGGCGCACAACGTCCTTCTCGGTAAAGCGCACCTTGACCACAGAATCCACACCTTCGAGAACTCGAAGCGCCTCAACGAGACCGGATTTCTGGCCGGGCGGAAGATCGATCTGACTTGGATCGCCATTGACCATCATGCGCGAACCTTCACCAAGACGTGTCAGAAACATCTTCATCTGCATGGATGTCGTGTTCTGCGCTTCATCGAGAATGACGGCCGAATGCGCAAGCGTGCGGCCACGCATAAAGGCAAGTGGAGCGATTTCAATCACGCCAGCTGTAATAGCGCGTTCGACTTTTTCCGCAGGCATCATGTCGTAAAGCGCGTCATAAAGCGGGCGAAGGTAAGGATCGACCTTTTCCTTCATGTCGCCGGGCAGAAAGCCGAGACGCTCGCCTGCTTCAACAGCCGGACGAGACAAAATGATGCGCTCCACAAGACCGCGCTCAAGCAACATGGCAGCATGGGCAACCGCCAAATAGGTTTTACCCGTACCCGCAGGACCAACGCCAAAAACCAGCTCCGAACGTTCCAAGGCACGCATATAAGCGTCCTGAACCGGCGTGCGGGCAAAGATCGTCTTCTTGCGGGTAGATATCTGCGCCGACGAAAGCTTGCCCTTGTTTTCAAGGGTTGGCAGTGTCAGCTGATCGTCGGCAGCAATCGCCATGCGAAGAGCACCATCAACATCTGACGGTCCAAGTTCATGGCCCTTTTGCAGAGTTTCATAGAGATTATCCAACGCACGCCGTGCCTGTTCGGTGGCGGTAGGTTCTCCACGAATCGAAAGCTGATTGCCCTTTGAACGCACATCGACACCGAGCTTCTGCTCGATACGCGCCAAGTTCTCATCGAACTGGCCGTAAAGCGCACTGGCAAGACGGTTATTGTCGAATGTGAGGACGATATGAGCCATATCGGAGGCCCCAGAAGCTGAGCTTGTAACCGGGGTTATAGTCGGGCTGTTTTGCGTTTGAATGGTTGGCTTGGCAGGCTTTAACTTTTCCGTAGCGCTCAACCGCATCTCCCTAAGGTTCACGCATTGCAATCGCAGTACCGGCAGAATGTTCGGTACGAAACTCGAGACACCGCGACTACTGCCTGAATGACATCATGCGCTTAGACAAGCTTTTGCGCAATAAGACTATTGGTGCCAGTCCCCGTAATTTTTACGCGGATGATTTCACCGACCTGATCTTCATTGTCATCGATGATCGCAGGCAGAAGCCATGGCGAACGGCCAACCATCTGACGGTCGAAACGGCCCTTCTTTTCCAGAAGTACATCCATTTCACGGCCAACGAGCGAATCCTGAAACGCATATTGCTGTTCGTTCAACAGCGTCTGAAGTCGTTGCAGGCGTTCATCCTTGACTGCTTCTTCCACATGGTCGGGAAGATCTGCCCCCGGTGTGCCGGGACGCGGCGAATATTTGAACGAATAGGCCTGCGCATAATGCACTTCGCGCACCAAACGCATCGTATCTTCGAAATCCTGATCAGTTTCGCCGGGGAAGCCGACGATAAAATCACCCGATAGCGCCATATCCGGGCGCACTTCACGGATACGCTCGACAAGGCGGATATATTCATCAGCCTTGTGACGACGGTTCATCGCCTTGAGAATGCGATCCGAACCCGCCTGAACCGGCAGATGCAGGTAAGGCATCAGCTGACGAAGATCGCGATGCGCTGCAATCAGCGTGTCGTCCATGTCACGCGGATGGCTGGTCGTATAACGCAAACGCGCCACACCGGGGATGCGTGCAAGGCGGAACAAAAGCTCACCAAGCCCCCATTCGCGACCATCATCACCCTCGCCATGCCATGCATTGACGTTCTGACCCAAAAGCGTGAGTTCGCGCACGCCGCTATCGGCAAGGCGTTCTGCTTCAGCAACAATCTGCGCAACACTGCGCGAGACTTCCGAACCACGCGTATAGGGCACTACGCAGAACGTACAGAACTTATCGCAACCTTCCTGAACCGTCAGAAAAGCCGAGACACCACGCTTGCGGGTTTCTTCGCGCTTTGGTGCGGGCAGATGTTCGAACTTATCTTCGATGGCATATTCGGTTTCGACAACCTTTTCGCCGCCACGCACGCGCGCAAGCGCATCCGGCAGACGATGATATGTCTGAGGTCCGATCACCAGATCGACATTTGGCGCACGGCGCAGGATTTCCTGACCTTCAGCCTGTGCGACGCAACCGGCAACACCAATGGTCAATTCCTTGCCATTTGGTCCCCGTTTATCAGCCATCTTGCGCAGGCGACCCAGCGCTGAATAAAGCTTTTCCGATGCCTTTTCGCGAATATGGCAGGTGTTGAGCAGAACCAAATCGGCATCATCCGGCGTATCGGTCGTGACATAGCCTTCCTGTGCAAGGCTGTCGGCCATGCGCTGGCTGTCATAGACATTCATCTGGCAACCATAGGTCTTCACAAAGACCTTACGTGTGTTGCTGCCATCTGATGCTTTTTGAATATCGGTCATGTTTTCGCTCATGGCGGCTATCTAGCGTTTTTATCACAGCATTAAAAGGCGACAAACTTACGCTCTCAGAGCATTTCCTATTTAGAATGAACCATAGGGAATACTATATCTTTTTGTTTTTATCGCCTTATCCCGCGCAAATCGCTTCGGAATTTTGCTGGAAATGCTTTAATCTTCAGCGACTTCGCGCCCCAAAAGCGAGCTTTGCAACTGTGCCCTCACCCGGTTTTCCATGGTGCGGGCAAGCGCTTTGCGATCCGTATCGGCAGTTACCACAATCGGCTCACCGAAGCGCACTTCAACATCGATGGCACCTTCGCGCAGAATGCCTTTGAGATGTGGCATCAACTGAACATCACCCGGCCATGAGGCAATCGGGCGGTGATAACGGCCCATCGCCATGCCATGCACACCAGTATAGGCAATTGCTACCGGCTGCACGATCACTTCCGGCACGCCGGCTTCGCGAATTGCTGCATGGGCAGCACCAAAAAGTGCAGTTTTAAATGGCAATACACGATTGCCATCCGATGTCGTGCCTTCGGGAAACAGTACCATCGCATCGCCATCAGCCAGACGCTTGGCGATATCCGAGGTTTGTTCGCCTGTCTTGCCGCGCCGTTCACGTTCAACGAAGACAGTGCGCTGCAGCACTGCAAAGAATCCAAATACCGGCCAGCTTTTGACTTCAGACTTGGCGATGAATGACACCTGCCCGGTCGCCGAAAGAACGACAATATCGCTCCATGATGTGTGATTGGCGACCAGCAGCAGCGGTCGGCCTTCCGGCATTTCTCCGACAATCGTAATCCGAAAGCCAAACAGGCGCGCTACAATGCGATGAAAGAAATTCGGCAGGCGGCGTTTCCATGTGTTTTTCAGTTTCAGAAACACATATTGCACGGGAATAAGCGACAGGCTCAGCGTCACCATCGCTGCAACAACTAAAATGATGCGGATCGCACCAATCATTGTGGCCTCACCAGATCACGTCGCAGAATGAAAGCCGACGAGCGGCCATTGGTTGTTTCATAATAAGCAGGGCGATCACCGACCTTGTTGAAACCCATGCGCCGATACAATGCGAGTGCCGCGACATTGTTTTCATCCACTTCCAGAAACAGCGTATCTGCGCGTTCCTGATAGAGATAACGCAGCACCGCATCCATCAGCGAGCGTCCGACACCCTGCTTGCGCACCTCATCAGAAACCGCAATCGTTAAAATTTCCGCTTCGCCTGCAACCAGCCGCGCCAGCACAAAGCCACATGCCTTGCCCGGCTTACCTTCGGGCCGCGCAACAAAACCGAACACCGAATCCTGCGCAATCAGTGAACGGAAATCGTCCGAGCTCCAGCCATGATGAAAGGCCAACGCGTGAATACGTTGAATTTCGCCGCTGTCCTGCGCGCCAAGCGGCTCAATTGAAACAGGTCTGCGGCCAAAGCGTCCAAGCACAAAGCTCATCATGACGCTATTCCCCGCCTGCCTTGCGCGGCAGTGCAAACCCCGTCTGTGGCTTCACATCGGGACCACGCATGTAAAGCGGCTTAGGCGCCTCACCCGGCTCGTGTAAGGCCGCAAGCTTTGCATAAGTGCCTATGCGAGCTGTCGGCTCAACGCGCGCAACACTGAAAGAACCTGCAAGAGTTTCATTGAGAGCAGCGGCAGCCGAACCCGCCAGAATCGTCTCGGAAGATTGCTGCTGAATAAGCGCCAGCGCTTCCTCACGCGCCAACACCATTGGGCCAGTTATGGCCACCGCGTCAACACCAAAGGCCTGCGCGTAAATCTCGCCACGATGCGCTTCAAGCAAAACCAGAACCGGCTGTCCCGGATGGCTTATCGCAACTTCGGACGCAAGTGCATCAAACGCGCTTACGCCAAGTGCCGGGCGATCAAGTGCGAGTGCAAAACCGCGTGCGGCCGACACACCAATCCTCACGCCGGTAAAGGAACCGGGACCGACATTGACAGCTACACGATCAAGTTCGGCCATAGCAATTCCGGATTGCGTCATTGCCTGCTCGATATAGTCCATCAGGACTTCAGCATGTCCCTTGCCGATATTCTCGCTGATTTCAGCAAGAACCGTATTTGTGCCGGAATCATAGACTGCGGCAGCACACCAGGAAGAGGCGGTATCGAGGGCGAGTATCTTCATGTGCCATCGGGTAAATCAGAAATCGTCCTGCGACAAGCGAAACACATAAAACCGGCTAAATTTGCAGCTGTTTTCAGGAACAAAACTTTGTGCGGAACGTTTTTATGCTGGATGCGGGGCGGATACCATTCACCGTATTCCGAAACCGGCCTTTCATTGAGATCTGGCGGTGCCGGTTTTTTTAGAGAAACAAGTTTGTTTTTCATCGGCGATATCCCAATCACCGAAAACAAGCCGGATCGCGCAAAGGATATGAGGATAAAATGTCCAAGAAGTCGATGCATGCAACCCGCAACGATCTTCCCTCCAATACAAAGACCACGATGATCGCGCTGCTGAATGAAAATCTGGCCGCGACCATCGACCTCGCCCTCATCACCAAGCAGGCGCACTGGAACCTCAAGGGACCGCAATTTATCGCCGTGCATGAATTGCTCGACACGTTCCGCACTGACCTCGACGAGCATGTCGATACCATCGCCGAACGCGCCGTACAGCTTGGCGGAACCGCCTATGGTACGACACAGGTCGTCGCAAAAGACTCCAAGCTTGAAGCTTATCCGACGGACATTTTCGCTGTTCATGATCATCTGGCAGCGCTGATCGAACGCTATGGCGATGTTGCGAATCTCGTGCGCCAGTCGATCAAAGATGCGGATGAAGCAGGTGACGACACCACGGCGGATATTTTCACCGCCGCCTCGCGCAGCCTCGACAAGTCGCTGTGGTTCCTGGAAGCCCACGTTCAGGAAAAGAACTGATTTTGGTGCTCTGAGAATACAAAAAAGGCCGGGAAATTTCCCGGCCTTTTTTGTATCAGTTGGCCCATTCGCCGCCGCGCATGACAGGCTCTCTGCTGCCATCCGCATTAACCCCATCGACATCAATCTTGTCGGAACCGATCATCCAGTCGATGTGAATGAGGCTTGAATTACCACCCTGTGCTGCAATCTGTTCAGGTGTAAGCTTTGCACCATCGATAAAGCATTTCGAATAGCACTGGCCGAGCGCGATGTGGCTCGCAGCATTTTCATCAAACAGCGTGTTGTAGAACAGAAGCCCACTCTGTGAAATTGGTGAGGAATGCGGAACCAGCGCCACTTCGCCCAGACGACGTGCGCCTTCGTCCGTATCCAGTACCTTGTTGAGTACTTCTTCGCCACGGCTTGCCTTGGCTTCGACAATGCGTCCACCTTCAAAGCGCACGGAAATATTGTCGATCAGTGTGCCCTGATGCGACAGCGGCTTGGTACTCGATACATGCCCCTCGACGCGCAGCGCATGTGGTGTGGTGAATACTTCCTCGGTCGGGATATTCGGGTTGCAGGTTATGCCGTTCTTGGCCGTCGATGCGCCGCCATGCCATTCATGGCCATCGGCAAGACCAACCGTCAGGTCTGTGCCCGGTCCCTTAAAATGCAGCGCGCTGTATGCCTTGCCGTTGAGGAAACGCGTACGGGTGCGCAATGCTGCATTGTGCGCGGCCCATGCACCGACCGGATCGTCCACATCAACGCGGGACGCAGCAAAGATAGCATCCGCCAGCTTACGGGTCGCAACCGCTTCTGCATCATCTGGGAACATCAGCTTCGCCCATTCCGGGTTCGGATAGGAAACGATATTCCAGTTGATGTCGAAACCTGCGATTTTTTCGAGCGCTGGCTGATAGGCCTTGGAGTTGGCGCGATTGGCCCGCGAAACCTTTGACGCATCCTGTGAGGACAACAGCATCGGATTATCAGCAGCGATGGCGAGACGTGCTGCGCCATTGGCATAGGCCTTGGCCATACCTTCATAAAGCCAGCCAGCCGCACGATCAAAGCTCTCATCCGATGCATTTTCATAACGCGCCAGCGCAATTGCATCATCGGAGAAGAATGGCGTTACGACGCCCGCACCAGCCTTATAGGCGTGTTTCGCGATCAAACGCACCAGCGGCAGCGCAACGACAGGTGCGGTGATGACAAGGTCCTGACCTTCGCGTAATTGCAGCCCTACGCGCACGGCGACTTCGGCCAGACGTTCGAGTTTTACCGGATCGATGACGGGAGCGTTATTGTCATGTGCCATATGGCTGCGAGCCTCGTGTTTGAAAGAATCAACGGCAGTTTAGAGCGCTTTTCAATCTGATTGCACCAGATAAGCGCCTCAATCTTTGTTTGGCGCACATCGTGTCTGAAAACTGCTTCGCATTTTTCAGGATGAGCTGGGCAAGATGACTTAATTTCACCACGCTTTTTCTCGCCACTGCGCTATATTTAGATCGCGGTCGATAGAAACTTTTACTCAATGAGAGCAACGGCTATGAAGAAAAGCGTGCTTATTATCCTTGGTCTGGCGGGCCTGCTTGCAGGCTGTCAAACTATGACACCCGAACAGCGCCGCGCAGCAGACGAACAGACCTGCCGCAGCTATGGTTTCAAACAAAAATCCGATGCGTTTTCCAACTGCCTGTTGCAGCTTGATCTTGACCGCCGTGCGGATCGTCGTGCCTGGCAGAACAGACCTGATTTCTATGATATGCCCATGGTTATCTATCAGCCTGTTTATCGACCCGTACCAGTGCAGGCAAAATAATAAAAAAGCGCCCTATCGGGCGCTTTTTTATGTGCTTAAGTCAGCTTTAAAGTGGTGATTCCGGTCGTTCCTGCGACAGAAGCATCGCGCCGATTGCATCGACATGCTTCTTATCGGCGGTATAGCCGAGAGATACATTTTCCGCAGCAGGAGCCGTTTCATCAAATGTCGGCTGATAGCTTGCCACCTGTGTCATAACCGGCTTTTCAGCTGGTTTGACAGGCAGAGCAGCCAAACGATCACCACGAGCCTGTGGGCCGACGCCGCCATTCTGCTGGGTTTCTGTCGTCTTCGCTGCTTCAGCCAACGCAACCTGCACTGTTGGCTGTGCCTGCGGAACAGTCGCATCCTGCTGGTCGGTTACGTTGTAGAACGGACCTTCAGGCATGGATGGTGCCTGTGGAGTAGAAGCATAGGCCAGATTGTACGGGGTCTGTGGAACCGGATTTTCCAGTTCGCCATCGCGACCACGCTTTTCGTAGAAGGAGTTTCCGCCAGCAACCAGCACGTAATGCATGTTGCGGTAAGGGAACTTCAAGCCAGCCGTGTGGAAGAACATCGAGTTCTTAAGTGAAGGATGACGCTTGCCCTTAAGAACAGCATCGGCTGTTGCCTGAACGTCAGGCATAGCCTTTGAATTCATCTTGCGTGTCAGAACGCCGGGCGCAAACTGGTTCTTCTGACCAACAACGCCGCAGATCGTATCCGGATAGCTACCCGAAGCGAGGCGGTTCATCACGACCGTACCAACGGCCATCAGACCATCGGGGCTTGAACGGTTGGATTCGAAGAACATCGCACGTTCGAGGCATTCGCGGTCTTTGGCGGTGTATGTGAAAGTCTTGACGCCATTGACTGTCTTGACGTGGCTAGCCGCCGCCGTCTTTTCGGTTTTGGTTTTGGTCGTGCCACTGGTCGTCGTGCAACCCGTCACCAAAAATGGCGCAACCAGCAGCCCGAGAATAGCGGGCAATTTCCATTTCGAAGCGCGCGTCAACGGCTCAGTCTCATAGTTAGGACCCTTAACTGATCCAACCTGGCCTCCGCCCCGCAAAAGGCGTTTGAAACCTGGCTGTGGTGCCACCGCATAAAACTATGCAGCAGATTTGAACTAACAGAGCAGCCTTTGCACATCCTTCTAAGATGCCCGGCGCTCCAGCCAAATAGAACGAAAATCATAAAATAAACGTTCTGCTGTCACTCATTGCATTCAAGGTTTTAGAATTTTTAGGCCAAAAAAAGGCGAATGGTCAAATTCCAAAAGTCACGACACCTCCAAAACAGAGGCAGATTGAACCCGAATCCAGAGCTTAATTTTCCCCACAAACCCCTTAAATTTATTAACAAATCCTTAACGTAATTTAGCAAATCTTATAAGTTATTGATTTAACGCGATTCAATTTGCTGAAATACAGGCCACATCACTGCCTTATTTCGCCGATGTTTCAAGATTTTACGCAAGCGTCTTTTTAAGCTTTTTCGATGCTGCTTTTGACCTCGATTTCGCCGGATCTTCAACTTTGTCACGATCATTGTAACATCGTGTGATACTGGCCGTTTTGGTACGTTGTGGATATTGAATTCCGAATCGGAAGGTCGGAACTGAGTCGCAACGTTCTTGCCCATTATGCAAAACGGCCCGTCGCATTTTCAGCAACGAGCCGCTTGTATAGGGTTCTGCAAATCGAGATTTGGTTATCCGAATGAGTATCCAGCACCGCGTACCGTGCGGATAGGATCAAGCGCGCGACCAACGTTGATCGCCTTGCGAAGACGTCCGACATGCACGTCAACTGTTCTATCATCGACATAAATGTCTGGCCCCCAGACGCCATCGAGTAGCTGACTACGCGAAAAGACACGGCCCGGTGACATCATGAAATATTCGAGCAGGCGGAATTCTGTCGGTCCGAGACGGACTTCCTTTTCCTTGCGATAGACGCGATGCTGCTGGCGGTCGAGAACAAGATCGCCGACTTTCAGCACATGCGACAGCACACTCGGATTGGCGCGACGGAGCATGGCTTTGACGCGAGCCAGCAATTCCGGTGTCGAAAAAGGTTTGACGACATAATCATCGGCACCCACGCTCAGGCCACGAACGCGTTCGCTTTCTTCACCGCGTGCGGTCAACATGATGATCGGCAGACGCTCTGTTTCCGGCCACTGGCGCAGACGGCGGCACAGCTCGATCCCGGAGACACCAGGGAGCATCCAGTCCAGAATAAGAAGATCCGGCACATTTTCACGAAGTGCGATTTCGGCTTCATCGCCGCGCAGCATCGCATCAACCTGATACCCCTCGGCTTCGAGGTTATAACGCAGGAGTACACTCAGGGCTTCTTCGTCTTCAACCACAGCAATCTTGGGTGCCTGTGACATCCAGTATTTCCTATCCAAAATTTAGAGCGCCTGTGATCCGACTAAATTGGATCATGCTCTAAGCACTTGTTTTTATCGCATATACTTCCCAAAATCGCTTCGCACTTTTTGGGATGCGCTTGAGGCAGCGGAAGATACAAGCCCCCGATCGACCGCGTGCCGTCGCGTTTTTCATATTCATGCAGGCATCTGGACCGCACGAATGCGGTGCCAGATATTCTTAGGATTTACGCGCCTCGTCCACGACGATACCGTGGCTCAGGTCTTCTTTTGGGCGCTCCGCAGGCATTTGCAGACCGGTCACGATGTAATAGACCGTCTCAGCAATGTTGGTTGCGTGATCGCCAATGCGCTCGATGTTCTTTGCGCAAAACAGAAGATGCGTGCAGGCGGAAATATTGCGCGGATCTTCCATCATGTAGGTCAACAACTCGCGGAACAGCGAAGTGTACATCGAGTCAATTTCGTCATCGCGGTCGCGAACGACGTTGATCTGCTGTACCGAGCGCGTTGCATAGGCATCGAGCACGTCCTTGAGCTGGGTGAGAGCCAGCTCAGCCAAGGTTTCAAGGCCGCGATAGAGCTTGACCGGCTGGCGAGATTCCGAAACTGCAGCAACGCGCTTGGCAATATTTTTGCCAAGATCGCCAACGCGCTCCAGATCGGCAGAGATGCGGATCGAGCCGATGATTTCACGCAGATCGACAGCCATTGGCTGGCGCTTGGCGATAATCATCACGGCCTTATCATCAATCTCGCGCTCACTTGCATCGAGGATGAGATCGTCGGAGATAACACGCTGGGCAAGTGCATTGTCGGCATTGACAATCGCTGCAACGGACTGCTCGACCATGCGCTCTGCATGACCGCCCATCTCGGCGATCTTATGCGTGAGGAACTGCAGTTCTTCGTCGTAAGCGCTAACAGTATGCTGAGACGCCATAATAGACCTCAATGTAAATTGCGGGGAAGCCAAACAGCTTTGTTTTCAAACCAGCCGCCGCTCCCGTTCCAATTAATTAGCCAAAGCGACCGGTGATGTAGTCCTGCGTGCGCTTTTCGGTCGGTGCCGTGAACATCACGTCCGTATCGCCCACTTCCACCAGATTGCCCAGATGGAACATGGCAGTACGCTGCGAAACGCGTGCGGCCTGCTGCATGGAGTGTGTAACGATGACGATGGTATAGTTCTGGCGCAGTTCGTCGATCAGCTCTTCAACCTTGGCGGTCGCGATCGGATCGAGTGCCGAGCAAGGCTCATCCATCAAGATCACTTCAGGGCTGACGGCAATAGCGCGCGCGATGCACAGACGCTGCTGCTGACCACCGGAAAGACCGGTGCCGGCATCATGCAGACGATCCTTGACCTCTTCAAAGAGGCTGGCCTTCTGCAAGCTGGTGACAACGATTTCTTCGAGATCGGTCTTGTTGCGGGCAAGGCCGTGAATACGTGGGCCATAGGCGACGTTTTCAAAGATCGACTTCGGAAACGGATTTGGCTTCTGGAACACCATGCCAACGCGAGCGCGCAATTCAACAACGTCGATCTTCGGATCGTATATGTCTTCGTTGTCGAGCGTGATCTTGCCCGCGATGCGGCAACCTTCGATGGTGTCGTTCATGCGGTTAAGCGAACGCAGGAAGGTAGACTTGCCGCAACCCGAAGGACCGATCAGCGCTGTGACCATCTTTTCCGGAACTTCCAGATCGACTTCGAACAGAGCCTGCTTCTCGCCATAAAACACGCAGACCTTGTCACCGCGCATCTTAACGGAGGGGGCGTTGGTGTTCATCTTTTCTCCTACGGCTTTTTCGAGAGATCGTTCAGTCATGAGATTCATCATTTCTCTCCCGTTTACCAGCGGCGCTCAAAGCGGCGGCGCAGAATAATTGCTGCAATATTCATTACTGCTAGGAACAGGAGCAGGACGATAATAGCGCCTGATGTCCGTTCTACAAAGGCACGCTCGGCTTCATTGGCCCACATGAAAATCTGCACAGGCAGAGCAGTTGCAGGGTCCATCGGGGTTGTCGGCATATTGGCAACGAAGGCCACCATACCGATCAGCAGCAGCGGTGCAGTTTCACCAAGAGCCTGAGCCAGACCGATAATCGTTCCGGTCAGAATACCAGGTGCCGCGAGCGGCAGCACATGATGGAAAACCATCTGCGTCTTCGAAGCACCTAGCCCCAAAGCCGCCGCACGGATCGATGGTGGTACAGCGCGAAGTGCCGAACGTGTTGCGATGATGATGGTTGGCAATGTCATCAATGTCAGCACCAGACCACCAACAATGGAGGCTGAACGCGGCAGGTTGAAGAAGTTGATGAAGACTGCAAGACCAAGCAGACCGAACACAATCGATGGCACAGCAGCCAGATTGTTGATGTTGACTTCGATCAGATCGGTAAGGCGGTTCTTCTTCGCAAATTCCTCAAGATAGATCGAAGCAGCGACACCGATAGGCAGTGCAAGAACCAACACAATCAGCATCATGTAGAAGGAACCGACCAGCGCGACACCCAGACCAGAGGTTTCAGGACGGCTGGACGCACCATTGGTGAACAGACCCCAGTTAAAAGCCTCGCTCATCATGCCTTCATCGGTCAGCGTCTTAATCCAGGCGACCTGGCGGTCAGAAACCTTACGGTTTGCCTCGGCAACCGACAGATCGATCTGGCCCTTATAAGCAGAATCAATATCAGCAGCAGCAAGAACCGGAACCGTCTGCGTAGTCCCGATAAGCGATGGATTATCCATCACCATCTGGCGAAGCTGAACGCGAACACCGTCAGAGAAGAAACGGCCAACCTCACGCAATTGCGCGCGATCTGTCGATGCCACACCCAGTTTCTCAGCCAGCGCGTTGCGGACCAGAAGCGGGTAGTTTGCGGTAATCAGCACATTCGGATCGGTCGCGCGCTTGTTGCCCGGATCAATAACCTGCTCGTCAAGCTTGACCGGCAGATAGATCGTCGTCTGTCCGAACGCCGTGTAGCCCTTCGAGAAAACCGAAAACAGAAGCGCGCAAAGGAAGAATACGCCAATCGCAATGGCAACGATGCCATAGAGGCGGAAGCGGCGTTCAGCAGCGTAGCGACGCTTGATTCCGATATCGCGGCGCTGGGGTGTTGCGACGGCATTCCCAGCAGCATTGAAAGTTGAATCGGTCATTATTCGTACTGCTCCCGGTACTTGCGAACGATGTAGAGCGCAAAGATGTTCATGATCAGCGTCAGGACGAAAAGAGTGATACCCAGCGCAAAGGCAACAAGCGTCTGCGGCGAGTCGAATTCAAGGTCGCCGGTCAGCTGGTTGACGATCTTGACCGTAATGGTGGTCATGGCTTCAAACGGATTGGCCGTAAGACGCGCTGCAACACCGGCTGCGAGAACCACGATCATCGTTTCACCGATTGCACGCGATGCTGTCATCAGAAGAGCACCGACGATGCCCGGAAGTGCAGCGGGAAGAACAACACGCTTGATCGTTTCCGAACGCGTTGCACCAAGACCGAGCGAACCGTCACGCAGCGAGCGCGGAACCGATGTGATGATGTCATCAGACAGCGACGACACGAACGGGATGAGCATCACACCCATGACGAGACCTGCCGTCAGCACGCTCTGCGCCATGATGAAACCCTGACCGCCTGCAATGGCAGCCGAGAGATCACGCAGGAACGGGCCTACCGTAATCAACGCGAAGAAGCCGTAAACGATGGTCGGGATACCAGCCAGAAGTTCAAGCAGCGGCTTAACAACGGTACGGACTCTCGGCGACGCATATTCGGCCATGTAGATCGCGGAGAACAGACCGACGGGCACTGCAAACAGCATGGCCACGAAAGCAATGTAGAGCGTACCGGCCAGAAGCGGGATAAGACCAAACTGACCGACTTCACCACCAGAACCTGCAGCTGCAAAGCGTGGGTCCCAAACCGTACCGAAGAAGAAATCCATCGGAGCGATAGACTGAAAGAAAGTAACCGTCTGGAACAGAACGGAGAAAACAATGCCGATGGTCGTCAGGATCGCGATACCGGAGGAGGCAACGAGCCCCCACAGCACGATGCGCTCGACATTATTACGGGCGCGCGTACGGCGTTTGATCCCCGACAGACCGAAAACGAGGCCTGCTATGGCAATCACCAGCGCAATAACGCTGCCGACCGTGTGAGAAATCTTGTTGGCGTGCTCAAGGAAGAGAGCGATCGGGACCATATAGTCCTGACCTTCAGTAGCAAGTGCTACGCCCTTTGAGCCGAGAACTTCGCGCGCATCCTTATAGGTCTGCGGGAAGCTTTCGATTTCGGCGGGTGTCAGCTTTACGATACCATCGGCAAGGCTGCGGATCATACCGAGCTGCAAGCTGCGCTCTGAATAGGAGCCATCCTCAACAGCCTCAGGCATACGGGCGGTTGCCGTATGATCAAGATAAACCGACGTACCGACCGCCCAAACCGCGAGAAACAGAATTGCGGGCAGAGCCGAAACGAGGAAAACCCACCAGCCATGATAATGCGGGCGGGAATGCATTTTCTCTACCCCTGCGCCTGATCCGGCTGCAGGTTGCGCCTTATTGAGTGCAACGGCGCGTTGACGGCCAATGAAAAAGCCGATCAGTCCGATTGCAACAACACTGACGAGAACCAGAAAGAAGGACATTCAATTTCCCCGGTTGCCCCAAAACTAAGACAAATGCTGTGAACCAGCACAACAATGTCCATGCGAATGCGCTCGTCCTAAACGACATGCGCAAAAGAAGAAGAATGTGGGGAGAGGTTCTCCCCACATTCCACAGATCAAAGCTTACTTAGCTTCCATTACCTTGCCTTCAGTGAAGGCAGTACGCTGAGCTTCACGCTCTGCATCTGGCGCTGGAACCAGACCGTATTCAGCGAGCGGGCCTTCTGGACCAACCATCTGTTCGGACAGGAAGAAGTCAACATATTCCTTCAGGCCTGGGATAACGCCCAGGTGAGCCTTCTTCACGTAGAAGAACAGTGGGCGCGAAACTGGATATTCGCCCGAAGCAACAGTTTCAGCCGATGGCTTGACGCCGCTGACGGTTGCAACCTTCAGCTTGTCAGCGTTGTTTTCGAAGAAGTAGAGACCGAAAACGCCAACGCCCTGCTTGTTGGAGTCGATGCGAGCCAGCGTTTCGCTGTAATCGCCATCGATGTCGACAGCCTTGCCGTCCTTACGAACAGCGATACAGGCAGCAGCCGAAGCCTTGTCGTCGAGGCCAGTCTTCTTGATTTCGTCGAGAGCGCCCGATTCCTTGCAGCCGTCAGCAAGAAGCTTTTCTTCAAAAACTTCACGGGTGCCGTGCTTTTCGCCAGGAATGTAAGCGGTGATGTCCCAATCTGGCAGGTCTGCATTGACCTGATTCCACTTGGTGTTTGGATTGTCTACGAGCTTGCCATCTACGACGAGCTTAGCAGCAAGTGCCTTGTAAACATCAACTGGAGCGAGCTTCCAGTCTGGGCCGTTTGCGTCGGTTGCGAAGACGATGCCGTCATAACCGAAACGAACTTCCTGAACTTCCTTGACGCCAGCGTCGATGCAGGACTTGAGTTCGGTGCCCTTCATGGCGCGCGATGCATTGGCGATATCGATGGTGTTTTCACCGACGCCCTTACAGAATTCCTTGATGCCTGCGCCAGAGCCGCCCGATTCAATGACCGGCGTCTTGAAGTTAGGATAGGTTTCGCCAAAGGTTTCAGCAACGATCTTGGCATAAGGCAGAACGGTCGAGGAACCGGAAACCTGAATCTGATCGCGCGCATTCGCAGCGGAAACCGACAATACTGCAGCAATTGCGAGCGCTGCGGTCGAGGAAATCATCTTGTTCATGAGCACCAGCCCCTGTTGTAAAAGACACATGACGTGAAAGCGTCACCAGCCGTCTACGCGCTCTATATAACAGTCATATGACAGTAGTGTAACAGCTTTGTATCAATCGCCTTTGCCCGCGGTTTTGTGGGGTTTTCCACGCGGGCCTGCTGCTTCACATTTTAAAACATGACAATCGTGCAGCAGTCGCCTCAATGCCTGCGACTTCGACATTGGCGAAAGCAAAGCGCAGGAAAGCATCCTGGCTTTCACCAAAGAAGCTGCCGGGCAAGGTAATGATGCCAGTCGTTTTGGCAAGCCTCTCGGCAACCGCGACAGAAGACGAACCCTCATAAGGATGCCGCACAAAAGCGAAATAGGCACCCACCGCCTCAACATGCCAACCGGCGACATTACTCATCGAGACACGTAAAGCCTCTGCCCGTCGTGCAATCTCCTTGCGATTGTCATCACGCCAAGACTGTAACGGCTCGATAGCCCGACTGACCGCAATCTGTGGCGCGCGAGTTGCACAGATCTGCAGATTGTCCATGACCTTGGCAACATTCGCCACCATGTCAGCACCCGCTACGATTGCGCCTAGCCTTTGACCGGGAATGCAGAAGGATTTCGAGAAGCTATAAAGCTGGATCAAATGCGACGGCCAATCGACTTCTTCAAAGAGATCATGGGGCGCCTGATCAGCGTCACTGAGAAAATCGCGATAGGTTTCATCCAGCAGGAGCCATGTTCCATTGTAACGGCAGGCCGCATAGATTTGCGCCAGTAGCTGCGGCGGATAAATTGCACCGGTTGGATTGTTGGGAGAAACCAACACCAGCGCACGCACGCGTTTATGCAATGCGGCCCGCACATCTTCTATATCCGGCACGAAGCCATTTTCGGCGCGGCAAAGCATCGTTTCCGAGCGAATTCCCAGCATTTCCAACGATGACTGGTGATTGAAATAGAATGGATCGGTGGCGAGAACCGTATCTCCGCTTTGAGCAACGCACATGATTGCCGCAATGAACGCCTGATTGCAGCCCGACGTTATATGAATATTGCCAGCCTTGATCTCCGCTCCATAAAGATTGCCGACATGCCGGGCATAGGCTTCCCGCAGAACGGTTTCTCCCTCAATCGGACCATAGCCCGCGTAAGCGACCGAGCTTGCAGCTTCGCCGAGAAAGCGCAGCATATCAGGATGCGGTGGGTAGCCGGGTACGGCTTGCGACAGATCGATCAGAGGTCCATGCGCGCCATCATATTCACGCGCCCACTCCTGAACGGCTGGGATGGGTGGCGCAGAGAGCTTATCGATAAGCGGATTGATGATGGGCAAAGGCATCAGAAACTCCCCCTTCTGATATTGTCGCTATTCGCTCGGGCGCGACAGGACATAAGCCGCAGAACCAAGCATGAAAACCGTAACTGAAACGGCAAGCAAGGGGCCAGGCTGTGCGCCCCACCAGAACATGCCGTAGCCAAATGTCATACCAAGACATGCATAAAGTTTTGCCCTTGGTGGAATGGCTCCACGATCACGCCATTTGATGATCATCGGGCCAAAACGCGGATCGGCCAGCAGACGCGCCTCGAATTTCGGTGACGAACGCGCAAAAAACCATGCCGCAAGGATGATGAAAATGGTGGTTGGCATCACCGGCAGAATGGCACCAATGATGCCAAGTGCCAGCATGAGAAAGCCAAGGCATAGATAGACAACGCGCTTGCCAGCCGAGACGGCGGGGCGCGCGGTGTCCTGATCGTCCTTTTGCGAATTATCCTGCATCATATTCCATTCTGAAGCTGAGCGCTTATAGCAGGATTTTGGCTTTTGAATGCATCTGGCCAGCGGTCAAAACTGTGTCATCGCGCCGGATTTCAACAAAAGTTACAGATGTTGCGGTAAACTTTACCGGCCAGACAACACCCATTGGTTGTATTTTGCCCATAAAAGGCCAGATTTTGTCATCTTGCGGTGATGGATCGAAAACTAGGAATACAAATAAAAATTGTATTGTCGCGGCTAAATACCCCTCTCAGCCAAAGCAGCTTTTCTTGAGTCCGGCGCTTGAAAACATGGCTCTGCGAAGCAGGCGGTCGAATCTTAACGAATCGTAAGCGATTTTACAGAAACAACGCGATTAAATTCAAAATATTCCTGAGTTTTTCTTGAATCATCAAATAAACAACGCATAGTATAGGATCATTTTCCGCACAATCTTCTGAATCAATTACCTCATAATACTCTCAATAATATCACGCCATCGCCACATTTAGATTCCAGTTCCCGTCGGCCTTTCTCAGTCAAGACTGTGAAGGCACTTCGAAACGACTCTTGGAATCAGTATGAACTTCAAAATCCGTATGGCTATGCTCGCCGTTGCGACCACAGGTCTTTTCTCGATCACCGCAATGGAAGCTCAGGCTGCGCGCTGTGGCGGTGCTTCCTGGTATGCACTCACCTCCCGCACGGCATCGGGCGAACGCATGAACCCAGCTGGTCTGACCGCGGCTCACAAAACACTGCCGCTTGGCACCAAGGTAAAAGTGACCAACCAGAGAAACGGCAAGTCGCTTGTCGTCCGTATCAATGATCGCGGTCCGTTCATTAAGGGGCGCGTTCTCGATCTTTCCAAGGGAGCGGCTCAGCGCCTTGGTTTTGTGGGCGCCGGACACACAAACGTCTGTTTCACACCACTTTAGAAATCACATGAGGATGGCTGTCCTTCTCCAGCCCCTATTTAAAAGCTGTTCCATTTCGGCGAAAGATTTCGCATAAGCCTATATTTTATATAAGTAATTTCCTAACCGCCGCCTTCCAAGCGGCGGTTTTTTGCATCCATAAATACAATTTATAGATGTGTTTTCAGATACATACCCGCGTTAACCATTAATTAAGATGTTGGGCGAAGACGCCACAGTCTCAATTGACTCAGACCATGTTTCATATTTTAACTTTTCGTTAATAAATGCCCAGTGCGGGCTGTGAAAAGGGCTTTGAGTATGTTTTGCGTAGTTCGCTCGAGCATTAAGTTTATCGCTGCTGCCAGCATTGGCATTGCTGCTCTCGTCTCGAGCTTTGGTGCTCAGGCTGCATCGGGAGCCTATATGCAGACAGGTAAACTGACCTCACAGCCAATCGGTCATTACGAGTTCTGCAAGCGTGAAGCTGCTGAATGCAACATCGTGAGCCGCGATACCCGCCCGCTTCTGCTCAACAACGCCAACTGGCAGAATATTCAGACCGTCAATCTCTCGGTTAATGAGCGCATCAAGCCGATGACCGATATGGAAATCTACGGTGTAGAGGAATATTGGGCTTACCCGACCACTGTTGGCGATTGCGAAGACTACGTTCTGCTCAAGCAGCGTGAACTGGCCAAGGCTGGCATTCCGATGACCGACCTGCTGATCACGGTTGTTCGCAAGCCAGACGGCGAAGGCCATGCGGTTCTGACCGTTCGCACAGATCGTGGCGATTTCGTTCTCGACAATCTGACTGACGAAGTTCTGCGTTGGGATGAAACCGACTACACCTATCTGAAGCGTCAGGCCGCAAACAATACCGGTCGCTGGGTCACAATCGAATCTCAGGACAATCTGCTGGTTGGCTCGGTTAAGTAAGCAGACGAACATCGTATGAAACGCAGGGCCGGAGAGTGTTTTACTCTCCGGCCCTTTCTTTTTAACGCATGTCTGTCGTTGAACTATTTCCTGCAAAATAAAACTGGATTAAGCTCTGATTCTGGCTGCTTCCAAGCCTCCCCCCTCCAATCGGGAAAGCATTATTCATGCGGGAAATCTAACCATCGAACCAACTGTTCGGGCGAAAGCATAAGGAGGGATTGCTATTATGGCTCGCATAGGAGGTTTTGATGAAATTGTCGGCTCCCATCTATCACTTGAAACGCCGTGCGAAACTTATGTCGCGTGATGAGAATATACCTCTCCATGCTGCATTGGATCGTATTGCAGCGCGCGAAGGCTTCAAAAGCTGGAGTATGCTGACACACAAACAATCAGGCGCGGTTTCAGCAGCAGCGCTATATGCACGCCTGCATCCCGGCGATCTGGTTCTGGTGGGCGCACGCCCGGGCCATGGCAAAACACTGCTCAGTCTTGAAATCCTCATTGAGGCGATGAGAAAGGGGCAGCGCGGTCTGTTCTACTCTCTCGATTACACACGAAAAGACATTACCAAGCGATTTGACATGCTTGGTGTCGATGAGCGCGACTTCAATGATCTGTTCGTGTTCGACACATCTGAGGCAATCAGCGCTGATTACATAATCGGTCAGGCGCAAGACGAACCATATGGCACCTGCATGGTGATCGACTATCTTCAACTCTTGGATCAGAAGCGTGAGAAGCTGGAACTGATGGTGCAGATCCGAGCGTTAGAGGCTTTTGCACGCAACAAAGGCATGACCATTCTCTGCATCTCGCAGATCGACCGCTCGTTCGATGCCGAGATCAAAACTTGCCCGGATTTAAGCGACGTACGCCTTCCCAATCCGCTTGATCTGTCATTGTTCAGCAAAGCCTGTTTCCTCAACAATGGTACCGTGACACTTCACGCAAACTGAACCAATGAGGATCAGGACTTCTGTGGCGGTTTTCACGCCACAGAAGACAGCCTCTCTGCTCCCATACGATAGGAAATCGCACCGGCAAGATGTATCCGGCTGATCTGATCGACACCGTCAAGATCAGCCAGAGTGCGGGCCACTTTCAGAATGCGATGATAAGCGCGCGCGGAAAAGCGCATCTGCTCGCTGGCATCGCGCAACAATTTAACACCAGCGGCGTCGGGTCTTGCCACTTCCTCGATCAGATTTGCCGAGCAATTGGCATTGGTCATCGACGCATCGAGCCCGAGCGCTGCATAGCGCGCACTCTGGATCGCACGCGCCCGCGCCACCCGCTTGGCGACGCCCTCACTGCGTTCAGACTGCGATGGCTGAATGAGATCAAGCGCCGAGACAGCCGGCATATCAACGCGCAGGTCGATGCGATCCAGCAAAGGACCGGAAATTCGTGCCTGATAATCACTCTGGCAACGCGGTCCACGCGCGCATGTATGTCCCGGCTCTCCTGCCATACCGCATCGGCATGGATTCATTGCCGCAATCAGCTGAAACCGCGCCGGATAGCTAGTGCGGTGATTAACCCGGGCAATCATGCATTCGCCTGTTTCCAGCGGCTGGCGGAGCGAATCGAGCACCTGTGGCGAGAATTCGGGAAACTCATCGAGAAACAATACGCCATTATGCGCGAGCGACACTTCTCCCGGCCTTGCCCGCAAACCGCCACCCACCATCGCCGCCATGGATGCGGAATGATGCGGCGCACGAAACGGCCTGCGATCAGAGAGCTTTCCGCCGGAAAGCTCACCAGCGATAGATGCAATCATCGACACATCAAGCAGCTCGCGTGGGCTGAGTTTTGGCAGGATCGACGGCAGTCGCTGCGCCAGCATGGACTTACCTGATCCTGGAGGGCCAACTAGCAGCAAATTGTGATTACCAGCGGCTGCAATCTCCAGCGCACGCTTGGCAGTCTCCTGCCCTTTGATGTCAGCCAAATCAGGCTGCATTTCGCTTGAAACACGCATGGAGGGTTCAGGCGGTGTCAGCACCTGCGTTCCCTTGAAATGATTGGCCAGCGCGATCAGGCTGCGTGGCGCGAGAATATCAACATCTGCACCCGCCCATGCTGCTTCCGACCCGCAACCGTGAGGACAAATCAGCCCCTTGTCCTCGCGGTTTGCACTGATTGCTGCAGGCAGTACGCCAGCAACTGCCGTGATCGTGCCATCAAGCGACAGTTCGCCCAGCACCATATATGATTGAATGGCATCCGCCGGGATAGCACCAATGGCAGCCATAAGCCCCACGGCAATCGGCAAATCGTAATGCGAACCTTCTTTTGGTAGATCGGCGGGTGCCAGATTAACCGTCACCCGCTTTGTCGGCATCGACAGACCGGAAGCATGAAGCGCCGCCTGTACCCGCTCCCGACTTTCAGCCACCGCCTTGTCGGGCAGGCCAACGATTGACATACCCATCTTGCCCGGTGCCACCATCACCTGCACATCGACAGGCACCGCTTCTATGCCCTGAAAGGCAACTGTCCCCACCCGCGCTACCATATGCCCCCGCATAACCCGCAGCACATCCTAAAAGTGAGGAAATGCTTAAATACAACCATAGGATTTAAGCATTTTCGATAGGTGCAATCAAGAGAAAGGGCCGATCTGATTGTTTCAGACCGACCCTATGAATTTTTCGCCGAAGAGACGCGTGTTACTTGCGCTTGGCTTCAACTGCGTCCCAGAACAGGGCGGCAATATTGGTGCCATCAAAGCGCTCAATCTCACGGATACCCGTTGGGGAAGTCACGTTGATCTCGGTCATATATTCGCCGATCACGTCGATACCGACGAGAATGAAACCACGTTCTTTAAGCGAAGGTCCGATGCGGGCGCAGATTTCCTGCTCACGCGGCGTCAGCTTGCTTTGTTCAGCGCGACCACCGACATGCATGTTGGAGCGCGCATCGGTTTCCGAAGGCACACGATTGATCGCGCCAACTGGTTCACCATCGATCAGGATGATGCGCTTGTCACCGGCACGTACATCCTTGAGGTAACGCTGCGCAATAAACGGCTCCTTGAAGAGCTGGCCGAACATTTCCAGAAGCGAAGTCAGGTTACGGTCACCATCTGCGAGATGGAACACGCCTGCGCCGCCATTACCGTAAAGCGGCTTCAGAATGATATCTCCAAATTCACGGCGGAATTCCAGAACCTCTTGTGGATCCTTGGTGATAAGCGTCTCCGGCATCAGGTCGGGAAATTCGGTAACGAAAATCTTTTCCGGGCTGTTGCGAACCCAGGCCGGATCATTGACCACCAGCGTTTTTGGATGAATGCGCTCCAGCAGATGCGTATTGGTGATGTAGTTCATGTCGAATGGCGGGTCCTGGCGCAGCAGCACCACATCCATATCCAGCATGTTGCGACGCTCAGGCTCGCCCAGTGTGAAATGATCACCCTTGATGTCGCGCACTTCAAGCTTCTCAAGCCGCGCTGTAACAACGCCATCACGCATGGAAAGGCGATCAGGCGTGTAATGATACAGCTCATGGCCGCGCTTTTGCGCTTCAAGCGACAGAGCAAAAGTGGTGTCACCTGCAATATTGACCGTGCTGATATGGTCCATCTGGACCGCAACTTTAAGCGACATGATTTCCTCGCGATTCTCAGTTGCCGGAACTTAAAACGGTTTCGCCAAGCAACATAGAACTTTCTGATCACTTAAATATTTGCAACTGGATCGCATCGGCCTGCTTCATTATGTTGAAACGGCAAAGCCCGGGAGGAACAGGTGAGCGCAGTCAACACAACCATATTTGCCGAACATATCGCAGAACTGGGGGAAGGTCCGGGCTATGATCCACTGACCGCTCAATGTTGGTGGTTTGATATTCTGGGTCAGAGACTGATCGAAAAGGATGATGGTGGTGAAGTCCGCACGCATGATCTGGGCATGAAAGCCAGCGCGCTTGCAGTCATTGATCGTGAGCGGCAACTGATCGTCAGCGAACATGGTCTGTTTGTGCGAGAGCGCGCCAGCGGACGCCTGACGCTGCACCATCCGCTGGAAGCCGATAATGACGTTACGCGCTCCAATGATGCGCGTGTGCATCCGTCGGGTTCCTTCTGGATCGGCACCATGGGCAAGAAAGCCGAGAAGGATGCTGGCTCGATCTGGTGGTATCGCGAGGGGCAAGTCAAAAAGCTTTTCTCTGGCATCACAATCACCAATTCGATCTGCTTTTCGCCGGATGGCAAGATCGCTTATTTTGCCGATACCGACCGCAATATCATCTGGCGGGTCGATACTGATCCCGAAACCGGGCTGCCGGTCTCGGAAAAAAGTGTGTTCCATCATCGCGTGGAAGATGGTGGCGTTGATGGCTCGGTGGTGGATGCAGAAGGAACACTGTGGAATGCTTGCTGGGGCGGCAGTGCGCTCAATGCCTACTCGCCGCAGGGCCGTTTGATACGCTCGATCAAGCTTCCTGTTAGCCAGCCAACCTGCCCCGCCTTTATCGGCGCAGACGCCTCTGTGCTGATCGTCACCAGCGCGCATGAAGGTATGAATGAAAATGCCCGCAATGCTGATCCACATGCGGGCAAGGTCATATTGCTAGATCTTTCGATCAGCGGACGTCATGATCCGCCGGTCAGGCTATAATTAAAGCGTACACGCTTTAGTTCTTTGTCTTTCGCATGTCTTTAACCCAAAACCGGTTCCCACTTTTGGGAGACATGCTTATACACCTTCGACGATGACGATTTCGCCGTCCGCCACAGTCTGGCGGATGGCTTTTGCAGCCTGATATTCCGGCGAGTTGTAGCAATCAAGCGCGTGCTGCATCGTTTCAAATTCGATGATGACATTGCGGGCGCGGCCCGGACCTTCGACGGCTTCGGCTTTACCGCCACGAGCGATGAACTTCGCACCATATCGCTCGAAAGCAGGCTTGGCGGTCGAGACATAATCCTTGTAGCGCTCCGTATCACGGGCATCCACGCGGGCGATCCAATAGGCTTTGGTCATATCATCCTCCTCAGAAACCGATTAGGCAACCGAGCGCATTTCTTCCAGAATGGCAAGGGCTGAAGCCCTGCGATCGCTTGCACCGACAATTGGTCGCGCAACGACGAGATGACTTGCACCGGCTTCTAACGCATCGGCTGGTGTCATGACCCGCTTCTGGTCGCCCTTCTCGGCTCCCGCCGGACGAATTCCTGGAGTAACGACGGCCATCTCGGGGCCAATGGCCTGACGAATGGCAAAAGCTTCGGCAGCCGACGCAACAATCCCGCCCATGCCCGCGTCCCGCGCCTGTTGCGCACGCTTGAGCACCAGTGCTTCCGGCGTATCGGAATAACCCGCCTCTTTCAGATCAGCATCATCCATCGAGGTCAGAACAGTCACGCCAAGCAGGCAAAGATCAGAGCCTTTGGCCGCTTCCACGGCCGAACGCATGGCCTTTGGATAAGCATGGAGGGTAAGCATGGAAACGCCCATCTTCGCGACATTTTCCACGCCCTTGGCAATGGTATTGTCGATGTCGAGGAGCTTCATGTCGAGAAAGACTTTTTTCTTTGCCGCAATCAGACTCTTTGCGAAATCAAGACCGCCTGCAAACACAAGCTGGTAGCCGATCTTGTAGAAAGTGGCCGCATCGCCAAGCTCTTCAACTACCTTTTCCGCTTCAGCAACGGTTGGCACGTCGAGGCCCACGATCAGCTGATCGCGCAAATCTGTGGTCGTCATGGTAATCTCCGCTGTGATTTTTAGTTTTAGAGCGCGTTTCGATCGGATTTAATCAGATCGGCGCTCTAATGTCTTTTACTTGAAGCATAATCTTATCGATCCTCGCTCCGCTCCGGTCGAATTATGCTATTCGCACAACAGGGCGCGGTACGAAAGATACCGCGCCCTGAAATGTGCAGATAGTGCCAATTATCAGCGCCCCGGATTGACCGAGTGCTTAATCAGGCTCGCGCATACAGCGCTCAGCATCTTTGCCTGACGCTCATTTTTGAGCGTGTCATCATCATTGAAAGCATCGGCGGCACCGCTAACCGAGCACTGCTCAGTCACGATATGCGTGCCGACATTCATCAGAACGGCGCGCAAGTGATAAAGCCCACGCATACCGGCGAAAGCACCGTTGGAAGTCGAGCAAAGCCCGACAGTCAAACCCGCATAAGGCTTGAGCGGCTTATCGCCATCCTTCGAAATACGGCTGACCCAGTCGATCGTATTTTTGAGAAGCGCCGGGATCGATGCATTATATTCCGGAGAACAGATCATCAGCCCGTCATGCTCGGCAAAGAGACGACCAAGCTTCATGGCGTTTTCTGGAATACCCTCTTCAGCTTCCAGATCTTCATTCATGAAGGGAAGCGGATAATCAGCCAGCGAAATATGCGTAATGCTCGCACCTTGTGCCGCCAGCTCTCTGGAAGCCGCCTCTGCCATATGGCCTGAAAAAGCGCCTTTGCGGGTAGAACCCGCAAAGATCAGGATCTTTGCCGTCATGGATTAATATACTCCGTAAAAGGTCAGACGAGCGGACTACGATAGACCCAGAGCTGTGCGGGCGGAACATTGCGCACGACGAAATCGTAATGCTGCACAGTGTAATTGCCTTTGCCAGCTGGCACTGGCGGACGTGGACCATAAGTAATCTGTATGAGAGGACGGCCGCGTGGAATTCGGGACAAAAGATCTTCCATCAGCTGAATGCGGCTTGGCATTGGGAAATTCAGCATCGGAACTGCTGAAACAATGCTGTCGAATTTCTGATCTTTCATATTGCCCAAAGCGCTATCCAGATCGAATACATCGCCCTGAATGATGTTCACATCGGGGAAAGTCCTGTCGAGATGTTCGACAAAATCTGAAGAATATTCAACGCAGTAGAGATCGGAAGGCTTCACGCCATGCGCAAGAATAGCCTTGGTGATAACACCTGTTCCCGGTCCGAGCTCCAGAACAGGCAGGCCTGATTTCGTATCGATAACACTCGCCATGCGTCGCGCTGTAATCGAACTTGTCGGCAATATAGCGCCAACCGCCTTCGGTCCGTCTATCCAGCCTTTGAAAAAACGGATTTCCTCATCGAACTTAGCGGCCAGTTTCCTGCCGAGCTGTCCTGCCATTCTCACTGCTCCCATTGTCGTTATCAGACAAGTTTATGCCGCATTGGATTAGTTAGGCAAGGCGACAATAAGGAAAGTATAAAAAAAGGGAGCCAAACGGCTCCCTTTTCATCACTCACCTATACCTTCGAAAAACTCCTTCATCCGGGAGAAGAAGCCTGCCGATTTCGGGCTGTTCTCCTTGGATGAGAGTTGTTCAAATTCCTCAAGCAACTCGCGTTGCCGCTTGGAGAGGTTCTGCGGCGTCTCAATATCAATCTGGATATAAAGATCACCCACTGCCTGCTGACGCAGAACCGGCATACCCTTGCCTTTAAGGCGGAATTGCTTGGCGTTTTGTGTACCTTCCGGCACCTTCACGCGAGTCTGGGTGCTATCAAGCGTGGAAACTTCAAAATCTCCACCCAGTGCTGCCGTCGTCATCGAGATCGGAACCTTGCAGTAAAGATCAGCCCCATCACGCTGGAAGAACTCATGCGGCTTAACCGACAGGAAGATATAAAGATCGCCTGATGGTCCGCCACGCGTTCCGGCTTCACCTTCACCAGCCAGACGAATACGAGTACCGTCTTCGATACCAGCCGGGATATTGACCGAAAGCGAACGCTCCTGCGTAACACGGCCCTGACCATGGCACTTGCCGCAAGGATCCTTGATGATCTGACCGCGGCCGTTACAGGTCGGACAGGTCCGCTCAACCGAGAAGAAGCCCTGTGCTGCGCGCACGCGGCCGGAACCGGAGCACATGGTACAGGTGGTCGGCTGCGAACCGGCTTTTGCGCCCGTACCTGAGCATTCATCACAGGTGATGGAAGTCGGCACACGGATCTGTGCGGCCTTGCCGGAAAAAGCTTCTTCCAGACTTACTTCCATATTGTAGCGAAGATCGGCGCCGCGTTCGCGTCCGCCATTTGAGCGGCGGCGACCGCCACCCATCATCTCGCCAAAGATGTCTTCGAAAATATCGGAAAAACCGCCGGCGCCACCAAAGCCGCCGCCGAAACCACCGCCACCCATGCCGCCATTTTCAAAGGCTGCATGACCGAAGCGGTCGTAAGCTGCACGCTTCTGCGGGTCCTTCAGCGTTTCATAGGCCTCGCCGATTTCCTTGAACTTGCGTTCAGCATCCGGATTGTTCGGATTACGATCCGGATGATACTCCATGGCAAGCTTACGAAAGGCGGTCTTCAACACCTTATCGTCTGCTGTTCTCTCAACACCTAGAGCTTCGTAGTAATCGATCTTCATTAGTTCGTTATCCCGACGGCTGGATCGCATCCGTCTTTACGGTAGCGTCTCCACGGTCCTGTTTGACACAAATCACACCTCTGATCGAGTGGTATGACTGCTGGACTATTCTTGTTGTTTCTGTCCGTCCGGTGCAACCGTCCCGAAAATTCGCAAAAGCCCGGGACTGACGTCCCGGGCCTTAGCATTACGGACAAGGCTTACGACTTTTTCTTGTCGTCGTCGATTTCTTCGTAATCGGCGTCAACAACGTCATCGTTGGAAGAAGCCTGCTCACCACCGGCAGCACCACCTTCTTCAGCAGCCTGTGCTGCTTCATACATGGCCTGACCAAGCTTCATCGAAGCTTCGGCAAGGGTCTGCGTCTTCGCCTTGATATCTTCAGCATCATCGCCTTCAAGCGAGGTACGAAGGGCTGCGATTGCGCCTTCGATTGCCTGCTTGTCTTCAGCCGAAACCTTGTCACCATATTCCTTCAGCGACTTTTCAGACGAATGAAGGAGGCTTTCGCCCTGGTTCTTGGCTTCAACAGCATCACGACGCTGCTTGTCAGCTTCAGCGTTTGCTTCTGCGTCCTTGACCATCTTTTCGATGTCGGCATCCGAAAGACCACCCGATGCCTGAATGCGGATCTGGTGTTCCTTGCCGGTGCCCTTGTCCTTCGCGGACACATTGACGAGACCGTTGGCGTCGATGTCGAAAGTCACTTCAACCTGCGGTACGCCGCGTGGTGCCGGCGGAATACCAACGAGATCGAACTGGCCGAGGATCTTGTTGTCGGCAGCCATTTCGCGCTCGCCCTGGAAAACGCGGATCGTCACGGCCGACTGATTGTCTTCAGCGGTCGAGAAGGTCTGCGACTTCTTGGTCGGGATCGTCGTGTTGCGATCGATCAGACGGGTGAATACGCCACCAAGCGTTTCAATGCCGAGCGAAAGCGGGGTTACGTCGAGCAGCAGAACGTCCTTGACGTCGCCCTGCAGAACGCCGCCCTGAATTGCAGCACCCATGGCAACAACTTCGTCCGGGTTCACGCCCTTGTGCGGTTCCTTACCGAAGAACTGCTTCACGACTTCCTGGATCTTAGGCATACGGGTCATGCCGCCAACCAGAACCACTTCGTCGATGTCGCCAGCCTTGAGGCCTGCATCCTTGAGTGCTGCCTTGCATGGCTCGACCGTGCGCTGCACGAGATCGTCAACCAGGCTTTCGAACTTCGAGCGCGAAAGCTTGATAGCAAGGTGCTTAGGACCGGTCTGGTCAGCCGTGATGAACGGCAGATTGATTTCAGTCTGCTGAGCCGACGAAAGTTCGATCTTTGCCTTTTCAGCAGCTTCCTTAAGGCGCTGCAGAGCAAGCTTGTCGTTCTTCAGATCGATGCCGCTTTCCTTCTTGAACTCGGCAACGAGGTATTCGACCAGACGCATGTCAAAGTCTTCACCGCCGAGGAACGTGTCACCGTTGGTGGACTTAACTTCAAACACGCCGTCGCCGATTTCGAGAACCGACACGTCGAAAGTACCGCCGCCAAGATCGTAAACGGCAATCGTCTTGCCTTCGCTCTTGTCGAGACCATAGGCGAGAGCTGCAGCAGTTGGTTCGTTGATGATACGCAGAACTTCAAGACCAGCGATCTTACCGGCATCCTTGGTTGCCTGACGCTGAGCATCGTTGAAGTATGCTGGAACCGTGATAACGGCCTGCGTAACAGTTTCGCCGAGATAGGATTCAGCGGTTTCCTTCATCTTCTGAAGGATCATGGCCGAAACCTGCGATGGCGAATATTTCTTGCCGTGGGTTTCAACCCATGCGTCGCCGTTGTCGCCCTTGACGATCTTGTAAGGTACAAGATCCTTGTCCTTTGTGACCATTGGGTCATCAAAGCGGCGGCCAATCAGGCGCTTTACGGCAAACAGAGTGCCTTCAGGGTTGGTGACAGCCTGACGCTTCGCAGGCTGGCCAGCGAGGCGTTCGTCGCTATCGCTGAAAGCGATAATCGAAGGCGTCGTGCGAGCACCTTCAGCATTTTCAATGACCTTCGCGCTTTTTCCGTCCATGACGGCAACGCAGGAGTTGGTCGTTCCCAGATCGATACCAATAACTTTAGCCATATTTCTCTCCATTCAGCAAACCGCAAAGACCTCTACCGAGCGTTCCATTAGCGGTTCCTATCGATTTCACAATGCCTGCTTCAAGGTGTGATGTGGGGAAGGATTTTTCAATCCGCCCGGCCTTTTATCAAAGCCCTGTGCGAGGCGTATATAAGAAAGGCGGTTTTTCACTGCAAGTCACAAGCTATGTGACACAGAAAGATTTCTTCCTGACAGTTGTTCCAGTCACACAAATCAGACACTCACGAAGCCGTCGCTTTTACCAGCACGATATATAGCATCGATGAATTTCTGATTTGCCTTCGAGTTTTCCAGAGAAAACAGCATCACGCCTTCGCCTTTCGTGGCTCGCACGAAGTTTTCGGCCTGAAGCTGGTAGTGGTTTGTATCGGAGAACGACCATTCGGTCGCTTCCGTATGACCGCCATTATAGAGCGTAATGCGGCCCTGACCATATTTGCCGGTGTTAAAAGGTGCGTGAACTTCGATAAAGCCCTTGTCACCATGGAAAACCATGGTCTGACGAGCCGCGAGCTGTGTTGCGACATAAAAAGTAAGGTCGAAGCCATCAAATCGTGCCGACACATTCGCGTAACGATCAGTACCGAACTTCGGATCGAACTCGACCGATGCCTGAACCGAGAGCGGCTCTTTCTCCGTCACCATACGCGTAACAACGGTCGGATACACGCCAATATCCGGTAGCGCGCCACCGCCAAGTTCCGGCTGATTGCGCATATTGCCAGGATCATTGTTGAAATAGCTGAATGCGCCCTGCACATGGCGCAACGTTCCGATCGCGCCCTCAGCAAGAAGGTGACGCAGCTTGATCCATTGCGGGTGGTAATAGACCATGAAGGCTTCGGCGATTGTCACCTTATGTTTGTTGCGCGCGGCAATCAGTTGGTCGATATCCTCGGCTTTCAACGCAATCGGCTTTTCGCAGAGAACATGTTTGCCCGCTTCTGCAGCCTTCAGCGTCCATTCGATATGCTGCGAGGTTGGCAGCGGGATATAGACACCATCCACTTCATCACTTGCCAGCAATTCTTCATAGGAACCAAAGGCCAGCGGTGCGCCAAACCGATCAGCAACAGCACGCGCACGCGCCTGATCGCGACTGGCGATTGCATGGACTACGCCGTTATCGGAAGCGCAAAGCGCCGGAATAACCTGCGTAACGCCAATCTTGGCGGTGGAAAGAATACCCCAACGAAACATTCCAGTCCCTTTGCTCATTATGGTCTCAGCCTTCTTTGTCCCAGCTCTGAATAGTCAATTCAGGCCAGCATTCCAACGCCCGGCGTGCCTTGATTTCATATGTTTCGCGGTTATCGATGGCATGATTGGGCCGAATACGAAACGAAAAAATGTCATCCAGCCCAAAAGGAGCGTGAATATTGAGCGTGTTATCACTCGCCAATCTCACGCCCACGCAATGCGCTATTGCTACGTAACGCTCAATCGATTCGGATGCGCAACGAAGCGGCGGATAGGGCCTTCCGAAATGCTCTTCAAACCATAGATGAACGCGCGCCTGATTGCGTATCTCGACAGGTAGCGTATAGCCTTCAAAAGCCATAGCGCCCGCTTGAATGGCCGAATCTTCCGCACTCCATGAGAGATCAGAGCCATCGAAGTAAGCGATGTCGACGTCTTTGATGCCATAGCCATGAGGGCGTCCACTCAGCACATTCCATACAGAATTATAAAGCGCACCGGAAACGAGCCACCAATCTGGAAGGTTGAGACGGCGCGCGCGCGACAGTGCGTCCGATAGGATCGGAACGGCTTCGATTATTCTGCAGAAACGTTCTGTCTGTAATGATTGCGGGAGGCCAGAATAGCGAAGATGATCCAAATTCAAGCCCCCAGAAAGCGGTGCTGCATCTCATACGATCCGCGAAAGAAATCGATGAATGCGCGCAGTGCCGGACGCATCTGACGACGGCTTGGATAATAGAGGTAAAGACCCGCGAAAGGCTGGCACCAGTCTTCAAGTACCCTCACCAGCCTTCCATCCGCGAGCGCATCCCGAACGTGATCTTCGAACAGATAAGCGAGACCAGCGCCGTTTAGGATCGCATCGAGAATCAACCGGTCATCATTGAGAATAAGTGAGCCGTTGATGGCAATTTCCAGCTCCTCACCCGCCTTTTCAAACTCCCAGCGATAGATACGACCACTTGCAAAGCGATGCCTCACGCAGCGATGCTGCATCAGATCATTCGGATGTCTGGGGATCGTTGTCCTTTCAAGATAGGACGGTGAGGCAACAATCGCCGCACGCAGATCGCTTGTCAGGCGGGCGCAGATCATGTCGGCCTCAAGGCTCTCGCCAAGCCGCATACCGGCATCAAAGCCAGCTGCGACAATATCGGTGAATGCGCTTTCAACCGTCAGATCAAGCGTAATGTCGGGATAGGCTTCCGCAAATTCACCCAATCGCGGCGCAATGACAAACTGTGCTGCGATATGCGGCATCGTAATACGCAATGTCCCTGCAGGGCGCTCGCGCGCTTCAATTGCTGCACCCAGTGCCTGATGAATTTCCTCGAGCGCCGGAGCAAGCCGTTCCAGCAATTGTCGTCCGGCATCTGTAGGCGCAACGCTTCGCGTGGTGCGCGACAAAAGTCGGATGCCAAGACTGTCTTCAAGGGCAGCAACCGCATGACTGACTGCGGAAGGCGCAATCGACAATTCACGCGCCGCGCCGCGGAAACCGCCATGGGCAGCCACCGCGGCCAGAACAGCCAGTTGGGAAAGCTGATTTCGATTCATTGTTCTAAAATATAGAATAACCCGTGAAAATAAATCAGTATTATCGAACGCCTGTTCGAGAGTTAGTTTCGGCCTTACCGGAAACCCTGTGTTTTCAGAGTTTCCGAGTTCCCCATATTTGAGAACTCGCCCCGAAAGGAATACCGATGAAAACGCGCAAGCTTGGTCAGGAACTAACTGTCTCCGCAATCGGCCTCGGCTGCATGGGCATGAGCTATGCCTATGGCGGACAGGACGAACAGGATGCCATTGCCACTTTGCACCGTGCCTTTGATCTTGGCATCACATTTTTTGATACGGCTGAAGTTTACGGCCCCTATGAAAATGAAAAGCTGTTGGGCAAGGCACTCAAGTCATTTCGCGATAAAGTAACGATTGCCACGAAATTCGGCTTCAAGATCGAGGATGGCAAGCCAGTTGGCGTCGATAGTCGCCCTGAAAACATCCGCGCTGTGGCCGATGCCTCTCTCAAGCGCCTCGGCATCGAAACCATTGATCTTTTCTATCAGCATCGCGTTGATCCGAATGTGCCGATTGAAGACGTCATCGGCACGATGAAAGATCTGATCGATGAGGGTAAGATCCGAACCATCGGCCTTTCGGAAGCAGGTGTAAAGACGCTGCGCCGTGCCCATGCCGTACACCCAATTGCGGCACTTCAGAGCGAATATTCACTGTGGGAACGCAATCCTGAAAATGACGTGCTGCCTGTTTGTGCCGAACTTGGCATCGGCTTCGTGCCCTATAGCCCACTTGGTCGCGGCATGTTGACCGGCAAGGTGCGTTCGCAATCGGATTTTGCTGCAGATGATTTCCGCAAAACCTTGCCGCGCTTCCAGCCCGGCAATCTTGAAGCCAACAACAAGCAGGTAGATCTGATTGTCGAGATGGCTGGTGAAAAGCAGGTGACACCGGCGCAGCTCGCGCTTGCCTGGGTTCTTCATCAAGGCGATTTCATCGTACCGATCCCCGGTGCACGTAAGGTCAACCATCTCGAAGACAATGCAAAAGCTGCAGATGTGTCGCTGAGCAATGAAGAGCTAAATCGCCTGAACACGCTTTTCAGCTCAGACACGATTGCAGGCAAACGCTATCCCGATGCATTGCTCGCAACTACCGGCCTCTAAAGCTTTTGGCTTTATGCAAGAAAAGGCGGGGGGAGCCCCGCCTTTTCACGTTCACAGAATAAAACAAACACGAAGATTTAAATGACCGCCCTCATAAAGTAGAAGAATCTAATAAGGCTTGTCATTCTTGCGGGTGCGTGCTTTTTGCGCCCTATGCAAACAGGAACCATCACGAAAGTGCTTGGCATATTTGCCATCGCCGCCGCTGCTATTGCTTGCTTTTCCCTCGTGGGGCTCGGCCTCATGTATGGGATGTATGGCGTCATCTTTATCGATGGCGTCGCGAGCGTCTTTCTTCTTGCCGTCTGCTCGGCGATATTCTGGTTCTCGAAAGTCGACTGGAGAAAGCCCGAAGCAGCAGCCATCATGATTTCGTTCATGTCGTTTACAGCCATGTTTTTCGACAGCCGCGGCAACCCTGTCTATAACCAACCTTTGGTATGGCTGTTCGGAAGCTCCGGCAGTCATCTTCAAATCAAAGAAATCGTCAGTCATGGCGGCGGTAGTACCGGCGTGAATTACGAGTTCCAGATCGTTAATCTCTATGGCGCAATCGAACGCACAATCAGCGGCTGGTTTGTGATTCCGTTCCGTTTTGTCGAATACCTGATCGTGCTTTCAATCGTCACCACAATCATCACCGTCATAAGAAATCGCTCCGGGAGCAACTGGCTCCCTGACGATGCCAGACAATGATGAGCCAGAGAATAATTAGGACGGACGGGGACATACTTCCGGCCTTTAAAATCGATGCACTGCAATCATTTTACCGTTTTTAGAATGTGCTCAATGAGGGAAAACCACATGAAACGCTTCTCGCCTCGTGCGATCCTGTTCACGCTTCTCGCGGTCATTCTGCCGACCGCAGCTTTCGCGCAAACTGCCGATGAGGCCGATCCGAATGCCGCAATTGAAAAGATGAACGCCTATGTTTCGCTTCTCAACCGCACCATTCGCGCTTCGGAATCGCTCGACCGCTATGATAGCTGGGTCGACATGAAGAAGGGCCCGACCGGTAAGGAGCGCAATGTCTACGGCCTTTACTCGCTTTACGATGTGCGTAGCGAAATTGAAGCAGCTGAAGAAGCCACCAAGGCAGACCCAAAACTTCCCGCGCTTGATGAAGCGATGGTGAGCTATATTGCGATCTATCAGAAGCTTGCCCCGGTGGTTGATAAGGCGAGCAAATATTACGACCGCAAGGACTATAAGTCCGACAAGTTTGCTGGTGCGAAGGAATTCCACAAACAGATCGCCGAATATGCGCCAGAGTTCACCAAAGAACGCAAGCATGTCGATGCGCTGTTAGGCGAGGAAAAGGCCAAAATCGATCTTGCCGAACTTGATGCGCTTGAAAAGGCCGAAGGCAAAAAAGCCAACTGGCAGGTTCGCAATGTCATGATGCGTGCCAATGCAGTTGTTGAACTGCTGCCGGAAAATGAAAAGCCAGTTGTCGATATGGAAGCCTTTGGCAAAGCCATGGACACTTACGCGGCTGCCGTTCGCGAAATGGACGATTACGCAACCGAGCATCCAAACTCGTTCCATGTTTTTGAATCCCGCCCTGCAAGCCTTTTGGGCAAGCTGCGTGACTTCCAGGAAAAGCTGGAAAAGACCAAGGGCGATGCCCGCAAGGGTAATGCCGCTTCTGATCTTCAGTGGATTGTTAGTGATTACAACACCATGGTTTCGACATCGCAGAGCGCAACCATTTTCTCGAAGGATTAATCATCCCTTCTGATACAAAAAGCCGGGGCATCAACTCCGGCTTTTTTATTTGCAGGTCGAAAATTACATCCGACGCAACGCGCGGGGCGCGAGACTCAACAGACCAAGAAGCGTCATGATAAAGCCCACCCACAGCGGCGCATGAAGGCTATATCCGGATTGAAGCGCCAGACCACCTGCCCATGGCCCAAGGCCCAGACCGATGTTGATGACAGATGCGTGCATCGCATTGACCAGCGCGCCCGGATGCGCAATCCGCATGACGCGGGCAATGAAAGCGGGATTAAGCGCAATGCCCGTAAGACCAATCATGACGATTGCCAGCATGGTTGCAAATTTCAGCTCCGCAAAGATTGCAAAGATCAGCATTGCCGCCAGCATGATCAGAATGCCGATAAAGATAGTCGCAATCGTATGACGGTCCGCAAAGTGACCAACAATGTAATTGCCGATGATGTTTGCAGCGCCATAAACCGCCAGCAAGTAAGGCAGTTGCGCTTCCGGGAAGCCAGCCAGTTTCGCAGTAATTGGCGAAAGATAGCTATAAACCGAGAAGGAGGCACCGATCACCAGGGCACTGGTTGCATAAGCTGCCCATAACCGTGGCTTGCGCATTTCTTTGAGCTCGGAGCGCAGATTTACTTCCGCATGATTTGGCTTTGCTTCGATTTTGAGCGCAATCACCAACGCACAAAACAGCACCAGCACCACAATCGCCCAGAAGCTTGCCCGCCAGCCGAAAGCGTTGGTGATAGCGGTTGCCAGCGGCACGCCCAAAACAGTGCACAGCATGAGACCTGCAAAGACCAGCGACGATGCACGACCACGTAATTCAGGCACTACGAGCTGCGCAGTGATCGCCAGCATCAGGCCGAAACTTGTCGCCGCTGCCATGCCGGTGAAGACACGCGCCACCAACATCACATGGAAATTGCTGGTTGAGGCAGCCACACTTTGCCCCACAGCATAAAGGATCAGAAGCAGTAGCAGCCCGCGCTTATTTTCAATCTTCAGCGCCAGAAATAGTATTGTCACCAGCGGACCACCAATCGTCATGCCGAGAGCATAGACCGAGATGAGATTACCAATATCGGAAATCGAGCGGCCAAAAGCCTCCTGAAGTGCTGGCATCATGCCGGAAATCATCAGCTCGGAAGTGGTCAGTGCAAAGACGCCAAGCGTCAGGCAATAAACCACCAGTGGGATTGCGCGCGCCTCGCTTGAAGACGCAGAAACCCCTTCCGCCGTGATGGCAGAATCACACACTTCGTTCATGGGACGAATCCTATTTATATAGTCGATACTACATAATTCATATCGCCTTGCTCCGGAGCGTCAAGCAAATTATATAAGGATGACTACAGAAAGGGCGAAAAATGGTTCCGCGCGGCCGACCGCGCAGTTTCGACCGCGATACTGCGCTGGAAAAAGTCATGAAAGTCTTCTGGGCAAAAGGCTATGAATGCGCCCAGATCAACGATTTTACGTCGGCGATCAGCATCACGCCGCCGAGCTTTTACGCAGCATTTGGCAACAAGGAGCAGGCGTTTCGCGAAGCTGTGGACTATTATAGCCGCACGATTGGCGCCGTTCCGTTCGAAGCACTCGAAAATGCGCGCACCATTCAGGACGGTATGCGGCAATGGCTGGAACTAAGCGCCGGCAGCGCTTTTGCGTGTCCTGCTGGCGGATGTATGATCAGTGTGAGCTCTATCCAGTGCAAACCTGAAAATGCCGATGTGAAGGCGTTCCTTCAGGGTGTTCGTCACACAAATCATGAGCGGCTTTCACAGCGTCTGAAGCGCGCCATTGCAGAAGGCGATCTGCCAGAACAAACTGACATCGCGCAAATGACTGAATTTTATCACATGATCCAGCAAAGCATTTCTTTTGAGGCCCGTGATGGCAATTCCCGCGAAGCTGTACAGAAGATCATCGACATGGCCATGCTTGCCATGCCTGCGCGTGCGGCTGTCCCCGCATGAGTGGCACGATATCCGCCGTTCTGATCCATGTCGGCGATGTTGAGATGGCAATCGAGTGGTATCTCAAAGCCTTTCCGCAAGCTGTTCTCAAACATCTTGAAGCGTTTGATTTCAGCTATCTGCAGATCGGCGATGTGGATCTGGAAATTGTTCCGGCAGATGAAAAAGTTTCATCGGGTGCTGCGGGACGTGTTGTCTATTGGCACGTCGAGGATTTCGATGAAATGCTTGCGCATTTGATTGCCATTGGCGGCACGCTTTATCGCGGGCCGCTCGATATTCAAGACGACATGCGCATGTGTCAGGTCAAAGACCCATGGGGCAATTGTATCGGTTTACGAGGTTAAAAAAGCCCGGCTAAAAGCCGGGCTTTTTGTTTCATTCTTATCCGCGAAGAACGCCGCCGGTCTGCTTGGTGACATTTGCGATCACCTGCTTTGCCAGTGCTTCCAGATCTTCGTCGGTCAGCGTGCGATCCTGTGGCTGCAACAACACTTCAACCGCAATCGACTTCTTGCCTTCACCAAGCGAAGCGCCTGTGAAGACGTCAAACACCTGCACGCCGGCAATCAGCTTCTTGTCAGCCGACGAAACGGCCTTCACGACGTTACCGGCTTCAACGCTTGCATCCACGACGAAAGCGAAGTCACGCTTGAGGCTCTGGAACTGCGAGAGGCTCAGAGCTGGCTTGGTGCGGGTTGCCTTTGCCTTCGGCTCAGGAATGGCATCAATATAGACTTCAAAGCCGCAAAGCGTGCCTGAAACATCAAGCGCTTCCAGCGTATCAGGGTGAAATTCACCGAAATAACCCAGAACCACCTTCGGTCCGAGCTTCAGCGTGCCCGAACGACCCGGATGGAACCATTCCGGACCACCGGCTTCGATCTGGATGCGATCAACCGGCGCGCCAGCTGCTTCAAGGGCAGCCAGAGCATCAGCTTTGGCATCGAAAACACCAACAGGTGCTGCATTACCAGACCAGAAACGGCCCGAACCTTCAACACCAGCCGTGCCGCGACGGACACCACCGGCCACGCGGCGCTGCTGTTCCGGCTTGTCACCTTCATAGATGCCCGACACCTCAAACAATGCCGTATCGCCAAAACCGCGATCTGCGTTGCGCTGCGCGGCTGCGAGCAGGCCCGGCAGAAGCGAAGGACGCATATCCGACATATCAGCTGCGATCGGGTTCGCCAGCTTCAGTTCCGGTTTGCCACCGCCAAAGGCTTTGGCCTGCGCTTCGGAAATGAAGGAATAGGTCACAGCTTCCATCATGCCGCGCGAAGCAAGTGTGCGACGTGCCAGACGCGTACGGATCTGCAATGTCGTCAGAATACGGCCATTCACCGTGCCAAGGCCCGGCAACGGCTGTGGTTCGATCTGATTGATGCCATGGATACGCATGACTTCTTCAACGAGGTCGGCTTTGCCTTCCACGTCACCACGCCATGTTGGCACGGTTGCCTTGATGACCTTGCCATCGCCTTCAGCGCCGAAGCCAAGACGCTTCAAAATGTCGAAAGATGCGTCATAGGAAACATCGATGCCGGTAAGGCGCTTCACTTCCGTAACCGGAAAATCGATCACGCGTGCGGTCGGTGCCGTGTAACCAACCACGTCGAGAACTGTCGGCTGACCGCCGCAGAGTTCAAGCACCAGCTTGGTTGCCAATTCTGCACCCGGAACCATCATTTCCGGATCGACACCACGCTCAAAGCGATAGCGCGCATCGGTGACAATGCCCAGTTCGCGGCCCGTACGTGCGATTGTGCGCGGGTCCCAAAGAGCGGATTCGATCAGAACATCGACAGTGTTTTCATCGCAGCCCGAATGCTCTCCGCCCATGATACCGGCGATCGATTCGGGACCGTTTTCATCGGCGATCACATACATGCCCGGCTTGAACTTATGCTCGCGCCCATCAAGACCAAGGATAGTTTCGCCATCCTTTGCCGCGCGCACTGTCAGATTGCCCTTAACTTTGGCCGCATCGAAAACATGCAGCGGACGGCCCTGATCAAACGTTACATAATTGGTGATGTCGACCAGCGCATTGATCGGGCGCAGGCCAATATCTTTCAGGCGCTGCTGCATCCATTTCGGGCTTGGGCCGTTCTTCACACCCTTGACCAGACGCAGGGCAAAACCGTTGCAGAACGGGTTTTCTGCATCCTGATCAAGAATGACCTTAACAGGTGTTTCGCCTTCACCCTTTACCGCATCCGGCAGGGTATTCTTGAGTGTGCCAAGACCAGCGGCTGCCAGATCACGGGCAATGCCGCGAATGCCAGTGCAATCCGCACGGTTTGGCGTCAGACCGATTTCGATAATCGGATCATCAAGACCCATATAGGCAGCAAAGCTCGTGCCGACCGGAACATCGTCCGGAAGGTCGATAATGCCATTATGTTCATCAGAAAGTTCCAGCTCGCGCTCGGAACACATCATACCGAAGCTTTCAACACCGCGGATTTTGCCAACCGAAAGCGTAACATCAAGGCCCGGCACATAGTCGCCCGGGCGGCCCAGAACACCAACGAGACCGGCGCGCGCGTTCGGAGCACCACAAACAACCTGAACCGGCTGGCCTTCGCCCGTATCAACCGAGAGAACGCGCAGCTTGTCGGCATCCGGATGCTGAACTGCCGTCAAAACCTTGGCGACTTTGAAGGCCCTGAAAGCAGCGCGGTCATCGACCCCATCCACTTCCAGACCAATATCGGTGAGCTTTTCGACGATCTGATCGAGCGTCGCATCGGTTTCAAGGTGATCCTTGAGCCAGGAAAGCGTGAATTTCATGATCGTGTTCTTTCCTAAATTTCAGCGTTTGAGCACTTCGACCACGCGAAAGCGCTCGCAAAGCAATTCCATATCAAGGGAGAAGCCGCCGTTGCGGCGAAAATAGGCCTCGTGCCCCTTTTGCCATTCTTCCAGCGGGCCTTCGCCCTCCTGTTCCGCAAATGCGGCATCAACCTCATCGAAGCGGCGGACCGTCAGCTCTACTGTTTCGATCACCGCGGCAGGTTGACCAAGACCATCCAGAACCACATCACGACGTCCGACGACCGGCATCGGCTCGCCGTCTTCACCGAACGAGGCAAGCGCGGCACAGGTCGCAGTCTTGCGACCTGCCAGTACGAGCGCAAGCAACTCATCGGCGAGTTCCGGCGAATCGCCAAAGGCAAAAGTCACCGCATCGCGATAAGGTTCGGGCAGTTGCGTCATGCGCTCAGGCCACCAAACAGCGTTGGCAGATCGAGCGGACGGAACCCGTAATGGTTGATCCAGCGCACATCGGCATCAAAGAAGGCGCGCAGATCAGGCATTCCGTATTTCAGCATGGCGATGCGGTCGATACCCATACCCCATGCAAAGCCCTGATAGACGTCCGGGTCATAACCCGAAGCGCGCAGCACATTCGGATGCACCATGCCGCAGCCCAGAATTTCAAGCCAGTCCGTGCCTTCACCGAACTTCACATGCGGGCCGGAACGGTCGCACTGAATATCAACCTCAACCGATGGCTCGGTGAATGGGAAGAAGCTCGGACGCATACGCATCGTGACGTTTGGTACTTCAAAGAAAGCCTTGCAGAACTCTTCAAGCACCCACTTCATGTTGGCGACATTAGCCGACTTATCGACGACCAGACCTTCGACCTGATGGAACATCGGCGAATGGGTAGCGTCGGAATCCATACGATAGGTCTTGCCGGGAATGACGATGCGGATCGGTTCGTCACGGCCTTCCTTATCGCGAATGGCTGCGAACTTCTCCATCGTGCGGACCTGCACTGGCGAGGTATGCGTGCGCAATAGCTTGCGCTCGCCCTTCTCGTCTGGATTGAAGAAGAAGGTGTCGTGCATCTCACGCGCCGGGTGGCCTTCAGGGAAGTTCAGCGCCGTGAAATTATAATAATCGGTCTCAATATCCGGACCTTCGGCAATCGAGAAACCCATATCCGCGAAAATTGCAGTGATTTCATCGATAACCTGAGAAATTGGATGAATACGGCCACGCGCAGCAGCGCTTTCGCGAACCGGAAGGGTCACATCGACCTTCTCACGCTCGAGGCGCGCTGCAATGGCTTGCTTGCGCAGCTCTGTCTTGCGTTCAGTTAGCGCTTCGGTGACGCGGTTCTTAAGACCATTAATGGCCGGACCCTGCGCCTGACGCTCTTCCGGTGTCATGCTGCCCAGCGTCTTGAGCTTTTCAGAGATAGTGCCTTTTTTGCCGAGTGCTGCAACGCGCACCGCTTCAATCGCCTGCTCGTCGCTGGCAGCAGCGATTTCGCCCATGATCGTTTGTTCGAGTTGTTCGAGATCGCTCATTGTCTATATCCCTGTCGCGCTGAACGCGCTCCACGCCTCTTGGTTTACATCCCTCTCGTGTCCAGGGGACACTCGACGCCTCTTGGTCGCGCCATTGGCGCCAGATACGAAAGAAAAACCCGCGCCAGCCGAGCCAGCGCGGGTTCCCCAAATTCAAAATATCACTTGGGAAGGGCTGGCTTAGCGAACAGCGCCTTCAAAAGCGTTTGGCGTCTCGGTGTTCTTGAGGTACTCGAGAGCCTTCTTTGCCGACGCAACCAGCGCACCGAACGCATCAGGTTCATGGATTGCGATGTCGGAAAGAACCTTACGGTCGATTTCGATACCTGCCTTAGCAAGACCGTCGATGAAACGGCCATAGGTCAGGCCCTGTTCACGAACAGCAGCGTTGATACGCTGAATCCAGAGAGCGCGGAACGTACGCTTGCGATTCTTGCGGTCGCGGTAAGCATACTGCTTCGAACGATCTACAGCAGCCTTAGCAGTGCGGATCGTATTTTTACGACGACCACGGAAACCCGAAGCCTGGTCGAGAACTTTTTTGTGCTTGGCGTGGGCGGTAACGCCGCGTTTTACACGTGCCATGATATGATCTCCTTAGAGGATAGACGGCTTAGAGGCCGTTAGGCAGGAACTGTTTTACGATCTTCGCATCTGCGTCCGAGAGCACCATGGTGCCGCGTGCATCGCGAATGAACTTGTTCGAGCGCTTGATCATGCCATGGCGCTTGCCTGCAGCCGCAGCTACAACTTTGCCAGTGCCAGTAATTTTGAACCGCTTCTTAGCAGCCGATTTGGTCTTCATCTTGGGCATTTTGCTACTCCTTTGTTTAGTCCCCGTCGTGCTTGCAGCACTCCACGCCTCTTGTTTGAAAAGGCGTCCGTCCTGCAAAAGACCGGAACTTTGTTTTACTTCCAGACCGACCAAGTCCGAAAAGCATACGAAACCGCCACGGCATGCCCTGCCGGGCGGTTCGAACGCGGCCTTATAGGCTTAAAGGCCAGAAAACGCAATGCCTGAATCAACGTGAAACAGGCTGAATCGTGCCTCAAACTCAATAAAGTCGCAGCAGAACCGGTAATGTACCGATGTCCTGAAGGTACTCAATGAATTCAAAGAACGGATAGGCCACAAAGAACACCAGGCCATCCGTAAAGGTCCGATACAGTCGATCAGGCTTTACCCTGAGCTCATCATCATCGCGGAACAGTGAAAAGCTTGGAAAGAATCGCGGCACGCGAGCGCAATAATCCTCATAGGGCTTGCCGAAATTGGCCTTGAGGAACTTCTCTTCCGTGCGGATGACCGTTGCAAAAGCCAGATAGCATAGCACGCCAAAGGCCAGCGCAATGATGATGCTGCCCGTCTGCGCGCCGATACCGATCGCGCCGATGCTGCTGAACACATAAAGCGGATTACGCGTCATCGAATAAGGGCCGGTCTGCACGATCTCGGCACTTTTGCGACCACCGATATAAAGCGTGCACCACATGCGTCCGAGAATGGCTGCAACGATCAAGCTTATGCCGAATGATTCGATATATTCATGCAAATGCCCAATTGACCGCGAGCGCACAAAGAACAGTGCGACAACAAGAAGTCCGATAAGAAGAGCAATCGCAAGACGGCGTCTTTGCTGATATTTGCCCAGTTCGCCCAATGTTTTCATGGTTTTCTCTGAAAGTGGGGTGATTCTGGAAAAAGAAAAACCGCCCGAAGGCGGCTTTTCAAAGGCGGGAATTTACAATCAGCGGGGAGCCAGAACCATCATCATCTGGCGGCCTTCGAGCTTTGGCTCGGATTCCACCTTGGCGATTTCGACGGTATCTTCTTTCACACGCAGCAGAAGCTTCATTCCGAGCTCCTGGTGGGCCATTTCACGGCCACGGAAACGAAGTGTTACCTTGACCTTGTCGCCTTCTTCGAAGAAACGCTGTGCAGCCTTCATCTTCACTTCATAGTCATGAGTGTCGATGTTCGGTCGCATCTTGATTTCCTTGATTTCGACCGTTTTCTGCTTCTTGCGGGCTTCGGAGGCTTTTTTCTGATTCTGATACTTCAGCTTGCCGAGATCCACGATCTTGCACACAGGTGGTTCAGCGTTTGGCACGATCTCAACGAGATCGAGACCCGCTTCTTCTGCCATCGCAATGGCGTCCTGCGTCGGGATACTGCCGTGGTTATGGCCTTCGGCATCAATAAGCTGGACCCGGGGAACCCGGATATCACGGTTGGAGCGCGGTCCGTCTTTCTGGACCGGCGTCGCTCTGAACGGTCGGCGAATGGTCGTTATCTCCTGATTATTAACGTCATAGGCGGTTTAATTTCGTTGCCCGCGACGGCATTCCCCCATCAAACCCCTGTTTAACGCGGAAATGTGGTCAAGCGAGCGGTAAAGTCAATAGCATCTTTGACTGGGAAAATCACCCCCGACGAAGAAAGAAGTATTTCGGGAGTGTAAAGCGACATATCGGTCACATTCCTCAATATTTCAAGGGAGTGACCCGGCGAAAGGTTTTCTCTGACGGGCAGAAATGGCAAATGAAAAGAATTTGATAGAGTGCCTGCCAATTCAGGAGACCAAACATGAGAGCAGCTGAACCCGATTTTATTTATGTCGATGGCGCTAAAATCGCAGTCCGCAACCGTGCGGGACAGGTTGCTCCCGGCATTGTCTGGCTTGGTGGCTATCGCTCCGACATGCTTGGCACCAAGGCTGTTGTTCTTGATGAATGGGCAGAGAAGACCGGGCACTCCGCTCTGCGTCTTGATTATTCAGGGCATGGTGAGTCGGGCGGCGACTTCAATCAGGGCACAATCTCACGTTGGCTGAATGAAAGCCTCACGGTTTTAGACAAATATGCGGAAGGCCCGCAAATCCTCGTCGGATCATCCATGGGCGGCTGGATTGCGTTGCGCATGGCGCAGGAACTGAAGAAAGCAGGCAAGTCTCCTGCCGGGATCGTTCTGATTGCTCCGGCCCCGGACTTTACTGCCGAGCTTGTCGAACCATCGCTGACCGACACACAGAAGAAAGATCTGATGGAACAGGGCTATTTTGAAGAGCCTTCAGAATACTCGCCAAATCCTTACATCTATACACGCGCATTGATCGAAGACGGTCGTAACAATCTTGTACTTAAGGGCATTATCGAGACCGGTTGTCCGGTGCATATCCTGCAAGGGATGCAGGATGAGGCCGTGCCTTACCAACATGCGCTTAAGCTCGTTGAACATCTGCCGGTTGATGATGTGACGCTGACGCTGGTTCGCGATGGCGACCATCGTCTTTCGCGCCCGCAAGACCTGGAACTGCTGATCCGCACCGTATCGGCCCTCGCCGAACGTATATCTTTCGGAGACTAAGTCATGCGCTTTTCGGTTTTTGCGTCTTCTGCTGTTGCTGCCATTGTCGGCTTTGGCAGCACGCTGGCGCTCATTGTTGCGGCGGCCAATGTGCTGGGCGCAACGCAGGCCGAAACAGCAAGCTGGGTGACGGCAGTGTGTCTGGCTATTGCTGGTTCATCCGCATGGCTTAGCATGCGCTACAAAATGCCGATCATCGCGGCGTGGTCCACACCAGGTCTCGCTCTGATCGGCGCAAGTGTCGGTTTTACCATGCCTGAAGCCGTGGGCGCTTTCATCGTAACAGCTCTTGCGCTGATCCTCACCGGATTGGTCCGTCAGCTTTCAACGCTTGTTTCACGCATTCCGGCATCGGTTGCTTCGGGAATGCTGGCCGGAGTGTTGCTTAGCTTCGTCATTGCAGCTGCAAAATCTGTCTCGCTTGATCCGAGTTTCGTTCTGCCACTGGTAGCGCTTTTCTTCATCATCCGCCTGTTCAATCCATCACTCGCCGTCATTGCCGTGCTCGTACTCGGCATGGCTTATGCGCTGTTGACAGGACGCATTCCGCAATTGCCTGCGCCAGAGATCTCGACACTCACGCTGATCTGGCCAGAGTTTCACATCGGCGCCATGATCGGCATCGCGCTTCCGCTTTATCTGGTGACGATGGCGTCTCAGAACCTTCCGGGCTTTGCCGTATTACGAGCATCCGGCTATGAGCCACCAACCAGCGCCGCACTAAGGGTGACAGGGCTATTCTCTCTGCTGACCGCCCCCTTTGGTGCAGGGACCAGCAATCTTGCCGCCATTTCAGCCGCCCTTTGTACCAATCCGGATGCCCATCCCGATCCGACCAAACGTTGGATGACCGGGCCCGTTTATGCGGCATTCTATGTGGTCTTCGCTTTATTCGGCGCTTCGCTGGTGGCAATCTTTGCCGTTCTGCCTGCAACGCTGATTGCATTGGTCGCTGGTCTTGCTCTCATGGGGCCGTTCATCAATGCAATGTCGCTGGCACTCAAGCATGAAGAAGAACGGCTGGCCGCTATCGTAACCTTCGCTGTCACCGCCTCCGGTATTGCCTTTTTCGGCGTCGGTTCAGCCTTCTGGGCGTTGATTGCAGGTCTTGGAGTGGCAACGCTTGAACATTTACGGAAAAAATTTCCGAGATAATCACATTGCTTAGCTCTCGCATTGCGGGAACAGGCCCACAACATTCTTGAAAAGCCGCAATTGGTTTACCACGTCAAATTCAAGCCGCGAGACTAAGCGAACGGCCCTGAATTAAACGGAGTAGACCATGACAAATTCTGCATTGATCCGCCCCGCATGGACACCAGCGACAATCGCGCTGATGGTGCTGGGCTTTATCTTCTTCTGGCCGCTTGGCCTCGCCATGCTCGCCTATATCATCTGGGGCGACCGCCTTGGTGATTTCAAACGCCAAGTTAACGAGAAGACCGACTCAATGTTCGGCTCTTTCCGCAACTGCGGTAAAAGTGAAAGCTTCGGCTTTGGCGGCACGACCGGCAATGCGGCTTTCGATGACTGGCGCCGCGACGAACTCGACCGTCTGGCTGAAGAACGCCGCAAGCTTGAAGAAGCCCGCGCCGACTTCGAAGCCTATGCGCAGGAACTTCGCCGTGCCCGCGACAAGGAAGAGTTCGAGCGTTTCATGAATGAGCGTCGCGCCAATGGCAAACGCACGCCAGCAAAGACCGACAGCAACGATGTCACGGATATTTGACCGCTAAATTATTGATGTAATAACTGTTGCGACGCGGGCTTAGAGCGCAACCCGGTTTGAGTGAATCAAACCTGCGCTCTAAGCTTTTTTTACCCAATGCATAATCTTATCGATCCTCGTTCCACTCCGGTCGGATTATGCTTCACCCGCGTCGTTTTGCTTTGAACGTCAAAAATTTCTGGCTTTTTTCGCGAATCACTTATTTTTAAGGAATGGGCTTTTCCTTATTTCGTTCATCGAAGGCTAAACAGTCGGCGACAGTCAGAAGCGAACGCATTCATGCGGTCGCAGGACGTGAATTGCCTTTGCGCGTGCTTGAAAACCCGCGCGCCAAACGCCTGACACTTCGGATTGAGACCGGCGGCAAGGGTCTGCGTGTTACAATTCCACCGGGTTTGCCCGACCGTGAAGTGCAGAGTTTTTTGATCCGCCATGAAGGCTGGATTGAAAGCCGCATTGCAAAATTGCCCGATCAGGCTGGCCTTCGTGTGGGTGTGAAAATACCCATTCGCGGTGTGCCGCATCTCATCACCCATCAGCCCGGACGTGGCACGGTGGATTTGCTGGAAGGCAATATTCTGCTCGTTCATGGCGACCCCGCACATCTTTCGCGGCGCGTCGCCGATTACCTCAAGCGCGAAGTCAAACGCGACATCGAGCAACTGGTTGCCCGTCATACGGCAACCGTGGGCCGCAAAGCCAAGGCGGTCCGGTTCAAGGATACCAAAAGCCGCTGGGGATCGTGTACTTCCGATGGCGTGCTTTCCTTTTCATGGCGCATCGGCATGGCCCCGCCGCCCGTCATCAACTATCTCGTCGCCCACGAAGTGGCGCATCTGATCGAGATGAACCATGGGCCGAAATTCTGGAAACTCTGCCAAGAGCTTTGCCCCGATACCGAGCGCTGCAAAGCATGGCTCAAGCGCAATGGCAGCGCATTACAGGCTATCGACTTTACATGACATCAAATATTCAAAATGCCGCCCGGGTGCTATGGGATTACCATTGCATCTATGACGAACTTCAGACCGCCGATGTCATTATCGGCTTAGGCAGTTATGATACCCGCGTCGCAAAACATGCGGCTAGTCTTTACATGCAGGGCCTTGGCACCTGGCTCATGTTCACAGGCCATAGCGGTAACTGGACCAAAGGGCTCTACAAGGCATCGGAGGCCGAAGCCTTTGCGGAAATCGCAATTGCTGAAGGCGTGCCGGAAAGCGCGATCATCATCGAGCCAAAAGCGACCAATATCGGCGAAAACATCCTTTTTTCGCGCGAAAAGATGGTGCCAGGTGCCATCAGTCCGATTTTCGTCACCAAACCACAGACGCAACGCCGCGTGCGTGCAACGGTTGACCGGCAATGGCCGGAAGCCAAGGCTTTTGTCACAGCACCCGCTACATCTTTCGAAGATCAGCCGACAACGGCTCACGGATTCGAAAAGCTGGTCCGTGAAATGACAGGCGATTTGCGGCGCATTCTGGAATATCCGGCACTGGGTTTTCAGATTGCGCAGGCAGTTCCCCTTGAGGTCATGGAAGCGTATGATACCCTGATCGCACAGGGTTATGATGACGCGCCAGTCGAAACAGCGCCGGGAACGGCTTGAGTCCCGTCGCAATATGTGCGACGGAAACGCCATGGTTTTTGATATAAAAATATGCGGTCTCAAAACGCCTGAAGCAGTCGATGCTGCTCTCGATGGCGGAGCAACGCATATTGGCTTCATCTTCTTTCCAAAGAGCCCACGCCATCTTACCCCCGCTGATGCAGGGCGTCTGCGTGAAGCAGCAAAAGGCCGCGCCAAAGTGGTTGCTGTGAGCGTTGATGCGGATGACGAAACGCTTGATGAAATCGTTCGCGAATTAAAGCCTGACATGTTGCAGCTGCATGGCCATGAAACGCCTGAACGCGTGGGCTTTGTGAAGAAGCGCTATGGCCTGCCGGTGATAAAGGCTTTTGCAATTCGTGACGCGCACGATCTCGAAGTGATCGCGCCTTATAAGGGTATCGCAGATCGCTTTCTCTTTGATGCCAAACCGCCGAAAGGTTCAGACCTTCCCGGCGGCAATGGTGTATCCTTTGACTGGACATTGCTCGACGCGCTTGACGAAAGTGTCGATTACATGCTTTCCGGTGGACTGAACGCGGGCAACATTGCCGAGGCGCTGCAAAATACGCGTGCGCCGGGTATCGATGTATCGTCCGGCGTAGAGCGCGCACCTGGCGAAAAGGATGTGCGTCTTATTAGAGAATTCTTTCAGGCTGTGTCTGATGCCAGACAAATAGCCTGCACATGACGGAGTGGCAGCATTGAACAAGCCGGTTGAACCCAATTCCTATAAGACAGGCCCGGATGAAGAAGGCATGTTCGGCATTTTTGGCGGACGCTTTGTCGCCGAAACGCTGATGCCGCTGATCCTCGAATTGCAGGAAGCCTATGATACGGCAAAGAACGACCCTGAATTTCAGGCCGAGCTCTCCGATCTTTCGACCTATTATGCCGGTCGCCCTTCCAAGCTTTATTATGCTGAAGGCCTGACCAGACATTTGGGCGGCGCGAAGATTTACTTCAAGCGCGAAGACCTGAACCATACCGGCAGCCACAAGATCAACAATTGCCTCGGCCAGATCCTGCTTGCCAAGCGCATGGGCAAGACCCGCATCATCGCTGAAACCGGCGCTGGTCAGCACGGTGTTGCATCGGCAACCGTTGCAGCCCGCTTCGGCCTGCCTTGCGTGGTCTATATGGGTGCCACCGACGTTGAACGTCAGAAGCCAAACGTCTTCCGCATGAAACTGCTGGGTGCCGAAGTAAAGCCTGTCACGGCTGGCAATGGCACGCTCAAAGACGCCATGAACGAAGCACTTCGCGACTGGGTCACTAATGTTGAAGACACCTATTACCTGATTGGCACCGCTGCTGGTCCGCATCCTTATCCGGAACTCGTGCGCGATTTCCAGTCGGTGATTGGCGTCGAAGCGCGTAAGCAGATTCTTGAACAGGAAGGCCGTTTGCCGGATGTGATCGTTGCTGCCGTCGGCGGCGGATCGAACGCAATTGGCCTGTTCCATCCGTTCCTGGACGACGCATCGGTTAAGATCGTCGGTGTTGAAGCTGGCGGTCGCGGTCTTGATGGCGTTGAGCATTGTGCCTCGATGAGTGCAGGCAGCCCCGGCGTTCTGCATGGCAACCGCACCTATCTGCTGCAGAACGAAGATGGCCAGATTCTCGAAGGCCATTCAGTTTCCGCAGGTCTCGACTATCCGGGCGTTGGTCCTGAGCATTCATGGCTCAAAGACAGCGGCCGCGTTGACTATGTGCCGATCCTCGACGACGAAGCGCTTGAAGCTTTCCAGCTTTGCACCCGCGTTGAAGGTATTATTCCAGCGCTTGAATCCGCTCATGCGATTGCGCAAGCCGTGAAGATGGCACCAAGCATGGGCAAGGATCAGGTGATGATCGTCAATCTGTCCGGTCGCGGCGACAAGGACGTTCACACGGTCGGGCAGCTGCTCGGCATGGAAATGTGAGGATTGCATGAGCCACGCTGTTGTCGACACCAATGCTTACAGACCGCGGGCCGCATGGTTCGACGGACTGACGGAGTGTGGTTCGGCAACAATCAAGCTCAGCATCATTGAAGCCGATCCTTCCAATCCGCTTGCAGAAGCGGCTCGTGGTATCGCCCGCAGACAGATCGCATCGGTTGCAGAAAAGCTTGAGCATACGCCGCATCTCGGCGCTGGTTTTGCTATTCTGCATCAGGGTGAAGAAAGCCTGTGGCTTCTTCTGCACTGGTGGCTGGAAGGTGGCATCGCAACACAGATTCTCTGGCAGTCTGAACTCGGCGACGAGATTGAGTTCATGCCCGCACAGCCTTTGTTGATGGCCTGCGTATGGGAACTGGGGATCATCGACTTTGAACGGCGCGCCTGGATGGAGACGGTTATGTCCGGCCAATCCACCGCCGATTATCTTACGCGCATTTTGCCACGGGGCACGGTATGACCACACGCATCGACACCAAATTTGCAGCGCTCAAGTCCGAAGGACGTCCAGCACTGGTCACTTATTTCATGGGCGGCGACCCCGATTATGCGACATCGCTTGCCGTCATGAAGGCTTTGCCGAAAGCAGGCTCAGATGTGATTGAGCTTGGTATGCCTTTCTCCGATCCGATGGCTGACGGCCCTGCGATTGAAGCTGCTGGCCTGCGTTCACTTGCAGCCGGGCAGACACTGAAAAAGACCCTGCAACTGGCAGCCGATTTCCGTAAAGAGGACGACACAACGCCAATCGTCCTGATGGGTTATTACAACCCGATTTACATCTATGGCGTCGAGCGTTTCCTCGCTGATGCCAAGACGTCCGGCGTTGATGGTTTTATCATTGTCGACCTGCCGTCCGAAATGGACAAGGAACTCTGCATTCCGGCAACCGAGGCAGGCCTCAACTTCATTCGCCTGACCACGCCGACCACTGACGACAAGCGTCTTCCAAAGGTACTGACGAACTCGTCGGGCTTCGTCTATTACGTCTCGATGAACGGCATCACCGGCTCGGCAATTGCCGATACGGCGCGAGTTGCGGATGCTGTGCGTCACATCAAGAAGAGCACCGATCTGCCGATCTGTGTGGGCTTTGGTGTAAAGACGCCTGAACAGGCCGCAGCCATTGCTGAGGCAGCTGACGGCGTTGTTGTCGGCACCGCTATCGTCAAAGCAGTCGCGGGCGAACTCGATGAAAATGGTAAGGTGAAGGGTGATCCGGCAGCTGCTGTCACCAAACTTGTCAGTGCATTGGCAGCAAGTGTTCGCGCAACACGCCTTGAAGCTGCCCAATAAATCGTCCATTTAAGAAGCTAGAGCATGTCCCCCAAAAGTGGGAACCGGTTTTCCGGTGACGACATGCGTTGAGATAACGAGTTAAAGAGCGTCGTGTGAATTCGATAAAACGCGACGAGCTTTAGAGTTTTTTGAAGAACAAGAAACGGAACCAAACGTCATGAACTGGATCACCAACTACGTTCGTCCGAAGATCAATTCGATGCTCGGACGTCGCGAGATGCCGGAAAACCTTTGGATCAAAGATCCATCGACCGGTGAAATGGTGTTTCATAAAGACCTTGAGAGCAATCAGTTCGTGATCCCCGGCTCGGGCCATCACATGCGTATCAAGGGCAAGGACCGTCTGCGTTTCTTCTTCGACAATGGCGAATACACGACGCTGGAAAGCCCCAAGGTTCCAACCGATCCGCTCAAATTCCGCGACGAAAAGAAGTATATTGATCGCCTCAAGGACTATCGGTCGCGCACCGGTATGGAAGATGCGATCATTAATGGTCTTGGCACGATTGAAGGTCTGCCGATTGTCGCGACCGTTCAGGATTTCGGCTTCATGGGCGGCTCGCTCGGCATGGGTGCTGGCGAAGCCATCATTCAGGGCTTTGAAAAGGCCATTGAGCTGAAGCGTCCACTGGTTCTTTTTGCTGCATCGGGCGGCGCCCGTATGCAGGAAGGCATTCTGTCGCTCATGCAGCTGCCACGCACCACTGTTGCCGTGGAAATGCTCAAAGAAGCTGGCCTGCCTTACATCGTCGTTCTTACCAACCCAACAACGGGTGGTGTGACCGCTTCCTACGCAATGCTCGGTGATATTCATATTGCAGAGCCGGGCGCACTGATCGGCTTTGCCGGTCCTCGCGTGATCGAACAGACCATTCGCGAAAAGCTGCCTGAAGGCTTCCAGAGCGCTGAATATCTGATGGAACATGGCATGGTCGATATGGTCGTCTCACGCCTTGAGCTGAAGTCAACCATTGCACGTCTGCTCAAGATCATGACCAGACAGCCCGCCAATACCGATGCTCCGGTAGCAGCACCTTCACCAAAGAAGCCAGAAGCTGACAGCAAGGCGGCGTAATCGTGACAGGAAAAGCGGATGCCGTTATCGAACGGCTGATGCAATTGCATCCAAAAGGTTTTGATCTTTCCTTAGACCGCATCCGCGGTCTTCTGGAAAAGCTCGGCAATCCGCACCTCAACCTGCCGCCTGTGATCCATATTGCCGGCACCAACGGCAAAGGATCGGCAAGCGCTTTCTGCCGCGCGCTTCTGGAAGCGAGCGGCTTGGGCGTTCACGTTCATACCTCTCCGCATCTTGTGAACTGGCATGAACGCTATCGCCTCGCCTCCAAGAATGGCGGCAAGTTTGTTTCCGACGATGTTCTGGCTGATGCCATTGAACGCGTGGAACAGGCCAATGACGGCAAACACATCACGGTTTTCGAGGTCCTGACCGCCGTAGCCTTTGTGCTGTTTTCCGAGCATCCGGCTGATGTCGTCATCATGGAAGTGGGTCTTGGTGGACGCCTTGATGCGACCAACGTCATTGCCGAACCAGCCGTATCCCTCATCATGCCGATCTCTGTTGATCATCAGGCATTTCTGGGCGACCGTGTCGAGCTGATTGCCGTTGAAAAAGCTGGCATCATCAAACAGGATTGTCCGGTCGTCATCGGCTTCCAGCCCTTTGACGCGGCGCGCGAAGTGCTGATCTCAACCGCCGATCGCCTGGATTGCCCTCTGTCGATCTATGGACAGGATTTCTTCGCATTCGAGGAACATGGCCGCATGGTCTTCCAGAATGAAGACGGGCTGATCGATCTGCCATTACCGCGCCTGCCGGGTCGTCACCAGCTTGCCAATGCTGCCGCTGCCATTGAAGCCGTGCAGATGGCTGGTTTCACCATTACCGACAAGGCCGCTGAAAAGGCCATGATGGTCGTGGACTGGCCTGCGCGGATGCAGCGCCTCACCCATGGCAAGCTTTTCGATCTCGCGCCTGCTGCATCGGAAATCTGGCTTGATGGCGGACATAATCCCGGCGCAGGCGTTGTCATTGCAGAAGCCTTTGGCGACCTCGAGGAACGTTCCACACGGCCGTTGTTTCTCATCACCGGCATGATCAACACAAAGGACCCTGTCGGCTATTTTGAGGCCTTTACGGGCATGGCACGCCACGTCTTTACCGTGCCGATCCCATCAAGCGATGCGGGTATCCCGAATAATGAGCTGGCGATCAGTGCACAGAAGGCCGGGCTTTCGGCTGAGCCTGTTCATTCGGTCGAGAACGCACTCAAGATTTTGCATGACAGCTGGCTCGATGATGAAGCGCCGCCTCGCATTCTGATCGGTGGCTCGCTTTATCTTGCGGGCGAAGTTCTCCGCGACAATGGAACACCGCCCGTTTGAGGCGGTGTTTTCTTATCGCGGCATAATGCGCTCTACAGCATAATTCCTTAAACTTGAATCAGTTTAAGGTAAAACTATGCTGTAAATATAGAGTGTTAGAGCAACCTTTATGCGCCCAGGAGGGCGCACGGCGCTCTAGAGCATTTCCTGTTTTGATTGAGTCATTGGAAATGCTCTATCCATTTATTTTTACGCGCATCTTTTTCCGAAAACCGCTCCGCACTTTTCGAGATGCGCTCTAACGATTGTTTTCGTTTTTCCAGCCCTCAAATTTCTTAGCCCACTCATCCTTGGTGCAAGGATAGAGGCCGATAATTGCCGCGCCGTTGTTCACTTCTTCCAGAACGAAATCTTCAAAGACTTCCATGCCAACGCATTCATCGGTAATTTCATCGCAAAGATGCGCCGGAATTACCATGACACCGTCGGCATCGCCCACCAGCACATCACCCGGAAATACCGCTGCATCTCCGCAGGAAATCGGAACATTGATGTCGATGGCTTCATGCAGAGTGAGGTTTGTCGGGGCCGATGCTTTGGCGCAGTAAGCGGGCATATCAAGTTCACCAATGCCCGTCACATCACGAAAACCGCCATCCGAGACAATCCCTGCAGCGCCCCGCAAGGCAAGGCGCGTCACCAGAATGGAACCTGCGGTCGCGGCACGCGCATCCTTGCGCGCATCCATCACCAGCACATAGCCCGGAGGACAGGTTTCGATGGCCACACGCTGCTTGTGATCGGGATTACGGAAAACAGTGATCGGATTGCGGTCTTCGCGCGCTGGAATATAGCGCAGCGTAAAAGCCTGACCGACCATGTTTTCCGGTTTGCGTGCGACCTGAAACGAGCCTTGAATGAACTGGTTGCGCAGTCCGCGCTTATAGAGAGCGGTGGCAACAGATGCGGTTGAAACCTTCTTCAATTTTGCGCGGGTTTCGTCGGAGAGAATATAGTCTGACATCGGTCTGCCTCTTAATAAATGACCGGCTCGTCAACCGGACGACCAAAATCGGTTTTCAGGAAATCAAAATCGCAGCCCTTGTCGGCCTGCTCGACATGCTTGGAAAAGACGAAGCCATAGCCACGCTCATATTTGGGTTCCGGCGTTTGCCAAGCTGCACGGCGGGCAGCCAGTTCATCTTCAGAAACAAGCATGTTGAGACTGCGCGCCGGAATATCGAGTTCGACCATATCACCCGTTTTGAGCAGAGCCAGCGGTCCGCCGATAAAGGATTCCGGTGCCACATGCAGCACACAGGCACCGAAGCTTGTCCCTGACATACGCGCGTCTGAAATTCGCACCATATCCCTGAGACCAAGCTTCAGCAGAGCTTTCGGCATCGGGATCATGCCCCATTCGGGCATTCCGGGCCCGCCCTGCGGACCGGCATTGCGCAGCACAAGAACCGTGTCCGGCGTCAGCGGATAATCAGGATCATCGATAATTTTCTTCAGCTCAGGATAGCTGTCTGCGACCAGCGCCGGGCCTGTATGCCTATGAAATTTGGGGTCGCAGGCAGCGGGCTTGATCACTGCGCCATCCGGGCAGAGATTGCCCTTCAAGACGGCCAGTGACCCTTCATGATACACCGGATTGGACAACGGCCTGATAACATCTTCATTATAGATCTGCGCTTTTTCCAGCCCTTCCGTCAGCGGTTTTCCGGTGATGGTAATGGCTGAAGGATCAAGCTTGTCGCCGAGCTGACGCATCAGCGCGCGAATGCCGCCGGCATAATAAAAATCCTCCATCAGATAGGTCGAACCGGAGGGGCGGATATTGGCGATGACAGGTGTTGTTCGTCCGATACGATCAAGGTCGTCCAGTTCAAGCGGAACGCCTGCACGTCGCGCCATCGCAATCAGATGAATGATTGCATTGGTGGAGCAACCGGTCGCCATTGCAACAATAACCGAATTCTTCACCGCTGCCGGTGTGATAATCTGGTCTGGTGTCAGATCGTCCCACACCATCTCGACAATGCGGCGACCGCATTGCGTTGACATGCGCTGATGATTGGCATCAGCCGCAGGAATTGATGATGCACCAGGCAGCGACAGCCCCATGGCTTCTGCAATCACTGTCATGGTGGATGCTGTACCCATGGTCATGCAATGGCCGTAGCTGCGGGCAATGCCACCTTCAATGCCCTGCCATTCTTCCTTACCAATGGTGCCTGCGCGACGTTCATCCCAGAACTTGAACATATCCGTGCCAGATCCAAGGGTCTTTCCAGCATAATTGCCACGAAGCATGGGGCCTGCAGGCAGAAAGATGAAGGGATAGCCAGCACTGGTGGCGCCCATAATGAGTGCCGGCGTGGTCTTGTCACAGCCGCCCATCAGGACAGCACCATCAACCGGATGAGAACGCAAAAGCTCTTCCGTCTCCATCGCCAGCATGTTGCGGTAGAGCATGGTTGTTGGCTTCACATAGCTTTCAGAAAGCGACAATGCGGGAAGCTCAAGCGGAAAACCGCCTGCTTGCAGAATGCCGCGCTTCACCCACTCAACACGATCCTTGAAATGCGCATGACAAGGTTGTGCATCCGACCAGGTATTGATGATTGCGATGATTGGTTTGCCCTCCCAATCCACCGGATCATACCCCATCTGCATGGTTCTTGAACGATGGCCGGAAGAACGCTGATCATCTGGCAACATCCAGCGCGCAGAACGCAGATCTTCATATGCTTTTCTGGTCATTTCAGGGCCTTCCCGGTATTTGAGCTGCGCCAATTTCTGCAAATGCCAGGTGCATTGTCTGGCAAAAGATGAGCGGAGAACAGGAGAGCACCCGTCAGCGCTTCTCCAGGATTGAGAACTGTCATGGCTGCATCCTCACCAAGCACTGGCCTATTGATAACATCCGGCAGGTGACTTACCGGTTCAGCGCAAAAGACTGCGCGATCCTGTGGATTGAAAACATGAAGATGCCGCAACGCGCCCTCGCCTTTAAGCCGGAGGCCAGTTGATGTTTCCGGCCAGCGTATTGTCGCCTCACGGTTCCAGCCTGTGAAACAGCAATTCACCAGCGACAATTTTGACAGAGCAATTGTGTTTCCCGGAGTAAACCAGTCGATAGCTTCGGGGATACCTTGTGGTAATCCGCGTGTATCAAGCTGTGGTGCGCCATTGGATTGAAATTCAAGCGTTGCCTTGTTGGTTTTAGAAAACCACGGATGCAAGCCAATGCCGAACGGCAGAGCGCTGTCGCCTTCATTCTGGATACTCAGCGATATGCGAAAGCCATCAGGCGCAATATCGATGATTTGATCCAGCCTGTATGAGTAGGGGTGGTCGTCACTGTGAACCTCATCCCGCACATGCACCCGATTGTCGCTGGTCTCCACCACCTCCCAGCTATGCATCCTCGAAAAGCCATGAATAGCCATGCCTTCCTGTGGCGCATTGATCGGCAGCTGAACAGTTTTTCCTCCAAAAGCGAACCGCCCACCATCTATACGATTGGCAAAAGGTGCCATCACGAAGCACCCTGCTTTCAGGCCCGCTTCGGGTGTTGCGAGTGGCTCAAGTAATTCTACCCATGAGCCATCCGGGTGGTGCCACTCTGCCTCAAGCAAAGTTGCTCCATATTGGGGGGCAAGCCTCAAACGATAATTATAAGCGTTGAGTTCAACAACCATGGGCACCACAGCTTCATTCCTCACGCGAGTAGTCATGGGCGGTGAATGTTCCGCCCTGAAATCTGCGTGATACAGCATCGCCGGTTTCTGCCAGATCGCCGTAGCGGGAAGCATCATCCTGCGGAACATAACCAATCAGCGCTGCATCATCCTTCTCCCACCAGCGCGCGGCATTGGCGGAAACGCCCCAGACGATTGCAACGTCTGTTTTTGGGGCTTCAACAGCTGCTATCAGCAGCCGAACCAGATCATCATGCGAAAGCCATGTCGATAGATGCCGCGCTTCTGTTGGCTCGGGCACGCAGGAACCGATACGCAGATGCACGCTTTCAATACCGTGCTTGTCAAACATCATGCGCCCCAGCAGTTCACCATAGGCCTTGGAAAGCCCGTAATAGCCGTCGGGTCTATATGATTCATCCGCGCCAAGCGCCTTGTCGCGAGGATAAAAGCCGATCGTGTGGTTGGAGCTCGCGAAAATGACGCGCTGCTTTTCAGCCCTTGCCGCTTCAAAAACATGCGTAACACCAAGCAGATTGGCTTTGGCAACCGCATCATAGGGCTGCTCCACACTGATGCCACCAAAGTGCAAAATCGCATCCGTACCGCGCACAAGCTCGGTAATGGCACCGGCATCCATCAGATCGGCCTGAATGAACTCGGCATTCTCCGGCATAACATCGGGAAACGGTGCGATATCGGACAAGCGCAGCCAATAGCCTGCCTGTGTCAGTCTTTTAGCCAGCATACGCCCCAGATTGCCTGACGCGCCGGTGAGAAGCAGATGTTTCATCCGTTCAGACTCCCTTCATTCTGGCAATTTTCGCACCCGCAACAGGCGCCTGCATGAGGTGAATACCACCTGATTGCGGTGCAGCTTCCAATGTTTCAGATGCTCCTAGGCGATGAGACGTGACGGCAAGAAGCGTAAGATCCGGGCCGCAAAAACATGGCATTGTCGGTGCAGGAACAGGAGCCGCTATGCGATCGAGCAGCTTTCCATTGCGATCAAAGCGGTTGAGGACACCGGCAGAAACTCCGGCACTCCAGTAATGGCCATCACTATCGCAGGCACCACCATCAGGACGTCCCGTCTCTTCGTCGAGATCAGCAATGCGGGTGGGATTGCTTATCGATCCGGTTTCGACGTCAAAATCATAGCGATCAATCCATGGCCCACGGGAATCTGTGTGGAACATCGTTGCAGCATCGGCAGTCCATGCAAGACCGTTGGAAATCTCAAAGCCTTCCGCCTTGATTTCGGCTTTGCCATCAGCAGTCACACGATAGAGTTTTGAAATGGCTTCACGCTGTGGACGCGCATCCATGCTCCCGATCCAGAAGGCTCCGTCCGGTCCAATCTTGCCGTCATTCAGGCGCGATGTTTCCGGTTCGTCATAACCATCCCAAAGAGTCTGGCGTTCCAATGTTTCGGGATCAAACAGGATAATCTCGCGCGCAAGCGAAACGACCAGTCGGCCGCTTTCCGCAAGCCCGAGACAAGGAACTTCAGTCTCGAAAGACCATTCGCGCAGAGGCCCTTTATCGAGATCAATCTCATAAACTTTCTGCCCGTTGATATCGCATGCAAACAGCGTTTTACGTCTGTCATCCCAGACAGGGCTTTCAGTGAGTTGTCCGCGCAGATCGGCTATGCAGCGAAAATGGGCCATTACACAGCCCCCGTTTTACGACGGACCACATCTGGGTTATCGAGAACAAAGTCAGAGAGTTTGAGTCCCAGACCGGCACCTTCAAACGGATAGATCACACCCTTTTCGATGCGTGGCATCACAGTCACCAGATCGCGATACCAGGAGGTGTAATAGGCGCGCACAGATTCCTGAAAAATCGCATTGGGCGCATTGAGAGAAAGATGGATCGAGGCTGCGAAAACCACCGGACCAGTACAATCATGCGGCGCTATGGGGCGCTGGAACGCCTCGGCCATGGTTGCAATCTTCTTTGCTTCGGAAAGCCCGCCGCACCATGAAATATCAAGCATCACATAATCGGATGCGTCGGCACGCAGCACATCGAGAAACTGCGCACGAGTTGCCATAGTTTCACTGGCGCAGACGGGAATGCCGGACTGACGCGCATAAACGGCCAGCGCCTGCGGGTTCATCATCTTGATAGGATCTTCCGACCAGAAGGGCCGGAAGGCTTTGAGTTCACGCGCAATCGTCAGTGCCGATGTCAGATCCCACATCGAATGAAACTCGACCATGATTTCCATCTGATCGCCCACCGCATCGCGGATCTGGCGAAATGGAACGAGCGCCTTGTCGAGATCGGTTGCGTGAATGTAATTGCCGCCACTGCTCACCGCAAAGGGGTCGAACGGCCAGATTTTCATGGCCGTAATACCTTCCGACAAGAGGCCTTGCGCAAGCGCTCCGGCATCACGATGAAACGCCAGTTGATCTTCGTAAGGGCCTTCCTTTGCGTCATCCTGATCGCCGATATAACGACGGGCGCCGCTTTTGTTATAGGTATAGCCCGCACAGGTATTGTAGGTGCGGATCGAGGGGCGCGATAGACCACCAAGCAACTGATGGATCGGCTGATTGGTCAGTTGTCCGAAAATATCCCAAAGCGCGATATCAATGGCCGAAGCCGCACGTATTTCCACACCCGAAGAGCGGAAGCCGACATAAGGCTCCAGCAACAATTTTGAAATGCGATCAATTTCCAGAGGGTTCTGGCCCACCAATTGCGGAGCGATGTCGCTGTGAATATAGGCAGCAACCGCATTGGCCCCGCGGAATGTTTCGCCCAAGCCGATGATCCCCTCATCGGTATGGACCTGCACCCACAAAATATTGTTGAGGTGCGGCAGTTGTACGGTTTCAATGGCCGTAATTTTCATCATGCACTCCGAATAAATTCTGGCGTAAAACCTTTGGCCCTATCAATGCGCAGACGGCTGGCGACTGCGCGCAACAATCTGCGTTGGGTTAACAAAGCGCAGTGCCAGCAGAAGCCAGACCAGTGATGTCACCATGTAGATGACGGCCATTGCATCAATGGACTGAACCGAGCGGACACCTGCCGCAAAGACGGAATAATAAAGCGCGACCACCAGCGTCTGCGATGTCGGGCCAGCCGTCAGGAAGGTCAGTTCGAACATGGCAACCGTGCGCACCAGCACCAGCAGCATGGCTGCAAGAATGCCCGGGGTGAGCATTGGCAGCAAAACATGCAGAAACAGTTTGAAGGTGCCCGCACCAAAGACCCGCGCTGCTGCTTCAACCTTGGGATCGATCTGCTCGATAAACGGCACCATCACAAGGATGACAAAGGGGACCGTCGGCACAAGATTAGCCAGAACCACACCCCAGAAAGTTCCACCAACGCCAAACTTGTAGAGCACTGTCGCGAGCGGAATGCCAAATGTAATGGGCGGAACCAGAAGCGGCAGAAGGAAAATCAGCAGAACGATTTTCTTGCCCGGAAAATCCCGGCGCGCCATGGCGTAAGCTGCTGTCACTCCGAGAAATCCGGAAAGGATGACGACGGCAAACACGACCTGGAAAGTAACCAGCAGCACCTGATCAAGCTGGAATTCGGCCCATGCGGCGGCATACCAGCGTGTTGTGAGCGCATCGGGCAGCCATGTGCCAAGCCAGCGTGTGCCAAAACTCGAGACGACAACCGCGGCAATGACAGCCAGTACATTGAGGACAAAGAAGCCCGTTACAAGCCAGACAACCGTAATCCAGAGCTTTGAAAGGACAGATGTATCGCGGATCATGGTCTATCCTTTCCCGCCAGCGGTCGAACCGCGATAGAAGAACGAACGAAGGCCGAGCAAAGCACCCACCACAAGCAGCTGTACGGCCGCCATGATCATGGCAATGGATGATGCCATGGAGTCATCATATTGCTCGAAAGCTGCCTGCGCCGCGGCAATGGAAATCACACGCGTGGGGCCGGATGGTGCCCCCAGAAGGACCGCGGAAGGAAATACCGCAAAAGCCTGCACGAATGTCAGACATGCCGCCACCACAAGCCCCGGCACCAGAAGCGGTAACATGACATGGCGGAAGCGCCGCCAGCTGTTTGCTCCATGCGTTGCTGCGGCACGTTCCAAGGCCGGATCGATGCCGGAAATATAGGAAAGCGTCAGCAGGAAAGTGAATGGAAACACGGTAATCACGAGCGATGCAAAGACACCCCAGTAATTATTGGTGAGCTTCAACGGATTATCGATCAGGCCAAAGGCAATCAGAGTGCGGCTGAACCAGCCCTGCGGTCCGAGATAATTCAAAAGCCCTTCGGCAATCAGAACCGTTCCCAGAGTGACTGGCAGAACCAGGATTGTCGTCAGAAGACGTTGCCGCGGCATCAGCCGGACCCGCATGGCAATTGGAACGGCAAACAGGACACTGATAAGCGTCACCGGAATAGCCAGCCAGAGTGTCGCGCCTATGGTTTTATAGAGATAGGGATCTGAGAAGAACTTGCGATAATTAGCCAGTGCTCCGCCGCCATCAAGCGGGTTGAAAGACAGGACGAGGCCATAGAGAAACGGGTAAATGAAAACGCCGATAATGAAGAGCAGCGCCGGCAGAATGAGCAGTGTCACCCCATCGAAACCGCGATTGGCGAGCCTTTGACGCAGGCCGGGGCTCAAAGCCTGTTCGGAAAATCGTTCTTCCGCCATGGCCTAAGCCTCGCTCGCAAAGACCAGCGCGTGGCCTGCATCGATGCCGAGCGTGATCTTTGCGCCCGGCGCAACTTCCTGCGGTCCATGAAAGACCATTTCCATACCGCTTTCAGTCCGCGCTATGCCGACATATTCACGGCCTCGATATTCAATCGTCTCGACGGTGGCAGCAATTGTGTTGCGGCCTTTTTCACCCGACACAACATCATCTCCACGCGCCATGATAATGGCGCTACTGCCAGGCTGCAGCGTATCCATCGCGCGCCCGGTCAGTTCGCTGCCCGTTACGTCGATTGTTGCCTGTCCGTCTTCAACGCGCACAACCTTGCCACTTAAAGCGTTGCGGAAGCCCATGAAGGCTGCAACATCCTGAAAGCGCGGGGCTTCATAAAGCTCATGCGGCTTACCGACCTGCCGGATTTCCCCATCACGCAACACCACAATACGATCTGCGAGAGACAGGGCCTCATCCTGATCATGGGTCACATAGATTGTCGTCGAACCAAGCTGGTTATGAATACGTCTGATCTCAGCGCGCATCTCAAGTCGCAGCTTTGCATCAAGATTAGAGAGCGGCTCATCCATCAACACGACAGGCGGTTCAATCACGATAGCGCGCGCAATGGCAACACGTTGCTGCTGCCCGCCAGAAAGCTGGCCTGGGAGCTTTGCTTCCTGCCCCTGCAGTCTGACAAGTGCCAGCGCTGCTCGCGACCGCTTGTCTATTTCGGCTTTGGGAAGACCGCGCATCTTGAGGCCAAAGCCAACATTCTGCAGCACGTTCATATGTGGAAACAGGGCATAGTTCTGAAACACCATGCCGAAACCGCGATCTTCCGGTTTAAGCTGATCGACGCGTTTTTCATCAATATAAATACCGCCGCCGGTCGTACCCAGAAGACCTGCGATACAGTTGAGCGCCGTGGATTTTCCGCAGCCTGAAGGGCCCAGAAGGGCAATGAACTCACCTTTTCCAATCGTGAGGTTGATTTCCCTCAGCGCATTGAAAGTTCCAAATGAGCGGCTCATTCGATCAAGCCGAAGTTCTTGAAAGGACATTGACGCAAGCACCGTAAATTGAGTGGTGATCTTAGGCGGCTAATGGCGGACCGTATGATCCGCCATTGACGCTTTGGAGGAGCCTTAGCTGGCTGCGACGTCTTCGTCCCAGCGCCGGAAAGCAGCTACCAGAGCTTCCGGCTCAAGCGGCAATTCAATCGGATTGTTTGCAATCCAGTCGGCATATTCCGGACGACCAAACTCGGCAATCACGTCCTGGCTTTCCTTCGGTGCCATCTCGATCGTGACATCCTTGACCGCAGGACCCGGATAGAAATAGCCCGCATCGTAGGAATAGGCCTGCTGATCAGGCTTGAGCGCGAACTTGATAAACTCCATCAGGACCGCGACCTTTTCTTCGGAAACGCCTTTCGGAATTGCGAAGTAATGCGCGTCACAGACCCAGTGGAAACCTTCCAGTTTGCTGACTGCCATTTCTTTTGGAACAACGCCCAACGCACGCGGGTTGATATCCCAACCGGTTGTGGTTGCGGTCATATAGCGCGTGCCTTCGCCGAGCTCTTTCATCAGAGCGCCGGTGCCGGCAGGATAATATTCGATATTCTTGTGCAGTTCCTTGAGATAGGCCCAGGTCTTGTCCCAGCCCTTGACCGGATCTTTCGGATCGCTGTCGCCAAGAAGGTAAGGCAGGCCCATCAGGAACGTGCGGCCCGGGCCTGAATTTGCCGGACGTGCATAGATGAATTTGTTTGGATTTTCCTTGGTCCAGGCCAGAAGCTCTTCGGCCGTCTTTGGCGGCGTCTTGACCTTCTCAGGGTGATATTCGAGCAATGGACCGGACGGGTAATAGGAAACCACAACGCCTTTGCCCTTTGACATTTCCTGCATACGCCAGGCGGGCTCGAGATAGATATCCTGCAATTTTGGCAGGCCATTGTCTGGAAGAGCAATGATATCGGTCCAGATATCGTCAGCAAGCCCTGCCGATAGCGCATCTGGGCCAATAATCACCAGATCGATATCGATACGGTTGGCGCGCTGTTGCGCCTTGATCTTGCCCGGCAGTTCCGGTGCTGGTGCTTTGTTGAACGTGAAGCGCGAAACGAGCGCTTTTTGTTCAGAAGCAAAATTGTCGAAAATCGGCTGCGTCAACGCGAGATTGCCAGCCGCGTCAATGACATTCAGGGCGACAGGCGATGATGGCAGCTTTGCCGATTGTGCCCATGCAGCACCCTTGGGCAGCAAAAGTCCTGCGCCAGTTGCAAGTCCGGCCCCCGCCATGAATGTGCGGCGTGAAATTCCTTTGGTCATGTTCTCCTCCACCTTTTTTACTTGTCCCGCACACACCGCTTCCTCCTGTCGGTACGCGCCGGTTTTCTATTTTTCAGACAATTGCATCGGTCTCCCAACCCGCAACGACCTTTTCGAGCGCCTTGCGGTCAGCCGTTTCAAGTTTAGGCAGGCCCGGTAACCGCACATCGCCAACAGCAAGGCCCTGAATTTGCAGTGCTTCCTTCACCACTGTGACGTTTGCACCATTGCGGTATTTGGTCCGCATGGTTTCAAAATCGGCGATGCTTTCAACAACGGCACGAGCACGGGCGTAATCACCAGCTTCCAGCGCGTCCCACACAGCCAGCGAGCGGTCAGGAGCCACATTAACGAGACCGGATGTGAAACCCCGCCCGCCTAATGCGTAAAACGGCAGTGCCCAGCTTTCGGCGAGACCACAAATCCACGTCGCATCGGTTCCCTTGGTTGCGCGGCAGCATTCAAAGAACAACATCGTGTTCTGCGATGCGAATTTCACACCGGCAACCTTCGGATGGGTTGCAAGCCGGACCATCTCGTCCAACGGGATCAGATCGGAGCGGATATAGGCAACGATCGGAAGGTCGGTGGCTTCTGCAATCTCGATAAAGTAATCGACCTGTGCATGAGGGGCAGCAAAGGGATCAAGTGGATGATGGATCATCACACCATCCGCACCCTCAGCCTGTGCGGCTTTTGAGACCTTGATTGCATCGCGGACCGAGCGTCCGGCTGCGGCTGTTACCGCAGCTTTGCCATCAACCGCCTTGACGGCGATTGCCTGCAGGCGGATCACTTCATCCACAGTCATGCTGTAGAACTCACCGGTATTGCCGCCGGTGACGATGTTATGCACGCCAGCTTTTGCGATACGCGCAACAATTTCGGTGGTTAGTGCGGCATCAATCTCGCCATCTGTGTTATAGGCAGTCGCATGCACGCCCGAGATGCCTCTCAGCACCCCGCGGTATTCCGCTAAATTCATATTACCCTCCCAGGTACTGGTCAGAAGACCAGTTCGATATGTGTATCCCCCGCTTTCACGATGTGCTCCCGCATCAATCGCTCGGCTAAATCCCCGTTTCTGGCCGTAATGGCCTGCATGATCGCTTCGTGTTCGCCAAATGATTGTCGACGCACATCTTCGCGAGACAGCACCGTTACCCGTGCCGCATGATCATACATCCGCTGCGCATTTTGCAGCCGTCGCAGATATTCGCATCCCGATGCCTCGTGAATGGCATCATGAAATTTCTCATTGAGCTCGATCAGCGCATCCACATCACCGGATTCAACAGCGGCCCGCATTTCCTCAATGACTGCGCGAAGAAAGGCAAAAGCTTCTTCATCGCCGTGTTTTGCAGCCTGACGCGCGATAATGCTTTCAAGCGCTGCACGCGCCAGCGTCATCTCTTCGGCCTGTCGCGCATTGAACGAAACAAACGTACCGCGTCGCGCTTCCGTGCGTACCAGCCCCTCACCCTCCAACTGGCGAAGCGCTTCTTTCAAAGGACTGGTGCTGATACCCAGATCAGCAGCCAACTGTCGCTCATTCAATCTGTCGCCAGACTTCAGCCGACCCGAAATGATCGCCTCCCGCAGATCGTCATGCACATGATCTCTAAGGCTCTTCACCTTGATCGGTGAAAATGGGGAAACACTGTCACGCAAGGGCGCACCTGCTTGTCATCCGAAATTACTACCCGATCTTGGAGCAGCTGATTAAATATGTCAATATCTGATGTATCAGACATCAGATATGCGATTTACAAGATTTTCCAGTTGATTACAAAGTTCATTACTCATTGAATTAATTATGTTTTCTTCAGAAAATCGGAAATAGGCGAACCACTGAAGAGACGCGTAAAACAGACAGGATAAAAAAATAGCTGCCATGAGTGGCAAAGCATTTGCCATTCATAGCAGCCAAAAGAAGACAGAATCGTTGCGGTTAGCGAGCCAAACCTGCCGCTAACAAATATTGAACCGATTGCTGGATTTTGTTCTTATCGCGCAATTCGAGAATAAGGCGTGGATTGCTTTCCAGCTTCGACAAAGCTGCAAAAACAGCGTGCCAGCGGATCGTGCCTTCGCCGATTGCCCAATGGCGATCTGCATGGCCGTCAGCGTCCTGAAGATGAACATGCTCAAGACGATTTCCCGCGCGGCTGATGAAATAATCAACCGGATGCGCGCCCATGGAGCCATAGGCAAAATGCGCGTGTCCCGTATCAACGGAAACGGCTACAGACTTCGACTGAAAACTATCGGCCAGAATACGGCGCAGATCTGGATCGATATCTTCGATATTTTCGATCACAAGCGTACAGCCAATTTCTTCTGCGCGTTTTACGACTGAAGCAAGTGTGCCATGGGCATAGTCAACAATGTCCTCAGCGCTGCCCGCCACATTGTCGCGATTATTGTTGAACCAGAAATTATAAGGGCTGTGTACGACCATCTGCGTCGCGCCAATATATTCACAGACTTCCAGACCCTGCAGGTAGCGCTCGCGAACAATCTTGCGAATGTCTTCATCCGCATTCGACATGTTAAGTCCCCAGAACGGACCATGGATGCCAAGGCGTCCCTGATAGCCATCCAGAAGCGTTTTGATGCGGTTTGCAGGGGTTTTCCAATCACCCTTCAACAGGCTGACATCAAAGAAATCCTGGATTTCCAGATCGCGGTTTTCAGAAACGATAAAATCGAGATGATTTTCGAGATAGGACAAAGGCACGGCTGCGCCGAGCAGCGGCAGATCAGACATGGGATTTTTCCTGCGTTTGGCTGGATGGATTTGGGGAATTGAGATCTTCAGGCGGGTTGTTCAGCAAGGGCATGTCGCGATGCGACAACCAGATCAGGACTGTCAGACGTGATGTAAGCGACGTCTCGCTGCATCCAGCGATCAATCAGCACGCGATCATTCAGTGTCCAGACGCCAAGGCGTTCCTTGGGAAAAAGCGAGGTGATGCGCTCAAATTCGGCTTCAAACAGCGCGTAATGAACGCCGACATAATCGACCAGAGGTTCAACACTGGTGAAGAAATGCTCCAGTCCACCATTGCGCTCGACCCATTCAGCGTTGAGTGACATCAAACGTCTGATCTGTGGAGCAACGTTCGCACAGCGTTCAACGACACTGCGGTCGAAAGAGTGCAGAACGACACGTTCTTCGATGCCGCGTGCCTTGATGATTTCGACAGCCTTCTCAACCAGTCCTTCATATGGCTTGCCGTCTGGGCCAGACTTCAGCTCAACATAGAGATCGAGTTGAGGCTTGGCTGCGAGCACATCCAGCACTTCTTCAAAAGTCGGGATATGATCGTCGGTGACGACGCCCTGTTCATCTTTCAGATGAACGGCCCGACGGGTCTCATCATCCAGTTCGCGGACATGGCCCTGCGCATCGGTCGTGCGTTCAAGCGTGCTGTCATGGATTACCAGAATCTGACCGGCATTTGTCAGATGAAGGTCGAACTCGACGCTATCGACGTCGAGTTTCTGCACATTTCTGAAACCTGTCAGCGAGTTTTCAGCCCATAGATTGCGTGCGCCGCGATGTGCCATGATCTTTTTCATTGCGATATTCCTATTGAACGGTTGGGTCCAGCTTGTCGCGCAGCCAGTCCCCGAGCAGGGAGATTGAAAGGGTGGTCAGCACGATGACCATCGCAGGTGCCAGCATGATCCAGGGTGCCTGCGTTAGATATTCACGCGCAAAGCCAACCATGTTTCCGAGTGAGCTTTCGGGTGGCTGCACGCCAAGGCCGAGAAATGAGAGGCCCGATTCCATCAGAATGATTTCCGGGAACGTCAGTGTCATCGACACGATCAGTGTGGAGGCGACATTGGGCAGGATATGGTGAAAATAGACGCGAAAAGGCGTAGCCCCCAGTTGAACGACAGCACTCGCATAACCCTGGGCACCGGCGGAAATCGCAAGACCACGCGCGATGCGCGCATAGCGCTCCCAGCCATAAAACCCCATGAGACAGATAAGCAGCGTCATCGAGTTGCCGAAGAAGGCCAGAACGGCAAGTGCCAGCACCATGAACGGAAGTGCTGCCTGAAAATCGGCCAGCATCAGCACCACCTGCTCAACCCAGCCGCGGAAGCGTGCAGCCAGAAAGCCGAGCAGCGTTCCAAAAAATGCTGAGAGGATCGTGGCACCAAATGCGATGATTAGGGAAACACGGATCGACTGCAAAAGACGTGAGTAGACATCGCGACCAAGCTCGTCCGTGCCCAGCCAATGACCGGGTGTACCAAGTGGAACGAGGCGCGCCATCAGATCCATTTTGGTGATCGGATAGGGCCGGAGAAGATCGGCAAAAATCACCACAAAAAGCATCAGAGCGAGCCAGAGGATCGCGAATGCAACGCTTGCCGGTACTGACTTGCGCAGACGGGTAATAAGCCCCGGCGCCCGGATTGCGGCCGTGCTGTGAAGAGCTGTGTCGGTCATCCTCAACCTCCCTTAATGCGCAGCCTTTGATCTCAGGCGCGGATCAAGAACACCGTAGAGAACATCGACAATGAGATTGGAGACAACCATGCAGCTTGCGATCATCAGAAGAAGACATTGCACAACTGCGAGGTCACGATTGGCAACCGAGACGACGAGCAAACGCCCAACACCCGGCCATGAAAAGATGGTCTCCACGACAACCGCACCGGCAATCAGCGAGCCGACCATGAAGCCCACGATGGTGACAATGGGCACAGAGGCGTTAGGCAAGGCGTGTTTCCACACCACATCATGCCAGCTTACACCCTTGGCCGAAGCTGTGCGGATATAGGGGCGACCGAGAACCTCGATCATCGCTGAACGCGAAAACCGGGCGAGAATTGCCGTGCCGCCAATGGCGATGGTGAGCGTTGGCAGGATGCCGTGTATCCACGTATCGCTGCCACCTGATGGCAGCACACCCAGCTGGATCGAGAAGATCAGAACCAGCACGAGACCGAGAACAAAAGACGGCACCGTGAAACCAAGAATGGAAAGCGTGATAACACCACGATCCGCAAAACCCTGGCGATGCAACGCGGCATAGACGCCTGCAGGAATACCAAGGCAAAGCTTGATGATCAGTGCTGGTATCGTGATTTGAAGGGTAGCCGGAACGCGCTGCAAGACCAGATCCATCGCCGATGCCTTGTCGCGCATGGAGACGCCGAAATCAAAACTCAGTATCCCTTTGAGGTAAGAGAGATATTGAACCCATAGTGGGTCATCCAGCCCCCAAGCCTTGCGAAAAGCATTGATGGATTCCTGCGGTGCATCGGGGCCAAGCATGATCTGCGCGGGGTCGCCAGACATGCGCAGCACAACGAAAGCGAAGGTCATAACCAGAAACACTGTGACCACTGCACGAAAAAAGCGGGACGCTATATAAGAAAACATTCAAGCCTCACGCCGCAGTTTTAACCGGCTCGACAAAGTGACAGGCCGTCTTGCGGTCGTAACCGGAAACTTCAAGATCAGGCATTGTGGTCGGGCACTGAAACCCAGCCATCGGACAACGGGGATGGAACACACAACCATCCGGTCGATTGGCCGGATTGGGTGGTTCGCCCTTCAGGATCATGCGGTGTTCAAGCCGTTTGCCGGGAACAGGCACGGAGGAAACGAGCGCTTTTGTATAGGGATGCTGTGGTGTTTCAAAAATGACGCCGGAGCTTGCTTCCTCGACGATCTTGCCGAGATACATCACCGCCACGCGGTCGCATATATTGCGCACCACCTTGAGATCATGGCTGATGAAAACCATGGCAACGCCGTGGCGTTCCTGCAAATCACGCAGCAGATTGACGACCTGCGCCTGAATGGAAACATCAAGTGCCGAAACCGGTTCATCGCAGACCAGCAGTCGTGGACTTGTTGCCAGTGCCCGCGCGATGATGACACGCTGGCGCTGACCACCCGATAATTCATGCGGATAGCGATCTCCCTGATCGCGACGAAGACCGACCGATATCATAAGTTCTTCGACACGCTCTTTAAGCTCTGCGCCTCGGGCCATGCCATGTATCTGCAAAGGCTCGCCGATTTGCGAGGCAATCGTCAGCCGTCGATCAAGCGCTGCAAGCGGGTCCTGAAAGACCAGCTGCATTTGCGCACGCAGCTTCCGCCATTCAGGCGTCTTGCGCGGCGGCAACGGCTTTCCGTCAAAAAACACCTGCCCTTCGCTGGCATCATCAATGCCAAGCAACATGCGGCCAAGGGTGGATTTGCCGCAACCAGATTCCCCTACGATACCCAGTGTTTCGCCGGGCTTGATCGTCAGGCTGACACCATCAACCGCTGTGACCGGATCAGCTTTTCTGAAGATACCGCCCGCCTGATAGGTCCGGACCAGATTGCGTGCTTCCAAAAGGTAACTCATGCTGCCGCGCCTTCTGCCTTTAGCGCACCCGCTATATTTGCCGCATCCGTATAGTGGGTATGCAACACGTCTTCTGCGTTGAAACACGCGACTTTCTGTCGGCTTAATTGACGGAGATCGGGGATGTGTTTTTCACATTGCTCGCTGACTTGCGAGCAGCGCGGAGCAAAAGCGCAGCCCTGTGGCAGGTGTCGCGGATCGGGAACCGTACCCGGAATGGCTCGCAGTCTTTCGCGACCACCATCGAGCCTTGGAATGGCATCGAACAGACCGAGTGTGTATGGATGTTTTGGCGTCTCGAACAGTTCTGCCGTTTGTCCACTTTCAACAATCCGGCCCGCATACATCACTGACACGCGCTCGCAAATCTGACTCACCGCGCCAAGGTCATGGCTGATGAACACGATTGCCATGCCGGTTTCCTGCCTGATTTCATTCAAAAGATCGAGTATCTGCGCCTGAATGGTGACATCGAGTGCAGTGGTCGGCTCATCGGCAATCAGCACATCCGGCTCACCGGCCAATGCGATAGCGATCATGATCCGCTGACACTGGCCACCTGAAAATTCATGCGGGAAAAGATCAAACCGTCGCGCAGCATCTGGAATGCCAACCCGCTCCATAAGTTTGACTGCTTCAAGCCGCGCTGCACTGCCCTTCAATCCACGATGAAGAGACAATGATTCCACAATCTGCGGGCCAACTTTCTTGACCGGATTTAGCGACGAGCTTGGATCTTGAAAAATCATTGCAACGCGACCGCCACGAACGCTTTCCTGCGCATGGCGGGGAGCACCAATCAGCTGTTGACCATCAACAACCACTGAACCGGAAACCGATGTTTTCCCCGGCAAAAGCCCAAGAGCTGCCAGCCAGGTTACGGATTTTCCGCACCCCGATTCCCCAGCCAGACCCAGAGTTTCACCCCGGTCGATGTCGAGATTGATACCGTGCAGAACCTGCACACCGCTGAAAGAAACCTTTAAATCCCGAATGGAGACGAATGCCACCGTCTTCTCCTTTCGCTCGGTCAATCGCGGTTACTGGCGATTTTTCAGATGCATTTCACGAAGAGGAAAATGGCTGACGCGTAAACGCGTCAGCCATTCATCAGGATCAGACGTTCCAGTTGTTCGAACGGAAATCCATGGCGAATGCCGGAGCAGCCTTCCACTTCAGTTCCTTCTTCATGCCGGTAAACACGGCATTCTGATGCAGGATGTTGTAAACCGGATCTTCGCGCTCGCAGATTTCAAGCATACGCTTGATCGCCTTCTTGCGCTCTCCGCGATCGGTCGAAGTTTCCATGATGACCGACAGCTTGTTGACCTCTTCGTTCGACCAGTCCTTCTTCTGCTGGACTTCGCCGTTCGGGCCAAACTGAACCACCATTGGTGTGATCGGATCATTGATGTTGTTGGATGCCGACCAGTCACGGACACCCTTTGTGCCTGCTGGATCGTGAATCTGCGCCCAGTTTTCCTTCATCTCGATCTCGACATTGAGACCAACCTGCTTCCACATTTCCACCAGAACCTGAGCGGTTGGCGTCTGGTTGGTATAGTAGTTGTTGAGCAGGCGATAAGGAATCGCATCGCCCTTGTAATTGGCCTGCTTGAGCAGATCGCGTGCCAGTTCAGGATCAAACTTCGGTGGCTCCCAACCTTCGATAAACATGTCGGAGGTGCTGAAGCTTTCAAACTGCAGACCTGCCGGAACAACGGTCTGGCCAGCCCAGAGCGAATCCACGATTGCCTGACGGTCGATCGAATGGGTCATCGCGCGGCGAACGAGCGGATCGCGCAGGACTTCATTCTGCGTGTTGAAGATCGTTGTACGATGGTTCCAGATGGTCGAGCTTTGAACTTCAAGGCCTGGATTGTTGGCAACATTGCCAATCTGGTCAGGTGGAAGATCACAGGCGAAGTCGTACTGACCCGAAATGAGGCCGTTTACGCGGCTTGCTACTTCTGGCACTTCCACGAAGCGGATCTGCTGAAGCGGTGGACGACCACCCCAGTATTCGTCGTGGGCCTCAAGAACGAGTTCTACGTCAGGCTTATAATCGGCAACCTTGTAAGGGCCGGTCGTGACCGGCTTGCGTGCCCAATCAGTATAGGATTTCGCTTCATTCCAGGCGCGCTTGTTGGCGATCTGCGAACCAAAGGCGTAGAGACGGCCTTCAAGGGTGACGTCAGGTGTCGCGTTGTGGAAACGCACGGTGTATTTGTCGACAGCTTCAACGCCGCGAAGAGCTGGCCAAAGACGGCGCGAAATGCCTGGAATTGCAGCCGGCAGTTCTTTTTCAGTTTGCGGCTTGAAGTTTGCCTCATAAAGCGTCTTGCCACCGGCAGGCTCAGTGCCTGCAAAAAGGCGTTCGTCCGAGAACGAGAAGACGACGTCTTCAGCCGTCAGTTCATCACCATTATGGAACTTGACGCCCTGACGCAGCTTGAGTTCAATGGTCTTGTCGTCCAGACGCTTCCATTCGGTCGCAAGACCCGGAACAGGGCCCTGATTGCCCATCCAGTCACGCAGGATGAGACCTTCCCACAAATTCGGGAAGAAGACGCGCTCGCCAACATTCGACTGCTCGTTCCAGATGTCGAGCGTGTTGTTGTTGGTGATCTTCTGCACGGCAATCGTGATCGAACGGCGCTGATTGGCGCGACCGATGCTTGGAAGGATAAGGGTGCCGGCGGTGGCTCCCATCAGACCTAATGCGTGACGACGATTAATAAGCATTCTTTACCCCGAACGATGGCGACCACCGCATCAACGATGACCAGCTGTGAGACTGCACGGGGAAATAGGCCTCCTTTGTAACAGGATTTTCTCAGTTCATTGAAGCTTTCTTGAATGCACGCGCTTTTGATGCTGCATGAGCGCAACAAAAAACCCGGCTCAAAGGCCGGGCTTTTCTTATTTTATAAGTTCAGCTGATTAAGCAGCAGAAGCCTTGATCCAGTCAGCAAGGCGGCTCTTTGGAGCAGCGCCAACCATGTTGGCGGCAAGTTCGCCGTCCTTGAACATCAGCAGCGTCGGGATCGAACGCACGCCAAACTGTGCTGCGAGTTCTGGGTTTTCGTCGATATTGACCTTGGCGATCTTGACCTGACCAGCCATTTCAGCAGCGATTTCATCCAGAGCCGGAGCGATCATCTTGCAAGGACCGCACCATTCAGCCCAGAAATCAACGACCACAGGCTCGCTCGACTGAAGAACGTCCGACTGAAAATTGCTGTTATCGACCTTTACGGTTGCCATAGGGCTATCCTCATATCTGTTTGAGAGCATAAGACTCATCGAGAAACTGCTCATTTGACCATATCATGTGGCGTGTCAGCCCGCATTCGTCAAGCTCTGGTTGCTCACCTTTCCTTGAGAGTCACTGAGAGCCTTCAATGCTTCATTGAGCACGTTTTCCGGCAATGGCAGCAAATACGGGCCTTCCGTGAAGAGCAAAGCCACCTCAACAACCCTTCCCGGATAAAGAGGCGCGAGCAATTCCCGATAAAGCGCAAGCTGTGCACGATAGGCAAAAGGCACAGCTTCAACGGTCTTTGGTGGCGGACGATTGGTTTTATAATCCACAATCAGCACGCGGTTTTCATCAACGCTGATGCGGTCGATCTGACCCGAGACGGCATGGTCTTTTCCGCCGAGATTGATCGTGCCCATGACCGCCACTTCACCACGGGATCCGCGAGCAAAAACCGGCGCAAACTTTGGATCGGCCAGAATTGTTGCAACACTCGCCCAGGCTTTCGCGCGTTCAGCTTCCGGCCAGTCGGCAGCGATGCGTGCCAGATAATCCTGTGCAAGCTTCTCGCGCTCATTCGCGGCCACTTCTGGCAGATATTGCAGCAGCATATGTATCGCCGTACCGCGACGAAGAGCAAATGCAGACGTCTCGCCGCTCTGTCCCAGAACCGGCGACAGCGTATCAAGCGGTGGTTCTTCTTCCGCTTCAATCAGTGCGGACGCGCCCGATGGCGCAAGCGGACGCGGCAGCCCCGGTTCCGGCTTTATGGGCTTGAGATAGTCGAGCGGCAGCGGTGGCAGCTCTGCTGCTTTCGCCACTTCAGGCTCTGCAATCTCAGTGAGACCGCGCGGCGTGTTGCGATAGCGTCGGGCGGCAACACCCGATACCGGATGCACAAAGGTTTCGGCCTTGGTTGTGAGCGCATCTTCAACCAGCCTGTGCCATGTCTCGCCACTTTCACGCGATCCGCGATAGCCACAGACAATCAGCCGGTCTTCCGCACGCGTCATGCCTACATAGAGCAGGCGGCGATATTCTTCTTCCGCACGAGCCTTCAAGCCTTCAATCTGTGACGCCAAAAAGCCGGTCTGATAGCCAGCATTGGGCTGCCAGAGATAGCCTTTGACCTGTAGCCCGTCATTGCTGAGATCAAACGGGATCAGCTTGGGCGCGCGTGTTCCGCTCCAGACGGCATTGCCCGGATCAACCAGAAACACCACAGCACCCTCAAGCCCCTTGGCGGCATGAACCGTCATGATACGCACTTCGTTGCGGCCCTGATCAAGTTCGCGCTTGATCTGCGGCGAGGCTGCATCAAGCGTTTCCAGAAATGCCTGCATGCCCGGCAGACCAGCGCGTTCAGCCGAAAGCGCATAGTTCTGGAATTCATCGATAATATCGCCCGCTTCCGGCCCAAGCCGCGCCAGAAGCTTGCGCCTTGCACCATCTGCGCTCAGAATCCGCGCATTGAATTCGAAGATCGGCATGGTGTCGGCCATATTGCGCCAACGGCTCAGCGTCTTATGAACGCCGATCAGTGCCGGGTCTTCAAGGGATGAATGGTAAAGGCGCTCAAACAGCGTTTCGCCGCTCTTGCGCGGATTGGCGAGAGCAAACAGCCTGTCATCATCCCAGCCAAATAGCGGGCTTTTGAGAAGAGAGGCTAATGACAAATCATCTGACGGCTGCAACACGAAACGCCCCAGCGCCATCAGATCCTGAATGGCGATGTGGCTTGTAAGCTTGAGGCGGTCGGCACCAGCCACCGGCACATGGCGCTCTTTGAGTGCGCGCGAAAGCGCTGGCATGAACTGATCGCGCTTGCGCACCAGCACCATAATATCTTTCGGAGCAAGTTTGCGGTTCTGGCCCGGAATGGTTTCGCCGCGGTCAAGCCAGTAGCGAATGGTTGCTGCAATCTGTTCGGCGAGTTTGATAGCTGGAGCTTGCAAATGATCGACCGGCACGCGCCAGTCGTCGGGCTCCTCCACCTCTTCCGGCGTCAGCATATCCCATATTTCCACCTCGCCCGGCTCATTATCGCGAATGGCAGAGTGAACAGTGGCACCTGACAAGCCGCGATTGGCCTCGGGACGAGCAAAAACCTCGTCCACGGCCTGCAAAACATCCGGCGCTGAACGGAACGAGAAGTTGAGGCTTACGCGCTCGAATTTAAGCTCTGCATCAGCAGCCCTGCGGCTGACCGCCCTGCCCTGCGCCGCAAAGTCTTCCGGCACTGCACCCTGAAACGAGTAGATCGACTGTTTTTCATCGCCGACGGCAAACAGCGTGCGCTGCACGTTGCGCTGCCCGAGGCCCGAGAAAAACTCTTCCGACAACATACGGATAACCTGCCACTGATCGGGGCTGGTATCCTGTGCTTCATCGACAAGAATATGATCAATGCCGCGATCAAGCTTATACTGTACCCATTGCCCCGCCCCATCACGCGCCAGAAGCGCCACCGTGCGTGTAATCAGGTCTTCAAAGTCGAGCAGTCCGCGCTTGCGCTTCAAATCATGATAGCGCTGCAGGAGATTATCAATGAGTGTGAGCGCGGCCAGATTTAGCCGGATAAGCCGCAGCTCCTTGATCTTGTCGAGACCAAGTTCAACACGCATTGCTGCGGCATTAAAATCTTCCTCGAAATCCGGCAGCAGCTTTTTAACCGCGCTCGATCCGACATAGGAACCGGATTTGGATTCGCCGGTCGCTTTAAGGAAGGAGGCCCGCAGAACGGCTTCCTTGTCGAAGCTGCTCTTGACCTTGTCATATTGCTTGAGCTGCAACGCAAAATCATGTGCGCGTGCCGCACCCTTCTGGATCGACAAAATGAGATCGAGTGCATCGTCGGAAAATTCCGGCACCGGCCACATATCATCCAGCAAATCGGATTCGCGCGTGTCTGGCCGGAAACGGAAATGCCTATGCAAAGTCTCGCTGCGCTCATCCGCATTACCAAGCGCCGAAATGTATTGCTGCAAGCCGTTGCGGCGACCCACAGCTTCATCAAGCAGTGCCTGCAAACCCATCTCGCCTGCTGCCTGCATGACATCGGCAAAGGCATTTGCCAGTTCCGGATCGCCGCCGCCATGTGCGGTCTCAAGTAGGGTGCGTCGCGCTTCGCCGACAAGAGCCACCTGCATGAGATCATCCATCATCTCGAAGTGGCCTGCAATATTCGCCTCAAGCGGGAACTGATGCAGGATGGCTTCGCAAAATGCGTGGATGGTCTGGATTTTCAACCCGCCCGGCGTTTCAAGCGCGCGCGCAAAAAGCCTGCGTGCAACCGCAAGCCGTGTCGCTCCCGGACGCCTGCCTTCGAGCTTGATAAGCCTGTCAGCCAGATCCTCATCCGGCAACATTGCCCATTCGGACAATCGCGCAAAGACGCGGTTCTGCATGACGGCTGCTGCCGCCTTGGTATAGGTCAGGCAAAGGATTTTCGACGGGGCAGTGCCTTCGAGCAGCAGCCGGATAACGCGCTCGGTCAGAACGTGAGTCTTACCCGAACCGGCATTCGCCGACACCCAGACAGAGGCCAGCGGATTGGCGGCACTGGCCTGCGCGTCGATTGTTTCCTTTGGAATGACACGTTGTTTTTTCATTCGCCGCCCTCCCCGCCAGCATCACCACCAGCGGACCATTCCAGCACGCGTGCAAGATGATCATAATCGCCAGTCAAATCTGTCTCACGAAAAGGAAGCGCGCGGGAAAGATAACCCTTAGCCGGATTCTGATATTCAGCAAGCAGCTGCGCCAATCGTTGCCATGCCTCTTCGCCAAGGGCGGGTGCGGTCTTTTCAGATGGTGGCCGACCGATCTTCAAAATCGATTCCGGCTTCACCTCGCCGCCTGCCCGCAAGCGCACATAGGTCAGATCAGACGCGCGAACCGACCCCAGTTCGCGGAACGCACCGCGCACGAGAAGGGCTGCTTCAAGCGCCAGCTGTGGCGACAAGAGGACATGCGCCTGTCGTGGCGATGGCGTGGAGCCGGTCTTATAGTCGATCACTTCCGCAGTTCCATCGCGCATCAGATCGATACGATCGGCACGGCCCGACAAAGTGAGGCCAAGACTTTCAACCTCGCGCTTATCCGACGAAATTTCGGCAAAGCGGGTCTGAACATTATACGCGCGTTCCCGCTCCCATTCGAGGAATTGCGGAATAAGAGCGGTAAAACGCGGCCACCAGACTGCTTCGATCTCAATAGGCAGATCCATTTCGCCAAAGAAATGTCGGCCAAATTCTTCAAGTTGCGCGCTCGCATCCGGTGCCAGCGGATCGATGCCCTCTTCTGTGAAATGTCCAAGAATGTCGTGAAAAAGCGTTCCACGTTCTGCGGCTGCCGGATCGCGGATCAGCGGCTCCAGCGGACGCAACTTCAGAATCTTTTTGGCAAAGATCGCATAAGGATCGCGACGAAGGGTTTCGATTTCCGTGACTGAAAAATGCTTGGGCCGCGCGCTTACAGGCGGTGCCGGTTCCGGGCGTTTGACAAAAGGTACATCAGGAGCCTGATCGATTTCACGCGCCCAATGGATAAAACGTTGCCCACGTGAACGCATATCCTTGGTCACATCTGAACCCAGCACCGTTTCAAGCCGCTGCAACCAACGCGACGGAATCGTCGGCGCATTATCAGAACGCTGCGAACGTGAAAGCACGACATGATCCATGCCAAGCGCCATCTGAAAATCATGTGCTGCAAGGCCGGTACGGCGCTCAGGTGGATCAAGCGCGATCATCGCCTTCATAGGGCGCGACATGAACGGGTCGTTGCGCGTCTTGGCGGGCCATGTGCCTTCGTTGAGACCACCAATCACCAACGTATCCATGGTCTGCAAACGCGCTTCCAGCGCACCCCAGATGAAGACGCGCGGATGGCCACCCGGATGCGGCTTGACGGTTTCGCCCGACATCAGAGCTTCAAGAATTGCGGGCCATTCAATAGCCTCAAAATCCAGTCCCGCTTCGCTCGCCACAAGCTGACGCAGAAATGAAGCCAGCTTCTCACCATGCTCGCCGGAATAATAACGTGTGACGCTTTCGCTTTCATCACGCGCCAGATTTTCCAGCGCTTCCACAGTTGCCCGTGTAATCTCGCCAATATCCGTTCGCCGGTTAATGGTGGCAAAAGGTGCAAGCGGCGCAATAGCTTCCGACAGGCTCACACAAAGCGCGCGCGCCGCTTCGATCATGTCAGGCGTAACAGTCGCGTGCCATGCCGGTTGCCATGACTGGCTGGCGCTTTCTTCCATGCGGCGATCGAAAAAGGCGGGAAGATCGATGATCGATGCCCTGCCCGTACCGCCACGGAACGCCACCAGTTCAAGCGTTTCCGCAGCCAGTCGCCGTTCTATGCGCTTGCCGCCAAGCCGTAGCATCGGGTGCTTGACCAACGCTAACAAAGCCACCGGATCGCCGGGGTTGAACACGGTTTCGACCATGAGACGCATCAGCGTCGCGGTTTCGATATCGCGCAAATGGCGACCGCCGGAATCATCGGCATCGATGCCAAAGCGTGCGAGTTCGCCCACCACGCGGCGCGCGAGATTTCTATCGGCAGTAACCAATGCGGCGGTCTTGTTTTCATCGCTGATCGCATCGCGAAGCGCCAGGGCCACTGCCAGCGCTTCTTCACGCTCATTGGCGGTTTCAATCAGATCGATCTTTTGAGCCGATTGCAGCAATCTTTGGGGCTGCATATCCGCGTCGCGGTTCAGCAGGCTCCATGCATCCGTGGTTTCTGCCGGGCGCAATGCTTCGCTGACCACACGCTCCAGCACACGCTTGTTAACCGGCATATCTTCGATATGCTCGACATCTTCGCGTAATACGCCAATAGCCTGCAACAGCTTGTGGAGACCATATTGCGGGTGGCCGAAGGTGGATGGATTATTATCAGAAGCCCCCAGCAGGTTCCAAGCGCCTTCATCAAGATCACGGTCCAGCCCCGGCAGAACCACAGCACCTTGCGGCAGTCGGGCGATGACTGAAACGAGCTCGGCAGTCGCGGGAATGGAGCCTGTGGAACCAGCCGCAATCACAGGCCCTTGCGGCGGATGATCGCGCAGTCGCCGCACCTCACCCCAGATCAGTTCATTGCGGTGCGCTGCCGGATTGGACAGCTTGCGCTCTTCCAGAATTTCCGGCCAGAGTTTCGTGACAATATCGAGAAAGCCGAGCGTGACCTGCCACCAGTCGGCAAGATCATCGGGCGCAATGCTGGCAAGCTCACTCCATTTGGCATTGTCGGTTTCGACCTGATCCATCAGGCCAGCCAGATCACGCGCAAGCCAAATCGCGTCAGAGGTTGTTGCGGGAACCGAAACATCATCGACGCCAAACAGCGCCCGCACATGCGCAGGCAGCGATTCTCGCCATGGGCGAATGAGCCGCGCCAGCAGCAACAGCCGTTCAGCCTTGCCAATTGGCGGATTAAGATCGAATACGCCGCTTGTGGCTGCGTTGAAAAAAGCCGCATCCTCATCCACATCGCCCAGCGGGCGAATGGTCGGAAGGATCGCAGATTTAGCCGGATTCATATCTACCAGGATGGAACGAAGCGCACGCGCTGCACGGCGCGTCGGCACATAGATGGTCGCGTTCGCTAATGCCAGTGGGTCAGAGGCATTACCCGGAAAGCCTTCAATCAGGCGGCCTTCCAGAAGTGCCTTGGCAAAGGCTGGTAGAAAAGCTGTGCCGGATGGAATGGAAAAAAGCTTCGGCCTCGTAATGGTCATTCCGCCATGCTCTCCTTACGCAATTGCGGAAAGCACAGCCTCCGCCTCGCCGATTGCTTCCGGTGTTCCCACCGTAAGCCAATGCCCGGTCATGGGCATACCATAAAGACGTCCGGCTACAATGGCTTCATCAAAATAGCGATTGAGCGATGAAACACCCGGCTCGGCTTTGGCAAAAATACGCGGATGAATGACTGCTGCCCCGGCATAGATGACCGGGTCTCCCGCGACATCACGCAGACGGCGCAAGCGGCCTTCTTCATCCGCAACGAAATCGCCCTTACCTTCAAAACCTGTTGCCTGATCGAGCCTCGCCGTCATGAGAAGAATATCCATCCGGGCATCGTCCCAGACATGCGCCAGCGCCGAAATATTCGGCTGCGCCTCATCACCAACCCAGAATGTATCAGCATTGAGTACGTAGAACGGCTTACCCCCAAGCTGTGGCAGCACATTCACGATACCACCTGCAGAATCGAGCAGCAGATCACGCTCGTCGGAGATCGTGATTTTCGGCTTTGAGCGACTGCCAAGATAGTCGATCAGTTGGTCGGCTAAATAATGAACATTGACGATTGTATTCTCAACGCCTGCACCCGCCAGCGCATCCAAGCCCCAATCGATCAGCGGCTTGCCGGAAACCTTAACCAGCGGCTTGGGCATGGTTACGGTAATCGGGCGCATACGCTTGCCAAGACCTGCTGCAAGCATGATCGCTGTATCAGGACGTGTCATTGTTTCTCCAGCAATGCGAGATCATCAAACCAGCGGGCGACCGGCGCCATGACCGGATGCTTTAGGACGCGGCTAAGATAGTCGTGAATGCGGGGCAGATGCGCGAGATAATGCGGCTTGCCATCACGTTCATCAAGCCGCACGAACAGACCCAGCAGCTTGGCGTTGCGCTGCGCACCCATGGCGGCATAAGCCATGCGGAAAGCCGCTTCGTCAAACACATGGCCAAGCTTGCGGCGTTCATCGCAATAGGCATCCACCACTGCCTTTTCGAGCTCCGGCGTAATCGTCACGCGAGCATCAAGCGCCAGCGACGCGACATCATAGGCAGCAGGGCCGATCATCGCGTCCTGAAAGTCGATCGTGCCAATCTTGTTTGCGCCTTGCGCATCCTCAAACCAGAACAGATTTGGCGAATGATAATCACGCAGCAGCAGGCTTTTCTCGCAATCCGCAATAGCGTCGAGAACTTTGTCCCATGCCGCTTCATAAGCCTGCGCTTCTGCATCAGTCAGCTTGCGGCCCATCATGCGTGGCGCATACCATTGCCCGACAAGGCTCACTTCCATGATCATCGCATCACGATCAAAAGGTGCAATGATGTGATCTGGATAGCCTGCAACAGGCGCATGGTCGGGCCACTGAACCCCATGAAGATGCGCAAGAAACCGTCCAGCCGCTTCATAGCGTTCAGCCACCGGCTCACCCGATGGAGCCCTGATACCCTCAAGCCCAAGATTTTCGAGGATCAGCAGTCCTGCATCAATATCGACAGCGCGCATTTGCGGCACGCGCAGGCCATTTTTCGCAAGCAGATCATCAATGGCCACGAAAGCCTGAATATTCTCTGCAATATGCGCAAGCTGGCGATAGGACTTGCCGTTGCGCAATGGCGGATCATAGGGCATCGCGGGCGCATTCATCAGAATTTCAACGCCGTGAGCACTGTCGATAATCTCATATTTGCGCGGTGAAGCATCGCCCTGCAAATAGCGGCGTGTGGCCCCTGCCCGGTCGTTGTTTTCCAGGAAAGTGCGGATTCTCAGCGTGCGCTCAATACGCGAAATCGCAGCGTCTGTCCCGCTAATTACAATGCGCCGCCCCGCCCCCTCGTGGGTTAATGTGACGGCAAAGCTCGGCTCTGGCAGAAAACCTTCCGCCTGTTCCGGCCATTCGGACAGCACAACACCATCTTCGAGAAACTCGAGAAGTCCCAGCTCATCCAGCTCTTCGCCATGCGAAATCCGGTAAAGATCAGCGTGAGCGACGGGCAAGCGCAGCGCCTCATAGCTCTGCACCAGCGTGAATGTCGGGCTTGGCACCTCAAGCCCCTCATCATCGGCAATCGCGCGAATGACAGCGCGTGCGAGCGAGGATTTACCAGCGCCAAGATCGCCCGATAAAGTAACGAGATCGCCTTTGACCAGCGCCAAGGCGAAATCCTCGCCAAAACGTTTGGTCGCAGCCTCATCGGGCAGGAACAATTCAAGACGGGTTATCGGGCTACTGATTGGGGTGCTCATAAAGCCCCGTTTACCTTATTCGGCGGCAACACGGAAGCTGCGCGCTTCCGCCGGGAAGCGACAAATAACGGTGGTTCCGATATCTGCGCCGGTTTCGATTTCCACGCGACCGCCATGCAGTTCGACAAAGCTTTTCACGATGGAAAGGCCAAGCCCCACGCCGCGTCTGCGACCGCCGTTCTGATAGGCCTGGAAACGCTTGAACACAGTATCAAGCACATCGCCCGGCATCCCCGGACCGTCATCATGCACGGCAAACAGAATATCCGTGCCTTCGCGGACAACCTGCAGCGAAACAGTGGAACCTTCCGGTGCATAATTGGAGGCGTTGGACAGGAGATTGAACAGCACCTGACGCACGCGATTGGCGTCGGCTCTGAAGGTTTCCACATCATCGGCAATATCGACATTGAGAGCGATGTCATGCTCCTGCAGACGCTCGCTCACACGCTTTGCCGCAGCCGAAATTTCATCCATGACAGCGACATCATCGATATCGAGCTGCATGATGCCTGCATCGACCGTTGCCAGATCGAGAATATCGTTGACGATGGTCAAAAGCACGGCAGACGATGTGCCGATATGATCCAGATATTCCAGCTGGCGCTCATTGAGCGAGCCAAAGGCCGGTGTCTGTAGCAGCTCGGTAAAGCCGATGATGTTTGTCAGCGGCGAACGCAGCTCGTAAGACACATGCTGCACGAAGTCGTTCTTGATCTGATCGGCAAGCGAAAGCGCTTCGTTCTTTTCCTTGAGCGCCCGTTCAACGCGCACCGTATCGGTGACATCGATGAAGGTGAGCATCGTCTGACCTTTCGGCAGTGGCACCACCGCATAGGAAAGGATCACACCGTCATCAAGTTCAACCTGCCCCATGCGCCCGTTGCGCTCATCCAGGAAGCCGGTGACAGAGGAAACGAAATCGTCCCAGATGCCATCGCCGCCACGCTGGCCGCAGAGCTTGGAAATGGTTGAGATATGCGTGCCTTCAACGGTGATGGCTGCAGGCAGCGACCAGAGGTCGGCAAAAGACGGATTGGAAAGGCGCAAACGGCCATCGGAGCCGAACACGGCGACGGCTTCTCCAAGATGGTCGAGCGTTTCGCCCTGTACCTTGATCAGCGTGTTGTAACGGCCTTCAAGCTCGAACTTCTCGGTCATGTTCTCAAAGAACCACGTCACGCCGCCTTGCGGATGCGGATTGGCAACCACGCGCAGGATACGGGTATCCGGCAGATGCCACATATGTTCTTCCGGCTCGACAGCGCGGTAGGCCGCAAGCATGGAATCCTTCCATTTGCGCCATTCCGGCTGTTCCGGCAGCTTGCCTTCCGAGCGCAGACGATCAAACAGCAGCGTATTGCTCGGATGTGTCTCAAGCCAGGCTGTATCGAGCGACCAGAGCGAAACGAAAGCCTGATTGAAGAATTGCAGCTTCATATCCGGATCGAAGATCGCCACAGCGGTTGAAAGCTGATCGAGCGTCTCGGCATGGCTCTTCAATGTACGGCTTAATTCTTCGCGGATCTGCTCGACTTCACTGAGATCGAAGCCCAGACCAGCAGAACCTGCCTCCGCACTCACATCCGTCACATCAAAAATGCGGCGGTCGCCACGCACGACGGCAGGCAGTTTTTCATAAAGATCAGGCTCTGCAAACCGGTCGCGTTCCAAACGTTGACGCGCCTGTGCGCCAAAGAGTTCGCGACGCTCGGACGTTGCCTGTGTACCGTCAACAGCATCCACAGCCCGCGCATAGGCGGCATTGACCCATTCCATGCGCCCGTCGGTGCCACGCACCCAGACCGGCTGTTCAAGACGGTCGAGCAGATGACGCAACAAAGCCAGTTTTTCTGATAGCTCGCGGTTCTGTGCCTGAAGCGCTGCACGCTCGGCCTGCACGCCCTGAAGACCAAGGAAGCGCACGATAGCAAAGCTACCGGAAGTGCGGCCATAGACGTCGAGCAGGGTGCCATTGCTGGTTTCGACCGTCAGATCGAAAGCATGGGCCTGCTCGCGCAGCGCAGAAACCGCGCGTTCAAGCTCGGCAACCGATTGCGGACGCAGCCAGCGACCAAAAGCGAGGAAATGCGAGCGATCCTGCGGCGCGCCGCTATCAAACGGCAGTTGCCCGACCACATCGGCACGCGCGCCATGGGCATCCCAGACGACTGCACGCTGATCTTTGAGATTAAGCAACGCTTCATTGCGCTGCGCGGTCAGATTCATATCCGAGAGGCGTGAGCGCAAATCATTGTTTTGATGCGCAATTTTTGAGCGGTCGCGGATAAGCCAGCCAGCCGAGAGCAGGGCTGCGCCCATGGCGCCCAAAAACATCGAAAACTGGATAACTTCAAAAGCACCGACGCTGCCACCGAAAGGCAATTCGATACGTGCGGAATTTTCAGCGCCTTGTGCAAATGCCGGAACAGCCGCAACCAGTGCGGCAAAGGAAACTGAAGCCTTGAGAACAACCCGTTTGAGAGGGCTTGCAGCCAATGAAAGCGATGCTTTCAGGTGCCTGCCTGCGCTGTATGCGGATTTGCTCCGCAAGCTCCCCGTTGAGCCGGTCTCTGGCATATTTCCCTTGTCTCCGCCGCCCGGAAGTATCCTCAAAAAGAGGGCTCCCGTATTTCAAAATTCTTCATTCCAGCTCTCTCGCATCGCCACAATGCTGAAAGCCAGACATGTTTCGAGGATGAATAGGTCGCCCGTCTTTCGCCTGAACCGGCAAAAAACGCCCAACGCAAACACCCGTCAAAACACATTGATTCGTCTTCACAATACCCTCACCGTGAATCCGCGTGAAGCGTGTTGCACGCAAAAATAAAGGCCGGGCAACGTAAAGATGCCCGACCTACAAGATGTAGCAGTATGGTTAACGGGTAATTAATACCTGTAGTGTTCCGACTTGAATGGGCCTTGCGGCGTTACGCCGATATATGCGGCCTGTTCCTCAGAAAGCACAGTCAGCTTGGCGCCGAGCTTGTCGAGATGCAGACGTGCAACCTTCTCATCGAGGTGCTTTGGCAGGACATAGACTTCATTCTTATACGCGTCGGTACGCGTGAAGAGTTCGATCTGGCCCAGAACCTGATTGGTGAAGGAAGCCGACATAACGAAGCTTGGATGGCCTGTTGCGTTGCCGAGGTTGAGCAGGCGGCCTTCCGAGAGAAGGATGATGCGCTTGCCATCCGGGAATTCAACCAGATCGACCTGTGGCTTCACGTTGGTCCATTTCAGGTTACGCAGTCCTGCAACCTGAATTTCATTGTCGAAGTGACCGATATTGCCGACGATGGCCATATCCTTCAGCTTGCGCATATGATCGAGCGTGATGACGTCCTTATTGCCGGTCGTCGAGATCACGATATCAGCGGTCGAAGCTGCGTCATCGAGCGTTACGACTTCAAAGCCGTCCATTGCAGCCTGAAGTGCGCAGATAGGATCAACTTCCGTGACCTTCACGCGGGCACCGGCACCAGCGAGCGATGCAGCCGAGCCTTTGCCAACGTCGCCATAACCGCAAACGACAGCAACCTTGCCAGCCATCATGACGTCGGTACCGCGACGGATGCCGTCAACCAGCGATTCCTTGCAGCCATACTTGTTGTCGAACTTCGACTTGGTGACGCTGTCATTGACGTTGATTGCCGGGAAGGGCAGGAGGCCCTTCTTCTGCAGCTGGTAAAGACGATTGACGCCTGTGGTGGTTTCTTCGGTCACACCTTTGATCGCATCGCGCTGACGCGTGAAGAAACCAGGAGTTTCAGCCATACGCTTCTTGATCTGAGCGAACAGAACTTCTTCTTCTTCGCTTTCAGGCTTGGAAAGAACGTCTTCGCCAGCCTCAGCGCGCGCGCCGATCAGGATATACATGGTAGCATCGCCACCATCATCGAGGATCATGTTGGATGGTTCGCCATCCGTCCACTGGAAGATCTTGTCGGTATAGGTCCAATATTCTTCAAGCGTTTCGCCCTTGATGGCGAAAACCGGCGTGCCGGTGGCTGCAATCGCTGCCGCTGCATGATCCTGCGTCGAGAAAATATTGCAGGAAGCCCAGCGCACATCGGCGCCGAGCGCCTTCAGTGTTTCGATAAGCACGGCGGTCTGGATCGTCATATGCAGCGAACCGGAGATGCGCGCGCCCTTGAGCGGCTGCGACTTGCCGAATTCTTCGCGCGCGGCCATCAGGCCCGGCATTTCGGTTTCAGCAATATCGAGTTCCTTGCGGCCCCAATCGGCAAGACCGAGATCCTTGACGACAAAATCCTGACTTGCGGTCATCATCTGCTCCAATCAAATTTGTTTAGAAGCCCAAAAGGATGCGAAAGGGCTTCGGCTGGCGTTCTGATTAGCAGATCAGCACGCACAGCACAACGCAACATAAAGAAATCTTTATGTGTCTATATCAATTGATTGAGAAGCAGCGGAACGCCCGGAGACTCAGCACTCCTCGCCGAACTTATCGGCAATAAGTGTCTGAAGTGCATCGAGCACGGCGTCAGCCTGTTCGCCAGATGCGCGAACGTCGATGCAGCAGCCCGGGGAGGCTGCCAGCATCATCAAACCCATGATCGACGTGCCGCCAACAGTCATTCCGTCCTTGCTGACGCGGACATGAGCGTTGTAACCGTCGACGAGCTGCACAAATTTAGCCGATGCGCGGGCGTGAAGACCGCGCTTGTTGACGATCTCGAAAGACCGGGACGAGGCGCTATCGGCATCGTATTCGCCGGTAACGGCTACGGTTGGATGCATGGACTACTTTCCTGTCAGAACCTGACTTGCAACATTGATGTACTTACGCCCCGCATCCTGCGCTTCGCGCAGTGCCGTCTTGATGTCTCCACCAATACGAACACTTGAAAGCTTGATGAGCATCGGCAGGTTCACACCAGCGATCACCTCGATCTTGCCTTCTTCCATCACCGAAATAGCCAGATTCGACGGTGTGCCGCCGAACATATCCGTCAGAACGATGACACCTCTGCCATTATCGGCACGATCAACGGCATCGACAATATCGCGACGACGCTGTTCCATGTCATCTTCGGCACCGATACATACGGTCTCGAAATTGTCTTGCGGGCCAACCACATGCTCAACCGCATGGAGAAACTCTTCGGCCAGCCTTCCGTGCGTAACAAGCACGAGTCCGATCATACTTTAAAAGCTCCTGTCGTGTACCCGCCGCTTGAACCCGCCAAAGGCGCAGATGGCACAAAAACCCTGCCGGCCTCTAGCCGACGAGTTGTGCATCTTGGCAGGGCAAATCTTGATATCAAGTGAAAAATTTCAGCTCTGCCTTGAAAAAAGCAAAATGCCGCAGCGTTAGGCACGTCTTTTGGATTCTTATGAATTATATAATCACTCGAATTGTCACGGCCAAGTCTTGTAGAAGAGACTGGCCTCTATAGCCCGGGAAAGCGCGTTGGAATCGCCATTTGACGACAGCGCAGGCAGTAAGAGACGCGGCACCTCAATATCGTCAAACTGCCATTTTTCACCGCTGGGATAACGCTCGGCTTCATCGCGTCCAACCAGCATGACCACAAGATCAAGCGGCGTCTGTTTCACATAAGCAACAGTGAACAGACCTGCACCGCGAATCTCAACCCCTCCGGCGAGCGCATCGGGAACACTCGCGACAAGTCTTTCACCCTCGACATGCAGAAGCGTGCGATCATCGGCAACAAGACAAGCCTGATCGCCGCTCATCTTGGCGCGCTCAATCAGGGTGAGGGCGAGTTCTGTCTTTCCGGCACCGGATTTTCCCATCAGCATGACACCGCGTCCCTGCAACTGAACAGTTGTTGCATGGAGGCCGCTTTTTTCCTGTTCGGGTGTCATGTCTAAATTACGCGCTAGCCGGAAGATCGACGATGAAGCGGGCACCCTTCATCTGATCCGGATCATCCGCATCAATGATATTTTCTGCTGTCAGCGTACCACCATGAGCTTCAATAATCTGGCGGCTGATCGACAGTCCAAGACCCGAATTCTGACCGAAAGCTTCCGATGCGGGGCGATCAGTATAGAAGCGCTCGAAAATACGCTCGATATTTTCAATCGGAATACCGGGGCCGTTATCTTCAACCAGAACACGCAAACGGCCACCTTCACCAGTCAGGGTAACTTCAATGCGGCCCGTATCTTCCGGCACGAAAGAACGCGCATTTTCGATCAGGTTGCTGATGACTTGTCCCAGACGCAGATCGTGACCGGCAACGAAGAAGCCCTTCTTGCCCGCCGGGAACTTGCCCGTATTGAATACAATCTCTGTACCAACCTTGTTGCGGCGAACTTCGCGCGCAGCATTGACCAGACTGTTGAGCAGCGTCTTCATATCGACGCGGTCGGAATGTTCGCGCGCGAGCTCTGCATCCAGACGCGAGGCATCAGAAATATCGGTAATCAGGCGATCCAGGCGGCGCACATCATGCTGGATCACATCCAGCAGGCGTTTTCGCGAATCATCGTTCTTGGCGAGCGGCAGCGTTTCAACGGCACTGCGCAGCGAGGTGAGGGGGTTTTTCAGCTCGTGACTCACATCAGCTGCGAAACTCTCAATCGCCTCGATGCGCGTATAAAGCGCGTCGGTCATTGCGCGGATAGAGGTCGAAAGATGCCCCACTTCGTCCTGACGTTCGGAGAAATCGGGAATTTCCTCACGGCTCTTAACACCAAGACGCACACGGTCGGCGGCAGCCGCCAGCTTCCGCAATGGGCTTGCAATCGTCGACGCCAAAAACAGCGACAGGATAACCATGACCGCGGCCACAACGCCAAAGACCCGGAAAACGGCCATGCGTTCGCCCTGCACGATCTTGTCGATATCGTCACCTTCGGTCGAAAGCAAAAGGACGCCCAGAATAGCGCGCGACTGCTGGATGGGCACTGCCACCGAAACGACCAATTCGCCCTGCTGGTTACGCCGCTGTGCTGTTTGCGGAGAGCCGGTCAGCGCACGAACGATTTCCTGATAGGCGAGGCCATTACCGCCTGGCTGTTCCTGATAAAGCGGCAGACCGCCGCCATAAAACAGACGTGAGAACCAACCGGTAAAGCGTTCCCAGGCGCTCGGTTCATCTTCTTCGATTGCTGGCAGATCATAACGGAAAACCGGACCGCCAGACGCGAAAGCCGGGGCATAGAGCGAGCGGGAATCAAGCAGAAGGTTGGCGTAATGATCGTAAATGCGGGCGCGTGTACTGGTCGGTGAAATCAGCTGGCGCAGCATCGGGGAGACTTTTTCCGGATTAATCGGGAATTCCCAGTTATCCGGAGAATCGGGCGAAGGCGTAATGCTTTGTCCCGCTTGAAGCTCCAGAAGCTTTTCCGGGTCAATCATCAGCGAATTGGTATCAACCGTTGCGGATGAAGATATAGCTGCCGCAATGATCTTGCCTTGCGTGAGCAAGCTTTCGATCTTGGCGTCGATCAGCCCCTCGCGGAACTGGTTCATATAAAGAATGCCGGAAACAAGCACGGCAAGGGCTGCAAGATTGAGGAAGAGAATACGGCGCGTCAGGCTTGAGAAGAGAAACTGACCCAGAAACCGGCTGAAGGGCGCAAAAAGACGACGCAGGAAAAGCGAACGTTGCCGCCGCGCCCTGCGTTCTCTCATGGTAACGGCACTGTCTTTCCGGGTTTCGGCGACCATGTCGCTTCAATCTTACTTTCTTAGAGCATTTCCTATTCAGAATGAATCATGGGGAATGCTCGATCTCTTTGTTTTTATCGCATTATCCGACGCAAAACCGCTTCGCACTTTTGCTTGAAATGCTCTAATAAGCCTCCGGGCCTCTAATGGCCCGGCGCTCTCATAACTTCATATTACGCTTCGCGGAAGCGGTAACCGACGCCATAGAGCGTTTCGATCATCTCAAAATCGTCATCGGTCGATTTGAACTTCTTGCGAAGGCGCTTGATGTGGCTGTCGATGGTACGGTCATCCACATAGACCTGCTCATCATAAGCCGCATCCATCAGCGCGTCACGGCTTTTCACAACACCGGGGCGCTGTGCAAGCGAATGAAGGATGAGGAATTCGGTCACAGTAAGCGTTACCGGCTCACCTTTCCAGGTGCAGGTGTGACGTTCCTGATCCATGACCAGCTGTCCACGTTCCAGCGATTTGGCCTGCTGGCCGGTCGGCTTTGCGGTGCCATCACGCGCCGCAACACGGCGCAGCACGGCTTTCACACGCTCGACCAGAAGACGCTGCGAGAACGGCTTGGTGATGAAATCGTCAGCGCCCATCTTGAGGCCGAACAATTCATCGATTTCGTCGTCCTTGGACGTCAGGAAGATGACCGGAAGGTCAGACTTCTGGCGCAGGCGGCGCAGAAGTTCCATACCATCCATGCGCGGCATCTTGATATCAAAGATTGCAAGGTTCGGTGGACGCGCCATCAGGCCATCCAAAGCGGAAGCCCCATCGGTATAGGTCTCCACGCGATAGCCTTCCGACTCCAGAGCAATGGAAACGGAGGTCAGAATGTTGCGGTCATCGTCGACCAGCGCAATTGTCTGCGTTGCCGAAGCTTCCTTCATGCGGACCTTCTCCTTTTTAAACCGCCCCGATCACGGCAGCGGCAGAAATAACCGAACGCCTTCTGGCGTCTCGTCTGCAAATTCTCTTTGTCAGTTACCTAAGAAGTGGTTCCAGCTGCCTGACAAATCAATAGTATAATAGTCATGCCGCTTGTGCAGTACAAATTAGGTACAAAATGTGGCAGCCGCTCAACTAACCATCCATGCCCTGCTGCGATTCCTTTTCCTTGGTTAATGCAATCGGGAATTGTTCTCGATGAAAAATACACCCGATAACGTGAAGATTAAACGATTTAAAAAAGTTTCAATTTTTTTAAATCGATTAAATATTTGATTTGATTTAATTAATCTGTTTCTGACTGCCATCCCGGATTAAAATGAACCGGGCCAACAAACTTTAGAACCAGATGGCGGAGAGACCATGAAAGAGATCGGCATTCACAATACTGCCGCTTCCATTGCCACTTCAGGATTGAAGGAACTGTCCGCAGTCTTTTATAATTTTGGACCGGCCCGGCTTTATGAAGAGACTATTCGCCGTGGCGAAGCAGAGCTTTCAGCGCAAGGAGCCCTTGTTGCTAGAACAGGCCAGCACACTGGCCGTTCGCCAAAAGACAAATTCGTGGTTCGCGATGCAAACACCGAAGATCAGGTCTGGTGGGACAACAACAAGCCAATGACGCCTGAGGCTTTCGAGCTTCTCTATGCCGATTTCATCGAACATGCGAAGGGCAAGGAGCTTTTCGTACAGGATCTCATCGGCGGGGCTGACGAAGACAACAAGATCAACGCGCGTGTTGTCACTGAATATGCATGGCATTCGCTGTTCATCCGCAACTTGCTGATCCGTCCGGAAGAAGCAGCGCTTGCTTCTTACGTGCCTGAAATGACGATTATCGATCTGCCTTCCTTTAAGGCCGATCCTGCACGCTATGGCGTGCGCACCGAAACGGTGATCGCGGTCGATCTCACCCGCAAGATTGTGCTGATCGGCGGCACTTCCTATGCTGGTGAAATGAAGAAGTCGGTCTTCACCGCGCTCAACTATCTTCTGCCTGCCAAGGGCGTCATGCCAATGCATTGCTCTGCCAATGAAGGCCCGAACGGCGACACGGCTGTCTTCTTCGGCCTGTCCGGCACTGGCAAGACCACGCTTTCGGCTGATCCGACCCGCACGCTTATCGGTGATGACGAGCACGGCTGGGGCGAAGATGGCGTCTTCAATTTCGAAGGCGGCTGCTATGCCAAGACCATTCGTTTGTCAGCTGAAGCCGAGCCGGAAATCTACGCAACCACGCAGCGCTTCGGCACTGTGCTGGAAAATGTCGTGCTGGATGCAAACCGCCAGCCGGATTTCGATGACGTATCGCTGACTGAAAACACCCGCTGCGCCTATCCGCTCGACTTCATCCCGAATGCATCATCGACGGGCAAGGGCGGTCAGCCAAAGAACATCATCATGCTGACCGCTGATGCCTTCGGCGTCATGCCTCCGATTGCCAAGCTTACGCCTGCGCAGGCCATGTATCACTTCCTGTCTGGCTACACCGCCAAGGTTGCCGGTACGGAAAAGGGTGTGACCGAGCCTGAAGCAACGTTCTCGACCTGCTTTGGTGCGCCATTCATGCCGCGCCATCCATCGGAATATGGCAATCTGCTGCGCAAGCTGATCGCCGAACACAAGGTCGATTGCTGGCTGGTCAATACCGGCTGGACGGGCGGCGCTTATGGCACCGGCAAGCGTATGCCGATCAAGGCTACCCGTGCGCTTCTTGCAGCAGCGCTCGACGGTTCGCTCAACAATGCGGAATTCCGTACTGATCCGAATTTCGGCTTCGCCGTGCCGGTTGAAGTGCCGGGCGTGGATACGTCCATTCTCGATCCGCGTTCGACCTGGGCTGACAAGGCAGCTTACGACGCACAGGCGCAAAAACTTGTCGATATGTTCGTGAACAATTTCGAGAAGTTCGAAAGCCATGTCGATCACGATGTGAAGGACGCCGCTCCGGCGACCCAGATCGCCGCACAATAAATGTGATTGATATCCTGAGGAGGAGGGGAAGCCCGGCTGAAAGGCCGGGTTTTTCTTTTGTCTAACGGATAGAGCGTGTCGCGCTTGATCGTATCCACCGCGCTCGCTCTATCCATTTGTTTTTACGCATGTCTTTATCCCAAAACCGGTTCCCACTTTTGGGAGACATGCGTTAGAAAGCGGTGTATCACTTTCCATCATGGAAGAAAGCCGCAACATCATTCGCATCACGAACCGCTTGACGATCCACGAGGACGATCTGGAGGAGAGCTTTATTCGCTCATCCGGTCCTGGTGGTCAGAACGTCAACAAGGTTTCGACCGCCGTGCAGCTGCGCTTTCATGCGGCACGCTCTGGCCTTCCCGAAGATGTGCTTTCCCGTCTTTTCAAACTTGCCGGTCAGAAAGGCACCAAGGACGGTGACATACTGATCGAGGCCAATCGTTTTCGCACACAAGAGCGCAATCGCGAAGATGCCCGTGATCGGATGATTGCGCTGATCCAGGAGGCAGCAGTTCCGCCACCGCCACCGCGCAGGAAAACAAAGCCGACAAAAGGCTCGATTGAGCGCCGCCTCAAGGCTAAATCCGGACGCTCCGACATCAAGAAAGGCCGCGGCAAGGTTTCTTACGATTAAGCGCATTCCGAAAAGTGGGAACCGGTTTTCGGAAGAAGATACGCGTAAAAACAAATATACCATTCGCATTTTGGGAATAGACAACATGACAATCAATTATCACGAGCTTGAAACCAGCCATGGCCGCATTGCTGTGCGTGAAAGCGAAGGCGAGGGCGCTCCTCTTCTGATGATCCATGGCAATTCAAGTTCGGGCGCAATTTTCGCACCACAGCTCGAAGGCGAGATCGGCAAAAAATGGCGCGTGATAGCGCCTGATCTTCCGGGCCATGGCAAATCTTCCGATGCGATTGATCCCGATCGCAGCTATTCGATGGAAGGCTATGCGGATGCGATGACGGAAGTCATGCAGCAGCTCGGCATTGCCGATGCTGTCGTTTTCGGCTGGTCGCTCGGTGGCCATATCGGTATCGAGATGATTGCCCGTTATCCTGAAATGCGTGGCCTTATGATTACCGGAACGCCACCCGTGGCGCGTGAGGAAGTGGGGCAGGGGTTCAAGAGCGGGCCAGACATGGCGCTTGCCGGACAGGAAGTCTTTTCCGAGCGCGACGTGGATTCTTACGCACGCAGCACCTGTGGCGAACCATTCGAAGCATCGCTTCTCGATATTGTTGCCCGTACCGACGGCCGCGCACGCCGCATCATGTTTGAAAAATTTGCCGCTGGCACCGGCGGCAACCAGCGCGACATCGTCGCTCAAGCAAAGCTTCCCATTGCAGTCGTCAATGGGCGCGATGAACCTTTCGTCGAACTCGACTTCGTCTCCAAGGTAAAATTCGGTAATCTTTGGGAAGGCAAAACCCACGTTATCGACGATGCTGGACATGCGCCATTTCGCGAAACGCCAGCGGAATTTGATGCTTATCTCGCTCGTTTCATCGAGAGTTGCACAAAATAACTTTTGCAATTCAAACGGCATCGATTGATGCCGTTTGACGGCTTCCCACATCCGCCCGGCGCCCTAACTTGATCTTCAGTCCTAACTGGATCTTCAGGATTGTGAAAAGGGTGAAATCATGGGCATGACTGTTGCGGATCTTCTGGCTCAAACCTTGGCCGAAGCAGGTGTGAAACGTATCTGGGGTGTTACGGGCGATAGCCTCAACGGACTGAATGACAGCCTTAGAAGACTTGGCAAGATCGACTGGATGCATGTTCGCCATGAGGAAACCGCAGCCTTCGCCGCAGGGGCGGAAGCGGCTGTCACCGGCGAACTGGCCGTTTGTGCTGGCAGCTGTGGTCCCGGCAATCTGCACCTCATCAACGGGCTTTTTGATTGTCACCGCAACCGCGAACCTGTGCTGGCGATTGCAGCCCATATTCCTTCATCCGAAATCGGTCTCGACTATTTTCAGGAAACCCATCCGCAGGAACTGTTCCGCGAATGCAGCCATTTTGTTGAGCTGGTTTCCAACCCTGCACAAATGCCCGAAGTGCTGAACCGCGCCATGCGCGCGGCCATCGGTAAGCGCGGCGTGGCCGTGATCGTCATTCCGGGTGATGTTGCGCTCAAGCAGGCACCTGAAGGGGCGAAGCAGACCTGGACGCAGATCTCGCCTCCACGCATGGTTCCGTTTGATCAGGATGTCGCAAAGCTCGCAGATATTCTCAACGGTTCTGAGAAGATCACCATTCTGGCAGGCAGCGGCTGCGCTGGCGCCCATGATGCTGTCGTTTCATTGGCCGAACAGCTTGAGGCGCCTGTGGTTCATGCACTGCGCGGCAAGGAACATGTCGAATGGGACAATCCCTTTGATGTTGGCATGACCGGCCTGATCGGCTTTTCATCCGGCTATCACGCCATGCTCAACTGCGACACGCTGCTGATGCTTGGCACCAGTTTCCCTTATCGCAACTTCTATCCCGACAAGGCAAAGATCGTTCAGATCGACAATGATCCTTCACAGCTCGGACGCCGTGCGCCGCTCACATTGGGTGTGACGGGCGATGTGTCGGAAACAATCGCAGCCCTTCTGCCGAAGCTCAAATCTGGCCGCAGCACAAAATTCCTCGATGCTGCAAAGACACATTACACGAAAGCGCGCGAGGCATTGGATGATCTGGCAGAACCATCAAAACCAGGCCAGCCGATCCACCCGCAATATCTCACCCGCCTCGTCAATGAGATTGCGGATGAAGATGCGATCTTCACCGCCGATGTCGGCACGCCTACCGTCTGGGCTGCACGCTACCTCACCATGAATGGCAAGCGTCGCCTGCTCGGTTCTTTCAATCATGGCTCAATGGCCAATGCCATGCTTCAGGCGCTGGGCGCAAAGGCTGCAGCGCCGGAACGACAGGTCGTTTCACTCTCCGGCGATGGCGGTTTCACCATGATGATGGGCGATTTCCTGTCGTTGAAGCAGCTCAATCTGCCCGCCAAGATCATTGTTTATAACAATGGCTCGCTTGGCTTCGTGGCGATGGAAATGAAAGCGGGCGGCTATCTGACCTCTGGAACCGACCTCGAAAACCCGAATTTTGCAGCCATGGCGGAAGCCATCGGCATCAAAGGTTTTCGCGTAGAGGAGTCCGCTGAGCTGCCGGAGGCATTAAAGCAGGCTTTTGCTCATGACGGTCCGGTTCTGGTCGATGTGGTGACAGCCAAACAGGAACTGGTAATGCCGCCCAAGATCAAGGCCGAGCAGGCGAAGGGCTTCAGCCTTTATATGCTCAAAGCCATCATCAGCGGTCGTGGTGATGAAATCGTCGAACTCGCCCGCACCAATCTTGGCCGCTAAGCGGGCCTTATCGAGGAGGTGTGCTAATTAAGTGCCAGAACTTATTGAGCAATTTCCGGAAAATCCTGTCTTGACCAATTTTCGTCGAGCTGTACTTTGTAGCCTATTGATTGGCTGCAAGAAGCGCTAGCTCATCTCTGGTTCTGATATTTGATACGACGCATCAATAGTTTAGCAACAACAGGGAGATTTGCCCCATGGGAATTTTCGATTTCGTGAAGTCGGTCGGAACCAAGCTTGGTTTCGGTGAAAATGAACCCAAAGCCGATGATCTGAAGAAGGAACTCGACTCGCATAATCTCGGCACAGATGGCGTGCAGGTGAGCGTGCAGGGCGACAAAGCCGTCCTGACCGGCAATGTGAAGGATCAGTCGGCTTTTGAAAAAGCTATTATCGCTGTCGGCAACTCGCTTGGTGTTTCCAAGGTGGAAGCCTCGGAACTGAAAGTCGATGGTGCCGGGACGACCGGTGCCGAACCCGTCTTCTACACGGTCAAGAAGGGCGACAATCTCTGGAAAATCGCCGAAGCTCAATATGGCAAAGGCAAGGGCGCAAAGAACGACATCATCTTTGAAGCCAACAAGCCGATGCTGACGCATCCGGACAAAATCTATCCGGGTCAGGTGCTGCGCATTCCGCCGCTTGCTTGATTGCAAAAACGATCCAAAGCGATCAGGGCGCCGAACTATTCGGCGCCCTTATTCTTTACGGGATATAAATCTCGGCTTTCATGAATGTTACGGCGTTACCGGTGAGCAAAACACGGTCGCCTTTCAGCTCACATCCCAAATGTCCACCACGGGCCGAAGCCTGATAAGCGGACAGTTTGTCTTTCCCGATCTTTTGAGCCCAATAGGGAACAAGCGTCGCATGAATAGATCCTGTAACCGGATCTTCCGGGATACCCGATCCCGCCGCAAAATAACGCGAAACGAAGTCGTGCGACGATCCTCGCGCGGTAATCACCAGGCCGACTGATCCCAGTTTTTCAATCTGGATATGATCAGGCACGAAAGCCCTGACCGCAGCCTCATCCTCAAGCTGCACATAGATGTTCTCGAAATTTCTGAAGAACGTGGCTCCGCTCTCATTCTCAAACAGTGGTGCGATGAACGCAGGCAGCTCGGAAAGCTGGTCGGGAGCAATGGATGGAACATCAAGCACATAATCGTCGCCCGCGCGCGAAACACTGATCTTGCCTATGCGGGTGTGAAAATTCAGATCACCGTCAATCTTGTGGTGCCAAGCCAAAACATGCGCCGTTGCCAGAGTGGCATGGCCGCAGAAATCGACCTCTAGCGTCGGTGTAAACCATCTGAGCTTCCAGCCTTCCTCTGCAGGGCATGCAAAAGCTGTTTCAGCGAGATTGTTTTCCGCAGCGATTGCCTGCATGGTCGCATCGCTCAGCCAGTCTTTCAGGATCAGAACTGCCGCAGGGTTTCCGGCGAAGACACGTTTGGTGAACGCGTCCACCTGATACATTTCCAGCACTTGCGGCATTCTGGTTTCCTGAGATTTAAATCTTTCTGAGTGCCACTTCTTCGATCAGATGATCGCTGCCTTTGCGCAGGATAATATCGGCGCGGGGGCGGGTGGGAAGAATGTTTTCGCGCAGGTTCTTCATGTTGATATTGTTCCAGAGGCCTTCGCCGATGGAACGCGCGGCTTCTTCTGAAAGCTGCGAATAGCGGTGGAAGAACGACTGCGGATTGACGAAAGCCGTCTCACGCAAACGCATGAAGCGGTCGATATACCATTTGTGGATCAGCTCCGATTCCGCATCGATATAGATCGAGAAGTCGAAGAAGTCGGACACGAAAGGCACCATCTTGCCGTCTTCCGGCAGATCGCGGACCTGAAGCACATTGATGCCTTCAAAGATCAGAATGTCGGGCTTGTCGACAATCTGATATTCGCCAGGCAGCACGTCATAGCTCAGATGCGAATAGAGCGGCGCGCGCACATGGCTCATGCCGGCCTTGATCGCTGACAGGAAGCGCAGAACCGTTCCCACATCATAGCTTTCCGGAAAGCCCTTGCGCTCCATCATGTTCTGATCACGCAGAACCGCGTTGGGGTAGAGGAAGCCGTCCGTCGTCACCAGATCGACCTTCGGGCTGGAAGGCCAGCGGGCGAGTAGTTCTTTCAGAATACGCGCGGTCGTGGATTTGCCCACCGCAACCGAGCCTGCAATGCCAATTATGAAAGGCGTCTTGAAGCGCTCTTCCATATTGAGAAATTGCTGGCGCTGACGAAACAGAAGCTGGCTTGCTTCCACATGCGCATAGAGCAGACGGGACAGCGACAGATAAATACGCCGCACCTCATCAAGGTCAATCGGATCGCCCAGCGAGCGCAACCGTTTCACTTCTTCATAGGTGAGGGTGAGGGGGGTGTCGGCGCGAAAGCCTGCCCACTCTTCCGCCGAAAAGAAACGGTAAGGCGAGTAACGCGACGGCGTTAGCTGGTCCACTTTTTCCCACATATTGTCGCTGCTCTCCCTCAACGCCAATTCTGCACTAACAGCTTTTGGATTAGTTTGCATTTATGCTTTCGGACGACCGGCCTTTTCCTCAAGGCCAGTCTGCGCTGTACGGCGTTGCAACTCTGCAAGAACTTCATCAAGCGACACATCTGCAATCTTGAGAACCACCAGCAGGTGATAAAGCAGGTCGGCGCTTTCCGTGACCACTTCCGCGCGATCACCGCTAACTGCGGCAATCACCGTTTCGACGGCTTCTTCACCAAGCTTTTTGGCGGCCCGCGTCTGACCCTTGGCAAAGAGACTAGCAGTATAAGACGATCCATCCGTCGAATTTGCACGCTCTGCAACAATGCGTTCAAGGTCGGAAAGGGTGAACTCAGCCATCGGAATTCCTTCAACTCTTTTTGCGCATGTCGTTATCGGAAAACCGGTTCCCACTTTTCCGCGACAAGCTATATTCTCAACGGACCGGATCGAGCCGCATCGGGATACCAGCCTCGGCCATATAGCGCTTGGCTTCGCCAATCGTATAGGTTCCAAAGTGGAAGATGGATGCTGCGAGAACTGCCGTTGCATGACCTTCGCGGATACCGTCGACCATGTGATCGAGATTGCCAACGCCACCCGATGCGATCACCGGAACGCGCACGCTGTCAGCAACAGCGCGCGTCAGGGCCACATCGTAACCCGCCTTGGTGCCATCACGATCCATCGAGGTCAGCAGGATTTCACCCGCACCAAGGCTCACCACCTTCTGTGCAAATTCCACCGCATCAATGCCAGTCGTCTGGCGACCGCCATGGGTAAAGATTTCCCAGCGGTCGCTCTCGCCAGCACCCGAAACCTTCTTGGCGTCAATGGCCACAACGATGCACTGATCGCCAAACTTGTCGGCGGCTTCTGCAACAAATTCCGGGTTCTTGACCGCAGCCGTGTTGATCGAAACCTTGTCGGCCCCAGCAAGCAACAGCTTGCGAATGTCAGAAACCTGACGCACGCCACCGCCAACGGTCAGCGGCATGAAACACTGTTCCGCTGTACGGGCGATGACATCGAAAATTGTCTCGCGATTGTCCGAAGACGCCGTGATATCGAGGAAGCACAATTCGTCTGCGCCGGCCGCATCATAGGCGCGGGCCGCTTCCACCGGATCACCGGCATCGATCAGATCGACAAAGTTTACGCCCTTAACGACACGACCGTCTTTAACGTCCAAACAAGGAATCACGCGTGCTTTGAGTGTCATGCTGAAGTTCCTTCAGATGCGCGTCCTCGCCGCTCTGCGGCTGCGGGCGACGCGGCTAACAAAGCCAATGCTTCTGCCGGATCAATGCGGCCGTCATAAAGTGCGCGACCGGAAATCGCACCTTCAAGCTTACGCGCATCAGGAGCGGCGAGGCGCTTAATATCATCCATCGAAGCAAGACCGCCCGATGCGATCACCGGAATGGAAACGCTGTCTGCGAGGCCAAGTGTGGAATCCCAGTTGATACCAGCCAGAACACCGTCACGGTCAATGTCGGTATAAATGATGGCTGCGACGCCCGCACCTTCAAACTTTTTCGCAAGCTCCACCACGCCAAGCTCTGAGGCCTCGGCCCAGCCTTCAACGGCAACATAGCCGCCCTTGGCATCAATACCGACGGCAACCTGACCCGGAAATTCCTTGCAGGCTTCGATCACCAGCGCCGGATCGCGCACGGCAACGGTGCCGAGAATAACGCGGCGCAGTCCCTTGGAAAGCCAGCTTTCAATATGGGCAAGCGTGCGGATACCGCCGCCAAGCTGAACCGGATTTTTGGTCGCTTTCAAAATGGCTTCAACAGCTTTGCCGTTGACGCTTTCGCCAGCAAAAGCACCGTTGAGATCGACCACATGCAGCCATTCAAAGCCCTGATCCTCAAAAGCTTTGGCCTGTGCTGCAGGGTCTTCATTGTAAACGGTCGCCTGATCCATGTCGCCAAGCTTCAGGCGCACGCATTGACCGTCTTTCAAATCGATGGCGGGAAAAAGGATCATATCTTCAAGGCTTCCATTTCAGGAAATTGGCAATAAGCGAAAGGCCAAGCAGCTGGCTCTTTTCAGGATGGAACTGCGTGCCGATCATGTTGTCGCGACCAACCGTTGCGGTCACATCGCCACCATATTCGGTGACGGCCAGCACTTCTGCTTTGTTCTTGGCATCGAACATGTAGGAATGCACGAAATAGGCATGCAAGCCGTTCTCGCCGGTAGCGATACCGTCGAACACCGGATGCGAATGTTTCACGTGAATCCTGTTCCAGCCGATCTGCGGAATCTTGAGCGTTGGGTCGGACGGCGTCATTTCACGCACGTCGCCTGCGATCCAGCCGAGACCTTCGGTCACTTCTTTTTCAAGGCCGCGTTCCGACATCAACTGCATACCCACGCAGATGCCAAGAAACGGATGCGCCTTTTTCAGAACCACATCTTCCAGTGCTTCCACCATGCCGGAAACCGCATGGAGGCCGCGACGGCAATCGGCATAAGCGCCAACGCCCGGCAGCACGATGCGATCGGCGCTCGCCACGCGATCGGCATCCGCAGTCAGTTCGATTTCAGCTTTCACACCGCTCTCATGGGCGGCACGCTCAAAGGCCTTGGTGGCCGAGCGGAGATTGCCGGAACCATAGTCGATAATTGCAACACGCATTTTCAGTTTTCTCCGCGATGACCGACAAATCCGATCGTCGAGCCAAATGAGGAATAAGTGGGACGAGGGGCCTGCTGCGCCCATTCCGGCGCAGAGGCGTCCTTCAGGGAGTCTTTGATTTCTGTCGCTGGCTCTGCCGCTTCTTTAAGACCGTAGAAGTAGCGGATTTCCGCTTCTTCCAGATCAGCCGCATCAATGACGGCTGTTTCAACGAAACCTTGACGCTTTAGCTTCGCGATCTTCCAGTTAACGCCTTCCAGCGCCACAAAAAGCGAAAACAACAACGTGATCAGCGGCACTGCATTGGAGATGCCCAATGCAGAACCTGCCACGCCCAGCAGGATGGTCACACCGAGAACGGCAATGGCTTCAAACCAGAGCCGCTGCAACAACAGCCAGACAAACGGGAGGATCAGCGCTAAGGCGTAGAATCCGTCGCGCACGAAAACCGCTTTTTCGGAACGTTGAGTTCCGGCTGGTTCAAGAACGACGAATTGCGCCATGACACGTCCTTTCGGGAAAGACTTATCCCTTCAGCGACCCCTTGGTCGAGGGAATTGCATCCTTCTGGCGCGGATCGGTTTCGAGCGCTGTGCGCAGAACCCGGGCCACCGCCTTGAAGATCGATTCTGCAATATGGTGATTGTTGGCACCATAGTGATTGTTGATATGCAGTGTAATGCCAGCATTCATCGCAAAAGCCTGGAAGAACTCGCGCACCAGTTCAGTATCGAAGGTGCCGATTTTGGCAGTCGTAAAATTCACGTTCCAGACCAGAAAGGCACGGCCCGAAACATCGACCGCCGCACCCGTCAGCGTGTCGTCCATGGCGAGATCCATCGAGGCATAACGCACGATACCGCGACGCTCACCAAGCGCTTTCGCCACAGCCTGACCCAGCGCAATGCCGGTATCTTCGACTGTGTGGTGGTCATCAATATGCAGATCGCCCTTGGCCATGACGCGCATGTCAATGAGCGAATGTCGGGAAAGCTGCTCCAGCATATGATCGAAGAAGCCGACACCAGTTGTAATGTCGAACTTGCCGTTGCCGTCCAGATCCACAGAAACAGCAATGCTTGTTTCTTTTGTTGAACGTTCGATACTTGCTTTGCGGGCGCTTTCAGCCGTCATAGCATTTCCTCTGTTGAAATCTTTTCGCGTTCTAGAACAGCTGGCCGCTTTTGCCAATGGTTTTAGGGATGCTCCCAACATTCTGACTTTTGTTTGCGCGCATTTTATCAAAAAGCCGTTTCACACTTTTTGGAATGCGGCTTTCCCAGCAGCGCATTTTACCCAAAAACCGTTTCACACTTTTTGGAATGCAATTTTCCCAACAGCGCATTTCATCCAAAAACCGTTTCACACTTTTTGGAATGCGGCTTTCCCAGCAGCGCATTTCATCCAAAAACCGTTTCACACTTTTTGGAATGCGCTGTTAGCCATTTGCATTTTGCCAGCCCCTTCTTAAATATTCACAACGAAACCCGATTCAGTTAGCTCTTGAGCCGACGAAGCGAGCTTCGAGCCAAATAAGGGGCTTATGCGTTTGCCAGATGGAAACGTATCGGCCGCCAAAGGAGTGATCCATGATCGAACATAATCCCACGACAATTTACGGCACGACCATTGTCACCGTTCGCAAGGGTAACAAGGTTGTTATCGCCGGTGACGGGCAGGTCTCGCTTGGCAACACCGTGATGAAGGGCAATGCGCGCAAAGTGCGCCGCATCGGCAAAGGCAATGTCATTGCCGGTTTCGCCGGTGCCACGGCTGATGCCTTCACGCTGCTTGAGCGCCTTGAAGCCAAGCTTGAACAATATCCGGATCAGCTGATGCGCGCCTCCGTCGAACTCGCCAAGGACTGGCGCACCGACCGCTATCTGCGCAAGCTGGAAGCCATGATGCTGGTTGCCGACAGCAAGGTGACGCTTGCACTCACCGGTACGGGCGACGTGCTTGAACCCGAACATGGCGTCATGGCCATCGGATCGGGCGGCAATTATGCGCTGGCCGCAGCCCGCGCGCTGATCGATACCGATAAGGATGCCGAGGAAATCGCCCGCAAGGCGATGGAGATTGCAGCCGATATCTGCATCTACACCAATCACAGCATTCTTGTTGAAAGCCTCGACGCCGAATGAGCTCAATAGCGCAAGCCTCAACCTCCAAGACACATCGTTGGGGCTTAGGTGCTCTGATCGTCCTTGCCATTCTCGTTATACAGGCCTCCTGGCTTTATATCGACGGACGGATTCCCATGTGCGAATGCGGCACCATAAAATTATGGTCCGGTTCGCTGATGTCTGAGAATTCGCAGCATATAGCCGACTGGTATACGCTCTCGCACATCATTCATGGCTTTCTGTTCTACTGGCTTCTGACAATCATCGCGCCAAAGGCTCCGCTGGGTCTGAGACTTGCTGTGGCAGTCGGCGTTGAAGCCGCCTGGGAACTGGTCGAAAACTCGAATTTCATCATCGAGCGCTATCGCGCCAATACGTCCTCGGTGGACTATTTTGGCGATAGTATCGTGAATTCGGTTTCCGACAGTGTTTTCGCCATGATCGGCTTTCTGATCGCAGCCAAACTGCCAACAAAAATCACCGTCGCGACTGCGCTCTTTTTTGAAGTTCTGGCGCTTATTGTCATCCGCGACAACCTTACGCTCAACGTGATCATGCTGCTGCATCCGTTCGAGTTCATCAAGCAGTGGCAAACCGGGTTATAATCATGAGTAATTTTTCTCCCCGTGAAATCGTTTCCGAACTTGACCGCTTCATCATCGGCCAGAACGACGCCAAGCGCGCCGTCGCTATCGCTTTGCGCAATCGCTGGCGCCGCCAGCAGCTGGAAGGCCAGATGCGCGAAGAGGTCATGCCAAAAAACATCCTGATGATCGGACCGACCGGCGTTGGCAAGACGGAAATCTCCCGTCGGCTCGCCAAGCTTGCAGGCGCTCCTTTCATCAAGGTTGAAGCCACCAAATTTACCGAAGTGGGCTATGTTGGCCGCGACGTTGAACAGATCATCCGCGATCTGGTTGAAGCCGCGATCGCTCTGGTGCGTGAAAAGAAGCGCGAAGACGTGAAGGCCAAAGCACACATCAATGCTGAAGAACGCGTGCTTGACGGTCTTGTCGGCAAGACTGCAAGCCCTGCCACCCGCGAAAGCTTCCGCAAGAAGCTGCGTGACGGCGAGCTGGACGATAAGGAAATCGAGATCGAGGTCGCCGATACAGGTTCAGGCCAGAATTTCGAAATTCCGGGTATGCCAGGTGCCAATATCGGCATGATCAATATCGGCGATATTTTCGGCAAGGCCATGGGCGGGCGCACTAAGACGCGCAAGACCACGGTCAAGGAATCATATGCAATCCTGATCAATGATGAGTCTGACAAGCTACTCGATCAGGATCAGCTCATTCAGGAAGCCCTGCGTTCGACCGAAAATGACGGCATCGTCTTCCTTGACGAAATCGACAAGATTGCTGCACGCGAAGGCGGAATGGGAGCAGGCGTCTCACGCGAAGGCGTGCAGCGCGATCTGCTGCCGCTTGTTGAAGGCACCACTGTTGCGACGAAATATGGTCCGGTGAAAACCGATCATATCCTGTTCATCGCATCGGGTGCGTTCCACGTTTCCAAGCCATCCGACCTGCTGCCGGAACTTCAGGGTCGTCTGCCGATCCGTGTGGAGTTGAACGCGCTGACGCGTGAAGATTTCCGCCGGATTCTGACTGAAACCGAAGTCAGCCTCATCAAGCAGTATATTGCGTTGATGGCGACGGAAGAGGTGAAGCTCGATATTACGGACGACGCGATTGATGCTTTGGCTGACATTGCGGTCGATCTCAACTCGACCGTCGAAAACATTGGCGCGCGTCGCTTGCAGACGGTGATGGAACGGGTTCTGGACGATATTTCCTACAATGCACCTGACAAGGCCGGTTCGGACTTCAAGGTCGATGGGGAATATGTCCGCAAGACCATCGGCGATCTGGCCAAGAACACGGACCTTTCGCGTTTCATTCTGTAAAGAACCTGAGATGCGATCCAGGAACGTGACCAGAAAGTCACGCTTGGGTCCCATAATCCCGAAAGACAAAAATCCCCTCGACTTCATCGAGGGGGTTTTTTATTTTGCGGCAACTTTTATAGATCGTTTACCATATTGGGGCCGTTTCCGCGCAATGACCAGTCGACTGAACCGTATTGCAGGCATCTGCCTTGCCATCGCTTTCTCCTGCCAGAGCGCCTATGCAGCCGTTACGGTTCCGCCCGGAAACCGCAGTGCAGAACAGCCTCCCATTCCCGGCGCCTCAGCCAAGCGCACCAAGGAGCTGAGCACGACCTATGAAGCCAAGTATCGCAAGATTTATAATCTTCTGAAAAAGGACGCCTCGCTGCGTTCGAAGATCAAGTCAACGGCTTCGGCTTATGGCATCGATCCGATCCATATCGTCGGTGCGATCGTTGGTGAACATACCTACAATGTCGATGTCTATGACCGATTACAGACCTATTACGTCAAGGCCATGTCCTATGTGAACCAGGGCGTGAGCTTTGGTTATAATGGCGAAAGCATCGGCCAGTTCGTGAAGCGTCCGGAGTTTTCCGAATGCCTCAAGTTCAAGGACAGCTATTCGCTGTGGAGCTGCCGCGAGACGATCTGGAACAAGCAGTTCCGCGGAAAATCGGTTGGCGGCAAGACATATCCGAACAATCGTTTCAGCGCCGTGTTCTTCCAGCCGTTCTATGCCGGCCAGACCTTTGGCCTCGGCCAGATCAATCCGCTGACCGCACTGCAGATGTCGGACATGGTCAATCGCGTATCGGGTCTGCCGAAGCTTAATGCCGAGAACGGCAATACAGTTTACAAGACCATCATGGACCCTGATCTGACACTGCCTTACATCGCGGCAACGCTGAAGCAGTCGATCACCGATTATCGCCAGATTGCCGATTTCGATATTTCGAAAAACCCCGGCCTGACAGCAACACTGTACAATACCGGCGGATCGACCGCCCGCGCCCGCGCGCTTGCCAATGAAAATACCCAGCGCAAGGCATCCGGGCAGGAGCCTTTGATGCCGCAGGAAAATTACTATGGCTGGCTGGTCAACACCAAGCTCGATGAACTGAAAGCGCTTTTTTAGAGTTAAGATATGATTGGATCAGATCGAAACGCGCTCTGAACGCAGAGATCTGTCCACCAAAAGCAGCAATTTCTTCTTGATCATCGGGTTGATCCTTCGCTCTACAACAACATGGAAGAGCGTAGCAAACAGGATCAGCCCGATCATTGTTATGACAATGGCGGTAACCGGCCCGAGATTACTCAGTAAAGCGGTGATGGCGATATAGCCGACATTCTGGTGCACAAGATAAAGTGCATAGGTCATACCACCAAGAATGCCTAGCATCCTCTGATGTTTTTGGCCGATATTTAGCTTTGTCAGTAAGAGCAAAGCTGCAATCGAAGCCAGAATAATTGCTGTCATCGCCACCGGAGAACGCTTGATGGAATAGGTTTTCTCGGCCCATTCGGCACCAGCAAGGGTGGTATAGATTGCAAAGATTGCAGCGAGGATAAACAGCAGCACCGCATAAAATGAGCGCTGTCGCCTCAACCTGCTATAGATGATCCCCATTGCAAAGAAGCCGCTATATTCAGTGATAAAAAGGTTCTGCAAATGCTCTGAACCAATATAGAATTCATTCAGAAATGAGAATCCCAGCCAGAGCGGGATTATCCGGATGATATTGTGGAACTGCCCGAGCGCAATAAGGATGAAAATCCAGCCATAGAAAATAAGTTCGAGTACAATTGACCAATAGGCACCATCCACAAAGGATTGCCCCAACAGCTTCGAAAAGATGAAGATGTTCGCCAGATACTGATCGGAACTGATTTGAAACAGTGGGTTTCCTGACAGCCAGATCACCAGGGCGGATACGCTCATGATGATAAGAAATGTGGGATAAATCCGGGAAAATCTGGAAATCAAGAAATTGAATGGCTTCTGGCCTTCCGCCGAATAGGCGATCACAAAGCCGCTGATAATAAAAAAGATGCTGACCCCCAGATAGCCATAACTGGCCACGCTCTTCATAAAGTGAGGAATATCAACCGCAGGTAACTCTCCTGCGGCTTCACCTCTGAAAGCGAAATGAAACAGCATCACTGCGATAGCAGAAACCAGACGAAGAATATCAAGCCCGTAAATATGTTTACCCGGCTCCGGGTGTATCGAAACAGAGGATTCGTCTTCCGCAACCATCAAGCGCGCCCCCACACTTAAGCAACCTTTGCTCGAGAGCCTATAAACAGTGCCTGTATAATTTTTATTTAACGTTGAAGCGGCTTCAGGCCACGGCGGCGCTTGCGTGCCGCCTCGATTTCTTCCGTCAGATGTTTGATCGTCTCGCGATCGATGATGCGGATGTTGCGTGCCAGAAGGTTTGCAAGCTCGGTTGCCTGTGGCGAGAGACCGGACGTATCGATCACCACGCGCGGATGGGAGACAGCTGCCAGATTTTGCAGCTCCTCTGCCTCATCCCAGATAATATTGAAATAAGTGATGATGCGCTGCAGCATATCCCAGGTTGGCTGTCCCCGCCGTCCGTGTTCCAGCGCCGAAAGATAGGCTGGTGATACGCGCAGCGCTGCAGCCATTTCTTTCTGTGTAACGTTGCGTTCCTCACGAAGGTCACGAAGCCGCTTGCCAAAGGGGGTCATCGGATGAGACCTCCGCCCTGGGTCTGCCTGCGCAAGCGGACATAAAGCGCCCCATGCCCGCCATGATGACGCGCGGCGTCTTCATAGGCGCTGACCAGCAGTCGGAACAAAGGCGTCGAAAACCAGTGCGGCACCGCCTGCTTGAGCACGCCTTCGCTGCCGAAAGAGCGGCCCTTGCCGGTAATCACCATCACATGCTTCAATCCGCGCGCATGTGCGCTGAGCAGGAAGCCATAGAGCAGCTCATAAGCATCGTTTTGTGTGAGCCCGTGCAGATCGATGCGTGCTTCAATATCCACACGTCCTTTGGAAATATTGCGATGGGTTGGCCGATCAAAGGCATGGATCGGCATTTCCTTGAGCGAGTTGACCTTCTTTTTCGGCGTCTGCGTGTCAGCTGCAGACGAGGGCGCCTTTTTCGCAGGCTTTTTCTCAGCCTCCTGCGCCATCACCGTTTTGAAATCCGGAAACTCTTCCTCTTCCTTCGGCTTCTTTCCAGACAGAGGTTTTGCTGTTTTAGCCACCGTTTCCCAGAGAATGCGATCTTCAGGCCGTAGATAATCTTTTGCGGATTTTTCGCTCTTATCGATCATCGATCAATTCCCGACTAATGCGCGCGGGACCAGCGCATAAAAATCGGCCTTGCTCTTGATGCCGCCGGCGATTTCCCCGGCTGCATCACCCGATCCTGCAAAAAGATCGCCGCGAGCAGGGCCGACAATCGCCGTGCCGGTATCCTGCGCAATCATCAACCGGGAGAAGGGCGCATGATCGAATTCCGTTACGCTTGGCGCATCGACAAAGATAGGCGTTCCGAATGTATGCAGAAGCCGGTCGACCGCGATTGAGCGACCGGCTGTCAATGGAACCTTGGCCGCTGCGATCTGCCCTAAATTTGGGTCATGCCCATCATTACTATCAAATGCCGTTTCACGGAAGAAAATATAGGAACGGTTCCGCCAGATAAGGTCATCGGCTTTTTCAGGATGATCTTTCAGCCACTGGCGGATTGTCTGCATGGAGATGCTTTCAGCAGAAATCTCGCCTCTAGCAACCAGAATGCGCCCGATCCCGGTGAATGGATGGCCGGTTTTGGCTGCGTAAGTGATCCGCATGAAACTGCCATCGGTAAGCTTCAGCCGTGCTGCGCCCTGCACATGTGCGAAAAATGCATCGACCCGATCGGCAACATAGGCAAGCTCTAGCCCGCGATCTTTTAGGCTGCCTTGCTCAATCGTCCGGCGGTCATCATATTCAACAACACCGTCCGGCGTTTGCCGGGCGAAAGCGTAAGACGCATCGAGCCCCAGGGGGCGGTTTTCATCGGTGACCTTCACAAGATCATCAGGTTTTCTCAGAAATGGCACCGTGAACTGCTTGTCAAAGCTGCGCGATGCTTCAATCTCCGGCTCGTAAAAAGCCGTCACAAACCCTTCTGCATCGATGCGGCAGGGAACAAAATGCGCTTCAAAAAAAGCGCGGGCCTGCGCCCTATCCGGATTATCAAGTAAACGCGCGGCGGCAAAAGCCTGTGTAAGCGCCTCGAAACTGATACCGAGGCTGCCGCTGTTATAGCGATTATGTTCCGCATAATCGGCTGAACGACGAAAGGCCGAAAAGGCGAGTGCCTGATCGTCCTGATCCCAGCCCGGGCAATCTAAAAAACTGACCGGTCGTATGATGTTCGCCAGATTATGCACAAGCCGCATCCGTCAATAATTAAAAGGGCCGCTAAATTAGCGGCCCTGAATCGTCAACTCTCTTTAGTCTTCGGCTTCGGTCGCGACAAGCTTCCAGTTTGGATCGCGCGAACGCGTATCGCGCGCGAAGGTCCAGAGATCACGGATTTCGACGACATTTTCCTGATCGCCCTCAACCACGTTGCCTTCCTTGTCGAGCGTGGAAGAAATCATCTGGCTCACGATATTAAGCGTCACATGCGCTTCCGAGCCCTTCATTTCGGCATTAGCAATCTCTGCCTTATCGATACCAACAAAGGTCGAGCGAACGCTTTCACCGCGCGCCTCGCGCTCATCGATTGCCGAAACGAAGCCCTCATAGACTTCCTTGGACAGAAGGTTTTTCAGAACCTTGCGATCGCCATCGGCAAAAGACATGACGATCATTTCATAGGCGATCTTCACACCATCGACGAAGCTTGCCGGATCAAAGGATGGATCAGCCGCCTGAATGGAGCGAAGGCCGTCATTCACAGGCGTTCCTGCTGGTGCAACCTTGTCAATTGCCGAGAAATCCTTTTCACCGGGGCGCTGCGGAAGCGAAACGACATTGTCGGCTTCGCCACCTGCGGTCTGGGACTCGGAATTACGAGCGGATGTATAAGGATCAATTGGCGGTTTTTCATTTCCGGTGCGACGACCAAGAACATTCCTCAGCTGAAGAAAGATCACCACCGCCGCAATGAAGAAGAATATCGTGCCAAAATCAAAAAATTCCATACCGCCTGCCACCAGTTAACGGGTCGGGATTACAAATCCGTCCTCACGTCGTGAATTTCGTTACATATACATATAGATCGGCTTGACTGATCATTCAAATCCAGATCACGCATACCTATCTGATATTGCATGATAGACAGTTTCAATTTCGTTCCTCAAAACATGTTGCGTAAAAATGCCAAGCGTTTTTTGCTTTTGACATGAATAAAACATGCGAATGAAGTTTGTTTCATCACATACCAATCAACCAACATAAGGTCATAACTGCCGTGTCCTCTTCTTTTGCCCCTCTCGTCATGCTGGCAATGCCGTTCATCGAAATTGCCGGCTTTGTGATCGTCGGCAGTGAGATCGGTGTTCTGGCAACGCTGGGTCTTGTCATCCTGAGTGCTATGCTCGGCTTTTTTCTGCTGCGCGTGCAGGGCTTCGGGCTTTTGCAGCGCATCCGCATGGAAAGTGCCGCAGGACGCGTACCAGATCGCGAAATGATGCATGGCGCGATGATCGTGGTCGCAGCCATCATGCTGATCGTGCCCGGCTTTGTCACAAGCGCGATCGGCCTTCTGCTTTTTGTGCCCTTCATCCGTGATCTTGTCTGGAACCGCTTTGTGCGCAATCGCCTGGTGGTAGCCACAGCATCGACACGCTATTCGGAAGCCTATCGTCCATATGAGCGGAAAGAAAATAATGTGATTGATCTGGACCCGGAAGATTACTCGACAAAGCCGGATGAAAACTCGCCGTGGAATCCGGACCGCAAAGATCACTAATCGCTCAAATGCTAACGTAAAAACGGTTTCTTGCCTCATCTACGCACACATGCTAGCCAAGCATCACTGCTTTTTGGGCAACAAGATAAATCATTAAAGAGAAGGCATACCGATAATGAGCGATAAGGCCGCTGCGGGCGAAGTAAAGAACGGCAATGGCGCAACCGCCCAGCCGTCCCTCAACATTCTGGCCCAGTACATCAAGGATCTTTCCTTTGAAAGCCCAGGCGCGCCTCTGTCGCTGCGCCCGCGCGAAAAGGCTCCTTCGATCAACATCAATGTCAACGTAAACGCCAATCCGCTTTCCGAAACGGATTTCGACGTTGTTCTGACGCTCGAAGCCAAGGCTGTCGACGGCAAGGACGTTCTGTTCAATACGGAACTGGTCTATGGCGGCGTATTCCGCATTCAGGGTATCGCGCAGGAGCATATGCTTCCGCTGCTGTTCGTCGAATGCCCACGTCTTCTGTTCCCATTTGCCCGTCAGATCATCGCTGACGCAACGCGCAATGGTGGCTACCCACCTCTGATGATCGATCCAATCGATTTCGCGCAGATGTTCCAGAGCCGTATGGCCGAAGAACAGGCAAAGAGCGCTGTAAAGAGCTAATCTCTACAACGACCTAAAAAGAAAACCCCGCTCTCGCGGGGTTTTTTATTTCGACGTCAGCTAACGTATTTTTTCCAGATTGCCTTGTCGCCCATTTTTGCAACAAGGGCATCATGGGCTGCGCGCTCCTTATCGCTGATACGCGGCGCCAAAGGTGCCGGGCGCTGGCGCAAGACAATATTGCCGCCATTCCCCGAGCGATCATCATTACCGGAACTACCGGATGAGCTAAGGCCGAGTGCGGTCTGCTTGCCGCCAATCAGCTCAATATAGACTTCGGCCAGAATTTCAGAATCGAGCAATGCGCCGTGCAACGTACGGTGCGAATTATCGATGCCATAGCGCTTGCAGAGCGCGTCGAGCGAATTCGGCCCCATTGGATGTTTTCGGCGCGCCAGAGCGAGCGTATCGACGATACGTTCAACGGCGATTTCCGGCTTCCCCAGACGGTCCAGCTCGGCATTGATGAAGCCAAGATCGAACATGGCATTGTGCGCCACGAGCTTCGCACCATCGAAAAATTCCATGAACTCATCGACGATATCAGCAAAGGTCGGCTCTTTAAGCAGCTGTTCGTCGGTGATGCCGTGCACCGCGAGCGCTTCGACATGAACCTTTCGCCCTTGCGGGTTGATGAATTTATGGAAGGTTCGGCCGGTGGGAAAGCGGTTGATCATTTCCACGCCGCCGATTTCGATGACGCGATCCTCCAGCCGTTCAAGGCCAGTGGTTTCCGTATCGAAAACGATCTCACGCATGGCAACCTCTTAAATGATTTGATGCTTTATAGCACGGCCAAGCCGAAGCTCAGGATGGATTGACAAGCTTTCCACGCAATTCAGCGATGATGGCTTTGATCTGTGCTCGCGTTTCCTCAAAGTCGCCTGAAGAATCGATGACGAAATCAGCACGCGCACGCTTATCAACATCCGGCATCTGCCGGGCCAGAATGGCCTCGAACTTCGCTTCCGTCATGCCTGCGCGGGAAAGAACACGCTCACGCTGAATGTCGGCAGGAGCGGAAACAACAGCCACTTTGTCCACACGGTTTTGGCCACCCGTTTCAAACAGCAGCGGAATATCAATCAGCGCGATATCGGCGCCATCCGCACGCGCGCGTGCAAGAAAAGCGGCTTCCTCTTCGTGCACGAGTGGATGAATGATGGATTCGAGCTTTTTAAGCGCTTCTGGTTTGCCGAGGACAGCGCTCGAAAGCTTTGTCCGGTCAACAGTTCCATCCACAACCGTTCCGGGGAAGGCGGCTTCGATCAGGGGGGCCGCCCGACCCGAATAAAGCTGATGCACGGCATCGTCAGCGCTATAGACCGGCACACCATTGTCGGCAAACATGTTTGCCGCAGTGGTTTTTCCCATGCCTATAGAGCCGGTCAGTCCGAGGATGATCATAAAGCACCAGCCTTTTTCATATCATCCAGAATATAATTACGAAGTGCTTCTGTCACTTCTGGTCTTTTGCCAAACCAGCGTTCAAAACCCGGAACCGCCTGATGCAGCAACATGCCAAGCCCATCGACGGTTTTAAGACCCGCTGCTTCAGCGCTGGCCAAAAACGGCGTCTTGAGCGGAATATAAACAATATCGGTCGCAACAGCTGATTTCTGCGCCTCGCTCAGATCAAGCGGAAACTCTGTCGGCTCACCATGTCCGCTCATGCCCAGCGATGTCGTGTTGACGATCAGACCTGCATCTTTGACCAAAGCCTGCGCCGCATCCCATCCATGAGCAGAAACCCCTTCGCCGAAATGGCTTGCCAGTTCTTCAGCGCGGCTTAACGTGCGGTTGACGATGGCAATGCGCGAAAACCCGCGTGTCTGCAAAGCGTGTACAATCGCGCGTCCCGCACCACCTGCGCCAAGCACCAGAGCGGTATCGGCATTGTCCCATCCTGGAGCCAGCGCATCGAGATTGGCAGCAAAGCCATAGGCATCAGTGTTGCCGCCGCAAAGCCTGCCATCTTCGAACCAGAGCGTGTTCACCGCGCCAATTGCCGCCGCTGCCGCATCATGGCTGTCAACGGCTGCGAAAGCCACTTCCTTATGCGGGATCGTGACATTGCCGCCGGCAAAGCCGTTTTTTGCGAGCGAAGCAGCAAATTCGGCAAAATTTTCAGGAAGCACTTCAATGGCTTCATAAGAGCCTTCGATGCCGTGCTCTTTCAGCCAGAAGCCGTGAATGAGCGGCGACCGCGAATGCTTTATCGGAAAGCCCGTGACAAATGCCTTATTAGCCATCGATCAGATTTTCCTTCCTCAGTTCATCAAGCAGGGGCAGAAGCGGCAGTCCGACGATGGTGAAATAATCGCCGTCGATTTTTTCGAAAAGCTGAATGCCCGGACCTTCGACCTGATAAGCGCCAACACTGGAAAGAGCAACGTCGCCAACCCGACCGAGATAACGACCGACAAAACCCGGATCGAGATCGCGCATCGTCATTCGTGCCACTGAAACATGACGCCACAGCGTCTCGCCGTTTTTAACCAGAACCACGCCGCTGTTGAGCTGGTGTGTCTTGCCCGAAAACTGCAGCAACTGGCGCCGCGCTGCTTCCATATCCACAGGCTTGTGGAAAATCTCATCCCCCAGCGAAAGCGTCTGATCGCAACCGATCACCACCGCATCGGGATTGTTTTCGCTGACCGACAAAGCTTTTGCTTCAGCCAGAACCTGTGCGACTTCTTCCGGCGTAGCGCCCGACTTATAAAGCGGCGCTTCAACCGAGCGCTCATCTATATCGGCGCTTTCGGCGACAAATTCGATGCCGGCATTTTTCAGCAGTGCCGACCGAAACGGACTTTTGGATGCGAGAATAAGCTTTGTCGTCATGTCAGGTCTTCCTTCCTGCCTTCGCGCAGCAGAGATTGAATAGCAGCCGCCGTTTCTTCAATTGACCGGCGCGACACATCAATGATCGGCCAGCCGTGCCGGTTACAGAGATTGCGGGCATAAGCCAGTTCTTCGGAAATTGAAACGCGGTCTGTATAAAGTCCGGTATCAAGCGACGGCACATTGCCGAGTGGACGGTTTTGTCTGATCTGCGAAATGCGCTCAGCCGTAGCAACAAGCCCCACGATCATCGGACGCTTTGCAGTAAAAAGCTGATCGGGGAGGGGGATGCCAAGCACAATCGGCACATTGGTCGCCTTGATACCGCGATTGGCGAGATAAATGCTTGTGGGCGTTTTCGAGGTTCGCGAAATGCCGACAAGAATGACGTCCGCTTCCTCTATATCCGGCGGCAATTGCCCATCATCATGTTCCATCGTGAAATTGAGCGCATCGATCCGGCGGAAATAATCTGCATTAAGCACATGCTGCGCACTGGCGCGGCGGTGCGCTGGCGCGCCCAGATAAGATTGAAACGTATTGAGCACCGGTTCGAGCACCGAAACGCTCGGTACGCCCATTTCGGCGCAGGTTTCATCAATGATGGCCGCGAGCTTCTGATCGACAATTGTATAGAGAACAATGCCCGGTTCAGCGTCGATATTCTCCAGAACTTTGCGCAGCTGCTTCTCTGTTCGGATGAGCGGATAGATATGCTCAATCGCGCGCGCATTGGCATATTGAGCCGCCGCAGCACGCCCTGCAGCGAGGAGAGTCTCTCCTGTCGCATCAGAAATCAGATGAAGATGAAAGTAAGAAAGCGGTCTGGTCACAGTTTTCTCCCCTCCCTGTTGACGACTGTGCGTAAATTGGAGGCTCCATCCACAAGCCATGGCAGGCGGTGGGAAACTTGGCAAGTCATCCACAGCGAGCCAACATGTGTGAAGCTTTCAAAAGCGATTGTGGACAAGACTCGTAACATTTGGAAAACCTTGCGATATACCCAGCCTATCCACAAATTGTGCAAAGCTGCGGCAATTGGTAACTCCTTATATTCAATGAAAGATTTGAGTTTTCATTGCTTTTGTTCAGACTATCGGTGAATGTTCGCACAGGCATAGATGGCCCGAGAGGAACTGTGGGGAAAAGACGGACAAACCTTAATCCCCGATTCCAACAGACTCTAAGAATCAAAAGATTCCTGAATCATCCTTTCTTTATGAAAGCCAGACGGGAAAACTTTCAGACGAGATAACGAAAACCGATCGAACAGGGTGGAATGCAATGAAGCGCAAGGTCTTGAAAGTGATGGATGGTGAGGCAGTCTTTCCACCACCGATCTGGATGATGCGTCAGGCCGGACGCTACCTTCCTGAATATCGCGAAGTGCGCAAACAAGCCGGAAGCTTTCTCGACCTTTGCTATTCGCCCGATCTGGCTGTCGAAGTGACGCTTCAGCCTATCCGCCGTTTTGGCTTTGATGCAGCCATTCTGTTTTCAGATATTCTGGTTGTCCCTCACGCCCTTGGACGAGACCTTCGCTTTGAAGAAGGAAGAGGGCCTTTGATGACACCGATTGATGCGGATGAAATCTTCTGGCTTGAGACAGAAGGTGTCGCAAAACGCCTTGAGCCGGTCTATGAGACGGTTCGGCTGCTCCGCGAGCAGTTACCCGAGGAAACAACGCTGTTGGGCTTCTGTGGCGCTCCCTGGACCGTTGCGACCTATATGATCGCCGGTCATGGCACTCCAGATCAGGCTCCCGCCCGCCTGTTTGCCTATCGCTTCCCGGAAGCCTTTGAAAAGCTTTTGAATGATCTGGCAGATGTTTCAGCCGAATATCTCATTGAACAGCTCGATGCAGGTGCGGATGCCGTGCAGATTTTCGATTCCTGGTCCGGCGTTCTGGATGAAGATTGCTTTGAACGCTTCTGTGTTCGTCCGGTGGCCCGCATTGTGCAAAAGGTGAGGGCGGTTTATCCCGAAGCCCGCATCATCGGTTTCCCGAAAGGTGCCGGAATGCTTTACGCGGGCTATCGTGAAAAAACCGGCGTTGACGTTCTGGGCCTCGACTGGTCTGTGCCGAATTCCTTTGCGCGTGAACTTCAGACCGAAGGCGCTATCCAGGGAAATCTTGATCCCTTGCGCGTTGTGGCCGGTGGCGAAGCTTTGGACGAAGGCGTTGATGCGATCCTCAAAAATCTCGGGCAGGGTCCACTGATCTTCAATCTGGGCCATGGAATTACGCCACAGGCACCGATTGAGAATGTTCAGCGCATGATTGATCGAGTTCGTGGAGGCTACTGATGGTGGCTTCTGACAAAACAAACAGCGGTAAGGCCGCTCTGATCCGAACCATCGTCGCTCTGGTGGTTGTGATACTCGGTTTATGGGGATTGTTTCACGTGAATCCAGCTGATGCTTATCTTTGGGTCAAGGCGATCCACGTCATTGCCGTTATCGCCTGGATGGCGGGAATGCTCTATCTGCCGCGGCTCTTCGTCTATCATTGCGCCGCAGCACCCGGCTCTGAAACGTCCGAAACCTTCAAGATTATGGAGCGCAGGTTGCTGCGTTTCATCATAAATCCCGCTATGATTGTAACGTGGATTGCCGGTCTCTGGATGGCCTGGGAAATTTTCGGTTTTCAGGGTGGCTGGCTGCACGCAAAGCTTCTGCTCGTGGTGCTGCTGTCGGGCCTGCATGGCTATCTTTCCAAAGCCACGCGCCTTTTTGCGCAGGATAAGAACACAAAATCGGCCAAACATTGGCGAATCATCAATGAAGTACCGACAATCCTGATGATACTCATCGTCATTCTAGTGATCGTGAAACCATTCTGATTTCCAATTTTCCTGCTTTAAAGAATGAAAGCCCGGAGAAAAACCGGGCTTTTTTATTTGACCTAGACAAGTTCTGGTCGACATGATTATTGCCTCGGGCAGATAACAGGCTGATCATGGGGGTATCTTGGATTCAGTATCAAAGCCACAACCGGCAACATGGCGTATAGTTTTAGCGGCTATATTTGATTTTTTATCGATTTTTTTTGTTGGCGGCTATGTTATTGGGGCATTGCTCGGTGGTTTGACCGAGAATGGATTCCAGCTCTCTGGGGGTCCGGCGGTTCTGTTGATTGTCGTGATCGTCGCTTACTTTATTCTATTCAATAAGTTTCTTGGCGGAACTGTTTGGAAACACATTCTTCGCGCGAGGCGATAGGAAAGCTATATCTTTGAGCCTCGCTTCGGCGAGGTTTTTTGACTAGTTTAAACTTTAGACAGTGGTATTTTTATTTGGCTCCGGGTATTTTCGGCAAAGCCACTTTCCATTTTCTGAGACTCGCACTAGCTTTTACCTATTGAACAAAAGACCGACACACCTTATGTGACACTTGCTCTTCATGCTGCAAACCGGTATGGATGAGTCCTCTTCCCACCATGACAGCAGGCCTTCGATGCCGGTCACAACTCAAGTGACCCACCTTTCCGAACAACTGCATTTTCTCCTTAAATTTCAAAAGAGTTCCTCACACATGCAGGAAATGAAACTACAAGAACTTAAAAATAAGACCCCGGTTGAGCTGCTGGCATTTGCCGAAACGCTTGAGGTCGAAAATGCGAGCGCGATGCGCAAGCAGGAACTGATGTTCGCGATCCTCAAAAGCCTTGCTGCTCAAGACGTCGAAATTATCGGCGAGGGCGTTGTTGAAGTGCTGCAGGACGGATTTGGCTTCCTGCGCTCTGCCGACGCCAATTATCTCCCGGGTCCTGACGATATTTATATTTCTCCTTCCCAGCTTCGCCGCTTCTCGCTGAAGACCGGCGATACGGTAGAAGGTCCGATCCGTGGCCCCAAGGAAGGCGAACGTTATTTCGCGCTTCTCAAGGTCAACACAATCAACTTTGAAGATCCTGAAAAGATCCGTCATAAGGTCCATTTCGACAACTTGACGCCGCTCTACCCAAATGAGCGCTTCAAGATGGAACTTGAAGTTCCGACCAACAAAGATCTGTCTTCTCGCGTTATCGATCTCGTGGCACCACTCGGCAAGGGCCAGCGCGGTCTGATCGTCGCTCCGCCACGTACCGGTAAAACGGTCCTGTTGCAGAACATCGCTCATTCGATCACTGCAAATCATCCTGAATGTTATCTGATCGTTCTTCTCATCGACGAACGTCCGGAAGAAGTGACCGACATGCAGCGTTCGGTGAAGGGTGAAGTTGTTTCTTCGACCTTCGATGAACCGGCATCGCGCCACGTCCAGGTTGCTGAAATGGTTATCGAAAAGGCCAAGCGTCTGGTCGAACATGGCCGTGACGTTGTGATCCTTCTCGACTCCATCACCCGTCTGGGACGCGCCTACAATACCGTTGTGCCGTCATCGGGTAAGGTTCTGACCGGTGGTGTGGATGCAAATGCATTGCAGCGTCCGAAGCGCTTCTTCGGTGCAGCCCGTAACATCGAAGAAGGTGGCTCGCTCACCATCATCGCAACGGCGCTGATCGACACCGGCTCGCGCATGGACGAAGTGATCTTTGAAGAATTCAAAGGCACGGGTAACTCGGAAATCGTTCTCGACCGCAAGGTTGCAGACAAGCGTATCTTCCCGGCCATGGATATTCTCAAGTCCGGTACGCGTAAGGAAGACCTGCTCGTCCCACGCGCCGATCTTCAGAAGATTTTCGTTCTGCGCCGTATCCTTGCACCGATGGGAACAACCGACGCGATCGAATTCCTCATCGACAAGCTCAAGCAGACAAAGAGCAATGGCGATTTCTTCGATTCAATGAACACGTAAACCAAAGATTGCAATTAATAGAAAACGCCGCGTTGATAAATCAGCGCGGCGTTTTTGTTTAATCAATACAGCGGTTCCAGTTAGGATTGAATCGTTGGAACCGCTGCAACTATCTGTTTTTACGCATTATCCGACGCAAAACCGCTTCGCACTTTTGCTGGAAATGCTATAATACCTCAAGAATGGCCTCTGAGGAGGATTTCGAGTGCAGCCTGGGTCTCTACCGGTGCAAGGCACACTTGCCCCTTACAGAGCCACGCTGAAGGTTTATCAGCATGTGCGGTGCCGCCTGTTGGAAGTTCAATCGCTTTACCGGCTTCAAACGGAACGAACTTATCGACCCGCCGCGGATCAGGATTGTGTTGAGCGATCAAGCTTAGTTCGCCCTCACTGCTTTCCTCGGCAATGACCAAAGATAATGGTTCGGCTGCAAAGCGGGCAGCGTTCAAAATACCGATCTGACCATATTGCTGTACCAGAGCGCGGCCCATGGCTTGTTCAACCAGACGCTCATTCTGATTATAAAGATGCAGATCACCCGTCACGAGAAACAGGCGCGTGAAAGCTTCAATGATCTGGCTTGTAGCACTGGGGATTGCTTCGTCATAATCGCCATAGGCATGGAGAATGACATCTTCCGCATCAAGCGCAGAAAGCCGATAGTTGCCTGATGCATCGCGATTGGCCGCATCAAGTGCATCTTTAAGTGCCACAGCATCAACGATGAATGTTCGATCTCCTGTCGCTTCAAAAAGTGACAGGGCAGCATTGATCATCGCTGCGTAATCGGTGGAGAGGGCAGGGTAGAGTAACACGTCATCCATCCGGCAATGCGCCATGCGACCATCCTGAAAAGATGACCCTATCGAACGATAAGCGTTGACGGCATATTCGATCCAGTCCTGCCTTTGAAAACTGCGCCCCGCTTCAGCCAGTGCGCGAATTGCCAGTGCGTTCCAGTCTGTCAGTGCCTTTTCGTCACGTCCGGGGCGGATGCGTTGGCTGCGATAAGCCAACAACTTCTGTCTCGAAGCTTCTATATCCGGCGGGAGCATTGCCGGTTCGCCGACAGCGTGAAGACGATTGAGAATGTTGCTGCCTTCGAAATTGCCTGCGGGCTTCACGCCATACCAGGATTTGAAGCTTTCAGCCTGATCACCGAGGACGGCATCAATCTCGCTACCGGTGAAGATATAAAATTTGCCTTCCTCACCCTCACTATCAGCATCGAGACTGGATGCAAAACTTCCGTCGGGCAGGCGCATTTCAAGCATCAGCCAATCGATAACCTCTTCGATTCGGATGCGGAACAAATCATCTTGCGTTTCCGCATAGGCGTAGGTCGCATGGCGAATGACCTGCGCATTGTCATACAGCATCTTTTCGAAATGCGGCACCAGCCAATCGGCATCGACGCTATAGCGGCAAAGCCCGCCGCCCAGATGATCGTAAATGCCACCTTGCAACATTGTTCTGAGAGAAAGCAGAAACGCGTCGCGATGTGAAACCTCGCGATTATAGAGCCAGGACAGCCATAAGGCATCCATGAAGGGTGCATTGGGGAACTTGGGCGCATTATCTATGCCGCCACGTACCGGATCAAACATGGCATAGATACGGTCTGCGACTTCGTTAAAGCGTGTCACTTCATTGGCGCGCGCTTCGCTTTGAGCAGCCAACTGGGTTTCCAGATGGTTGAATACAGCCTCGGCATTATGGTTAATTTTTTCTTTATTTCCCTGCCAGAGATTGTTGACGGCGTTGAGCACATCAACGAAGCCGGGCATGTTATGCCGGGCCTTCGGCGGGAAATAAGTTCCACCCCAGAAAGGCTTACCGTCGGGGCGCAGGAACATGGTGAGCGGCCAGCCACCCTGCTGCCCCATGGCGCTTAAAGCGGCCATATAAATTTGGTCGATATCCGGTCGTTCTTCGCGGTCGACTTTTACATTTACGAAAAGCGCGTTCATGACTTCCGCGATTTCCGGGTTCTCGAAAGACTCATGCGCCATTACATGGCACCAGTGACATGCCGCATAACCGACGGAAAGCAGGATAGGGCGGTTCAGTTCGCGTGCAGCATCCAGCGCTTGCTTGCCCCATGGCTGCCAGTGAACCGGATTATCGGCATGTTGACGAAGATAAGCGCTTGGCTCCCTGCCGAGCCTGTTGCTGCTGATATCAGTCATAAGCCTTTTCTTTCCTGACACGAATGAATATCACGTAGTCATCTATATAGAACGGGAAATCAAATGAGCGAGCCGCAACATCTTCAGGACACGATTTTCGCCTTGTCGAGTGGACGCCTGCCTTCCGGTGTGGCGGTGGTACGCATATCCGGCCCAGAAGTTCGATTCGTTATCGAAACGATTCTTGGAAAGGCCATTGAACCGAGATACGCTGCGTATAAGACTTTTCTAACGCGTAATGGCGACGCGATCGATAAGGGCTTGGCACTTTTCTTTCCGGGCCCGAACAGCTTTACCGGCGAGGATTGCGCGGAGTTTCATCTGCATGGCGGCATTGCAGTGGTCGAAAAGCTCTTGGAAGAACTCAGCACTTTCCCGAATTCCCGAATTGCGGAAGCGGGTGAATTTACCCGTCGCGCATTCACTAATGGCAAGATGGATCTGACGATTGCTGAAGGTTTGGCCGATCTGATTGCGGCGGAGACGGAAGGCCAGCGTCGCCTTGCATTGCAAGTCGCGTCTGGAGCGCAGCGTCAGCTTTATACAGAGTGGCGTCAGAAGCTTATTCGCTCCCGCGCATTGATTGAGGCTGAACTCGACTTCTCAGATGAAAGTGATGTGCCTGGTTCTGTTTCGGGGCAAGTATGGGAACAACTCAAGTCTCTGCAAAGTGAAATTACCCGCCACATTGAAAGCGGCAAACGAGCTGCGATGTTGCGGGATGGTTTGCATGTCGTCATAGCTGGCGCACCCAACGCTGGCAAGTCGAGCCTGCTCAACTTCCTTGCCGGTAGGGAGATAGCAATTATCTCGGAAGAGGCGGGTACAACACGCGATCTGCTTGAAGTTAAACTCAATCTCGGTGGCATCCCGGTCTATGTGACGGACACAGCCGGATTGCGCGAGACGACCAGTCAGGTTGAGCGTATCGGGATTGAACGAACCCGCGAACGCGCGGCCGAGGCTGATCTGGTTCTGCTGCTTGAGGATATGCAGAATCCGATTGCAGTAACTTTGGAAGAGGGCAGTGCGGATATCTGGACCGTAGGAACCAAGGCTGATCTTGGCAATGCTGCTGGTTCTGCGGACTGGCAGTTTGAAATTTCCACCAAGACGGCTGATGGCCTCGATCAATTACTGAACGCCCTGCAATACTTTGCCGAGGAACGGATAGGCTTGATCAATGACGCAGTACCAACGCGCCAGAGACACATCAATCTGCTGCAATCAACAATCTCTGAAATCTCAATAGCGGCAGAGCGAGATGATCTACCGCTGGAACTGCGCGCTGAAAACATGCGCCGCGCATCGCAATATCTCGGACGCATTACAGGCGATGTCGACGTTGAGGAAATATTGGATGTTATTTTCTCGCAATTCTGCATCGGAAAATGAGTGATTCACGTGAAACAGTGAGAGCTGCGTTTGCGACCCAAAGAAATGTTTCACGTGAAACATCTGTGGAATCTGCATAGGCTTATTGACTCCCGTTCGCATCCGTGAGTCGAGTTTCGTATCAAATTTATCAAAGAGTTGATCGCACCTCGGTCGGGTTACCCCTTCCGTTGAAAGCATAATCATGTCAAAGAGACTGCTTTCCAGAGCGATTCCGATTGGCGACATTTTCTGATACGCTCTCCCTCTTTGCCTTACGCATTATCCAACGCAAAGCTGCATGGCACTTTTGCTGGGAATGCCTAGATTGGATTCGGAAGCATCAGTATGAACAACATAGGTTCTGCCGAAGCGACAGCTTTTGATGTTATCGTCATTGGTGGTGGACATGCAGGCTGCGAAGCTGCGGCAGCTTCCGCTCGCGCTGGCGCGCGCACTGCACTCGTCACGCATCGCTTCGATACGATTGGCGTGATGTCCTGCAATCCTGCGATTGGGGGTCTGGGCAAAGGCCATCTTGTTCGCGAGATCGACGCGCTTGATGGCTTGATGGGTCGTGTTGCAGATAAGGCAGGCATCCAGTTCCGTTTGCTCAATCGTCGTAAAGGTCCAGCCGTTCGTGGTCCGCGCACACAGGCTGACCGCAAGCTTTATCGGCTTGCGATGCAGGAGCTTATTTCGGCGCAGGATAATCTGACGGTTGTTGAGGGCGGCGCTTCAGATATTCGCGTAACAGACGGAGCTATCACCGGGGTTATTCTCGGTGACGGTCGCGCGCTGACTTGTGCGGCTGTGGTCCTGACAACCGGGACATTCCTGAACGGCCTTATTCATATTGGTGAGAAGAAAATCCCGGCCGGTCGTATGGGTGAGAACCCGGCGCTTGGATTGTCGGATACTTTGCGCGGTTTAGGTTTTGCTGTCGGTCGCCTGAAGACGGGGACGCCACCGCGTCTCGATGGTCGAACGATTGACTGGCAGAGCCTTGATATGCAATCGGCAGATGAAGACCCGGTTCCATTCTCATTGATGACTGACAAGATCACCACCCCACAGATTGATTGCGGTATCACACGCACGACACCTGAAACGCATGCAATTATTCGTGCCAATCTTCATCGGTCTGCAATGTATTCAGGTTCTATCGAAGGGGTCGGTCCGCGCTATTGCCCATCCGTTGAGGACAAGATCGTCAAATTTGGTGATCGCGATGGGCACCAGATATTTCTGGAGCCGGAAGGGCTGGACGATCATACCGTCTATCCAAATGGCATTTCGACCTCTCTGCCGGAGGAAGTACAGCTTGCTTATCTCAAGACTATTCCCGGTCTTGAGAAGGCAATTATGTTGCAGCCTGGCTACGCAATTGAATATGACTTCATCGATCCGCGCGAATTGAAGCGCAGTCTGGAAACGCGCCGCGTGACTGGTCTGTTCCTTGCAGGCCAGATTAATGGCACGACCGGTTATGAAGAAGCAGGCGCACAAGGTCTCCTTGCTGGTCTTAATGCTGCAAAGCGGGCAGAGGGCAGCGAGCCAGTTATCATTCAGCGCACCGAAGCCTATATTGGTGTTATGGTCGACGATCTGACATCGCGTGGTGTAAGCGAGCCTTATCGCATGTTCACCTCACGCGCCGAATTCCGCCTGTCTTTGCGTGCTGACAATGCTGATCAAAGGCTCACACCTCTGGCCGATCAGCTCGGCATTCTTGGGTCGGAGCGCCGCGAGAAGTTTGCAGCACGGCAAGACGCATTGTCGGCAGCGCGCGATTTGACGAAGGAACTCACGATTACCCCGAACCAGGCAAGTCGTTATGAGCTCCATCTTAATCAGGATGGTGTGCGTCGCTCGGCTTATGATCTTCTGTCCTATCCGGATATTGATCTACAGAAGCTGCAGGCTATCTGGCCAGAGCTGAACACGATTGATTCGATCACGCGGGAAGCGCTGGAAATCGAAGCTCAATACTCGGTCTATATGGATCGCCAGCAAAGCGATATTGCTGTGATGGAGCGGGAAGAGCGTCTCTTCATACCTGCGTCGTTGGACTTTGATGCGATTTCCGGTCTTTCTAACGAGCTCAAGTTTAAGCTCAAACAGCGTATGCCGGAGACAATTGCAGAAGCGCAGCGCGTTGAAGGTATTACACCTGCAGCCCTTGCTCTGCTTATCACGCATATTAAGAAGCATAGCGCGCGTGAGCGTGCTGCTGCTGAACTAAACGCCGGGAAAAGCGTAGCATGACTGTGGATAGCCGTTATTCAAGCTTGAAAACTATTGTTCCCGGTGTTTCACGTGAAACAAATGAGCGGCTGATTGCCTTTGAAGAGCTGTTTCGCAAGTGGTCTTCGGCCATTAATCTGGCGTCACCTTCTACCCTTGCGGACCTGTGGAGCCGCCATATTCTCGACAGTTCGCAGATATTTCCGCTCGCTCCCGACGCTAAGCGATGGCTTGATCTCGGATCTGGCGGCGGCTTTCCCGGTATCGTAACCGCCTGCTTTCTGAAGGAAGTTCAGGGTGCTTCGATTGATCTGGTCGAAAGCGCGGGAAAAAAAGCTGCATTTCTTCGTACAGCTGCAGGCCATCTGGCTGTGCCAGCACGTATTCACTCTGCCCGCATTGAAGCAATGTGGGATAAAATCGACGTGCCGGATGTCGTAACCGCCCGCGCACTCGCCTCGTTGAACGATCTTTTCAAGCTGGCTGAACCTTGGCTTACCAAGGGTTCAAAGGCTCTTTTTCAAAAAGGTCGGGATTACCAGAGAGAAATCGATGAAAGCCGTGTCGGCTGGCGTTTCGATCTGGTACAACATGAAAGTGCTATCGATAAAGCTTCGGTGATACTCGAAATCAGCAATCTTCGACGCATTGCAGACTAATTCGTTATCTCAGAGCAGAAAGCAGCAGGGCGACGGTATGAACAAGAGATCCAGGATCATAACCATTGCGAACCAGAAGGGCGGCGTTGGCAAGACAACGACGGCCATTAATCTGGCTACCGCATTGGCCGCCATTGGCGAAACTGTGCTGATTGTCGATCTCGATCCGCAGGGTAACGCGAGTACCGGGCTTGGCATTGATCGCCAGAACCGCCCATTATCGTCGTATGATGTACTGACGCAGGAAGCTTCCGTGAATGAAGCCGCCATGCAGAGCGATGTTCCAAATCTATATATCGTTCCGTCAACACTCGATTTGCTCGGTATCGAAATGGAAATCGCGCAGGCGCCGGATCGTACGCGCCGCTTGCGTGATGCGCTGCGTTTTGATTCAGCTGTTGCAGAAAAGTTTTCTTATGTGCTGGTGGATTGCCCGCCATCGCTCAATCTTCTTACGCTCAATGCGATGGCAGCAGCAGATTCTGTCATGGTTCCGCTGCAGTGTGAGTTCTTCGCGCTCGAAGGTCTCAGCCAGTTGCTCCAGACGGTCAATCAGGTTCGGTCGACGATTAATCCTGAACTGACTATTCAGGGCATCGTGCTCACCATGTTCGATAGCCGCAACAACCTCGCTTCGCAGGTTGTCGAAGACGTTCGCGCTTTCATGGGTGAGAAGGTCTATCGTACTGTTATTCCACGCAATGTGCGTGTTTCGGAAGCGCCATCGCATGGCAAGCCAGCTATTCTGTATGATCTGAAATGTGCAGGCAGCCAGGCCTATCTACAGCTTGCTTCCGAAGTTATTCAGCGTGAGCGGCAGCTTCAGGCCGCATAATAATAAGCGAGTATCGGTTAACGGTACTTTATAGATTCGACTACGTAACAATTGCAGGAACTGCCGACGATGAACGACGATCCTTCAAAAAAGCGCCTTGGCCGCGGCTTGGCCGCCCTGATCGGTGAAATCGACCGCCCGGCGGAAGAACGCAAGGTGCCGATTTCAAGCGAGCGTAATGTTCCGATTGAGTTCGTAACACGCAATCCGCGCAATCCGCGTCGCATGTTTTCGGAAGTCGAACTCGAAGATCTGGCGCAGTCGATCAAGGAACACGGTGTCGTTCAGCCAATCGTGGTTCGTCCGGCACCGGGCGAGCCGGATCGCTTTGAGCTGATTGCTGGTGAACGTCGCTGGCGCGCATCGCAGCGCGCGGGCGTCGACAGCATCCCGGTGATCATCCGCGATGTTGATGATCGCGTGGCGCTTGAGATTGCAATCGTTGAAAACGTACAGCGTGCTGACCTCAACGCGGTCGAAGAAGCTATGGGATATCAACAGCTTATCGACAATCACGATTATACGCAGAACGATCTGGCCCAGGTTATCGGCAAAAGCCGCAGCCATGTGGCCAATACGCTGCGTCTTTTAAAACTGCCACAACGCGTACAGGATTTTATCTCTGATGGCGCTTTGTCGGCTGGTCATGCCCGTAGCCTGATCACGATGGAAGATCCGACCGCTCTGGCTGAGCGGGTTGTGAAAGAGGGCCTGTCTGTGCGTCAGGTTGAGGCCTTGTCTCAGGCACGCAACGGTACCGAGCCAAAGCCGGGCAAGAGTGTGCCCATCGAGAAAGATGCTGACACTAAAGCGCTTGAAAAGCTGCTGTCCGATGTCACTGGAATGAAGGTTGAGATCAATCATCGCGAACGTGGTGGCGATGTCAAAATTCGCTACAGCTCGCTCGAGCAGCTGGACGAGATTTGCCGTCGTCTGCAGAGCTGATCCTATTTCGTCAGACAATTGGTATTTGAGACCGTGGAACATCATCTGTTTCACGGTTTTTTTCGTTAAAGCGTGTCGCGATTAATTGTGTCCACACAGCTCGTTCCATCTCTTTGTTTTTGGCACTTCGTTGTCGGATCGTAGCGAGTACAAAAAACCGCCGAGTGTATAGAAATCCCGGCGAAGACGGCCTCAACTTTTCCAGCACATGCTTCAGCGACCTCGGGCTTTGATGAGCGAAAAGACAATGATAATCATCAGGACGATGCCGATGATCACGCCGATTGAGCTTCCCCAGACCGCACCATAATTGCCGCCGATCAGCCAGCCAAGCATGGCGCCGAGCATGAGCAGAAGAATCGGGGGAATGCAGCCAATCATTGTTTTATTCCAATAGGTTATAACTATATGTAGGGACCGGAATCTTGCGATTTCGTTTCTTCGAATAAAGCTAATATTGTTGAGCAGTGTGATGAACTCAAGATTGGGTGAGGGTACTCACAGGCTGTTGATTATAGAATTTCCAGCAAAAGTGCGAAGCGGTTTTGCGTCGGATAATGCGTAAAAACAAATAGTTACAGTGGTTCAACGATTCATTTCTAACTGGAACCGCTGTAAGTCCCGAAATGTCATCAATGGGTCCGTGTACCCGGTTTCTATCGAAGCGCTTGTAAGTCGTGTAGTATTAAGACGCTGCTTGTTTATTGCCGGGCTTGGGAGATACTGCATCTATGGAAATGTTGACGCAAATTATCATTCACACGCCTGTCTATGTTTGGGGCCTGCTTGCTTATCTCATCATAACGGGGATCAAAGGGCGTGAAACACGAACGGTGACCGTTTGGCGAATGCTGTTTGTGCCGGTGATTTTCATCGCTGTTGGCTTTTTGCATTTCGACAGCAATTCAGATCAGTTCAGCACGTTTCTGATGGCCTGGTTTGTGGGCCTGTTTGTGCTGGCACCTGTCGGATATTTCACGGGACCGCGCATTCTGGCGGTTGATCGTGAGAACAAAACTATCGAGCGTGCAGGCACGATTTTGCCGCTGATCAGAAATCTGATTTTCTTCTGCTCTCAATATGTGCTGGCAGTGCTGAACGCGTTTTATCCGGGAGAGCACGCATCCCTTACATTGATTACAGCCGTCGTATCTGGCGCGTCAGCGGGTTATTTTGGCGGCTGGTTGGTCTCGCTGTGGCGCAAGTATCAGGAAAGCCCGCAGCTTACAGCGGTTCCAGTTAAGAAAGAATCGTTGGAACCGCTGTAACTGTTTGTTTTTACGCATTATCCGACGCAAAACCGCTTCGCACTTTTGCTGGAAATGCTATAAGCTTGGTTAGAATTCTATCGGCGCGAGAGTTTCACGGCTTCTACCGAAATCGCCAGCAAGCATTGGCGGATGATCGGCACAGCCAATGCCGCATTCTGACGGCTTTCCAAAACCGCGCGTTGCAGACGCTCCATCACACGGGAAAGACTGTCGGCATTCCAGCGACCGACGGCGTTTTCAATCAGCTTTTTGCGGTTGAAGAAGATCGGAGGCCGTGCCGATGCAACAACAACTGAGGCACTTTTGCGCTCAGTGTCTGCTATATGGCGCAGGGTCTGTATCTGTTGGAACTGACGAGCCGCTGTGTTGAGCACCAAAAAGGGTGCTGTGCCTGATTTTACGACGCGGTCAAATGTCATCTCAAAACGTGACAGATCGCCGTTTAGGACAGCATCCACCACTTCGTCGGTCGAAAGCCCGGCCACATCGCCAACGGCTTCCCGCACATCATCTATGTCAATGCGTTCCTTGCCGCGCGCATAAAGGCAAAGCTTTTCCAGCTCGCCACGCGTGGCAAGACGATCGCCGCCAAGGCTCGCCCGCAACAGCTGGCGCCCGTCCATGGTGATCTGCATTTTCCATTCGGCTAGAACGTCGTCAATCACCCCATCTATGCCGCGCGCATCGTCTGAATAGCAGGGCAACGCCATACCAGCAGAACCGTTCTCTACAGCACTGCGAAGGCCTGCGCCTTTCTTGAGATCGCCTGCTTCAACCAGAATATAGGTTTCACGCGGCGGCTCGCTCACCAGAAGTTTCACGGCATCCGCGAGCTTCTTTTGCCCGGCTGCATTCTTGATCCAGATGAGCCGCTCGCCGCCGAACATCGAAATTGTCCGCGCTTCGTCTGCAAGCTTTGAAGGATCGGCATCGATTTCATCGGCTTCCATGCGGATGACGGCAAAGGGATCATCGAGCGGAAACTTGGTCGCCTGCGCGTATCGACGCGCACGTTCGCTCACCAGCCCCTTATCAGGGCCGTAGAGCAGCACAACCGGAAACGAGCTGCTCGGCTTTCCAATAAACTGATCGACTTCGTGTGCTTTCTTTTGCGCCATTAGGATTAAGTAGCGCAATTCGTTTTCAAACGAAACAGCCGCCGGTCAAACTGAACGGCGGCTGTGAAACAAAGCTGTTTGTAATATTATTCGATCAGCAAAGCATCGTCATCGAGTGTCTGTCCGCGCACTTTGCGGAACATTTCGATGAGGTCTTCAACGCCGAGCGTCTTGCGTTTGTCACCGGTTACGTCGAGCAGAATCTTGCCGCCATGCAGCATGATGGTGCGGTCGCCATAATCGAGCGCCTGACGCATGGAATGCGTGACCATCAGTGCTGTCAGCTTGTTTTCAGCAATCAGCGTGCGGGTCAGTTCCATGACGAATTCAGCCATGCCGGGATCAAGTGCTGCCGTATGCTCATCAAGCAGCAACACTTCTGAACCCGCCAATGTTGCCATGATTAACGAGAGCGCCTGACGCTGACCGCCGGAGAGAAGCTCCATGCGATCCTGCATGCGGTTTTCGAGGCCGAGATTGAGGCTTGCCACGCGTTCGCGAAACCATTCACGGCGCTTGGAATTGAGCGCGTGGGTGAGGCCACGGCGTGTTCCACGCGATGCAGCCAGTGCCAGGTTTTCTTCAATCGTCAGCGTGCCGCAGCTGCCCGCAAGCGGGTCCTGAAACACGCGTGCCACAAGACCAGCACGCTCGGCAGTGGACTTGCGGGTCACATCCTGTCCGCTGATCACAACCTTGCCAGCGGTCGGGATGACATCGCCTGCAAGCACGCCCAGCATTGTCGATTTGCCAGCGCCGTTGGAACCGATCACGGTGACGAACGAGCCTTGCTCCATCGTCAGATTGATCTTGTTGAGCACCTGCTTTTCCAGCGGTGTTCCACGACCGAAGATGACCTCAAGGTTGGATACTTCGATCATGATGATGCTCCTCCGCGGCGCAGGCGCGGCAATATCAGCGCGAAGGTAACAAGAAGTGCCGTCGCAATGTTGAGGTCAGAAGCCTGAAGCCCGACAATGCTGCCATTGGAAAGCGCGAGCTGGATAGCGATGCGGTAGATGATCGAACCGGCAACACAGCCAATGAGAATGACGAGGATGAGACGTGAGCGCAGCAATGTTTCGCCGATGATCACAGCAGCAAGGCCGACAACGATTGTACCCACGCCGGAGGTCACGTCTGCAAAGCCGTTTGTCTGGGCGAAAAGCGAGCCACCAAGCGCTACGAGAGCATTGGAGAGTGCCATACCAAGGTAAATCTGGCGATCAGTGCGTACGCCCTGTGCGCGGGCCATTTTCGGATTGGCGCCAGTTGCACGCATCGCAAGGCCCATGTCGCTTTCGAGGAAGCGCCAGACCAGGAATACCGTGATGGCAACCAGCACAAACAGGAAGGCCGGACGCACATAATATTCAGGAATGCCGTGACCGAAGAACGGAGACAGCATCGTATCCTGATTAATCAGTGCGATATTCGGACGACCCATGACGCGCAGATTGACCGAGAACAGTGCAATCATCGTCAGAATGGAAGCCAGCAGGTTGAGGATCTTGAAGCGCACGTTGAGTGTCGCTGTCACCAGACCGGCAATCGAGCCTGCAATCATCGCAACACCGGCGGAAAGCCATGGATTCCAGCCAGCAAGGATCAGAACGCCTGTTACGGCCGCACCAAGCGGAAACGAGCCATCCACGGTCAGATCGGGGAAATCGAGCACGCGGAAAGCCAGATAGACGCCGATGGCGACAAAAGAGAAGACGAGGCCCAATTCGACCGCACCCCAGAAGGCGATCTGACTCACATTGAGATTCCTTGTTCTTTGCCGTCATTGAAAATGAAAACGCACCATTCAAGGCACATAGATTCACTGGCTTTCGCACATTCAGGCATTTGCCTTCTTATGTCCGAAAGACCTGTTTCAATCACGACCGGTTTTGATTTGAGTTTGTTCCAAACACATTTGCCTTTGGAACCATTCCCCGGTTTTTCATGCGCAATTTTATTGCTTGCGATTGTTCTGGCTCTGTCTTTTTCCCGATACAACCCAAAAGCTCCAATAAGCAAGCATTATCGCTGCAAATGCGCCAAAAAGCACCAGTCTGTGCGCCTGTTACAACATTCAGCTCACTCGGTTTCGCTCATACTTCGCCGCGTGCCCGCCATAGCTCCCAGGCAAATCGTGCGCGGACGCCAATGTCGAGGAATGGTCGTGGTGGCAGTTCGGTCGGGCTGCCGAGCTTCAGCATGTCGTCGATCAGTGGATTGTCGATATCGCAGGCCATGTCGGCTGCAAGAATGCCGCCAATCGTGCCTTTGGTGATGCCGACGCCGTTCTGGCAAAGCGAGGTGTAAACATTCTTGGCGATCTGCCCAAAACCAGGAGCGCCATTGCGTGACAGGCAGATGAAGCCGGTCCATGTGTGTTCCATATCGACGTTTGAAAGCATCGGGAAACGCTCGTCGAACAGCCGTTTGTGCTCACGCTTGATTGTTTGGCGCCGTGCATCCGACTGGCGCAGCGACGGGCAGAAATGCACATTCTGCCGTACCAGTATGCGCCGATCAGAGGTGAGGCGCATGGTGATGCCAGCAAAGGAATTGGCAGGTGTCAGTCCCCAAGGAGCGACTTCGCCGATGGCTTTGTATTCCTGATCGTCAAGCTTGCGGCTGAGGCTCGCATGGGCTGCGAAATTCAGAAGCTTGCGCCTGAAAAAGCCGAACTGCTCACCAAAGCCGTTGACAGTCAGGATCATGGCGGGTGCCTGAACCTGACCCTTTGCCGTGCTTATGAGGATATGGTCGCCATAATCGATTTTGGTTACGGCAGAGTTTTCATAAAGCGTGACATTTGCGGGCAGATTGTCGGCAAGGCCACGCACCAGAGCAGCAGGGTTCAGCAGTGATGTGCCATAGGTGAAGATCGCTGCTTTGAAATGGCTGGTACCGAGTCGCTTGGTAAGAGCATCGCCTTCAAGCCAGTCGAAGGGTTCTTTAAGGCGCTCCAGCTCTTTGACGGTTGGCTCAAGAACCTCACGCATCCCCTGATCGGAAACAGCTGCGTGAAACTTTCCATCCTGCCGCCAGTCGCAGTCGATGCCATGCTGGTCAATCTGCTGTTTCAGATGGTCGATGGCTGCACGCGCCAGCGCACGGTAGCTGTGCGACTTGGCCAGCTCCTCCATCGATGAGCTGACATTGTGCGGCAGATCAATGACAAAGCCTGCAGCGCGTCCGGATGTGCCTTTTCCGACTTCCTGCGCATCGATGAGTGCAATCTGGTCATTGGGCCGGTTTTCGGCCAGCCTCCGGGCGGCGGCTAAGCCTGCATATCCAGCGCCCAGCACAATCCAGTCGGCTTTGATATCGCCTTTAAGTGCAGCTCGTGGCGCACGGGCAGGTAATATCCTGCTCCAGCCATTGGTGTTGTCATCAGCAGGAAGGATACGAATGGCAGGCATTTTGGAAACTCGACAGTTTTAAAAGAAAAGGGCGGGAAATCGTCCCGCCCTTTTCTTTAGGATATAAATCGCAATTATTCGACTTTGCTGGTTGCGCGGTCGATAACGGCCTGAGGGAACTCGACGCCCATCTTCTTTGCAGCAGCAAGATTGATGACGAGGTCGGTGCCCTTGGCGATGTCGACAGCGATATCGCCTGGCTTTTCACCGTTAAGGATTTTCACAACGACAGCGCCGGTCTGCTTGCCAACGTCGTAATAGTTGAAGCCGAGAGCGGCAAGCGCACCACGCTTGACGGAATCCGTATCAGCGGTGAAGAGCGGCAGCTTGCTTTCTTCGGCAACACCGACGGCGCTTTCAAGCGCTGAAACGATGGTGTTGTCGGTCGGCACATACATCGCATCTGCACGGCCAACGAGGGCACGGGCGGCGCCCTGAACTTCTGCCGATTTGGTTGCAGCCGATTCAACGATCTCGATGCCTTCAGCAGAAGCGGCTTCCTTCAGTGCTGCCAGAAGCGACACGGAGTTGGTTTCGCCGGAATTGTAGAGATAGCCGAGCTTCTTGATGTTCGGCATCACTTCCTTGATGAGCTTGATGTGCTCAGCCACTGGCGACATGTCGGAGAGGCCGGTTACATTGCCGCCCGGCTTTGCCATGTCCTTGACGAGCTGTGCGCCAACTGGATCGGAAACAGCGGTGAAGACAATCGGAATATCACGCGTTGCGGAAACAACGGCCTGTGCCGATGGCGTGGAAATCGGAACGATCACGTCTGGAGCTTCGCCAACGAACTGGCGTGCGATCTGCGCAGCGGTTGCTGGATTGCCCTGAGCGGACTGGTAAACGAACTTCAAGTTTTCGCCTTCCTTGAAGCCAGCAGCAGCCAGCGCGTCTTTCACGCCGTCGCGCGCAGCATCAAGTGCCGGATGTTCAACGATAGCAGTAACGGCAACCGTTACATCCTTGGCCTGAGCCGTCGTTACAAGTGCTGTTGCGGCCAGCAAGGCCAGAAGCATAGAACGCATGAAAATCTCCCCTGTTTTGGTGCGTTGCCCATTTGGGCATTTTGTCGGCATACACCTTATATCCAATACCATTTTTTCCAGAATGGGATTGAAGATCTATCCGCCTGAGATTGAGGCTTAATCGGGTCCGTTTGGGCTGTCAACGTGTCGTCATCGCAGGCGCTTTCCAGCCCGCTATATTCTGTTTCATGAACACAGTGTTCAGTGCCCTTTCAATGGCTATCGCCCACCGCCATATTCTGACAAAACAGATGAAAAGTGCCCCTGCACAAAGTTTGAAGCATTGTTCTGCCGCGTCCTGTTTCACGCTGGCCGGATCATGCTCTGAGGAACATAGTCATGAAAAATATCGGCTTTCTCTCATTCGGCCATTGGTCGCCTTCGCCACAGTCGGGCACGCGTTCTGCAAGCGATGCGCTTTTGCAGTCGATAGACCTTGCTGTCGCTGCTGAAGAGCTTGGTGCGGATGGTGCATATTTCCGTGTGCATCATTTTGCCCGCCAGCTTGCTTCGCCATTTCCGCTGCTTGCAGCTGTGGGTGCCCGGACCAGCAAGATCGAGATCGGTACTGCCGTTATCGATATGCGCTATGAAAACCCGCTTTACATGGTCGAAGATGCAGGCGCTGCTGATCTGATCTCCAAAGGCCGCCTGCAACTCGGGATCAGCCGTGGTTCGCCCGAACAGGTGATCGATGGCTGGCGTTATTTCGGCTATGAGCCGGAAGAAGGCATGACCGATGCCGATATGGGCCGCAAGCATGGCGAGGTGTTCTTTGAGGCGCTGAAAGGTGAAGGCTTTGCACAGCCAAATCCTCGGCCAATGTTCCCAAACCCTCCGGGGCTTCTGAAGATCGAACCACATTCGGAAGGTCTCAGAGATCGTATCTGGTGGGGGGCTGCTTCTGACGCAACCGCAATCTGGGCCGCAAAGCTTGGTATGAACCTGCAAAGCTCGACCTTGAAGAAGGACGAAAGCGGCGAGCCTCTGCATATTCAGCAGGCCAAGCAGATTCGCGCTTATCGCGAAGCCTGGAAAGAAGCCGGACATACGCGCACGCCGCGCGTTTCAGTCAGCCGCAGCATTTTTGCGCTGGTGAATGATCGTGACCGTGCCTATTTCGGCAATGGTGGCAAAGAGCAGGATCAGATCGGCTATATCGAGGAAAATCTGCGTGCGGTCTTTGGCCGGTCCTATGCAGCTGAACCAGATCAGCTGATCAAGGAACTTGCCAAGGATGAGGCGGTTGCTGAAGCTGATACGCTGCTTCTGACCGTGCCAAACCAGCTTGGTGTCGAGTACAACGCGCATGTGATCGAGTCGATCCTCAAGCATGTTGCACCGGGACTTGGCTGGCGCTGAGATCATTTCACTTCAAAAAAAAGCCCTGCAGCATTCACTTGCTGCGGGGCTTTTTTTTTGGTCAGAATTTCCCTGAAAGCCGGACCATGGCACCAAACGCATTGTCCCGCAATGCGGTGCGGGTCACATAGGGCGTCAGTGAAAGTTCAACTGCGTCGCTGACGGCATAACTCACACTTGTCCAGGCGGAGCCTCGGGTATGTGAGAAGTCGGAATCGAGCGTCAATACGCCGATATAATCAGCTCTGGCGTCAAATTCGGGATCCTTGTGCGCTACATCCTGCTCGATTTCGAGATTGATCGACCATCGGATTCTGTCGGTCAGCGGCATAGTGAAATTTGCACCCGCATAAGCCGTTGTCAGCTCATATTTCATGTCGCCATAGGTGAACGGAAACAGCGCATTGCTTTCCGTATAGCCATCCATGGACAGATTGCTGTAGCGCAGACCGCCATAATAGCCGAGACGGGCATTATGGAAATCGAGATTGTCCGTCCGCCCCAGTTCCAGCGCCGTGCTCCAGCCTTGCAGCCTGCTTTCGCCGGTTCCAGCTTCTGTATAGGCGAGCTTTGGCCGCGTGATGTCGGTATCATAGCGATTGGTTGCCAGGCTCGCCCGCATGTACCAGTCGCCTATAGCCGTCTTGTCTTTCCATTGCGCAAAGATGCCACCGCCAAAATTATCGCTTCCTGTATCAACGCCGTCCGGCTGATCACGCCAGAAAGAATGGGCGAGGGTGACACCTGCCGAAAAATTGTCGGTGAAGCCGTGACCAAGCGTGAAACCTGTCAGCAAATCCTTCTGACCGCCAAAGCCGCTGATATCGGTAAAAAGCGAATAGCAGGTTTGACCGGCTCTTTCGATGTCGCAGAAGTTTTGCAGCTTGTTCAATGTAAGGCGCTGGGCTTCCATGGCCGAAAAGCTGTTATTTGCCTGTGTGAAGACCGTCGTAACCGTATGATCAAGGTCAATGATTGTTGGAGACGTGACAGGTTTTTCAGCAGAAGGGTTTTCCGTTGGACCGGAGCCCGGATTTGTCGGCGTGGTACCCGGGTTGCCTTCAGGATCAGTTGGAGTGGTTCCCGGATTGGTTTCGGGATCAGTTGGTATCGTTCCCGGATCGGGCTTTGGAAATTTCCACAGCGTGGCGTGAAGCGCTCCTTCAGCTGTTTCAGCTGTTCCGGCGATCACGCTGCCATCCCCTGATACATCCCAGGCAATCGCGTTGTTGCCGCCAATTGTTCCCAAATCGATTATGCCGTCACTGGCTGTCCAGCGAAATGCACGGAGCGCCATCGTATCGGTATAGCTATAGCCGACGATCGCTGTGCCATCGTCGCTGAGGCTGAGAGCGTGAGACAGGCCGCCGCCTAGCGAGCCCAGACTGATCATGCCAGCTTCCTGGGTCCAGCGAAAAGCCTGGTTGAACCCATTGTCAAATGAGGCTGTCCCCACCACAACTTTGCCATCGTTTGAAACCAGATCGGCAATACTATACAGCGCATTTCCGTGAATATTGATATCGACCATGCCGGTCGCAGCAGTCCAGCGGAATGCGTGCTGGGAACTATCGGCGGTGTCGCTGGTGCCAACAACGACACTCCCATCAGCGGAAACGGCACGCGCTGTCGACGTGTTCCCACCCAAAGTTTGAAGACTTACAATGCCACTGGCTTCGGTCCATCGGAAGGCGTGGACATCGGACGATGCCGTCAAACTGTAACCTACGATCGTACTGCCATCAGCCGAGATCGCATGGGTAAATGACGATGACCCGCCAAGTGTACCGATGCTGGTAATGCCATCCTGAAGTGTCCAGCGAAATGCATTGGTTATGGTGTCGCCTGCGAGGTAGCTATCTCCAGTAACAACAGTTCCGTTGGCCGAAACTCCTCTGGAATATGAATTCGTTCCGCCCAGTGTTCCGATATCTCTTATTCCGGTTTCGCGTGACCACCAGAAAGCATGTGATTCATTTTGATTGACAAATGCGCTGCCTATTGCGGCAAGACCATTGGATGAAACTGCCAGAAGTGCTGTTCGTTCTGAACCGCTTAACGAGCCGATATCGGTTATACCGGCCGGCGTCACGATAAAGGATTTATCGTAAGCACCGCCCGCAGATGATCGGCGTATGCCAATTGTTTTGCCATCCGCTGATATGCCAGCCGCATCAGCACGTTCACCGCCAAATGAACCATGAACCTCGAAAGTGGGTACATCAGCCCATGCTTGAGAAGTGAAAAAACTAAGTATTATAGACTTTATAAATATCTTATATTTTTTCATTAAAGTAATAACTCTCTATTAGAGTCTTATAAATTTATTATATTTAATAGGTAGTCAATATATATTGATTCTACTTAAACGTGTATTTAAATTTTACAACTATGATAATTTGGTGATGTTGAGCTACTCGATTGATGAGTGATAAAGCAGAGCCGTGTAATATTACTCCGCACCCGAAAGGGGCGTAGCTTGCTTAGGGTTAAGAGCTGCCATTTTTCTTTTTCGGCGGTCAGTTTAAGCCGTAAACCGCCAGAAGAGTTTTCATGCGGGTAAGGGCAATTTCCCGATGATCGAGAACATTTGCCTGATCCGCGAGGCGGAAGATATCGGCGTAATGCAGGATACTGCGTGCCGATTGCATTCCGGCGGGCATGGTGAAATGGCTTTGATGTCCATTGAGCCAGGCCAGAAACACGACGCCTGCTTTGTAATACTGCGTCGGTGCTTCAAAGATTTTGCGCGATAGTGGCACGGTTGGCTCGATGATCGCGCGGAAGCGGGCATTGTCACCGTCGGCAAGGGCGGCGAGCGCGCTTGAAGCCTGTGGTGCCACTGCATCGAAAATGCCCAGCAGCGCATGGCTATGCTTGTCGCCGTCGCCTTCGATGAGTGGTGCATAGTTGAAATCATCGCCCGTGAAACAGAGAACGCCGTCCGGCAGGCGATTGCGCAGCGCGATCTCGTAGCGCTCTTCGAGCAGCGAAATCTTGATGCCTTCAACCTTGTCGCGATTGGCCTCTATAATGCCGATGACCGTATCAAGCGCGTCTTCAAACTTGTCTGAACCCCAATAGCCTTTTAGTTGTGGGTCGAACATGTCGCCCAGCCAGTGCAGCACGACCTTGTCGCGGGCATGGGTGAGAATATGGCCATAAACCCTGGCATAATCCTCTGGCGAGTGGGCGATGCGGGCGAGTGCGCGGCTGGCCATCAGAATGAAACGACCGCCGTGTTTTTCGATGAATTCAGCCTGGGTTTCATAGGCCTTAATCACGTCGTCAAGGCTTTTTGCTTCCGACGGATCGAGATGGTCGGTGCCAGCGCCAGAGGCCAGATCAGCACCTGCTACGGTGTTGCTTTCTGCCAGCGAGCGGCGGATCAGCTCCTGCGCTCCCGCCCAGTTGAGACCCATGCCGCGTTGCGAGGTGTCCATCGCTTCCGCGATCTGAAAGCCGAGGCTCCAGAGGTGGTGGCGGAAAGCCATTGTCGCATCCCAATCAATCGCCGGATTGTTCCACGGATTGCTGTCTCTCAGCGGGTCTGAAACAACATGCGCTGCGGCATAGGCAATGCGGTTGAATTTCGGAGGAAAGGCGGGGCGCGGTGTCGGGGTGCCGATCAGTCGATATGGTTTTACACTGCCGTCAGCGAATGGCAGGGTCAGCACGTTTTCTGATGATGCGCTCATGTCAGTCCTCCAACTCCACGACGACATGAATAATTTAGATCGTTCCAAATTTCAATATGGTGCTTAAAAAATGCGATTTCAGGCTCTGATTTTGCATTTAGCGTTGCGAAATGCTTCAAAAATTAAGGAAAACCGATGTCAAGAATATGGCAATTCCGTGTTTATTAAAAAAGTTGACAAATTTGGATCGTTCCAATTAACTTAAGGGAACAGGAGACGGATATGAGCAAGAGCAGCATCACGGTCATCGATATCGCACGCGAAGCAGGCGTGTCGAAGTCGACTGTATCGCTTGTTCTGCGTGATAGTCCTCTGGTTCATGCCGAGACCCGGGCTAAGGTTCAGGAAGCGATTGAGAAGCTCGGCTATGTCTATAATCGCTCGGCCGCCAATCTCCGGCAGTCGAAATCGAAGATTATCGGGCTTGTGGTCAATGATCTGACCAACAGCTTCTTTGCTGAGCTTGCCGTTGGTGTTGATCGTGTCATGCAATCGGCAGGTTATGTGCAGTTTCTCGCCAATACAGCGGAAAGCATTGATCGCCAGCGTGAGGTGATTGCTTCGATGCGTGAGCATGGCATTGCCGGGCTGATCGTTTCGCCCGCGCGTGGCACGGAGGCTAGTGATCTGAAACCGTTGGCAAAAAGCGGCCTGCCGGTTGTGCAGATGGTGCGCGATGTGCCGGGATCGGGTGTGTCGTCGATTGTTTCGGACAATCGCGGCGGCGTGGCAAAGGCAGTCGAGCATTTGGTGTCGCTGGGGCATCGCGTAATCGCTTTCATGGGCGGCTATGCGGATACCGCTGTGTTTGCTGAAAGAGTTGCGGGCTATCGTGCGGGGCTTGAGCAGGCGGACATCGTGTTTGATGATGCGCTGGTCTTCACCTCTGCGCCGTCGCGTGCTGGCGGTGTTGAAGCAGTTGAGCGCATGTTGCGGCACGGCATGAAGCCGACGGCAGCGGTGTGCTTCAATGATGCTGTGGCTTTTGGGGTCTGCGATGGTTTGCGCGCTGCAAATCTGGAGCCGGGCCGGGATTTCGGAGTGGTTGGTTTTGATGATGTGATCGAAGCAAAGACCGCTGTTCCGGCACTGACAACTGTAGCTGTTGATCCGCAAGGTTTGGGAGAACGTGCGGCGCAGCTTTTGCTGAAGCAGATCAATTCGGAACGGGTGGAGGCGGAGGCGCAGCGTTTGGCGGTGCGTCTTGCGGTGCGTGCAAGTTGCGGTACGCAATCTAAAAAGGAGGAGAAATTCGCATGGCAAAGTGGGGCCTTATAGGCGCAAGCACCATTGCAAAGGAATGGGTCATCGGTGCCATTCGCGCGACCGGTGGCGAAGTTGCGTCCGTTTACAGCACCAATGCTGAACGTGGCGAAATCTATGCCCGCGAGAACGGGATTGCCCGCTCGGTGACAAGTCTTGATGCGCTGTTGTCCGACCCGGAAATCGATGCTGTCTATATCTCCACCACCAATGAACTGCATCGCGATCAGGCGATTGCCGCCGCCAAAGCAGGCAAGCATATTCTGTGCGAAAAGCCGCTGGCGCTGACGATTGGCGATGCCCACGAAATGCTGAAAGCCGTGCGTGAAGCGGGCGTTGTGGCTGGCACCAACCATCATTTGCGCAATGCTGCAAGCCACCGCGCCATGCGTGATGCGATCGCTCAAGGCAAGATCGGCAAGGTGCTGGGCGCGCGGGTTTTTCATGCAGTTTATCTGCCGCCGCATTTGCAAGGATGGCGCATTGAGCGCCCCGATGCTGGCGGCGGTGTGATCCTCGATATTACCGTGCATGATGCCGATACATTGCGCTTTGTGCTGGGTGAAGACCCGGTCGAAGCTGTGGCATTCAGCCAGCAGGGTGGCTTAAGCGGCGCAGGGCTGGAAGACGGTGTGATGGGTGTGCTGCGCTTCTCCTCCGGCGCGATTGCCCAATTCCACGATGCGTTCACCACCAAATATGCGGAAACCGGCTTTGAAGTGCATGGCAGCGAAGGCTCGCTCATTGCACGCAATGTCATGACGCAGAAGCCGGTGGGGACCGTCATTCTGCGTGACAAGGATGGCGAGCACGAATTGCAGCTCGACCAGAAGAATCTCTACGAAACCGCCTTGCAGGCTTTCCATAATGCCATCGCAGGTAAAGGCCAGCCTTCCGCAACTCTGGAGGATGGGGTCTGGTCGCTTGCGACCGGGCTTGCCGTGCTTGAGGCTGCAAAGACCGGTAAGGCAACCGCTGTTCATTCAGGACTTTGAAAATTATGAGCAAACATATTTCATTTGCGGAAGCAGCATCACTTATTCCCGACAACGCTGTCGTTTCGGTTTCTTCATCGAGCGGCCTCGGCTGCCCGGATATGATGCTGAAAGCGATTGGCGAGCGGTTTGATGAAACCGGCCATCCCCAGAATATCACCACGCTGCACCCGATCGCTGCTGGCGATATGAGTGGCATCAAGGGTGTCGATTACATCGCCAAAAAGGGGCTTCTTAAAAAGATCATCGGTGGTTCTTATCCGTCAGGGCCGTCAAGTTCTGAGCCGCCGCTGATCTGGCAGATGATCACCAGTAACGAGATTCCGGCCTATAATATCCCGTCGGGCATTCTGTTCGATATGCATCGTGAGGCAGCTGCCAAGCGTCCCGGTGTACTGACCAAAGTGGGGCTTGATACGTTTGTTGATCCCAAGCGTCAGGGCACGGCAATGAACGACAAGGCGCGTGAGGAGCCGGTCGTCAGGCAGGTCAGTTTTGAAGGTGAGGACTGGCTCTATTTCCCTAATATCGTGCCGCATGTGACGATCATCCGCGCCACCACTGCCGATGAACGCGGCAATCTCACCTATGAACATGAGGGCGCATATCTTGGTGGGCTGGATCAGGCGCTGGCTGCGCGCAACAATGGCGGCATCGTCATTGCGCAGGTGAAGCGCATTGCCAAGGAAGGCACGCTGAAACCACATGATGTGCGCGTGCCGGGCGTTCTGGTCGATTATATCGTCGTTGATCCCGACCAGAAGCAGACAACGCAGACACTTTACGATCCGGCAATTTCCGGCGAGATTTTCCGTCCGCTCGATACATTCCGCTTGCCTGAATTCAACATTCAGAAGGCGATTGCGCGGCGTGTCGCACAGGAGTTGCAGGCAGGAAGTGCGGTTAATCTTGGCTTCGGCATTTCCGCCAATGTGCCGCGCATTCTGCTGGAAGAGGGCCTGCATGGCGCAGTCACCTGGGTGATTGAGCAGGGGGCTGTTGGGGGCGTGCCGCTCCTCGATTTTGCCTTTGGCTGTGCGTCCAATGCAGACGCCTATATGCCGTCACCCTATCAGTTCACTTATTTTCAGGGCGCAGGCTTCGACGCCTCGCTTCTGTCCTTCCTTGAGATCGGACGCGACGGCTCCGTCAATGTGTCGAAGCTGTCATTCCGTCCGCATGTGACTGCTGGTGCTGGCGGTTTTGTCGATATTACTGCAAGGGCCAAGAAGATTGTCTTCTCCGGCATGTTCAATGCAGGGGCGAAATTGTCGGTCGCTGACGGCAAGCTGGTGATTGAGAAGGAAGGTAAGCTCAAAAAGCTCGTTAATGAGGTTGAGCATGTTACTTTCTCAGGTCCGCGTGGTGTCGAGCAGGGGCAGGACATTACCTATGTCACCGAACGCGCGGTTTTGAAGCTCACGCCGGAAGGGATTGTGCTCACCGAGATTGCGCCGGGTGTGGATTTGCAGACGCATATTCTGGACCAAGCTGAGTTTCCGCTGATTGTTTCGGATCAGCTTAAACTCATGGATGAGGCACTGTTCCGTGACGAGCCGATAGGCCTTGAATTGCCGCAAAAGCCTGCGCGGAAGCTGGAGGCTTAAATGGCTCAACGGATAGACATCTCGATTGAGAACCACATCGCCGTCATGACCATCAAGCGGCCCGAAAAGCTCAATGCGTTTGATATCGAGCTTCTGCAGGAATTGTCTGCGGCCTGTGATCGGGTGGAAGCGGAGTGCACCGTGCGCGTTGCGATCCTGACGGGCGAAGGCAAGGCCTTTTCCGCAGGTGGTGACATCAAGGCTTGGGGCGGCATGGAACCGGCGGAATTCGGCCATGCCTGGGTGCGCTACGGTCATCGTGTGTTCGAGCGGCTTGCGACTTTGCGTGTGCCGCTGATCGCAGCAATGAATGGTCATGCTTTGGGTGGTGGTCTGGAACTGGCAGGTGCTGCCGATATCCGCATTGTCGAGCGGCAGGCAAAAATCGGCCTGCCGGAAACATCGCTTGGTATGATCCCCGGCTGGTCGGGCACGCAGCGTCTTGTGCGCCGTTTCGGTGCGCAGATCGTGCGCCGCATGGTGCTGGGGGGCGAAATGTTCACGGCCGAGGAAGCGCTGTCGCATGGTCTGGTCGATCATGTGGTGGAGACGGGTGCAGCTCTGCAGGCAGCACAAGACTATGCGACGCGGGTGGCCAAGCGCGGACCGGCTGCGTTGGAAATTTCCAAACTGATGCTGTCGATCGCCAATGGCGAGGATAATGGCACGGCAGTTGAGGCGCTGGGTTCCATTCTGGTTGCCAAGACCGGCGATCTGAAAGAAGGCGTGCGCTCGTTTACCGAAAAGCGCGAAGCAAATTTTGAAGGAAAATGGTGATGAGCGTAGTCGTAAAACCGCAGCCGCTAAACGGGCTTGAAGTTCGTGAATTCTCGATGCTGATCGATGGTAAATGGGTTGGCAGTCAAAGCGGCGAGACTATTGAACGCGTAGCGCCCGGCCATGGCGTCACGGTAAGCCGCTATCCTGCTGGCAACAAGGCCGATGTGGAACGCGCGGTTGCGAGCGCGCGTAAGGCTTTCGACGACGGGCGCTGGTCGTCTAAAACCGCATCGCAGCGTTCGCTGATTTTGCTGAAAGCCGCCGATCTGATTGAAGCGCGGGCCGAAGAGCTTGCTTATCTTGATGCAATTGAAGCCGGCAAACCAATTTCTCAGGTGCGCGGTGAAATTGCCGGTTCCGTGGATATCTGGCGCTATGCGGCAGCGCTTGCGCGTGATCTGCATGGTGAAAGCTATAATACGCTGGGCGATGGCACTTTGGGCGTCGTGTTGCGCGAGGCAATTGGCGTTGTTTCTATCATTACGCCGTGGAATTTCCCGTTCCTGATCGTCGGCCAGAAGCTGCCATTTGCTTTGGCCGCGGGCTGCACGGCAGTCGTAAAGCCTTCGGAGCTGACTTCCGGATCAACATTGTTACTCGGCGAAATTCTGACTGAGGCAGGCGTCCCTGACGGTGTCGTCAACATCATCACCGGAACGGGCGCTGATGTCGGCCAGCATATGAGCACGCATCCGGATGTGGACATGGTGTCGTTCACCGGTTCCACAGGTGTGGGCAAGCTGACAATGGCCAATGCGGCGCAGACGCTGAAAAAAGTATCGCTGGAGCTTGGTGGCAAGAATCCGCAAATCCTGTTCCCGGATGCGGATATGAATGCCTTTATCGATGCGGCCGTGTTCGGCGCATGGTTCAATGCAGGCGAGTGCTGCAATGCCGGTTCGCGGCTGATCGTGCATCGCTCGATTGTCGATGAGATTGTTGGGCGCGTTGCTGATCTGTCGAAGAAAGTGATCGTCGGCGATCCGCTCGATGTCAGCACGCAAGTGGGCGCGATCATCACGCCACAACATCTGAGCAAGGTTGGCACCTATGTCGATCAGGCCAAAAAGCAGGGTGCTACAATTGCCCATGGCGGCGATGTGCTGGATCTCGGCCTTGGCCAATATATGGGACCGACCATTATTGCAGGTGTGAAAGCAGACATGGCTGTTGCGCGTGAAGAAGTATTCGGGCCGGTTCTGTCGGTGCTGTCTTTTGATACGGTGGATGAGGCAATTTCAATTGCTAATGCGGTTGATTATGGCTTGTCAGCTGGCGTGTGGAGCCGCGATTTCGATACTTGCATGAACATTGGCCGCAAGGTGCGGGCTGGTACGGTCTGGATGAACACCTTCATGGACGGCACGCCGGAGCTGCCTTTTGGCGGTTATCGCCAGTCGGGTCTGGGTCGCGAGCTGGGCCGTCATGCGGTGGAGGATTATACCGAAACGAAGACGCTCAACATGCATATCGGTGCGCGCACCGGCTGGTGGATGCCGCAGGCTAAGTAAGGAGTGACGGCTTTGGGAGGACAGCCGGATATCGTCATTATCGGATCGGGTATCGGCGGCGCGACGATGGCCGCCGGCTTGAGCGCATCGGGTGCAGACATTCTCATTCTGGAGGCAGGGGAGCATTTGCCGGACAGACCGGAAAACCGCGACCCACGCGCCATTTTCCAGCGTGGTTTCTTTCGCCCGAAAGAGTTCTGGTATGAGACGGATGGTACACCGTTCAATCCCGGAAATTATTACAATGTCGGCGGCAATTCCAAATTCTATGGCGCCGTGCTGGTGCGTTATCGGCGCGAGGATTTTGAGGAGCTTGCGCATCTTGAAGGCGTGTCTCCGGCGTGGCCTTTTGGCTATGATGAGCTTGAGCCCTGGTATTGCAAGGCGGAAGAGCTTTTTCAGGTGCGCGGTGAATTGGGCGATGACCCGACCGAACCCTATCATTCAAAGCCCTATTCCTATCCGGCCATCCGTGATGAAAGCCCGATTGCCGATCTGCGTGCACGGCTGAAGAAAGCAGGGTTGCATCCGGCTTCCTTGCCATTGGGTGTTGATATTGAGCGCTGGCTGGCGAAGGCCAAAACGCCGTGGGACGCGCATCCCAACAGCAATGACGGCAAGATGGATGCTGAGACTTGTCCGTTAGCACTTGCGCTCAAACATCCAAATGTCGGGCTTGAAACCTCCGCGCGGGTAACGAAGCTGGAAACCGGCCCCGATGGTAAAACCATTACAGCCGTTCATTATGTGAAGAACGGCGAAGCGCTGGTCCTTCGGCCCAAACTGGTCATTCTTTCAGCGGGAGCGGTGCAGTCGGCAGCACTTTTGCTGCGTTCGGGACTGGCGAACCGTTCCGATCAGGTCGGTCGCAATTTTATGAACCACAATGCCAGTGCGGTGATCGGATTTGATCCGCGCTATCGCAATGACAGCGTTTACCAGAAGACCTTTGGCTTTAACGATTACTATCTCAGCGATGGGGCTGGCGGGCCGCCGCTTGGCAATGTGCAATTGCTGGGGCGTGTGTCGGGCGCGATCCTGAAATCCAATATGCGTAAGGTGCCGGAATGGTTATTAAACCGCATTGCCGGACATACAATCGATTTCTACGCGATGAGCGAAGATCTGCCATCGCCGGAAAGTCGCGTGAGCGTGGATGGTGATCGCATCATTCTGCATTGGGTGCGTTCCAACTGGAAGGCGCATCTGATGCTGGTTGATAAGCTCAAATCTGCGCTGCGAGCAGCAGGATTTCCAATCGTGCTGTCGCGGGCGTTCGACAGGCGAACACCATCGCATCAATGCGGCACGGTACGTATCGGCGATAATCCAGCAACAGCGCCGCTTGATCCTTATTGCCGTGCTTATGACCACCCCAATCTCTATGTGGTCGATGCGTCGTTTCTGCCGACATCGGCTGCGGTCAATCCCGCGCTGACCATCGCCGCGCAGGCTCTGCGCGTTGCCGACCAGATTAAAACGGAGGTGCTCGCATGAACCGTCAAAGATCTGTGGCATTGGTGACTGGCGGGCGGCGTGGTATCGGGCTTGGCATAGCGCGTGCTTTGGCCGCCAAAGGGTTTGATCTGGCGATTACCGACCGTGAACGTGATGAGGCGGTCATCCATGAATTGCGCGGGCTTGGGGGAAGGGTGGCTTTCTTTGAAAGCGATTTGGCATCCATCGAAACGCACGAAGCGACGGTTGCAGCCGTTGTGAATGAGCTTGGAGGCATCGATTGTCTGGTCAACAATGCAGGTATGGGCTCGGTTGAGCGCGGTGATTTTCTCGGGCTGAAACCTGAGAATTTCGACACGATTATTGATGTGAACCTTCGCGGCACGGTGTTTTTTACGCAAGCGGTGGTGAAATCCATGCTGGCGGTGACGGATGTGCGTTTTCCGCGCAGTATTGTGACGATCAGTTCGGTTTCGTCAGTGATGACTTCGCCCGAAAGGCTTGATTACTGCATCAGCAAAGCAGGTCTGACGGCCTTCGTGCAGGGGCTTGCGCTTCGGCTGGCCGAAGCACGGATCGGCGTGTTCGAAGTGCGCCCCGGTATCATCCGCACCGATATGACAGCGCGTGTTGCCGAGCGTTATGACGGACTGATCAAAGGTGGTCTGGTGCCGATGAAACGCTGGGGCGAGGCAGGCGATGTCGGCGCTATTGTGGCTGGGCTTGCAGGCGGCGATTTCATTTTTGCGACGGGCTCGGCGATCAATGCCGATGGTGGCCTGTCGATTGCGAAGCTTTAGTTTCTCGGGAGGAGAAACGCATGAAGTATGACTATATCATTGTTGGCGGCGGTCCTGCCGGTTGCGTTCTCGCCAATCGTCTGAGCGAAGATGCAGCGATAAAAGTGCTGCTGCTGGAAGCAGGCGGAAGCGACTGGAATCCGCTGTTTCACATGCCTGCCGGTTTTGCAAAGATGACCAAGGGTGTGGCGAGCTGGGGCTGGGAAACTGTTCCGCAGAAGCACCTCAAAAACCGTGTGTTGCGCTATACGCAGGCAAAAGTCATTGGCGGCGGCTCCAGCATTAATGCGCAGATTTATACACGCGGCAATGCAGCCGATTATGATCTATGGGCTAATGAGGACGGCTGTACCGGCTGGGACTATCGCCATGTGCTGCCCTATTTCAAACGCGCTGAAGACAATCAGCGTTTCAACGATGATTTTCACTCCTATGGCGGGCCGCTTGGCGTTTCGATGCCGTCTGCACCATTGCCGATTTGCGACGCCTATATCCGCGCGGGTCAAGAACTCGGCATTCCGTATAACCCGGATTTCAATGGTCGTGAGCAGGCAGGTGTCGGCTTTTATCAGCTCACCCAGCGCAATCGCCGCCGCTCGTCAGCATCCCTTGCCTATCTCGCGACGATCAGGGATCGCAAGAACCTTACCGTGCGGATGAATGCGCCGGTGCGCAGTATCGATCTGGAAAAGACCCTAGTCACCGGCGTAACACTGATGAACGGCGAGGTTTTGCGCGCAAACCGTGAGGTGATTGTCTCGTCCGGCGCTATCGGCTCACCGAAGCTTCTGCTGCAATCGGGCATCGGCCCTGCTGACCATCTTAAAAAGGCTGGCGTTAATGTGAAGCATGATCTGCCGGGTGTGGGTGAGAACATGCAGGATCACCTCGATCTGTTTGTCATTGCCGAATGTACGGGCGATCACACCTATGATGGCGTGGCAAAGCTGCATCGGACGCTGGGCGCGGGCCTGCAATATATCTTTCTGCGCTCTGGCCCGGTGGCGTCCAGCCTCTTTGAGACCGGCGGCTTCTGGTATGCTGATCCGGATGCCCGCTCACCGGATATTCAGTTTCATCTGGGGCTTGGTTCGGGCATTGAAGCTGGCGTTGAGAAGCTCAAGAATGCAGGCGTGACGCTTAATTCTGCTTATCTGCATCCGCGTTCGCGTGGAACCGTGCGGCTGGCTTCCAATGATCCGGCTGCAGCACCCCTGATCGATCCGAATTACTGGAGTGATCCGCATGATCGGAAGATGTCGCTTGAAGGTCTGAAGATCGCGCGCGAAATTTTGCAGCAAGACGCACTAAAGCCCTATGTCATGGCCGAACGTCTGCCGGGGCCAAAGGTCGTCAGTGACGATGATCTGTTCGATTATGCCTGCGCCAATGCCAAGACCGATCATCATCCGGTCGGCACCTGCAGGATGGGGACAGATGCGATGGCCGTTGTCGATCTGGAACTTAAAGTGCGCGGTCTTGAAGGTCTGCGGGTTTGCGACAGCTCGATCATGCCGCGCGTTCCCTCGTGCAACACCAATGCGCCGACCATTATGGTCGGCGAAAAGGGTGCGGATATTATTCGCGGTCTCGACCCGCTGCCGCCTGTTGTGTTTTCATGGGAGAAAAACGAACACAAGCGGCGCGCGCGGGGTTAGTCTTCGTTCACCTCAAAACGCAGATAACCCGCGATGCCGGAGCCTTTGTAGTTCGGATTGTCGGACGGGTGGTTCACGCCGTCATTGACCGGAATGACCTTGAAGTCGAAAGGTGAGACGCCTTCGAGACAGGCGGCATTGACACCGAATTGTTGAGGGTTGGATCGGCGCTGGTGGAAGGTGTAGATCCCGCATTTCGAGCAGAAATAATGCTTGGCCGCGCCCGTATTGAATGTGTAGAGCGTCAGCGCATCTTCGCCTTCCAGAACTTCAACGCCATTCAGATCTGCGGAAACGGCGACAGCTCCACGCATTCGGCAATAGGAACAGGTGCAGCGGCGCGCCGTGTTAAGGCCATCTGATAGTTTGACACGAAAGCGAACGGTTCCGCAGTGGCAGGCACCATTGGCAACTTCAATATTGGGGTTCATTCGGATCTCCTCTTTCGCCAGAATTTTATTTCAGTCTTTCCGGCTTTACCATTGGAAAAACTCAACTAAAGTCTCACTCACAAGATTTCGGGAGGGAATTTTATGAGTGGATTTGCGGTCGTCACCGGTGGCAGCACAGGCATTGGCAGGCATCTGGTCTCGGCATTTGCCGAAGCAGGTTACACTGTGGCTTTCAGCTATCTTGGCGATGAAGACACTGCAGAGACACTCATGGAAGAGATTGAGCTTTCAGGCGGTCAGGCGCTGGGTGTCGCTTGTGATGTCGGCGTTGGAAGTGACGTTGACGCATTTTTCGATGAAGTCTGCAGCTGGTATGGCGATGCGCCTGACGTGCTCGTCAATAATGCCGGTATTCAGACCTGGGGGCCGTTGCTGGAGCTTTCGGAAGACGATTGGGACGATGTCATTCGCACCAATATGAAGGGCTGCTTTCTCAACACACAGGCTGCAGCCCGGCGCATGGTCGAGGTCGGCAAAGGCGGTGCGATTATCAATATAGGCTCGGGCTGCAACAAGCTCGCTTTTCCCAGCCTCGTTTCTTATACGGCATCAAAAGGCGGTATCGAGCAGTTTACCAAAGTCTCTGCCGTTGAGCTTGGGCCGAATGGTATCAGGGTCAATTGTGTTGCGCCGGGCGCCATTCTCAACGAACGGACGATGCAGGAACAGCCCGACTATGCAGACACCTGGAGCCGGATCACGCCGCTGCGTCGCGTTGGTTCTGCAGAGGATATATCAGGGCCGGTGCTGTTTCTGGCGTCCGACGCTGCGCGCTTTGTGACAGGGCAGACGCTCTGGGTTGATGGTGGTGTATTCTCGCAGGCCAACTGGCCTTATGGGGGGTAAGCCCCCATTCCTCATCTTCCGCGCATCTGTTCGCCTGCGTGTTTTGCAAAGCGCAGGTTCCAGAAAGTTGCTGTCAGCGATATGCCGGTGACGATAAAGAAGGCGATCGAGAAATCCGAGGTCAGTGGCACGTCTCGGTCGTGCCAGGCCATGGATGAATGAAGGGCCAGCGCGCCGATACACACACCAAAGGACAGCATGAGCTGCTGGAAGGTTGAGTAAAAGCTGTTGGCCGAACTCATCCGCTTTTCATCAACCTTGTCATAGGCCACCGTATTATAGGCGGTGAACTGGAACGACATTGAAAAGCCGGACATGAACAGCACGGCAAAAATCAGCCAGTGTGGCCATTCAGGGCCGAAGAAGCCACAAATCGCATAGCTGCATGATGAGAATATGCCGTTCACCACCAGTGACGAGCGGAAACCGAACCGGCGGATGATCTTGGGCGCGAAGGCTTTCATGGCCATGGAACCGAGCGCTGTGGCCAGTACCATATTGCCAGCAGAAACCGCTGAAATGCCAAAGGCGACCTGCAGCATCAAGGGCAACAGGAAGGGATGCGCCCCTTGCGTGATGCGGGTGATCGATCCGGCAATCATCGAGGTGCCGAAGCTCTCAATCCGCATCAGCGAAAAATCGAGAAGCGGGGCGGGATGGCGGCGCGAGTGGATGACGGTGGCAATTGCAAACACGATGCCGACCACAAAGAACTTGGCTGCCAGACCGCTGGTCGCGCTTGCACTTTCAAGGCCGAAAAGCAGCGCGCCAAGTGCTATACCGGACAGGATCAAGCCGACGAAATCAAACGGCTCTCTGGTGTCGCTTTTATATTCGCCAATATAGAGCGAGACGAAAATCATGCCCAGAATGCCAATCGGCACATTGATGTAGAAAATCCAGCGCCAATCGAGCCAGGTCACGAACAGACCACCGATGGGAGGGCCGAGGATTGGGCCCATCAGGGCAGGGACCAGCATCCATGACATTGCCGAGATGAGATCCTTGCGCTCGACCGAGCGGATCAGAACCAGACGTCCGACAGGCAGCATCATGGCTCCGCCGGCACCTTGCAACAGACGGGCAAAGACCAGAAAGGGCAGATTTGGTGCCTGTGCGCAAAGGATCGAGCCGAGTATGAAAATGCCGATGGCAAAGCGGAACACAGTTCGGGTGCCAAAGCGATCGGCGATTTTGCCGCTTGCGGGAATGAAAATCGCAAGGCTGAGCAGATAGGAGGTGAGCGCCACGCTCATCGAAGGGGCGGCGACATCGAAATCCCGGGCCATTGTCGGCAGTGCAGTCGCAAGGATGGTAGCGTCGAGCTGTTCCATCAGCATCGCGCTTGCAACGATCAGGGCAATAATCCGGAAATTGCTTTTCGCTTCCAGTGACGCGGTTGGTTCACTGGTCGAAGTCTGGGCTTCCGGCATAACACTCATGGTAGTTTCAGCTTTGCGAAGGCGCGGGTCTGCCCGTCAAAGCAGCCAGCATTACGGTCGATCGTCTCGGACGATCCTGGGGGATGTGTTCACGGTCAGGCTTTTGGTTCCAGGAACAGTTCTGCGCCTTGTCGCAAGACGAGCGCACGGCAAAAAAACATGCCAACCAGTTAGAGGGACTAAGAAGCCCACCGCAAGACCGTGAGCGGGTATAGCACAGGTTACGGAAAATCACAGGACTTCAAGATAATTTGAGCGCGAAGGGATTTGCCTGCCCGGACGATGAATGGTGATCCCGACTGGATTCGAACCAGTGGCCTCAAGATTAGGAATCTTGCGCTCTATCCTACTGAGCTACGGGACCAGTCATCAAAAACGCTCGTATTTGCCATTGATTCCAATGGTTCGAGCATTTTTCGACACATACTGTTTTTCATGGCTTTCGCCAACCCCGCAAAAAGCGGGGCAGGCGCATTTCTTTTGAACTCTGGATCAGGCAGCGAGTGCTGTTTCGATCACCGACACGAAATAGCTCACGCCATATGGAATTGCTTCATCGTTGAAGTCATAGGCCGGATGATGCAGGCCGGGCGTGTCGCCATTGCCCAGGAAGATATAGGCGCCCGGGCGCGATTCCAGCATGTAGGAGAAATCTTCCGCGGCCATCATCGGAGCCACATCGGTTTTCACCTTGCCTTCGCCTGCTACATTTTTTGCAACGCGGGCTGCAAAATCGGTCTGGTCATCGTGGTTGTAGGTCACAGGATAGTTGTTCTTGTAGCGAACGGTAATTTCTGCACCGCTCACAGATGCAATGCCTGCTGCTGCTTCACGAATACGCTTTTCGGCATAGGCGCGGGTTTCCTTGCTGAGCGTGCGCACTGTGCCTGAAAGCTTGGCCGTTTCAGGAATGACGTTATAAGCCTCGCCTGCGTGAAACTTTGTGATCGAGATCACGAGGGAATCGAGCGGATCGATATTGCGCGCCACAATGCCCTGAATGGCGAGATGCAGCTGTGAACCAGCAAGGATCGGATCAATCGTGCGGTGCGGCTGGGCAGCATGGCCACCGCGTCCCTTGATCGAAAGGTCGAATTCATCGGTCGCAGCCATGATCGGGCCTTTGCACATGGCAAACTGGCCGACGGGAAGGCTTGGCAGATTGTGAACGCCATAGACTTCCGAAATGCCGAAGCGATCCATGACACCGTCCTGAACCATGGCAAGCGCGCCAGCGCCGCCTTCTTCAGCCGGCTGAAACAGCAAAACGGCAGAGCCGCGGAAGTTGCGGGTCTCAGCGAGATATTGAGCGGCACCCAGCAGCATTGCCGTGTGACCGTCATGGCCGCAGGAATGTGCCTTGCCCGGATTTTTCGATGCCCATTCAACGCCGCTGGTTTCAGTGATTGGCAGCGCATCCATATCGGCGCGCAGGCCAATGGCCGGACCATCACCGTGACGACCCTTGATGACCGCAACGACGCCGCTGCGTCCGACACCGGTTTCGACCAAATCGCAGCCGAAAGATTTCAGCTTTTCTTCGACAAAGCGTGCCGTTTCGTGAACGTCATAAAGCAGTTCAGGGTTCTGATGCAGATGGCGGCGCCATGCGGCGATCTCGCTTGCAGTTTCGACGACACGATTAAGCACTGGCATTTCGGAAATATCCTGAGATTCTCAATAAGCAGAAGTAGTGAGGATATGACGTTTCAGTGAAAGCGGGCAATCCCTATTTGCCTTTTGATTGCCATATGGCTTAGATAGAAGCAGTGTAAATCTTCCTTTTTGAATGACGTATTCGCACGCCGTTGTCACTTTAGCAGGTTGATACAACAGGAAGCGGAATCGATCGCCCGCAGACATTGCGGCTCTTGCTGATTGGAACTACGAATGATCTCGAAGTCGTTGAAAATCCTGTGCACAGCAGCGGCTCTTTCGGTCCTGACCTTGCCTGCCGCTCTGGCTAATCCATCGATTGCTGTCGATGTTGCAACCGGTAAGGTTTATTCCGCGCAGGACCCTTTCCAGCGCTGGTATCCGGCTTCGCTGACCAAGATGATGACCGCTTATGTCACGTTCCGCGCACTTCAGTCCGGTCAGATGACGCTTGAATCGCCAGTGAAAATGACCGTCAATGCCTCGAAAGAGCCGCCGAGCAAGATGGGCTATCGTCCGGGCTCCGTGATGACGCTCGATACTGCGCTCAAGATCATGCTGGTAAAGTCCGCTAATGACGTGGCGGTTGCTGTTGCTGAATCCGTTGGCGGTTCGGAATCGGCTTTCGTGCAGCGCATGAATGCAGAAGCGCAGCGCATCGGTATGAGCGGTTCGCATTTTGCCAACCCGAATGGCCTGCATGATCCGAACAATTATTCGACCGCGCATGATTTGGCCGTTCTGGGCGTGCAGCTGCGTCGTGAGTTCCCGCAATATGCCCATTACTTTGGAACCGAAGCCATCGATACGGGTGACGGCAAGAAGCCTCAGGCCAACTACAATATTCTGCTTGGCCGTTTCGATGGTGCTGATGGCATGAAGACCGGCTTCGTTTGTGCTTCCGGCTTCAATCTGGCCAGCTCTGCAACCCGTCAGGGCCGCACCATTCTGGCTGTGGTTCTGGGTGCTGATCGTCAGGAAACGCGTGCGGTTCAGGCAGCACAGCTGATGACCGATGCTTTCCGCAACAATGGTGCCGGAGTGCCAACGCTTGGCAGCATGGTGCCGCCAGCAAACAGCGCCGCCTATCAGGCTGTTGATATGCGCAAGGCCATCTGCAGCCAGCAGGCCATGGCCGATCGCTGGGACGGTCGCGATGTCGAGGGCCGTTTGCAGCTCAACTCGCCCTATATTCATGCGATGACCCGCGAGCCGGTTCCCGTTGAAGTCGGCCTTGTTTCGGCTCCACCTGCAAAGGTGACGAAAGTCGGTCAGCTTGATATTTCGCAGGTTCCTGTGCCGATGCCACGCCCGCAGCGCGCAGCTGCCGGTGTGAATGCAGCCACAATCAACTAAGTCTGAGATCATGCCACAACCAATTCCTGTTTCTGTACTGACCGGCTTTCTCGGCTCGGGCAAGACGACACTGCTTAACCGGCTGCTGAAAGATCCAGAGCTGACCGATACGGCAGTCATCATCAATGAATTTGGTGAAGTGAGCATCGATCACCTGCTGGTGGAAAAGGCCAGTGAAGGTGTGATCGAGCTTGCCGACGGCTGTCTGTGCTGCACCGTGCGTGGTGAACTGGTCGATACGCTGGCTGACCTGATCGACCGCCTCCAGACCGGGCGCATCAAGGCATTGAAGCGGATTATCATTGAGACGACAGGCCTTGCAGATCCGGCACCTGTGCTGCACTCAATCATGGGCCATCCGGTTCTCATGCAGGTTCTGCGCCTTGATGGCGTGCTGACAACGGTTGACGCCGTCAACGGTATGGCAACCCTCAACAATCATGAGGAAGCTGTTCGTCAGGCAGCGATGGCTGATCGCATCATCATTACCAAAGCTGATCTGCCGGAGGCGCAGGCCGGACTTGCAGAGCTCAAGGCACGGCTCGAACAGCTTAATCCGGGTGCCGATATTCTTGAAGCATCCGATGGCCGCACCGGCTATGCGGCGTTGTTTGAATGTGGGCTTTATAATCCGGAAACAAAGACGGCGGATGTTCAGCGCTGGCTTCGTGCAGAAGCCTATGAGGATGATGATCATCACCATCATCATGATGACCACGATCATTCGCACCATCATCACGATATGCATTCCGGGCATGGCCATGTCTGCGGACCGGATTGTGATCACGATCATGACCACGGCCATCACCACCATCATCATCATCATCATGATGATGCCATTCGTTCCTTCTCTCTGCGTCACAAGGAACCGATCCCGTTCTCGACATTCGAGATGTTTCTCGATCTGCTGCGCTCGACCCATGGCGAAAAGCTTTTGCGCGTGAAGGGCATTGTTCAGATCGCCGAAGATCCGGATCGCCCGCTGGTCATACATGGTGTGCAGAAAATCTTTCATCCGCCAGCACGCCTGCCGAAATGGCCGAAGGATGAGCATGAAACGCTGCTGGTGATGATTGTGAAGGATTTGCCAGAAACCTACGTGCGCGAGCTTTTCGACGCGTTTCTCGGCAAGGCAGGCATTGATCGTCCCGACCGCGCTGCGATGATGGACAATCCGCTGGCTATTCCGGGCTATTCAACACGCTAGAGCTTTTCGCGGTTAGTGTATCCGCTGCGCTCGCTCTATCTCTTTGTTTTTTATGCGCATCTTGTTCCGAAAACCGCTTCGCACTTTTCTGCGATATGCTTTAGAGCGCGTTTCGATCTGATTGTATCAGATCGGCGCTCTAAGCCTTTTATTTGAAGCATAATCTTATCGACCCTCGTTTCACTTCGATAGGACTTATGCCTCAGACATTATTTCTTCTGAATAAGAAAACGGTGAAGGTTTTCGTCGCGCTCCTGCTTGAGCAGGGCGTGGCCTTCCTGCGTGCAGAAATGCGGAAGGTCGATACCGGATAAAGGATCGGTTGCTTCGACCCAGAGAAGCGCGCCGCTCGGCAAATCCTGCAGGCGATTGCGCGTCTTTAAAACGGGAAGAGGGCACTTAAGCCCTCTCAGATCATAGACGGGAGCGTCTTTATCCATCTGGTATTAGTTACCACCCAGCTTCCACCAGGCCTTCTTCTTTTCCGGTGCAGGTGCTGCAACAGCATCTGGGACCGTGCTTGCGGTGGTCATCGGTGAAACCGCTGCCGGATTTTCCTGCGGAACAGGGACTGCCGCAGTCTGAGCCGGAGTAGCAACTGCTGGCGTTGCCGCAATGGCTGTCGCAGGCTGTGCCGAGATCGGCGTTGCCGCAGGCTGGATATCCGGTGCATTTGGCGTTTCAGCCGATGCTGGCGAAAGCGACGGCGGTTCGCGCGTTACCTTCTCGCCGCGTGCACGCGCTGCACTCCATGCGGAGACCAGCTTGGCTTCTGCGATGCCCTGAATGGACGGCGAAGGCTTCTTCTGTGCTGCGCTGAATGCGGACTGGAACGTCTTTTCATAAGAAGACGTGTAAGCCATGGATTCCGAGCCGACCGAAGGTGGGCAGGCATCGGTCGCTGAAAGCGGCTGACCATCTGGCGTTGGCACGTTGAAGACATAACGCTTTTCGCAGACATCAACCTTTGGCGGAACCTTGGTTGTTTCAAAAGCGTCATAGCCCTGCTTGAGCATCTTCCAGAATGCGTAGTTCTGGTCGCTCTTGTAACGTGCCATGTTGGCTGCGGTCATGCGGAACGGGAAAGCCTGAATCTGGAAGTCGCGCTGACCGCCCTTGAAGGCATCGCGGCCAAAGGCATAAATCTCGCTGACGCTTTCGTCGGTCATCGAATAGCAACCCGATGACGAGCAAGCGCCATGCACCATCAGATTCTGTCCGGTACGGTTGTGCGCGCGGTCATAGGCGTTCGGGAAGCCAATGTTGAAGGCAAGGTGATATTGCGAATTCGGGTTCATCTGTGCCGGGCGAACATTATAGAAGCCCTCTGGCGCCTGGCGATCACCCTCTACGAATTTCGGACCAAGCTTGCCTGACCATTTGCAGATCTCATAAGAGGCAATCTGGTCGTATTTGCCGTTGTTCTTCTGTTTCCAGACTTCGAGGACGCCTTCTTCCTTGAAAATACGAACCATCACCGGCGAAGTGCGCGTCATGCCCTTCGATTTCATCTTGGCGACGATTTTCTCGGAAAGAGGTTTTTCAGCGCGTAAGCTGAGATCGGAAACGGACGAGCCCTGACAACCGGCAAGCAGAGCGGATGCCAAGAGTGTTCCAAGAAGTGCGGTTCTGATCTTCATATCGCATCGAGCCTGTTAGAGCATTTCCAGCAAAGTGCGAAGCGGTTTTGCATAGGATAATGCGTAAAAACAAATAGGTAGAACAACCAGTATTCAACTTTCATCAGAATCTGATCGAAGCTGCGTCACTGACGCATTTAAGCAAATCTGACTTTTCGGTGCCCGGATATTAACAACTAAACCTTTCGGTATCGTTGATAAACCGTTGCTCAAATACCTAAAAAACAGAATGTCCGCAATATGGCGGAAATAATGGCACGATGCAAATCCGGCGCACCAAGGGCGCGCCGGAGCCAGTTTTTGCAATTGTTGGTAAATTAAAGGTTACGACCGATGTCGAGGAACTTCTGACGACGCTCCTGCTTGAGCGTTTCGCCATAGACATCCTTCATCGAACGCAGCGAGGCGGTGATGATGTCGCCCGCAGCCGCAATAACGGCATCCTTGCCGCGATGTGCGCCGCCAAGCGGTTCCGGGATGATGCCGTCGATGACCTTGAGATCGAACAGATCCTGCGCAGTGATGCGCATGTTGGAAGCTGCATCCTTTGCACGCGTGGAATCGTGCCAGAGGATCGAAGCTGCACCTTCAGGTGAAATCACCGAATAGATCGAATGTTCGAGCATATAGACGCGGTTTGCGACAGCAATCGCGATCGCGCCGCCCGAACCGCCTTCACCGATGATGATCGAGATGACAGGCACGCGCAGCTTGAGGCATTCGGCAGTGGAGCGCGCAATGGCTTCCGCCTGACCGCGTTCTTCAGCGCTCACGCCTGGATAGGCACCGGCAGTGTCGACGAAGGTGATCAGCGGCAGCTGGAAACGGTCAGCCATTTCCATGATGCGGACAGCCTTGCGGTAGCCTTCCGGACGGGCCGAGCCGAAATTGTGCTTGAGGCGCGTCTTGGTATCCGAGCCTTTTTCCTGGCCCAGAATGGCAACGGCCTGACCATTGAAGCGGGCAAAGCCGCCTTGAATGGCTTCGTCATTGGCAAACTGACGGTCGCCTGCCAGTGGCGTGAATTCCGTGAACAGCTTGTCGATATATTCCAGGCAATGCGGACGATCCGGATGGCGGGCGATCTGCGCCTTCTGCCATGGGGTCAGTTTGCGGTAGATATCTTTAAGCGCATCGGCCGAGCGTTTCTCGAGACGGCTGATCTCGTCGCTCATCTCGACACTGCCCTGTTCCTGAGCGAGTTTCTTCAGCTCAAGGATCTGGCCTTCGAGGTCGGCGACGGGTTTTTCAAAATCGAGATAGTTATACATCGGGCCTGACTATTGTGCGTTTCCAGAGATGTTGGCCATAAAACACGCTAGAAAACGGCTGTTTTACGACGCCTTACATATTTACTTCATGCGCATCTTGCAAATTTTTCTGAAATTCTCTTACCCGCAGAGCGCTTAATCGGCAAGCGGGTGATGCTCACTTACCAGCTTATGCAGTCTTTCTTCCAGAACATGTGTATAGATTTGGGTGGTAGAAATATCCGAATGGCCGAGCAATTGCTGCACGGTTCTCAGATCAGCGCCGTTTTGCAAAAGATGGCTGGCAAAAGCGTGGCGCAGCACATGCGGAGAGATCGAGGCGCTGGACAGGCCGGTTCGTGCTGCAAGCCCTTTCAATTCGCGCGCAAAGACCTGTCGCGCCAGATGACCGCTTTCGGAGAAAGCCGGAAACAGCCAGGGATTGTCGTCATAGCCGGGCAATGAATCGCGCAGAGAGAGAAAGTTCTGCAGTGCTTCACGCGCTTTTTGCGACAGTGGGACCATGCGTTCTTTCGAGCCTTTGCCGCGAACGATCAGAAAACGATGATCGGTGCGTGCCACACTGACTGGCAGCGTGACCAGCTCCGAGACACGCAGGCCCGTTGCATAAAGTGTTTCAAGTAGTACGTGCAAACGCAGCGCCTTGATACGTTCAGCCGGTTCCGGCGCTTCCCTTGCCTCAAGATCGGCGCGATCAAGAAGACGGCCGACATTTTCGACGCTCATGATCTTTGGCAGCGGTTTCTGCTTTTTAGGGGCATCGATAACGCCGGTCGGATCGTCCTGCCGGAAGCCTTCGGAATAGAGAAAACGGAAGAATTGCCTAAGTGCCGAAAGACGCCGTGCCTGCGAGGTGGCGGCAAAGCCTTCGTTAGACATGCCATCGAGAACATGGCGGACATCTTCGGTCTTTGCTTCTGCCAGATTGACGCCACGCGTCTGCATCACATCGGCCGCAGCTTCAAGATCGCGGCGATAGGATTCAAGCGTGTTGCCAGCAGCTCCACGTTCAGCGCTCATCATTTCAAGAAAGTTTTCGATGGCCAGTGAAGCGCGCATATTACTCCTGTCCCGTTTCGCTTGTTACCGGTTCATTGTCCGATACGGCGGGCGGCGGCGGTGCCACGACGGTCTGCTTCAGTTTTGATGAGGGAATCTCGACCGTAATTTCGTGGGTCGTCGGTTTCACAAAGTTGGCAAGTGAGAACATTGCGCCATAGACTATGGCGGCAATAACAGCGAGCAAGGCAATGATGCGCGTCAGCGTGGGCATGAAGCGTTTATGCTGTGCTATTGAGACGAAAGCAAGGACGGGCAGTTCTGGCGCATAAAAACCCATGCCCGGTTCACTTTAGCCGATGAAAGCGATTGACGCCGCACGGTTTTTCATGTGGAACCGGAGGAAATGGATGAGGTCAATGAGCAGCACAACAAAACAGACAAATCTTAACGAGCAAGCGGATGCCGTCCGTCAGCTTCTTGGTGCGAAAGTCGTTGTTCTTGTTGGGCTGATGGGCGCAGGAAAATCGACCGTCGGCCGCAAGGTCGCGACCATGCTCGGACTGCCGTTTAAAGATGCGGATAATGAGATTGAATCTGCAGCCCGTATGACCGTGCCTGAACTTTTCGATGCCTATGGCGAAGCCGAGTTTCGGGATCTGGAGCGCCGGGTTATCCTGCGGCTGCTTGAAGATGGTCCGATGGTGCTTGCCACCGGTGGCGGTGCCTATATGAATGCCGAAACTCGTGAGGCGATTGCTGCCAATGGCGTGTCCATCTGGCTGAATGCCGAGCTTGATGTGCTGATGGATCGTGTTTCGCGCCGTCAGAACCGCCCACTTCTCAAGAATGACGATCCGCGCGGCGTGATGCAGCGGTTGATGGACGTGCGCTATCCGGTTTATGCGCTCGCTGATCTGCATGTGATGACGCGGGACGACAAGAAGGAAGTGATTGCCGGTGAACTGATCGACGTTCTCACCGCGCATCTCACCAAGGGCGAAGCCTGATAATAGAGCGTGTCGCGCTTAAATTTAAACGCCACGCTCGCTCTATTTTGTTGTTTTTACGCATGTCGTTATCGGAAAGCCGCTTCTAAATTTTCCGCAACATGCATCAGGAGACTATCTGCATGAATACCCCTTTGAGCGCCGACAGTGTGACAGTTCCGGTTTCGCTGGGGGACCGATCCTATGAAATTCTGATCGGAAAAGGCCTGATCGCGCGCGCTGGCGAAGAAGTCGCAAAGCGTCTGCCGGGGATTCGTGTGGCAATCGTCACCGACGAAAATGTTGCCAAGGCTCACCTCGAAGCTCTGACGGCCAGTTTTGCCCGTGCAGGTATCGAATCCACGCCGGTTATTGTGGCGCCCGGTGAGAAGTCAAAGTCCTTCTCGACACTGGAAACTGTGACCAATGCCGTGCTGGCTGCTCGTCTTGAACGTGGTGATGCGGTTGTGGCTTTTGGCGGCGGTGTCGTGGGTGATCTGTCCGGCTTTGTTGCCGGTATCGTGCGTCGCGGCATGAATTTCGTTCAGATGCCAACCTCGTTGCTTGCACAGGTGGATTCGTCCGTTGGCGGCAAGACCGGCATCAACACCCAGTTTGGCAAGAACCTTGTCGGCGTGTTTTATCAGCCGCAGCTTGTGCTGGCCGATACGGAGGTGCTTGATACACTGAGTGAGCGTGAATTCCGGGCAGGCTATGCAGAAGTGGCCAAATACGGCCTGATTGACCGTCCGGATTTCTTCGCCTGGCTTGAAAAGAACTGGGGTGAAGTCTTTGCAGGTGGTGCTGCACGCACACAAGCAATTGCCGAATCCTGCCGTTCGAAGGCCGCGGTTGTGGCGCGCGATGAGCGTGAGAATGGCGACCGTGCTTTGCTCAATCTCGGACACACATTCGGTCATGCGCTTGAAACCGCGACCGGCTATGATTCAAGCCGTCTGGTGCATGGCGAAGGCGTTGCCATCGGCATGGCCTTAGCGCATCGCTTTTCGGTCAAGATGAACCTTTGTGGCGTCGAGGCTGCCGAACGCGTTGAAGCGCATCTGAAAGCTGTCGGGCTGCCGACATCGTTGCATGAAGTGCCGGGTGGCCTGCCGGATGCAGAAAAGCTGATGGATTATATTGCACAGGACAAGAAAGTGGCGCGTGGTGCGCTGACATTCATTCTGACGCACGGCATCGGTCAATCCTTCATTGCCAAGGACGTACCGCCTGCAGCAGTATTGGAATTTTTGAAGGAACGCCTCTCCGTCTGACCCCGAAAGGAATACGAGAATGATTTTCGAGCTATGGATCATGTGTGGCATCATCCTGCTCTGCATCATTCTGTCGGGCTTTTTTTCGGGCGCGGAGACGGCACTGACCGCCGCATCCCGCGCCCGAATGCTCACTTACGCGCATAATGGCGATGAACGCGCAACAGTGGTTCAATATCTCATTGGAAGGCGCGACCGGCTGATCGGTGTGCTTCTGATTGGCAACAACCTCGCCAATATTCTTGCCTCGTCGATTGCTGCCAATATCTTCCTGCACCTGTTTGGTGATGCAGGGGTGGCTTATTCGACGCTGGCGATGACAATCATTCTGGTCATTTTTGCTGAAGTGCTGCCCAAATCCTGGGCCATTTCCAGCCCTGACCGCTTTTCGTTGAATGTTGCACGCCCTGTTTCAGCAGTTGTAACTTTTCTCGGCCCGGTTTCGGGGCTGGTGAACTGGATTGTTCGCAAAATTCTCCGATTGTTCGGTGTTAATCTCGCATCCGGCCGTTCGATGCTTTCCGCACAGGAAGAATTGCGCGGTGCGGTCGAAGTGCTGCATCGCGATAAATCGCTGATTAAGGAAGATCGTGATCAGCTCGGCGGTCTATTGGATCTTAAAGAACTGGAAGTCAGCGATGTCATGGTGCATCGCACATCCATGGGCACGATCAATGCTGATGCGCCTGCTGATCAGATTGTCGGTGATATTCTTGCAAGCCCGCACACGCGTATGCCGGTCTGGCGGGATGAGATCGATAATATCGTCGGCATCATCCATACCAAGGATCTGCTGCGCGCACTTTACGATGTCGATAATGATTTTTCCCGCATCGACATCATGAAAGTGGCGCGCAAACCGTGGTTTGTGCCTGATACAACCACACTTCAGGACCAGCTTGACGCGTTTCTTCGCCGCAAGGCGCATATTGCCGTCGTTGTTGACGAATATGGTGATGTGCAGGGATTGGTAACGCTGGAAGACATTCTCGAAGAGATCGTCGGCGACATTTCCGATGAACACGATATCGACATGCAGGGTCTGCGGTTGCAGCCGGATGGTTCCATTCTGGTCGATGGCTCTTTGCCGATCCGTGATCTCAATCGCGCGCTCGGCTGGAAGCTCCCAGATGAGGAAGCGACCACCGTTGCCGGTCTGGTGATTCATGAAACGCAGACCATACCGGAAGTGAAGCAGGCATTTACCTTCCACGGAAAGCGCTTTTCGGTGCTGAAAAAGGAAAAGAACCGCCTCACGCGTTTGCGCATCGTGCCGCTGGATGCCGATGGCAAACCGCTTTCTGGTGTCGTTGTTGCGAAGGTTTCATCCTGATGGCTGTGCCATCCAGCAAACAGGAACTGCTTGAGGCAATTGAAACAACTTATGCACGGCTCGTGCTTGATCTGTCACGCGTTAAGCCGGAGCAGGCCAAATCCAGAACGATGGAAGGTCATGCAAAGGGCACGCTGATGAGCGTGCATGATCTCGTCGCCTATCTGACCGGATGGAACGAGCTGGTGCTCAAATGGTGCGAACGGCGCGATCAGGGGCTTACAGTCGATTTTCCGGAAACAGGTTTCAAATGGAATGAACTTGGTGCTTTAGCGGCCAAGTTTTACCGGGATTACGAAACGCTATCCTTTGAAGCGCTTTTATCGCGATTTGAAACGGCAAAGAATGCGCTGCTGACCTTAATCGAGGCGCGCGCGGACACTGAGCTTTACGGCGTCCTCTGGTATGAAAAATATACGCTGGGCCGCATGATCCAGTTCAACACGTCATCGCCCTATGCCAATGCGCGTGGTCGTCTGCGCAAATGGCTTAAGGCGTCAGCATAAAACATCAGCGGCGCGTCGCTTCACCGGGTGCGGTAGGTTCCAGTGCGAGTGCGTGAACGCCGGTTTCCAGCTCTTCTTTGAGAAGATCGTTGATGGCGCGATGGCGAGCGATACGACTCATACCCTCAAACTTGGCAGATACGATGCGCACGCGAAAATGTGTTTCGCCGGTACCATCATAGACCTCATGATGGCCACGATCTTCGTGATGATGGCCTGCATGGAGGTGGCTTTCATTTATGATTTCAAGCCGTTCCGGAGAGAAAGCTGCATTAAGCTTGGCTTCCATTGAAGATTGTTTGCTATTGTGAATGGACATTTTGGCCAGTTCTCCCCATATAGACGTTGTGCCTCATATAGACGTCGCCTCGGCGGCAACCCGTGGGGCAAATCCGCACAGGAATTGCAATCTGCATCAAAATTTCGCCCTGAATTCATGGCCAAAACCATTCAGGATGAAATGTCAATTCTTGTTTAGTCACTCTTAATTCGCATAATCCGATTCGATGACAACGCACTCAAAACTTTTCGACAGCATCCGCATCCGTCCCAAGAAGGAAGCGGAAAAGAAGTCCAGCGGTCCCTGCTGCCAGTGGGACGGTTGCGATAAGCCGGGCACGCATCGTGCGCCGGTCGGGCGCATGCGCGAGGGTGAATACCTTCATTTCTGCGTGGATCATGTCCGGGAATATAATAAGAATTTCAATTATTTCTCCGGTTTGTCCGACGGCGAAATCTCGAAATTCCAGAAGGATGCGATCACTGGCAATCGCCCGACTTGGTCGACGGCATCCAACTCCACCGCTTCCGCACGCACGTCGCCGGATATGGCGACCCGTCGTTCGGGTTCGGCTGCCTATCACAATCGTCTGCGCGATCCGTTCAATTTCGTCAAAGATGCGAAAAGCAATCCCGGCACTGCCAAAGCTGTGCAGCGCAAACCGCGCACTTTGGAAGTAAAGGCGCTTGCGACGCTCGGTCTTGATGCAAATTCGACTAGCGATATGATCAAGTCGCGCTATAAAGAACTTGTGAAGCAACACCATCCCGATGCAAATGGTGGTGACCGCGGGTCTGAAGAAAGATTTCGCGAGGTCATTCAGGCTTATCAATTGCTCAAGACAGCAGGTTTTTGCTAAAGCCTCTGTGGGCTTTATGAGGCCGAGTATCAGGGCATGTTCAATGCCCTGACGGACATTCATCTACTGCGCTTGCGCGCAGATGCGATTACGGATGCCCGCAACTGAACAGAAGGGCGTCATCCGGTTCACCGAAAGGCTCCCTGATCGAATTTGAATGTCGCGGCCGGACAGTCCTGCCGCTCTGGAGGCATGATGAACAAGGTTGAGCGGGATATAGCCAATTTGCCGGATACAACGGTTTCGGTGCGCGAAGTGTTCGGAATTGATTCCGACATGCGGGTGCCGGCCTATGCGGCAGGCGATTCCTATGTGCCGGAACGCGATCCGGATTATCTTTTCGACCGTCAGACGACGCTCGCGATCCTCGCAGGTTTTGCATTTAACCGCCGCGTGATGGTTTCAGGCTATCACGGCACCGGTAAGTCGACCCATATCGAACAGGTCGCTGCACGCCTCAACTGGCCTTGCGTTCGCGTCAACCTCGACAGCCATGTCAGCCGTATCGATCTCGTCGGTAAGGATGCAATCGTCGTAAAAGACGGTATGCAGGTTACTGAATTCAAGGACGGCATTCTGCCTTGGGCCTATCAGCACAATGTTGCGCTGGTTTTCGACGAGTATGATGCGGGTCGCCCGGACGTCATGTTCGTGATCCAGCGCGTTCTGGAAACTTCGGGCCGTCTGACCTTGCTCGACCAGAGCCGCGTTATCCACCCGCACCCGGCTTTCCGTCTGTTTGCGACCGCCAACACCGTTGGTTTGGGCGACACGACCGGCCTTTATCACGGCACGCAGCAGATCAACCAGGCCCAAATGGACCGCTGGTCGATCGTCACCACGCTCAACTATCTGCCACACGACAACGAAGTGAACATCGTTCTCGCCAAGGCCAAGCATTACCAGAATGCGGAAGGCCGTGAGATCGTGAACAAGATGGTTCGCGTTGCCGACATGACCCGTCAGGCTTTCATCAACGGCGATCTTTCGACCGTGATGAGCCCGCGTACCGTCATTACATGGTCTGAAAATGCCGCGATCTTCAATGATGTCGGCTTTGCATTCCGCCTGACCTTCCTCAACAAGTGCGATGAGCTTGAGCGCCAGACGGTGGCTGAGTTCTATCAGCGTGCTTTCGGTGAGGAACTTCCAGAATCTGCTGCCAATATCGTATTGGCATAAGGCTGGATGAAACCTGCCGCCCATAACGGGCGGCGGTGCTTTGTATAAAGTCAGGATAGGCAGATGTCGGGCCAGAAGTCAGCAATAGGCGATAATTCGCGCGAGCGTAAAAACGGGCCGGTTGATTCCGAACCGTTCAAGCGGGCAATGACCGCGACCATGCGCGCTATTTCCGGCGAGAATGAGCTGGAAGTGGCTTTCAGCAATGATCGTCCGGCGCTGACCGCCAATCGTGCCCGCCTGCCTGATCTGCCAAAACGTCCGACGGCGCATGATGTTGCCGTTACGCGCGGTCTGGGTGATTCCATGGCGCTGCGACAGGCGCGCCATAATGCCCGTATTCACGCAAGCCTAGCGCCGGAAGGCAAACAGGCGCGCGCAATCTATGATGCGGTCGAGCAAGCGCGTGTGGAATCCATTGGTGCCCGCGCAATGGCCGGTGTTGCCGATAATCTTGCGACTATGCTCGCAGATAAATATGCCCGCGCCAATTTCTCCGATGTGACCGACAAGGAAGATGCGCCGCTTGAAGAAGCGATCTCGCTTCTGTTGCGCGAAAAACTGACAGGTCGCAAAGCTCCTGTCGAAGCTGGCCCTGTGCTAGATCTCTGGCGCGAGTGGATCGAACAAAAGGCCGGTGCAGAGCTTGCCCGTCTTGGCGAAAATCTGGAAGATCAGCAGGCTTTTGCACGCACCGTGCGCGATATGCTCGCTTCCATGGATATGGCCGAGGAGCTTTCTCAGGAAGAGCAAAGCGACGAGCAGGACGAAGATAACGAACAGACGCCCGACTCAGACGAAAATGAGGAAGGCGGCGAAGAAAGCCAGGAAGGCTCTGATTCGGCTGAAAGCGAAGAATCGGATAGTTCCAGCGAAGAAGGTGAGCAGGGCGAAATGGATGCCGCCGATGCGGCTTCCGACGATATGGACGACAGCGAAGATGTCGATGCGGAAACGCCGGGCGACACGCGCCGTCAGAACCAGCCTTTTGCCAATTTCGCAGAGCATGTCGATTACAATGTTTTCACGCGCGAATTCGATGAGGAAGTAGAAGCCACCGATCTGTGTGATGAGGCTGAGCTTGATCGTCTGCGCGGCTTCCTCGACAAGCAGCTGGCCAATCTGCAGGGCGTTGTTGGACGTCTCGCAAATCGTCTGCAGCGCCGTCTGATGGCGCAGCAGAGCCGTTCCTGGGATTTTGATCTGGAAGAGGGCTATCTCGATAGTGCACGTCTCGTGCGTATCGTTATCGACCCAACACAGCCGCTTTCCTACAAGATGGAACGCGATACGGATTTCCGTGATACGGTCGTAACGCTGGTTATCGATAATTCCGGTTCGATGCGTGGTCGTCCGATCACGGTTGCAGCGACCTGCGCCGATATTCTTGCCCGCACGCTGGAGCGTTGCGGCGTGAAGGTCGAAATTCTCGGCTTCACCACCAAGGCTTGGAAGGGCGGTCAGTCGCGCGAAGCATGGCTGGGTCGTGGCAAGCCGTCCAATCCGGGCCGCCTCAACGATTTGCGCCATATCATCTATAAGAGGGCAGACGCGCCATGGCGCCGCGCACGACGCAATCTCGGCCTGATGATGCGCGAAGGCCTGCTCAAGGAAAATATCGACGGTGAAGCGCTGATCTGGGCGCATCAGCGCCTGTTGGCTCGTCCTGAACAGCGCAAGATCCTGATGATGATTTCCGACGGTGCGCCGGTGGATGATTCAACGCTTTCGGTCAATCCGGGCAATTATCTTGAGCGCCACTTACGCGCGGTCATCGAAGAGATCGAAACCCGTTCGCCGGTTGAGCTGATCGCTATTGGTATCGGTCATGACGTCACCCGCTATTATCAGCGTGCCGTGACCATCGTGGACGCGGAAGAGCTAGCCGGTGCAATGACCGAGCAGCTTGCATCCCTGTTCGAAGAACGGGGCGCAGAAGGCAAAGGCCGCGGACGCCGTCGCGCAGGCGGACGATAATACCAAGGCGCCGAGACGCTGGCGCATCGCGCCTTGAAAAAGACCACTGCCCACTCGAGCTTAACCAAAACTCCATGAATCATACTCATGGAGTTTTGGCATAAGATAGAGGGGCATTTTGAGCGCGCATTTTATCCGAAAAACGGTTTATCCTTTTTGGACCAAGCTTTAGGGTCTCTTTTAAGCCTGCTGGCGGGTTGCCGCGAGCACGATTTCGCGAATGCAGACGCCCTGTGGCTGGTCATAGGCGTAGACAATGGCACGGGCAACGTCGTCCGCTGAAAGCACAGGCGCGCCCATATCCTTCTTCCACGCTTCATAGCCTGCCTTGATGCCTGCGTCGTTAGTGTGGCTGAGAAGTTCGGTCTCGACGGCACCTGGAGCTATCGTCACAACGCGAACGTCATACGGCGAGAGTTCCTCACGCAGATTCTCAGAAAGCCCGTGTACGGCGAATTTCGTGGCCGTATAGGCCACATGATTAGCGAATGTCTTGCGACCTGCCACCGAGCTGATGTTGATGATGGTGCCATGTTTGCGTGCCACCATGCCTGCCGAGACGGCATGGATGCCATTGAGAAGGCCTTTGACATTGACCTCAAGCATCCGGTCCCATTCATCCGGGTTCTGCTTCGTTGCATCGCCCAGCAACATGACACCGGCATTGTTGACGATGACATCCGCAGGGCCGAACTTGGCTTCGGCTTCCTGAACTGCCGTTACAAGCGCCTTTCGGTCGGTTACGTCGACCGACTTGCAGAGCGTGTTTGGCAGATTGAGCTTTTCCATGACGTCCAGTCGACGTGCAAGAAGCAGCAACGGATGGCCACGATCAGCGAACATCTTCGCAGCAGCCAGGCCAATGCCAGAACTTGCGCCGGTAATAATGACGAGTGGAAGTTCTTCCTTATTAAAGGACATCTAATTCATCCTTATCTAAATATAAATATCTCAACGAAGAAGCATTAAGACCGCTAAAGAAATAAATCTTTGCGGATCATGCTTCTTGTGAACAATATAGAAAATGGCTCCGATAAAGAAAGACGGAAGGTCATCCGTCTTTTTATCGAAGCGCGGTTCTTATAGGCTTTACTCGCTGAGAAAAACCAATTTCTTTTCAGATAAACGGATCGTGACTTCTAAAGATTAGTGTTTTTCGCGGCGTTGGCTCGGTCTGGCGCATAGAGTGCCGGTGCGAAAATCGCCAGAATGGCACCATAAGGCACCAGCATCAGCGTTCCCATCACGACCTTTACGAAGAAGTCACCGAAAGCCAGCGAAGCCCAGAGGGGTACGCCAAGGCCAAGGAACGAGGCGGGTTCTGCCAGCGACGAATCGGGCATTCCGGTCATCGCGTCGATCCACGCAAAGCTTGCAGCAAAGGCGATGGAGAAGAACAGGATCGTATCAACGACCGAGCCGAACATTGCAGCTGCGAAGGGCGCCTTCCACCAGGTCTTCTGACGAAGGCTGTTGAAGACTGTAATGTCCATGAGCTGTGCGATCAGGAATGCCGAGCCGGATGCAATGGCAATACGCGGGGTTGCAAGCCAGATCGACATGAGGACGCCCAGCACAAACCCGGCATAGACGACCTTGCGCGCGGCTGAAGGACCGAAGCGGCGATTCGTCAGATCATTGACGAGGAATGCGACCGGATAGGTGAAAGCACCATAGGTGAGCAGTTCACCAAGGCCAAAATGCTGGAAAGGATATTGGACAAGGATGTTCGATGCAGCCACAGCTGCACACATCGCTATCACCGCCGGCAATAGCCGGGCAAAAGAAGGACCTGTCATAGGCATTTTTTTATCCTGGGTGATGGAACCAGCAAAAAAGGCTGACGCGAGTCAGCCTTTTTTGTCAAACTTTAAAAAGCTGATTGCTTATGCAGCAGCTTCAGCCTGCTTCTTAGCGATCTGACGCTTCAGCAGGCGAGCGCGCTGCGAAAGTTCCTTGTCGTCAGACTTGACGAGGAATGCATCAAGACCACCGCGATGCTCAACCGAACGCAGAGCAGAAGCGGAGATGCGCAGACGATAGCTCTGGCCGAGAACTTCGGACATCAGCGTAACGTTGCAGAGGTTCGGCAGAAAGCGACGACGCGTACGGTTGTTCGCGTGGCTTACATTGTTGCCGTACTGGACCGAGGTGCCGGTCAATTCACAAGCGCGGGACATTTTGGTCTCACCTTCAAATTTTTGTTTCTCAGGCCCCGACTCGAATGTCCGAATTCAACGCAATCATAGCAGTATTTCTGCTGCTGGCGCGCGATCTCGGACAGGCGGCCTATTGGGAAAGTCGCGTTTCTATAGTGAGAGTAGCGATTACAGTCAAGATAGATTCCGTCATGATGGCCCAAAGGCGCGCATTTACGGCCTTTTGCGGTATCGGAAGACCCTCCCGATCATAACTTCGCCGATTTTTGCTGTTCGACAGTTAATGCTGAAAGAGAATTCTACGCAGATTTGGAGCCATTTATAGTCAAAAGCGCAAAGACAAACTACAGCATGGGTCGGAAAAACAGAATCGGTTTTGCTGACGCGATGCGTGGATTTGGATTGCTGGGGCACTGTTCGTGCGGGTGCACGGTGCTTCACGGGGCGAATATCGTGAAAGGAAAATCTGGCATGATCGAGCAATCGCATTTCTTCAAGCCGGTGAAAAGCGAGTGGATGCAGAATGGGGCAGCGCGGCGGGGTGTTGCATTGCTAACCGGATTGGCGATTGCGAGTGTGGCTGCAATAAGCAGCGCTCAGGCAGACGCTCTCTACCGAACAGAGTATGAAATCTCGATGTTCGGCCTCTCGATCGCGCGTTCCGCGATTGAAACCACCGTCAAAGGTTCAAGTTACGGTGTGAATGGCCGCTTCAAGACATCAGGCATCGCGCGCGTTTTCGATGATACGGACGGCACCGTCTATGTTGGCGGCAACTCGGTTCAGGGTAAAGTTATTCCATCCGCTTTCGATCTTGCTTACAAGCATGGGCGAAAGAACAAGAGTACCAAGATACGTTTTTCGAGTGGCAATGTGACCGAATCGGAAAATCTGCCGCCGGTTAAAAAGCGCGATCCTTGGGTGGAAACAGCCCCCAATGATCTGGTCAATGTGAGTGACCCGCTCAGTGCGCTGATGATTCCCACCAAAGATCCAAAAGCCGTGTGCAATCGCACGCTTCAAGTTTTCGATGGTCAGACCCGTGCCGATATTCGATTGGCGTTCAACGGCACAGAATCTTTCACGACGGAAGGTTTTACGGGCGAATCGGTGATCTGCTCGGCCAAGTTCGTGCCGATCTCAGGCTACCAGAAGGGCAAGAAGGCCATCGACTATCTGAGCACGCGCAGCAAGATGACGATCTCTTTCGCTTCATTAGGCAATTCCGGCATCTATGCGCCGGTTGTTGCCCGCATAGGCACGCAGCTCGGGACGCTGAAAATCGAGGCGACCCGATTCGAGAAGATTCAGTAAGGCTATGGCTGCGTATTGATGGTTGCGTCTGAAGTTTAGTGCTTCGGATGCACGCATTCATCGTGATTGCCCAGGATTTCGATAACGCGGCACTGGTCGATACGGCCATGTGCCGTGCAATCCAGCATCCGCAAAAGCTCAGTTTTCAAAGACAATAGTTTGGTGATGCGATGCTCGACATCGATCAGGCGCGCGCGTGCAATAGAATCAGCTGCAGCACATGATTGGTCGGGATTGTCCTGAAGGTCTAAAAGCGTGCGGATCGCATCCACTTCAAAGCCCAGATCACGCGCATGACGGATGAATAACAGCCGCTGAATATCGGCATTGTCATAAAGGCGGCGATTTCCTTCCGTGCGCGGAGGCACCGGGAGAAGCCCGATTTGCTCGTAATAACGGATAGTTGGCACTTTCACACCGCTGGCTTTCGATGCTTCGCCAATCGGAACATTGGTAATCATTTTTTCTCTTGCTCCTCTAGTCACTAGAGGATGTAGACCTTGTTTCAGACAATTCAAGAGTGGTCTCGATAGGGGCAGGTCATGAACGAGATTTTGAAACAAAACCACTTTCGCGTTGAAGGCATGGATTGCGCATCCTGCGCGACGAAAATCGATACGGCTGTGCGCCGAGTTTCGGGCGTGGAAGATGTTTCCGTGTCCGTGACGACGGGCATGATGACGGTGCGCCATGATGGCAGCAGCGATCTGGAAAGTGTTGCCAGAAAGGTTCGCAGCCTTGGCTATGGCATCGAACCATTGGCTGACGAAAAAGCGCCTGCCAAGCATGAGCATCACGACCATGACCATGACCATGCAGGCTGTAGCGGCCATGATCATGACCACAAGCACGACCACGCTCATCATGATCACGCTCATGACGAACCCGAAGCAAAGCAGATTACAGCGGGCGCCGACAGTTTACGCTTCAGCGTGGAGGGTATGGATTGTGCTTCCTGTGCCGCCAAGATCGACACGGCTGTTCGTCGTGTCGGCGGGGTGCAGGATGTGTCTGTTTCCGTCACAAATGGCACCATGACCGTCAATCATGACGGCTCGGCCAGTGTTGACGAGATTGCCGCGAAGGTTACGGCACTTGGCTACAAAGCCAGCGCGCAATCGACAGGGGCGCTCAAAATCCAGCCAAAGGTGCCTGCAAAACCGAAGCGCTGGTGGCAGAGCGGCAAGGGCCAGATGATGCTCGCCTGTGGCGGTGGTCTGGTGGTTGCCTATATTGTTGGCCATCTTTATCCGCCGATTGAATTATGGGCCTTTACGGCTGCAATGCTGATCGGCCTCATACCGATTGCAAAGCGTGCTTATTCCGCAGCCATCAATGGCACGCCGTTTTCGATTGAAATGCTGATGACTATTGCGGCCATTGGCGCTGTCATCATCGGTGCGACCGAAGAAGCTGCCGCTGTCGTCTTCCTGTTTCTGGTTGGTGAATTGCTGGAAGGTGTGGCCGCAGGCAAGGCGCGCGCAAGCATTCAGTCGCTGACGGCATTGGTGCCGAAGACCGCCTTTTTGGAAAGCAATGGCTCCACAAAAGAAGTACCAGCGGAAGAGCTGAGCGTGGGCGATGTGATTGCGGTGCGTCCCGGTGATCGTATGCCTGCTGATGGCGAGATCATTTCGGGTGAAAGTGCAATCGATGAAGCACCAGTCACGGGTGAAAGCACGCCTGTCGGCAAGGCAGTCGGCGATAGCGTCTTTGCAGGCACCATCAATGGCGACGGGCTGTTGCGGGTCAAAGTGACAGCCGCAGCGCAGGACAACACGATTGCGCGTGTTGTGCGGCTGGTTGAGGAAGCACAGGAAGCCAAAGCACCCACAGAGCGTTTCATCAATCGCTTCTCGACTTACTATACGCCGGGCGTAGTTGTCGTGGCGGCTCTGGTTGCCATTCTGCTGCCGCTGGTCGCGGGTGCTGAATGGGGTGAGTGGATTTATAAAGGTCTGGCCATTCTGCTGATCGGTTGCCCCTGTGCGCTGGTTATTTCGACGCCTGCAGCCATTGCCGCCTCGCTTTCGGCCGGTGCGAGGCGTGGGCTGTTGCTGAAGGGGGGCGCAGTTCTTGAAACGATAGGCAAGATTACGACCGCCTGTTTCGACAAAACCGGCACGCTGACTGAAGGCAAGCCGCAGGTAACGGATGTTCTGTCTGGTGCTCTTTCGGAAGAAGAAGTCTTGCGTCTGGCTGCATCACTTGATGCAGGTTCAAGCCATCCGTTAGCGTTAGCGATTGTCGGTGCATCAGATACGCGTGGCCTGAAACTCTCAGCCGTTTCGGCAGGTAAGGCACATGGCGGCAAGGGTGTGTCAGGTAAAGCTGATGGCATTGAGCTGTTCTTGGGTTCGCGCAAGGCTGCCAATGAAATCTCTGCCATTCCGGACGATCTGGCGGCGCGGATCGCTGCCTGCAATGATGAAGGTAAGACGGTTTCTGTTCTGGTTGCAGACGGAAAAATTGCAGGTGCCATAGCCATGCGTGATGAGCCGCGCGCGGATGCGATTGCTGGGCTTAAGACGCTGAAGGATGCCGGTATTCGGACCGTTATGCTGACCGGCGATAATCGTCGCACGGCAGAAGCTATCGGCAAGGATCTGGGCATCGAAGTGCGCGCCGAACTCCTGCCGGAAGACAAGCAGCGGATAGTTGGCGAGTTTCGCAATGCGGGTCAGGTTGTTGCGAAGGTTGGCGATGGTATCAATGACGCGCCAGCGCTTGCTGCAGCCGATGTTGGCATCGCCATGGGTGGCGGTACGGATGTGGCGCTGGAAACGGCAGATGCAGCGGTGCTGCATGGTCGCGTGGGTGATGTGGCTGCAATGGTCGATCTGTCGAAGCGGACCATGCGTAATATTCATCAGAACATTACAATCGCACTTGGTCTTAAAGCGGTATTCCTTGTGACCACGGTGCTGGGGATCACTGGCCTCTGGCCAGCAATTCTGGCCGATACCGGCGCGACCGTTCTGGTGACAATCAACGCACTACGGCTGCTAAGGCAATCATCTTGAAAGAAAAACCGGCGAAGGAAACTTCGCCGGTTTTTCATTGATGCTCTATTCGCCGATCAGTTCGCGAATGCGGTCGCCATATTGTTTGCCAAAGGCGAGGTGCTCGGGATTGATCTGCTTCACTTCATCGACAAGCTGATCTTCTTCTTCGGCATCGGCTGCTGCAAGCGCGCTCATCATGGCGAAATAGGCGAGAAGATAATCGCGTGGCTCGATATTTTCCGCCTTCATCACCTCAACCACTTGTGGGCGCGATTCGATGCTCTTGACCATGGAATCCATCGACGGCTGCGCGTCCTGACCTTCTTCGGCAGTCGGTGAAAGCTGCATATCCTCAAGCTGCTTATGGATTTTTTCCATACGCGTCAGGAGGTCTTCGGTCAGCTTGAAATTGTTGATGTCAGCTGGTGTCTGCGGTGGCGTTGCAATTGCCAGAATGTCTTCGGCAAAGGCCATGTTCGCTGACTGCGGAAGGATCGCAAGAGAAAGGCCGAGCAGAGCTGCTGCATGAAACTGTTTGAAGCGAGAAATCGTCATCATGGTAATGTCCTAGAATAAATCCTTACGCTTACGGATTTCCGCGAAAACCGCTTCATCAGTTGCGCCCTGCATTCCAAGCCGCGTGCGAATGCGGCCATCGTGCCAGCGAAGAAATGGATTGGTTGCCATTTCAAGCGCTATGCTTGTGGGCAGGGTCATCTTATCAGCTGTACGGAGCCGCGCAATCTCGGCTGCACGTTCCTTCAATGCCGAATTGTCGGGATCGATGGTGAGGGCAAAGCGTGCATTGCTCTGCGTATATTCGTGGCCGCAATAAACAGCAGTATCGCCCGGCAGCGCCACAAGCTTTTGCAGCGACTGGAACATGATATCCGGTGTTCCTTCAAACAGTCGACCGCAGCCCAGTGCAAAAAGCGTGTCGCCTGTAAACACGACTTTTGCTTCCGGCAGATAAAAGGAAATCTCGCCAGCCGTGTGACCGGGCGTGGAAATCACTTTGACCTTGAAAAGTCCGAAGGTGAACTCGTCGCCGTCCTGAACGGTACGGTCAAGTGTCGGGATTTTGCTTTGCTCAGCCTTTGGTCCGATGATGCTGACGCCGAATTTGGCTTTCAGCGCCTCGTTGCCTTCGACGTGATCAAGGTGATGATGCGTCGTGAAAATGAAGTCGAGCGTCCAGCCACGGCGCTTGAGCGCCGCTTCGATTGCGTGCGCATCCGGCGCGTCGATTGCCGCGGTCAGCTCACTTTCAGGATCATGGATGAGAACGCCATAATTATCGCTGCGGCAGATGAACTGTTCGATATCGAGTCTTTTGTCGATCTGGGGCATGGCGTCCTCCATTTTCATGCGTTTGTTATTCGGCTTTCGCCGAACTCTTATTCATTCGGCTTTCGCCACGTTCTTATTCATTCGGCTTTCGCCGCCTTCTTATTTATTCGGCTTTCGCCTCTGGCAAAGTGTGCTTCTGGATAAGCGGCATTTGTGAAAGCGTGAAGACAATGGTGATCGGCATGATGCCCCAGACCTTGAAGGAAACCCAGGCATCGGTCGAAAAATTGCGCCACACCACTTCATTGGCAATTGCCAGGAAGATGAAGAACAGGCCCCAGCGGAAGGTCAGCTTGCGCCAGCCCTCTGCATCCAGCTTGAAAGCCGAATCAAACACATAACCAAGCAGGGATTTGCCGAACAAAAGCCCGCCGAGCAGGATCGCGCCAAACAGCGTGTTTACGATGGTCGGCTTCATCTTGATGAAGGTGTCGTTGTGCAGCCAGAGCGTCAGCGCACCAAACACCAGAACCACGATGCCGGAAATGAGCGGCATCATCGGCAGGGTGCGTGTCATCGACCATGAAATGGCAAGCGCAATCACGGTTGCAACCATGAAGAGTGCGGTTGCCAGAAAGATCGGTTCGCCAATCTGGCCAAGCACTGGAAAGCGCTCGATCAGGCTTTCACCACGCGCATTGGCAAAAAAGAACACCAGCAGCGGTCCAAGTTCCAGCGCAAGCTTGAGCAGCGGCGGGACTTCCTTGCGTTCTGCTTCGGTCTTTTGCGACGGATCGCGTTCGAAAACGGGATGCTCCATCAGGCAACTCCTGCGATGGCGCGGGCAAAATCCTTGGCCGCAAATGGTTCAAGATCGTCGACGCCTTCGCCGACGCCGATGAAATAGATCGGAAGCTTATGCTTGGCCGAAATGGCCACCAGAATGCCGCCGCGTGCCGTGCCGTCAAGCTTGGTCATGACGAGGCCGTTGACGCCAGCGATATTCTTGAAAATCTCGACCTGATTGAGCGCATTCTGGCCGGTGGTGGCATCCAAGGTCTGGAGAACCGTGTGCGGGGCTTCCGGATCGTGTTTGCCAAGAACGCGAACGATCTTGGCGAGTTCGTCCATCAGTTCGGCCTTGTTCTGCAAACGGCCTGCAGTGTCGATGATAAGAACATCGCTGCCCGCATCTTTTGCCTGTTTCCATGCGTCATAGGCAAGGCCTGCTGCATCGGCGCCAAGCTTGCTTGAGACAACGGGGGAACCGGTGCGCTCGCCCCAGATATGGAGCTGTTCGATGGCGGCGGCGCGGAAAGTATCACCTGCCGCAAGCATGACCTTGAGGCCGCCAGCGGTGAGCTTTGCAGCAAGCTTGCCGATGGTCGTGGTCTTGCCGGTGCCATTGACGCCGACAACCAGAATGACATGCGGCTTATGCGAGAGATCAAGCTCCAAAGGCTTTGCGACGGGCCCAAGCACCTTTTCGATTTCCGCGCCCATGATGTTGCGCACTTCTTCGCCAGTCACGTCCTTGCCATAACGGCCGGACGACAGCGCATCGGTCACACGCATGGCCGTTTCAAGGCCGAGATCGGCCTGAATGAGCACGTCTTCAAGATCCTGCAACGTGTCTTCATCGAGCTTGCGCTTGGTGAAGATACCGCTGATGGAGTCGCTCAATGAATTCGATGAACGCAGCAGGCCGCGACGCAGGCGCTCAAACCAGGAAAGCTTTGGCTCCGGCGCTGCCTCGACCGGCGCTTCTTCCTGATGTTCTTCAACGGCCTTTGCGACCTTGACCTTTTTGGGCTTCGCTGCCTCTGGCTGAGTTGCGGGCTCGACTATTTCCTCAACAACGGGTGCCTCTGAAACTTCAGGAGCTTTCGCGATTTCAACCTGTTCGGGTTCAGCAACAGGCTCTGGCTCGACGACGGGCGCAACAATGGGCTCTGGCACAGGTGCTTCAACCACGATCGGTTCCATCACCGGTGGCTGTTCAATCGGGATTTCGATCTCGGCAACCGGATGCTCCGGTTCTGCCTTTTCTTCCTCAACCGGTTCAGCGGCAGGCTCTTCAATCTGTTCAGGCTCAGGCTCACTGGCGATCACTGGTGCTTCCGGTTCGGAAATAACCACTTCAACGACGGTGTTTTCGGTTTCGCTAGGCGCTTCGACGGTTTCAGGAAGCTGTGTTTCTAAAGCCGCTTCCACGGCATCAGGAGCGGGCTGTTCGACCGGCTTTTCTTCAACCTCCTTCTTGCCGAAGGAGAACATTTTCTTGATGAAACCCATTGCCATGAAATCTGATGCCCTTAAGCTTTAAGCCGCTTGCGGCTCTGTCTGACGGGTGAGGAGTTTTTCACCGTCATGCCCCGTCACAATTCGTTCGATAATTTCGCCAGCGTTACCCTGATCAACAGCGGCCAGCGTAAAGCCTTCCGTGCGGGCAATGCCTTCCTTCTCGATCAACAGGCGCTGCACAGTGCCATTGAGAGAAGCGAGGTGTTTTTCATAAGCCCGGTCGCCAACGGCACGTAAACGCGCTGCACGTTCCTTGACGATTTCGCGCCTGACCTGCGGCATACGCGCAGCCGGTGTGCCTTCGCGTGCGCTGTATGGGAAGACGTGCAGATGCGTCAGCCCGCATTCCTCGACGATCTTCATCGAGTTTGCAAACATCTCTTCGGTCTCGGTCGGGAAACCTGCAATGATGTCGGCACCGAACACGATGTCAGGGCGAAGTGCGCGTACATCTGCGCAGAATCGGATGGAATCATCACGCAGATGGCGACGCTTCATGCGTTTTAAAATCATGTCGTCGCCTGCCTGAAGCGACAGATGCAGATGGGGCATCAGGCGCTTTTCGTTGGCGATTGCTTCCATCAGGTCTTCGTCGGCCTCGATGGAATCAATGGATGACAGGCGCAGGCGCTGCAAATCCGGCACCTGACTGAGGACGGTCTTCACCAGCTTGCCGAGACGCAGGCTTCCTGGCAGATCGGGACCGTAAGAGGTCATGTCCACGCCGGTCAGAACCACTTCGCGATAACCGTTATCGACGAGGCGCTTGACCTGATCGACCACGCCGCCCATCGGCACCGAGCGTGAATTGCCGCGACCATAAGGGATAATGCAGAAGGTGCAGCGATGATCGCAGCCATTCTGCACCTGCACAAATGCGCGCGCGCGGCCTTCAATCGCATCGACCATATGGCTCGCGGTTTCGCGTACTTCCATAATGTCGTTGACGCGCACCTTTTCGAACTGGTTCACGCCGAAGTCGGGCAACATACGATAGGAGTTGGCCTTGAGCTTTTCCTCATTACCCAGAATGAGGTCGACTTCATCCATGGCCTCGAATTTGGCCGATTCCGTCTGCGCAGCACAACCGGTGACGATAATGCGGGCTTCCGGGTTGTCGCGGCGTGCCTTGCGGATGGCCTGACGTGCCTGACGCACGGCTTCTGCCGTAACGGCGCAGGTGTTGAAGATGATCGCGCCATCTTTGAGTTCGCCAAGGCCGGCGCTGTCTGCCTCGCGCTTCATCACCTCGGATTCATAGGTGTTGAGGCGGCATCCGAAAGTTACGACTTCAACGGCCATCAGGCAGCACCTCTGCTCTGATTAGGGGCGTACTCCCATTCGCCGGTTGCGGGATCGAATGTGCCATCAAATTCCCATTCAGCGGGACCGGTCATCATGACGTGATCGTCTTCGCGCCATTCAATCTTGAGCGGGCCGCCTGGGACATTGACGGTGACATTGCGTTCGGTACGGCCAGTACGTGCGCCTGAGACGGCGGCAGCGCAGGCGGCAGAACCACATGCGAGGGTAAGGCCCGCACCACGTTCCCATGTGCGCAGGTTCATGCTGTCGCGCGATGTGACCTGAGCGATGGAAATATTGGCGCGTTCCGGGAAAATCGGATCATGTTCCAGCCCGGGCCCATATTGATCGAGCGCATAGGACCAGACATCGTTTTCGACCCAGAAGATCGCGTGCGGATTGCCCATGGATGCAATCGACGGCGCTTGCAGAACAGGCGCATCTGCAGGGCCAGCAGACAGATCAATGGCGCGGGTGTCGTCCACTTCATGGGCGAGGGGGATTTCCTTCCAGTCGAAATGCGGCTTGCCCATATCGACCGTAATCAGCCCGTCTTCGTGCTCATTGGCGGTCAGGATGCCAGCCAGTGTCTGGAAAGTGTAATCCTGTTTTCCGCTTTCATTGGAAAGCCACTGCACCACGCAGCGTGTGCCGTTGCCACAGGCTTGCGCCTGTGTGCCGTCACAATTGATGATCTCAATATAATGATCGGTGCCGGGTGTTTTTGGATCATGGATCGCCATGATCTGGTCAAAGGAGGTTGCCTCTTCTCCGGCCAGACGGATGGCAGCAGTCGGAGCGATACGATCGCTGCGTCCGCGCATATCGGCAACAATGATCTTGTTGCCCAGTCCGTTCATCTTGGCGAAGATGGCCTTACTCATTGCTGGTTCCGGGTCCTGTCTATATCGGAAAGGCTCTGGAGCGTGTTTCGTTCTGACTGGATCAGATCGGCGTTCCGAGCATTTGTTTTAATGCGCATCTTGTCCGAAAACCGTTTCACACTTTTCGGGATGCGCTCTATATGGCGGAAAAGCCTACAAATTGCCAGTACCGGCGCGTTATTGGCTCAAGCCCGGTCTGATTACTGAATTTGTGGATCGGTGTTTACCTAAAAACTGTGTCCTTCCTGCGCCATTTTGAAAATTTCTAAGCTATTTCAAGCCTTCTATGGATGCTTTTGCATAAATTCACGGTAGCTTGCTGTTGATTTTTTAACCATATCGCCATTTTATCGGTGCAATATTGTTTTTAGGTCGAGCTTTCAAACTCGACGGTGCGAGGGGCACTCCCCCGAATAGTCAGCCCCACGAACATGCCAGGACTTTTGGCGAAATTGGAGAACCAGATGGGAATTTCAAAAGCAAGTTTGCTCAGCATTGCTGCGGCGGGCGTCATTTTGGCCGGTTGCCAAAGCTCCCGAGTCGGAGGTTTTGACAACAATGCATCGCCACCGCCACCAGCACCGCTGCGTTCTGCTCCCGTCAGTTCCGTACAGTCTGGTAATCTGAACGCTCCTAACTCGTTTCCGACGGCGCCGACGACCGACATGTCGCAGCCAGCGGCCGGAACGCAGGTTGCAAGCCTGCCGCCCGAATCGGCACCTGATCTGACGCCGGGCACAGTCGCAGGCGTATGGAATGCATCGCTTGCCGGTCAGAATTGTAAGATCGCAACGCCACAGACCAAGTATGGTCAGGGCTATCGCGCTGGTCCGCTGCGCTGCCCGGGTGAACTCGGAAGCCTCGCTTCCTGGTCGGTCAATGGCAAGCAGCTTTCGCTCTATGATGCGAATGGCGGCACGGTCGCTACGCTTTATTCTTCCGGTCAGGGCCGATTCGACGGCCAGACCACAAGCGGTCAGGCAGTTTCGCTGTCGCGTTGATAAGCCTATTGAGTTAAAGACAGGCGGGGCAGTCGTGAGACGCTCCGCCTTTTTCGTAATTGAGCGGTGGGACAGGCAATCATGTCTTTCGACGGTAATTTGAAGGCGTTCCCCTCGGTTCGCGAGCATTATGACGCGCTGGTCAAGGCAGGGGAGGTCGAAGCCGATCCCGCACAGCTTGAACTGACTGCACGCTATGACCGGCTGATCGAGGAAGTTTGCACCAAACGTCTTTCGCGCAAATCGAGTGCGCTTGGCTGGTTGTTTGGCAAGCGCAAGGAAGTTGCCACCGTCAAAGGACTTTATGTTCATGGCGAAGTTGGTCGCGGCAAGACCATGCTGATGGATATGTTCTTCCAGCTTTTGCCGGTCGAACGCAAACGCCGTGCGCATTTCAATGATTTTATGGCTGATGCGCATGAGCGCATCAATGCGCATCGTCAGGCATTGAAGCGAGGCGAAACCAAGCAGGAAGATCCGATCCCGCCGGTAGCTGAAGCTTTGGCCGAACAGGCGTGGGTGCTTTGCTTCGACGAATTTACTGTGACCGACATTGCCGACGCGATGATCCTGTCGCGCCTGTTCAATGCATTGTTTGCGCGCGGCGTGGTGCTGATCGCGACATCCAACGTGGCACCTGACAATCTTTATCGCGACGGACTGAACCGTCAGCTGTTTTTGCCCTTTGTCGATATCCTCAAGCAGCATGTTGATGTGATCAATCTCGATTCACGCACCGATTACCGACTGGAAAAGCTCGACCGTCAGCCGGTTTATCTGACGCCGCTTGGTTCCGAGACGACCAAGCGCATGGATGCCGCCTGGACCGCGCATAAGGATGGTCAGCAAGAAAAGCCAGACGTGGTGCATATCAAGGGACGCGATATTCCCGTACGTCATGCAGTGCCGGGGGCCGCACGCTTCACCTTCGATGAACTGTGCGCGCAGCCGCTTGCAGCCAACGATTATATCGCCATCGTCACACGCTATCAGACGCTGTTTGTTGATGATGTACCGGTGCTTGATTATTCGCGTCGCAATGAGGCCAAGCGCTTCATTCTGCTGATCGACGTGCTTTACGATCATCACGCGCGGCTTTTCATCTCTGCCGAAGCACAGCCTGAAAAGCTTTATCAAGCAAGCAAAGGCGTAGAAGCTTTTGAGTTTGACCGCACGGCTTCCCGCCTGTTTGAAATGCAGAGCGCGGAATATCTGGAAGCATTTGCAGAAAAATCAGCAGGCTGAGACGGTTCGCATTCCTCTGCTTTTGGGATGCGCTCCATCATCGAACTGCCACAGACTCGACTTATAGCATTCGAGGGCTATGTTGCTTTGGCAAGAGCTTGGGTTGAATGCGGTTGTTTGCTGATCGTGTTTCCTCCTGTAGACGTGAATGGCCTTTAAAAATGAATGACGGCCCGGCTGGCGTGTTCTGAGCAATGCGTAACAGCCGGACGATAAGACTCAGTTGCCTCCATCTTGCCAAATTATCTTACGTTTACGTAAGAACATATAAATCTAACCGATTGAAAACATTGGTCGCAAAATAATGAGTTGAGTTTTTTTGCAAAGAGTCCTATCGAACCCTCGCAGCGCAGACGCGTTTTCCGGGAGGAAACCGGATAGCTTCATGCGTTTCTGGATCAAACTTGAGGAAAGAAACAATCATGGCACGCAACAAGATTGCCCTCATCGGCTCCGGCATGATCGGCGGCACGCTCGCTCATCTTGCTGGTCTGAAGGAACTCGGCGACGTCGTCCTTTTCGACATTGCGGAAGGTACTCCGCAGGGTAAGGGACTGGATATTGCAGAATCTTCACCGGTTGACGGTTTTGATGCGAAGTTCACCGGTGCAAACGACTATGCCGCAATCGAAGGCGCAGACGTTGTCATCGTAACCGCAGGCGTGCCGCGTAAGCCAGGCATGAGCCGCGACGATCTTCTGGGTATCAACCTGAAGGTCGTGGAACAGGTCGGCGCAGGCATCAAGAAATATGCGCCTGAAGCTTTCGTCATCTGCATCACCAACCCGCTTGATGCGATGGTCTGGGCTTTGCAGAAGTTCTCCGGTCTGCCAGCACACAAGGTTGTCGGCATGGCTGGCGTTTTGGACAGCGCCCGTTTCCGCTACTTCCTGTCGGAAGAATTCAACGTGTCGGTCGAAGACGTCACTGCATTCGTACTTGGTGGCCACGGCGACAGCATGGTTCCGCTCGCTCGTTACTCGACCGTTGCCGGTATCCCGCTTCCAGACCTCGTCAAGATGGGCTGGACCAGCCAGGAAAAGCTCGACAAGATCATTCAGCGCACCCGTGATGGCGGCGCAGAAATCGTCGGCCTGCTCAAGACCGGTTCTGCTTTCTATGCACCGGCTGCTTCTGCAATCCAGATGGCTGAATCCTACCTCAAGGACAAGAAGCGCGTTCTGCCAGTCGCAGCACAGCTTTCCGGTCAGTATGGCGTCAAGGACATGTATGTCGGCGTTCCAACTGTGATCGGTGCCAACGGCGTTGAACGTATTATCGAGATCGATCTCGATAAGGACGAAAAGGCCGAGTTCGAAAAGTCGGTCGCATCTGTTGCCGGTCTTTGTGAAGCTTGCGTCGGTATCGCTCCGTCACTGAAATAAGTTCCAGACAAGGCCGGATCGCTCTTGAGAGCAGCCCGGCCTTTTCCGGCTGTTAATCCGCAGAGGACAACCAGATGAATATTCACGAATATCAGGCCAAGCGCCTGCTTCACACTTTCGGCGCCCCAATCGCCAATGGTGTGGCTGTTTATTCCGTCGAACAGGCGGAAGAATGGGCAAAGACGCTTCCAGGCCCGCTTTATGTCGTCAAGAGCCAGATCCATGCTGGTGGACGCGGCAAGGGCAAATTCAAGGAACTCGGTCCTGATGCAAAGGGCGGCGTTCGCCTTGCAAAGTCGATCGAAGAAGTTGTTTCCCATGCAAAGGAAATGCTCGGCAACACGCTCGTGACCAAGCAGACCGGTGAAGCTGGTAAGCAGGTCAACCGTCTTTACATCGAAGATGGCGCAGACATCGAGCGCGAGCTTTATCTCTCGATCCTCATCGACCGCACCGTTGGCCGTCCTGCTTTCGTCGTTTCGACCGAAGGCGGCATGGACATTGAAGCTGTTGCTGAAGAAACGCCAGAAAAGATCATCACCGTTGCTATCGATCCTGCCAAGGGCGTGACCGATGAAGACGCCAACAAGCTCGCCGATGCGTTAGAGCTTAAGGATGCAGCGCGTGAAGACGGCCTCAAGCTGTTCCCGATCCTCTACAAGGCATTCTCCGAAAAGGACATGAGCCTTCTGGAAATCAACCCGCTGATCGTCATGACCGATGGCCGCGTGCGCGTTCTCGATGCCAAGGTATCGTTCGACGGCAATGCACTGTTCCGTCATCCTGACATTCAGGAACTGCGCGATCTGTCGGAAGAAGACGAAAAGGAAATCGAAGCTTCCAAGCACGATCTCGCTTACGTCGCTCTTGATGGCAACATCGGCTGCATGGTCAACGGCGCAGGCCTTGCCATGGCAACCATGGACATCATCAAGCTCTACGGTGCTGAGCCAGCTAACTTCCTCGACGTTGGTGGCGGCGCTACCAAGGAGAAAGTCACGTCTGCGTTCAAGATCATCACCGCTGATCCGGCTGTTCAGGGCATTCTGGTCAACATCTTCGGCGGCATCATGAAGTGCGACGTTATCGCTGAAGGCGTTATCGCTGCGGTCAAGGAAGTCGGTCTCAAGGTTCCTTTGGTTGTCCGTCTTGAAGGCACCAATGTTGAGCTTGGCAAGAAGATCATCAACGAGAGCGGCCTGAATGTTATTTCGGCTGACGATCTCGACGATGCGGCGCAGAAAATCGTCGCTGCAGTGAAGGGAAACTAAGGCATGTCCATTCTCGTTAACAAGGACACCAAGGTTCTCGTACAGGGCCTGACCGGCAAGACCGGTACTTTCCACACCGAACAGGCGCTTGCTTATTACGGCACGCAGATGGTCGGTGGTATCCACCCGAAAAAGGGTGGCGAAACCTGGGAAGGCTCGAGGGGCGAAAAGCTTCCGATCTTCGCAACTGTTGCAGAAGCCAAGGAACGCACAGGTGCAGACGCATCGGTGATCTACGTTCCGCCAGCAGGTGCAGCAGATGCAATCATCGAAGCGATCGAAGCTGAAGTCGGCTTCATCGTCTGCATCACCGAAGGCATTCCAGTCATGGACATGGTTCGCGTCAAGGAGCGTCTGGAACGCTCGAAGTCGCGCCTGCTCGGACCAAACTGCCCAGGCATCCTGACCCCTGAAGAATGCAAGATCGGCATCATGCCGGGCAATATCTTCAAGAAGGGTTCGGTGGGTGTTGTTTCCCGCTCTGGCACACTTACTTATGAGGCAGTGTTCCAGACTTCGAACGAAGGTCTCGGCCAGACCACTGCTGTCGGTATCGGCGGCGATCCGGTCAAGGGCACCGAATTCATCGACGTGCTGGAAATGTTCCTAGCCGACGATGAAACCAAGTCGATCGTCATGATCGGTGAAATCGGCGGTTCGGCTGAAGAAGATGCGGCTCAGTTCCTCAAGGACGAAGCCAAGCGCGGTCGCAAGAAGCCAATGGTTGGCTTCATCGCTGGCCGTACGGCTCCTGCCGGACGCACCATGGGCCATGCCGGCGCCGTGATTTCGGGCGGCAAGGGCGGCGCAGAAGACAAGATTGCAGCCATGGAATCGGCTGGCATTCGCGTGTCTCCTTCGCCAGCACAGCTCGGCAAGACGCTGGTTGAAGTCCTCAAGGGCTGAGACTACGTAGCTGATTGAAATGAACCGGCAGTGGCGAAAGCTGCTGCCGGGGCAAGCGCATCCCGAAAAGTGTGAAGCGGTTTTCGGACAAGATGCGCGCAAAAATACCGGGGCGGCCGGTTTAAGAGAATGTCAGGCTTTGGCCATCATTCTTCCGCAAGAATTGAATTTGCGATCGAGTTATGCCGGGGTCTGTTGTGGTTCCTCCCCGGCGGCGTGAGGGATGAAGGTCAAAAGCTTCCGGCCCGCGCATGATGAGCTACTACAAGGAGACGGAGCGGAGGCTCCGGATTAGGTTATGGCAAGGCAAGAACAAGCCAACGACGTTTTCGCCCTTACCTCTTTCCTCTATGGCGGCAATGCCGACTATATCGAGGAGCTGTATGCCAAGTACGAGGATGATCCCACTTCGGTTGATCAGGAATGGCGCGATTTCTTCGCACAGCTGAAAGACAATGCCGACGATGTGCGTAAGAACGCACAGGGCGCAAGCTGGACTCGCAAGAACTGGCCAATTCAGGCCAATGGCGAGTTAATCTCGGCACTCGACGGCAATTGGGCCGAAGTCGAAAAGCATGTGACCGACAAGCTCAAGGGCAAGTCTGCAAAAGGTGATGCCAAGTCCGCTTCTGCTGCCGCACTGACTTCGGAAGAGATTGCACAGGCTGCACGCGACAGCGTTCGCGCCATCATGATGATCCGCGCATTCCGTATGCGTGGCCATCTTCATGCCAATCTCGATCCGCTTGGCCTTGCTGAAAAGCCAAACGATTTTAGCGAACTTGATCCGGCAACCTATGGCTTCACGCCTGCCGATTACGATCGCAAGATCTTCATCGATAACGTTCTCGGTCTTGAATACGCGACTGTTCCGCAGATGCTTGAAATTCTCAAGCGCACCTATTGCGGCAATATCGGCGTAGAATTCATGCACATCTCTGATCCGGTCGAAAAGGCCTGGATTCAGGAACGCATCGAAGGTCCGGACAAAGGCTATGCTTTCACTGCTGAAGGCAAGAAGGCCATTCTGTCGAAGCTGATCGAAGCTGAAGGTTTCGAACAGTTCATCGACGTGAAGTACAAGGGCACCAAGCGTTTCGGTCTTGATGGCGGTGAATCGCTGATCCCGGCGCTGGAGCAGATCGTCAAGCGTGGCGGTCAGATGGGCCTCAAGGAAGTCGTGCTCGGCATGGCACACCGCGGTCGTCTGAACGTGCTTTCCCAGGTTATGGGCAAGCCGCATCGCGCAATCTTCCACGAGTTCAAGGGCGGTTCCTATGCGCCTGACGATGTGGAAGGTTCGGGCGACGTGAAGTACCATCTTGGTGCATCGTCGGACCGCGAGTTCGATGGCAACAAGGTTCACCTTTCGCTAACTGCAAACCCGTCACATCTTGAAATCGTCAACCCGGTTGTCATGGGCAAGGCACGCGCCAAGCAGGACCTGCTTGTTGGCCGTACCCGCGACGACATGGTGCCGCTGACGGAACGCGCCAAGGTTCTGCCGCTGCTTCTGCACGGCGATGCCGCTTTCGCAGGTCAGGGTGTTGTTGCCGAGTGTCTCGGTCTTTCGGGTCTGAAAGGCCACCGCGTTGGCGGTACTCTGCACTTCATCATCAACAACCAGATCGGCTTCACCACCAATCCGGCCTTCTCGCGTTCTTCGCCTTATCCATCGGATGTGGCAAAGATGGTTGAAGCGCCTGTTTTCCACGTCAATGGTGACGATCCGGAAGCTGTTGTCTTCGCAGCCAAGGTTGCGATGGAATTCCGCATGACCTTCCATAAGCCGGTGGTCATCGACATGTTCTGCTACCGCCGCTTCGGCCACAATGAAGGTGATGAGCCTTCATTCACCCAGCCGTTGATGTATAAGGAAATCCGCGCGCACAAGACAACTGTTCAGCTTTACAGCGACAAGCTGATTGCTGAAGGTCTTCTCGCTCAGGCTGACATCGACAAGATGAAGGCTGAATGGCGCGAAAAGCTTGAACAGGAATTTGAAGCCGGTCAGAGCTACAAGCCGAACAAGGCTGACTGGCTGGACGGTGCCTGGGCTGGCCTGCGCACGGCAGACAATGCCGACGAACAGCGCCGTGGCAAAACCGGTGTTCCGATCAAGACGCTGAAAGAAATCGGCAAGAAGCTCGTTGAAGTGCCAAAGGACTTCAATGTTCATCGCACCATTCAGCGCTTCCTCGACAACCGCGCCAAGATGATCGAAACCGGTGAAGGCCTCGATTGGGCAACGGCTGAATCGCTGGCATTCGGTTCGCTGGTTTCCGAAGGCAGCCCGATCCGTCTGTCCGGTCAGGACGTGGAGCGCGGCACCTTCTCGCAGCGTCATACGGTTCTCTATGATCAGGAAACCCAGAACCGCTATATCCCTCTGAACAACATTCAGAAGGGTCAGGCGATCTACGAAGCCATCAACTCGATGCTTTCGGAAGAAGCGGTACTTGGCTACGAATACGGTTATTCGCTGTCCGATCCGCGTGCTCTGGTTCTCTGGGAAGCCCAGTTCGGTGACTTCGCCAACGGTGCTCAGGTCGTCTTCGATCAGTTCATCTCATCTGGTGAACGCAAGTGGCTGCGTATGTCGGGTCTTGTCTGCCTTCTGCCGCATGGCTTTGAAGGTCAGGGTCCTGAACATTCCTCGGCTCGTCTGGAACGCTGGTTGCAGATGTGTGCGGAAGACAACATGCAGGTCGCAAACGTCACGACGCCGGCTAACTACTTCCACATTCTGCGCCGTCAGATGAAGCGTGACTTCCGTAAGCCGCTCATCATGATGACGCCGAAGTCGCTGCTGCGCCACAAGCGTGCTGTTTCGAGCCTCAACGAACTGTCGGGCGATTCATCGTTCCACCGTCTGCTTTGGGATGACGCACAGTACAACAAGGGCGATGGTATCAAGCTTCAGAAGGATGCCAAGATCCGCCGCGTCGTTCTGTGCTCGGGTAAGGTCTATTACGATCTTTACGAAGAGCGCGAAAAGCGTGGCATCGACGATGTCTACCTGCTGCGCGTGGAACAGCTTTATCCGTTCCCTGCCAAGGCGCTCATCAACGAGCTCTCGCGCTTCCGTCATGCGGAAATCGTCTGGTGTCAGGAAGAGCCGAAGAACATGGGTGCGTGGTCGTTCATCGATCCGTATCTCGAATGGGTTCTCGCTCATATCGACGCCAAGCATCAGCGCGTTCGCTACACCGGTCGTCCGGCTGCGGCATCGCCTGCAACCGGCCTGATGTCGAAGCACCTTGCACAGCTCGAGGCTTTCCTCGAGGATGCGCTGGGAAACTAATTTAATTTTCGGCGGGGAGCGGTTTGGAAAAGCTGCTTCCAGCTTGAATTGAAATCAAATCTAAAGATCGAAGATCAACGGAAGAAGAAACCATGGCTACCGAAATTCGCGTTCCCACGCTTGGGGAGTCCGTTACTGAGGCAACCATCGGAAAGTGGTTCAAGAAGGTCGGCGATGCTATCGCTGTCGATGAACCTCTGGTGGAACTGGAAACCGACAAGGTAACAGTGGAAGTTCCAGCTGCGGCTGCGGGCGTACTGGCCGAAATCGTGGCACAGGAAGGCGACACGGTTGAAGTGAACGCACTGCTTGGCCAGATTTCTGGCGCAGGTGCTGCACCTGCTCCCAAGAAGGAAGAAGCCAAGCCAGCAGCAGCTGCTGCTCCGGCTGCGGCAGCTCCTGTTGCGTCGACATCGTCGGGTCCGGCAATGCAGCCTGCGCCTGCTGCCTCCAAGCTTCTTTCTGAAAACGGCCTTTCCGCTGATCAGGTTGAAGGTTCGGGCAAGCGCGGTCAGGTTCTCAAGGGTGACGTTCTTGACGCTATCGCAAAAGGCGTTTCGGCAACACCTGCAGCAGCTGCTCCTGTTGCTGCACGTCCTGCTTCGTCGGCTGACGATGCACCACGCGAAGAACGCGTGAAGATGACCCGTCTGCGCCAGACCATTGCCAAGCGCCTCAAGGACGCTCAGAACACTGCTGCGATGCTGACGACTTACAACGAAGTCGACATGTCTGCGGTGATGGAACTGCGTTCGCGTTACAAGGACATTTTTGAGAAGAAGCATGGCGTCAAGCTCGGCTTCATGGGCTTCTTCACGAAGGCCGTGACCCATGCGCTGAAGGAAATCCCGGCTGTTAACGCCGAGATCGACGGCACTGACATCATCTACAAGAACTTTGCTCACGTCGGCATGGCTGTCGGCACCGACAAGGGCCTTGTTGTTCCTGTCATCCGCGATGCCGATCAGCGTTCGATCGCTGGCGTTGAAAAGGAACTGGGTCGTCTTGCCAAGGCTGCACGCGACGGTTCGCTCTCGATGGCTGATATGCAAGGCGGCACCTTCACCATCACCAATGGTGGTGTGTACGGCTCGCTGATGTCTTCGCCGATCCTCAACTCGCCGCAGTCGGGTATTCTCGGCATGCACAAGATCCAGGATCGTCCGGTTGTCGTCGGCGGTCAGATCGTCATCCGTCCGATGATGTATCTGGCTCTCAGCTATGATCACCGCATTGTTGACGGCAAGGAAGCAGTGACCTTCCTCGTTCGCGTCAAGGAAAGCCTGGAAGATCCAGAGCGTCTGGTTCTTGACCTGTAAGGAATAGAGCTATGGAGCCGGGTATCTTTTCCGCGTCGCCTTTTCTCCCGCTGATCGGCTGGAGTGTGGTTCTGCTGGTGGTTCATATCCTCCTGCAGGGCTGGACGGCGACGAAGGAACTCGGCTCCCAATGGAATGCGGGTCCGCGTGATGAAGGGCGTAAGCCCTCCGGCCATCTGGCTGGTCGCGCGGAACGTGCTTCCGCCAATTTCCGCGAGACCTACCCTGCATTTATAGCACTTGCGCTTGCACTTGTGTTCAAGGGCGATACAGCAGGTTTCGGACTTTATGGTGCTTGGGTCTGGTTTGCCTGCCGCATCATCTATGTGCCGCTTTATCTGGCGGGTATTCCATATATCCGCTCGCTCGTCTGGATCGGTTCGCTGGCTGGGCTTGCACTCATGTTTTTCAATCTGGTTTTTTGACGGTTGCCTGCATCCCTGAGATGCGGGGCGAGGAAAAGTGATGCATCCCTATCTGTTTGAACTTGCATCCCTGATGGCGATCTTCGTCTTTGCCATTGTTTCGCCGGGCGCTGATCTCGCCATGGTTATCCGCCAGTCGTTGATGCAGGGGCGTCGCGAGGCAATCATTACCAGCTTTGGTATTGGTGCAGCCTTCATGATGCATGTCACCTATACGGTGCTTGGTCTCGGGCTGATTATTTCCCAGTCGATCTATCTCTTCAATATCGTGAAATGGTGCGGTGTGGCCTATCTGGTCTATATCGGCATCGAGGCACTGCGTGCTGGTACGACGAAGATCGATATCGATATGAGCGCACAGGACCAGCAGCGCAAGCAGAGCGCTCTCAAGGCTTTCAGTCTGGGCTTTGCCGCCAATGCGCTTAACCCCAAGGCCGTATTCTTCTTCCTTTCGATTTTCTCGACGGTTGTGAGCCTTCATACTCCGACTGAAGTGAAGCTTGGCTATGGCGTGGTAATGGCCACGGCATTGATTTCATGGTTTATCGGTGTCAGCCTTTTTATGACGACGCCAAAGATGCGCGCGGTTTTCTCGCGCGCCTCCAAATGGATCGACAGAACAAGTGGTGTGGTTTTCATTGCACTGGGTCTGAAACTTGCCATTGCAAAAGCACAGTAACAGAGCGAAAGCGCAGTAATCACTGCCGGGAATACGAGGAGAACCGACAGATGCATGACGTTAAGAAGCTCTTCAAAGTGGTGGCGGCATCAGCTCTTGCCGTGACGGTTTTCTCAAGCGCCGTTCAGGCCGCCTGTACGCAGAACCGTGCAGTCTATCGCGATCAGGGCGATGCATACACGCTGACTTTCCATGCCGTGCAGTCCAATGCGCTCAAGATGACACCGGCACCGACCAATGAGTTCACGATTACCGCTGATGACAAGCCGGAGTTCAAACTTTCAGGTCTCGTCATTTGGCCGGAAGAAGGGGTTGCACGCCCCTATGCGCTCATTACCTATAACTGCAAGAATGGTGGCACCGAACCGGAAGACCTCGATGATTGCAGCCTCTGGCAGAGCGTTGTCTATGCGCTGAAGGAAGGCGCGGAAGCAGATGTGCTGCCAAAGGCCGATGAGCCGGCCGCGCAGGCAATCCTGTTTCCCGATCTGGCAACAGCGCTTGACGGATATGATTTTGGCGCAGCGAAACCAGAAAAGGCGCTTCAGTTTGAAAGCTTCCGTTTCAAGTCGTGCTCGCCTGAAGAAGAATGATCGGATCGCCGATCTTATGAAAGTTTAATGGCCATTGCTGGTCATTCTGGATCAGACTGAAGAAGGATAGTTCAATGTCTTATGATGTGGTTGTCATTGGTACCGGCCCCGGCGGTTATGTAGCCGCAATCAAGGCCGCACAGCTTGGCCTTTCAGTGGCCGTAGTCGAAAAGCGCAAGACCTTTGGCGGCACCTGTCTCAATGTTGGCTGCATTCCTTCCAAGGCGCTGCTTCATGCGTCTGAAGTGTTTGCCGAAGCCGGTCACTCTTTCGATACGCTGGGCGTTGAAATCAGCAAGCCAAAGCTCAATCTCGAAAAGATGCTGGCTCACAAGGACGCGACCGTTAAGTCGAACACGTCTGGCGTTGAGTTCCTGTTCAAGAAGAACAAGATCACGCCTTACATCGGCACCGGCAAGATCGTCGCCAAGGGCAAGGTTTCCGTGACTGCCGAAGACGGTAGCGTTCAGGAAATCGAAGGTAAGAACATCATCATCGCAACTGGTTCTGATGTTGCCGGCATTCCAGGTGTTAAGGTCGACATCGACGAGAAGGTCATCGTGTCGTCAACCGGTGCGATTGCTTTCGACAAGGTGCCGGGTCATCTGGTTGTTGTTGGCGGTGGTGTGATTGGTCTGGAGCTTGGTTCCGTCTGGGCACGTCTTGGCGCGAAAGTGACCGTTGTTGAGTATCTCGACAAGGTTCTGGGTGCGATGGACGGCGAAGTATCCAAGCAGTTCCAGCGTCTTCTCGAAAAGCAGGGCATTGCCTTCAAGCTGAGCGCAAAGGTTACTGGTGTTGAAAAGGCTGGAAAGGGCGCGAAAGTGACTTTTGAGCCGGTCAAGGGTGGCGATGCTGAAACCATTGATGCCGATGCGGTTTTGATTTCGACGGGTCGTCGTCCTTACACGGATGGTCTTGGTCTGCAGGAAGCTGGCGTGAATGTCGATGACCGCGGTCGCGTTGCAATCGATGGTCACTGGCGCACCAATGTCGAAGGCATCTATGCCATCGGTGACGTGGTTCAGGGCCCGATGCTCGCACACAAGGCCGAAGATGAAGGCATTGCCGTTGCTGAAATCATCGCTGGTCAGGCAGGACATGTAAACTTCGACGTCATTCCAAGCGTTGTTTACACGCAGCCGGAAGTAGCCTCCGTCGGCAAGACCGAAGAAGAGCTGAAAGCCGCTGGCGTTGAATACAAGATCGGCAAGTTCCCGTTCACTGCAAACGGTCGCGCACGCGCCATGCAGCACACGGACGGCTTTGTGAAGATCCTCGCCGACAAGGCAACGGATCGCGTTCTGGGCGCTCATATCCTCGGCTACAATGCCGGTGAAATGATCCATGAGCTGGCCGTACTGATGGAGTTTGGTGGTTCGTCCGAAGATCTCGCACGCACCTGCCACGCGCATCCAACCATGTCGGAAGCGGTTCGCGAATCTGCCTTGGCAACCTTTGCCAAGCCAATTCACATGTAATCGTGGTCACACGTAATTTCCGGGTTTATCCGGATGCAGAAAGGCCCGCGAAAGCGGGCCTTTTTCATAGGGTTAGTTCTGTGCCGGTGGTGTTGCAGGCGGTGCTGCTGGTGGCGTTGTTGTTTCGCCCTGTGCCGCGGGTGGTGGTGGCGGTGCAGCCGTATCTGTGGAGCCGCCGCCTCGATAGAAGAAATAGCCCAGGATCAGAATTGCAGCGATCAGGATGACCGCAAGCAAAATACCGCTGCTGCCTCTGGGTTGTGGCGGTCTGGCAACCGGGTCGGCCATTGGATCAGCGTGACGCGGATTGTTTAGTGGATCGTTGCGTGGATCGAGTGGGTCAACCATTTGCTCTCCTCCAGTTGGTTGCAACCATTGGAAAGTCTAACGCGAGCAGGCCGGGATGGTTCCACTTCTGGACATGCGCTTACATTGCTGTGAGCCTATAGCCCTGCGCACGCAGCAGTTCTACCAGTCCTTCCTTGCCGGGCAGATGCAGGGCGCCGACGGCGATAAAGGCGTCACCAGTGGCAAGGACGGGGGCCACGCGTTGCGCCATGATGTGGTTGCGGTCTGTGAGCAAGACTTTCTGGAAAAGGTCGTAGTCTTCCTTGGACAGACTGTCGGGCACGATTTTCCGCAATGCGGGCATGATCATGCCGATTTCACCCTGAAGATAGAGCGCAATCGTGGTTTCCATGGCGTCTTCGATGTTGTCGCCATATTGGGCGGCGGAAATCAGGTTGCGAATATGGAAATCAAGCGGAAGCCGGTTCATCGCCTCAAGCTGTTCAACTGCACTTTCAAGACCGATGACGGTTCGGCCTTGATCCTGCGCTTCGGTAATCAGATAGCCGTCGAGGAAGTCTGCCCCTTCCAGCTTTCTTTGCCGTTCGCATTTGGGCAGGGCCAACAGGCTGGTGATGATCCACGGCTTCATCTTGCCGACGGCACCCAGAATGATGCCGCGCGCTTCGAGCTTCTTGTCGATCTCCTCCAGCCGATCCTGTGGCAGATGCGATTGCAACGTTGAGCCATCGGTGAACTGGATCAGCTCAGGCTGTTCAACTTTAACCCGCAGAAAGGCTTTCTGATCGACAATGTCGGTTGCTTCGACCACGATCTTGTCGGCGTCGTCATAGGCTTTGGTCACAGCGCCGGGCAGGGCCATTACGCGCGGATCACTCAGGTGGATGGTTCCGAACAGATAGGACGGTTCGAGGCCGTCTTTCTCGATTTTCCAGAAGATACCCTTATGATTAGGCATTTCTTCCGCTTCGGCCTGAAGCTCGGACCAGAGCTTGGGGTCCTTTTTGTCCAGACCATCAATCAGATTGACCCCATGCGGGGAGCAGGCGGCGTCAGTGCTTTGCGCACGCGCATTGGCTGAACTGACGATGAGGGCACAGGCAAAAAGGAAGAACAGCTTTTTCATGAAGTGAATATAGGATGGTTAGGGTTGGATGACACCCCCGATTAAGCGCGAGGATGCGCTTTGTCATAAACATCAAGCAGCCGAGCCGTATCGACGCCGGTATAGACCTGTGTGGTCGAGAGGCTCGCATGGCCAAGCAGTTCCTGAATGGTGCGCAGATCACCGCCGCGGCCAAGCAGATGCGTTGCAAAGGAATGGCGAAGCGCGTGCGGGGTGGCAGTGTCGGGAAGGCCGAGACCGGCGCGCAATTTCTGCATTTCGCGCTGGATGATGGCAGCGTGAAGTTCTCCGCCCTTGGCACCTCTGAACAATGTTTTGTCGGCAGAGAGATCAAATGGGCACAACGCGCGATACTGGGCGACAGCGCGATGCACAGCTGGCAGCAGCGGGACCATGCGGGATTTGCCGCCCTTACCGGTGATTGTGATCGAAAGCACAGATGCGTCGTTTAACGCATCGCCTGCAAGGCCGAGTGCTTCTGAAATGCGAAGGCCGCAACCATAAAGTAGTGTGAGAACGGCAGCATTGCGCGCTGCGATCCATGGCTCCTCCGCCATCTGGCCATCGGCAGCGACGACGCGACGGGCATCTTCTGCCGTTAACGGCTTTGGCAGCGATTTTGGCTGACGCGGCGCACGCATGGCACTCGCGCCTGCGGCATTGACCAGTCCGAGCTTTTCCAGATGCCGCAGCAGTGAGCGAATGCCAGCAAGTCCGCGTCCGAGTGTGCGAGCACCGGCACCGTCATTCCGGCGGTTGGCCAGATACGAACGCAAATCAGCGACGCGCAGGTTGCCGATGTCGTTGATCGAAGGCGGTTCGCCGAGATGACCGGTCAAAAATTGCAGAAACTGGCGGGTATCGCGCTCATAGGCTTCAACAGTGTTTTCCGACAGACGGCGCATGTCTTTGAGCGATTTCAGCCATTCCTCGCGCGCTGCCGCAAGATCGGCGCGGGCAGGGATAAGGAATTCGGCTTTGCTCGTCATGGTCGGGATTCGCTGTTTGAGTTGCGGTTGTTACAGTCTGACAGTGATAGGTTGCCGGGCAGTAAAGAAGCCGCTTTTCGTTTTTCTTGGCGTTTTTACAGGAAATTGGGTAAGCGATTAGAAATTGTATCTAATCACGGAATTATTCATGCCGCGTCCAGAAAACCCAATCCAGCTTGCCGTTATCGGAGCCGCCCATGGCATACGTGGCGAAGTCAGGGTCAAGACATTTACCGACGATCCGCTAGCAGTTGCTGATTACGGCCAGCTCTATGATGCGCAGGGTAAGGCTTACGAAGTGCTGGAAGCCCGCTCTGCGAAGAATGTGATCGTTGTACGCTTCAAGGGCATCAATGATCGCAACGCTGCCGAAGCACTGAACGGTACCGAGCTTTTCATCGACCGTTCGCAGCTGCCTGATGACGAGCTTGATGAAGACGAATTCTTTCAAACCGATCTGATTGGCCTTGAAGCGCTTGATGCTGACGGCAAATCTTACGGGGTTGTGAGTGCCGTTTTCGATTTCGGCGGTGGCGATCTGATCGAGCTGAGTCTCAAGGGCAAGCGTCCGATGCTGATCCCGTTCACCGAAGCTGCAGTTCCTGAGATCGATTTCGAGGCAGGCACAATTCGGGTTGAGCCTTATGCGGCCGGACTTATCGCGGATGATGACGACAATCCGTTAAATGAGCGCGGCAAGCCACAGAACGATAAGAAGAATGAACAGAAGCGACCAAAGAAGCCATGAGTGAACAGTCTGATACGGATAAGGTTGTGCCGGGTTTTCATGCCTCGGTGCTGACGCTTTATCCCGAGATGTTTCCTGGCCCTTTGGGCGTCTCGCTTGCGGGCAAGGCACTCGCAGAAAACACATGGTCTCTCGATACCGTGCAGATTCGTGACTTTGCCGAAGGCAAGCATCGCATGGTGGATGACACGCCATCGGGCGGCGGCGCAGGCATGGTGATGAAGCCGGATGTGGTGGCACGGGCGCTCGATTCGGTGGCTGATGATCGCCCGATGCTACTGATGAGCCCACGCGGCGCGCCGCTCACCCAAAAGCGTGTGCGCGAGCTTGCTGACGGTCCGGGTGCGATTATTCTGTGTGGCCGTTTTGAAGGCGTCGATGAACGGGTGATCGAAGGACGTGCGCTCGAAGAGATTTCCATCGGCGATTATATCTTATCGGGTGGTGAGACTGCGGCTATCGTTCTGCTGGATGCGATTGTGCGGCTTCTGCCAGGCGTGATGGGTAATCGGGATTCCGGCGAAACAGAAAGCTTCGAAACCGGGCTTCTTGAACATCCGCATTATACCCGACCGCAGGTATGGGAAGATCGCTCGATCCCTGAAATTCTCACCTCCGGCAATCATGGTGCGATTGATAAGTGGCGTCACGCTGAGGCGGAACGCATCACAAAGCAACGGCGCCCTGATCTTTGGGAAGCCTATCGCGAGGGAAAACGCAAATGAACCTGATCCAGCGGCTCGAAAGTCTTTCCCTCGCGCTGCTGGCGCTGGGTGCATATTGGGTGAGCGGTGCAAGCTGGTGGCTTTTTGCGATTCTTATCCTTGCGCCTGACCTGTCGTTCTTTGCCTATCTCAAAGGTCCGCGCACCGGCGCTGTTGTCTATAACATCGCGCATAGCTGGATTGGTGTCGTGCTTGTGGCGGTGCTTGGCTGGGCCATGAGCTGGCCGCTTTGCTTTGCGGTTGCGCTCATCTGGGCGGTTCATATCGGCGTTGATCGTGCGCTTGGCTTTGGTTTGAAGTATGGAACCGGTTTTCAGGATACGCATCTTGGGCGGATTGGCGGGAAATAGCGATTTCGCAGCGCTGATATTGATTCATTTGCAGCAATGGTGTATTGCCGCGCCAGTTCGGGAAAACCCGACATCTTTAAACCAATAGATGGTGTACCGCTCCTGCCTGATTTTTCGGGCATACCCACAAGGCCTTAAGTGCTTGGTGGCAAGTGCAGAGCGCTCTGACTGTTTGAGAAGAATTCGTAAAGGAGTCAGATGATGACCGACATTATTCGTCAGCTTGAAGCCGAACAGGCAGCAAAGATCGAAGAAAAGCGCAAGCTTCCAGATTTCCAGCCAGGTGACACCGTTCGCGTTCAGGTTCGCGTTACCGAAGGTACGCGTACCCGCGTGCAGGCCTATGAAGGCGTCTGCATCGCCCGCTCCGGCGCTGGCATCAACGAAAACTTCACCGTTCGCAAGATTTCTTACGGCGAAGGCGTAGAGCGCGTATTCCCAGTTTACTCGCCAATCGTTGAAGGCGTTGAACTCGTTCGCCGCGGTAAGGTCCGTCGCGCGAAGCTTTACTACCTTCGTGGCCTCACCGGTAAGGCTGCTCGTATTGCTGAGAAGAAAGACAACCGCACCAAGGCAGAACGCGAAGCCGATAAGGTCGCTGCTGCTAAGGCAGAAGCTGCAAAGACTGCTGCTGAATAAGCACCTCTCTGCAAGAATCTGAAAAAGGCGGTCTTTAGACCGCCTTTTTTATTTGCAAAAGCCAAAAGGCTGCGTAACATATCGCATAATTTCGCCAACATTGCGCAAGATTGTTACTGCGACACCCTGTTGCGGTTTGTGTTTCTTGACGAAATGAAGCGGCGGGTGCATATGACAGCCTAATTAAGAACCGTTCAAAGGAACCTCGCAATGAGCGCGCCGCGTACACTTTATGACAAGATCTGGGACGACCATGTAGTGGATCAGCAGGACGATGGTACCTGCCTCCTTTATATTGATCGCCATCTTGTGCACGAAGTGACAAGCCCGCAGGCTTTTGAAGGTCTGCGTATGGCAGGTCGTCAGGTGCGTCATCCTGAAAAGACGCTGGCTGTTGTCGATCACAACGTTCCAACGTCGAAAGACCGCGTGAACGGCATCAAGAACGAAGAAAGCCGCATTCAGGTTGAGGCTCTGGCCAAAAACGCTGCTGACTTCAACGTTGAATATTACTCCGAGCGTGACCGCCGTCAGGGCGTTGTGCACATTGTTGGTCCGGAACAGGGCTTCACGCTACCGGGCATGACGATTGTTTGCGGCGACAGCCACACGTCGACTCACGGTGCTTTCGGCTCGCTGGCGCATGGTATTGGTACGTCGGAAGTCGAGCATGTGCTTGCGACTCAGACGCTGATCCAGAAGAAAGCCAAGAACATGCTGGTGCGTGTTGAAGGTGAACTGGCCTCGGGCGTCACCGCCAAGGACATCACGCTCGCCATTATCGGTGAAATCGGCACCGCAGGTGGTACCGGCTATGTAATCGAATATGCAGGCAGCGCCATTCGCTCGCTGTCGATGGAAGGTCGCATGACCGTCTGCAATATGTCGATTGAAGGCGGCGCACGCGCTGGTCTGATCGCGCCGGACGAAACAACCTTCGCTTATGTGCAGGATAAGCCGCGCGCACCGAAGGGCGAAGCGCTGGAACAGGCTATCGGCTACTGGAAGACGCTGCATTCTGACGAAGGCGCGCATTTCGACAAGATCGTTGAGCTGGACGCTGCCAAGATTTCACCGGTTGTATCCTGGGGCTCGTCGCCTGAAGACGTCGTCTTCGTTACCGACATCGTTCCTAATCCGGATGAGATCAAGGACGAAACCAAGCGTGCATCCAAGTGGCGTGCGCTCGATTATATGGGCCTGAAGCCAGGCACCAAGATGACCGACATCAAGATTGATCGCGTGTTCATCGGGTCATGCACCAACGGTCGTATCGAAGATCTTCGTGACGCTGCCCGTATGGCCGCTGGCAAGAAGGTTGCTAATGGCGTTAACGCGATGATCGTTCCGGGTTCGGGTCTTGTGAAGGAGCAGGCGGAAGCTGAAGGCCTCGACAAGATTTTCATCGAAGCAGGTTTTGACTGGCGCGAGCCGGGCTGCTCGATGTGCCTTGCTATGAACGATGACCGCCTGAAGCCGGGTGAACGTTGCGCTTCGACCTCGAACCGCAACTTCGAAGGCCGTCAGGGCTTCAAGGGCCGCACGCATCTGGTATCGCCTGCCATGGCAGCGGCTGCAGCCATCGCCGGTCACTTCGTCGATATTCGCGACTGGAACTAAGCTCTTTCGTGAGCAAGTTTTAAAAAGCCGCCGGAGTGATCCGGCGGCTTTTGTCATATGTGCGAGAGGCTCATCGCAGACCGGTTTGTTTACTAAATTAGCTGCTTTTTCATGCTTTGGATGTATAAGGGCTATAAGGTGAAAATCATTCTTCTGTTTCGCTGAAAACGGCGGAATTTGCGGGGCTTAGAATTGGGGAATGCGGGCCGCATTGGCTTCGCAGGCAGGGGCCGGAAAGCACGGATGGACGGAGCAGAGTTTATACTGCTGATCAATATGACCGTTTCCGGTCTGTTTGCGTTTACCTTTCTGGGTATCGCGGCTTTTGCACGCGATAACACAGCGGCGCCGATTTTCGCATTGGGCTTCGTTTTCGCGATGCTCTACTTTTTGACAGAACTGCTGATCCCCTCGATACCAAGTGCCAAGCTTGGTTACATGCTGGGTTTTGCCACCTATTTCATGACGCTTGCCTGTCTGGTAATCGGCCTTGCGCGGATGTATTCGTCACCCGTTCCATGGTTTCCATTGGGGTTGCTGCTCGTCGGTTCGCTGTCGCTGGTCTATGGCATTTACGACATTGCGCGCAGCGAAATGCTGGGTCGCATTCTTTATCAGTCGCCTTACTTCCTCACATTGATGCTGGCTGTCTGGGTCATCATGCGAGGGCGATTGAGTGCTCGCGCTAAAAGCCGTCCATTCGGTCGGTCGTGGGGTACGCTTGATGGGCTGATGGCAGGTTTGTTTACGATCAGTGCCATTCATTTTCTTATCAAGCCCGTACTGGCTTCGCTGGTTGGCGGCGTGGGTGTTGATCCTGACGACTATGTCAGAACAGATTATGCGTTGCTGGTTCAGTCGATTGGTGCCGGTCTTTCGGTAGCGGCAGGACTTCTCTTGCTGCTCTGCCTGATGGGTGAGCTGATTTCCGATGTGACGCTTCGCTCGGAAACGGATCAGCTTTCCGGTCTCCTCAATCGCCGTGGTTTTGAATTCAGAGCCGAGGCTGCAATCGAAAAATCCAAGCGGATGCGGCAGGCTCTTTCGCTGATCGTCTGCGATATTGATTATTTCAAATTGATCAACGACACGCACGGTCATGCTCTCGGTGATCGCGTGATTGCAGCTTTTGCTGATGAACTTCGCAGGTCGGCGGCGTCCAAGGGCGGTATTGCTGCGCGAATGGGTGGTGAGGAGTTTGCCGTGCTGCTTCCCGGACACACGATCCAGTCGGCATGGCGCTTTGCAGAGCGGGCGCGATTGGCCTGTGCCGATATCACGCTGCCCGGCGCTTCAGGGGATGTGGCATTTGCGGTCAGCTTCGGGGTCACGGAAATGGAGTTCGACGACTTCTTTTCCGATGTCTACAAGCGGGCAGACGGAGCGCTTTACGAGGCCAAGAAGAATGGTCGAAACTGCGTTCGCACGGCGTTGCCGATGATGCTGGACGACAATGTCGTGGAGTTCCGGGGAACCGGCAATGGTCGCAAGCTGATCTGATTTCGCAAGCAATGCGCTTTACCATTGGGCGGGCTCTTGTCTACACCCAGCTCTCGTCTACAATTGAGATGTTTCCGATTTCTGGAAATATGTTTGAGGGAAAGATTGCTCATGACCACAGATCATGCCGTCGATATTGCGCTTCTTCACCTGCGAGATGCCCATGAGTTCTCGGCACTGCTCGCAAGCTACGCGCAGGCATTGAAGCGTGGCGCGCCGCGTCGTCCGGATGAATTCTATGCCGAGCATCTCCTGCAGGATCGCGCTACCGAGATTCTGGGTGCGCGGGTTGATGGCAATCTGGTCGGCTTCGTGATCTTCTACGATCTTCCGGAGCCGGTCTCAGGTCTGCGCGCCGGTCAGGTTGACCATATTTATGTACACCACGATCATCGCGGCAAAGGCATCGCAAAGGCGTTGATTGATCTGCTTGCTGACAAGGCAGAAGAACGCAGCTGGTCCAAGCTTGTCCTTAATGCGCCCCGTGTACCGGAGGATGGTCGCAAGCTCTACGAACAGATTGCAGCTGCTGCCGATTGGTCCAGTTACGTGATTCGCTTCGGGAACTAGGCTTATCCGCAAAAGTGGATGAAATTACACATGTTTTTCGAGATTTCGGACTTCAATCGTTTAAAATCCGAAATCACGCGAAAGTGTCGTCGAGGTGCGACCAATTGTTAGTCTTTTCGTGAAAAAGCTTCTTTGACGTGGTGGTAAAAGCGCAGTAGAAAGCGCCACATAGGGTCGTGTAGCACGATCCAGCCACATTTTCTGGGTCGTGCCGGCGCAGGATCGAAAATTCTGTTTCCTGCGTTGTGCGCGACATCGAACTCGGTTTTACAGCATCGGCCCAAAAATCGTTTCTGATTTTTGGAAAGCACGATGCGTAGATTCAAGAAGTTGGAGCGTCCTTTGTACGTCTATCCGGACGCACGACGATCCAAATGAACCGGCCATTCATTTCATTGTGCCAGCAAGAGCTGGGCAAGATGAAATGGGTAGAAACGTCAGGGAAGCCCACGAGAGCCATGACACAACCGACCGCTACGCGTCAGCGTCCTTTGTCGCCGCATTTGTCGATCTATCGACCAAAGATCACGATGACGATGTCCATCATCCATCGTATTACCGGCGGCGCACTTTATTTCGGAACCCTTCTTCTCGCCGCATGGCTGATTGCCGCTGCAATCGGCGAAGATGCGTTCAACATGGTGAGCTGGGTCTATAGTTCATGGATCGGCTATCTGGTTCTGTTCGGCTATACCTGGGCGCTTCTGCACCATCTGGCCGGCGGCGTACGCCATTTCATCTGGGACATGGGTGCCGGACTTGAAAAGCACACGGCCAGCAAAATTGCCTGGCTGACGCTGGCCTTCTCGCTGCCCGCAACGATCCTTGTCTGGGTTGTTGCTTTCGCAGTGCGCTGAAAGGAGTTCTGACATGAACGATATGCGTACACCTCTCGGCAAGGTTCGCGGTCTGGGCTCGGCCAAAGAAGGCACCGGCCATTTCTGGTTTCAGCGTATGAGTGCTGTGGCACTTGTCCCGCTGGTTCTGTTTTTCATCGGTCTGGTTATTTCGCTCCATGGCGCAAGCTATGCGGAAGTGAAATCCGTTCTGGCGCATCCGTTCACCGCTCTGGTGATGGCGCTGTTCGTGCTGACCGGCGTTTACCACATGCGTCTTGGCATGCAGGTTATTATTGAAGATTACATTCACGGCGAAGGCCTGAAGGTCCTGCTTGTCATGCTCAACACCTTCTTCACGGTTGTTGTTGGCGTGGCTTGCGTCTATGCGATCCTCAAGCTGAGCTTCGGAGGTTGATAGCCCGATGGCTAGTGCAGAAAAAAACGCGGCCAGTGCTGCGGGCGAAAAGAACTACAAGTTTGTAGATCACAAGTTCGACGTTGTTGTCGTTGGTGCCGGTGGCGCAGGTCTGCGTGCAACGCTCGGCATGGCTGAGCAGGGCTTCAAGACCGCTTGCATCACCAAGGTTTTCCCAACCCGTTCGCATACGGTTGCAGCACAGGGCGGCATCGCCGCTTCGCTCAAGAACATGGGCCCGGATAGCTGGCAGTGGCATATGTACGATACCGTCAAGGGATCGGACTGGCTGGGCGACACGGACGCCATGGAATATCTGGCGCGTGAAGCGCCTGCTGCGGTTTACGAACTGGAGCATTACGGTGTGCCTTTCTCGCGTACCGAAGAAGGCAAAATCTATCAGCGCCCGTTCGGTGGCCACATGCAGAACTTCGGCGACGGCCCTCCGGTTCAGCGCACCTGTGCTGCTGCTGACCGTACTGGCCACGCGATCCTGCATACGCTTTACGGCCAGTCGCTGAGAAACAACGCGCAGTTCTTCATCGAATATTTCGCGCTTGATCTCATCATGACTGATGGCGTCTGCACGGGCGTTGTCGCCTGGAACCTCGATGACGGTACAATCCATCGCTTTGCCGCCAAGATGGTGGTTTTGGCGACGGGCGGTTATGGCCGTTCCTATTTCTCGGCAACCTCGGCCCATACCTGCACCGGCGACGGCGGCGGCATGGCGGCACGTGCCGGTCTTCCGCTTCAGGACATGGAATTCGTACAGTTCCACCCAACCGGCATTTACGGCGCAGGCTGCCTGATTACCGAAGGCGCACGCGGTGAAGGCGGCTATCTGGTCAATTCCGAAGGCGAACGCTTCATGGAGCGTTACGCGCCTTCTGCCAAGGATCTTGCTTCGCGTGACGTTGTCTCGCGCTGCATGACCATGGAAATCCGCGCTGGTCGCGGCGTTGGCAAGAACAAGGACCACATCTACCTGCATCTCGACCATCTTGATCCGGCTGTTCTGCATGAACGTCTGCCGGGCATTTCCGAGTCGGCCAAGATTTTCGCAGGCGTCGATGTGACCAAGGAACCGATCCCGGTTCTGCCAACTGTTCACTACAATATGGGCGGCATTCCAACCAACTATTGGGGCGAAGTGCTTAACCCGACGCAAGAAGATCCTGACCGCGTTCAGCCGGGCCTGATGGCCGTGGGTGAAGCAGGTTGCGCTTCCGTGCACGGTGCAAACCGTCTCGGCTCCAACTCGCTGATCGACCTTGTGGTGTTTGGCCGTGCGGCTGCAATCCGCGCTGGCGAAGTCATCGACCGCGCTGCAAAGATTCCAGACATCAACGAAGCAGCGGTCGAAACGATCATGGATCGCTTCCATCGTCTTCGTTATGCCAACGGTTCGACGCCAACCGCAGAACTGCGTGAAAAGATGCAGCGCACCATGCAGGAAGACGCTGCCGTGTTCCGTACGGACGAGTCGCTCAAACAGGGCGTCGCACGTATGGCGGAGATCTGGAAAGAACTGCCGGACATCAAGGTCTCTGACCGTTCGATGATCTGGAATTCTGATCTGGTTGAGACGCTGGAACTGGAAAACCTGATGGCTAACGCGATGGTGACAGTCGTTTCGGCTGAAGCCCGTCACGAAAGCCGCGGCGCACATGCGCATGAGGATTTCCCGGACCGTAACGACGCCGAATGGCGTAAACACACCCTTTCCTGGCTGTCGCCAAATGGCGACGTGAAGCTTGATTACCGCCCTGTTCATCTCGATCCGCTGACGACCGAGGAAGAAGGCGGCATCAGCCTGGCCAAGATCGCGCCTAAGAAGCGCGTTTACTGATCGAGGGAATGAGCAATGGTTGAACTCGCACTTCCCAAGAACTCCCGTATGCAGGAAGGCAAAACCTGGCCGCGTCCAGATGGTGCCAAGAATGTAACGGAGTTCCGTATTTATCGCTGGTCACCGGATGACGACGCAAATCCAAGCATCGATACCTATTATATCGATCGCGATGATTGCGGCCCGATGGTGCTCGACGGTCTTCTCTACATCAAGAACAAGATCGATCCGACGTTGACGCTGCGCCGTTCGTGCCGTGAGGGCATTTGTGGCTCCTGCGCAATGAACATCGATGGCGCCAACACGCTCGCCTGCACCAAGGGCATGGACGAGATCAAGGGTTCCATCAAGGTCTACCCGCTGCCGCATATGCCGGTGGTGAAGGATCTGGTGCCTGATCTCAGCAACTTCTATGCTCAGCACCGTTCGATTGAGCCTTGGCTCAAGACGGTTTCGCCAGAGCCGCAGAAGGAATGGCTGCAGAGCCACGAAGATCGTCAGAAACTCGATGGTCTTTACGAGTGCATTCTCTGCGCCTGCTGTTCGACCTCGTGCCCAAGCTACTGGTGGAATGGCGACCGTTACCTCGGACCAGCTGTTCTGCTTCAGGCCTATCGCTGGTTGATCGACAGCCGCGACGAAGCCAAGGGCGAACGTCTCGATAATCTCGAAGATCCGTTCCGCCTGTATCGCTGCCATACGATCATGAACTGCGCGCAAACCTGCCCGAAGGGTCTCAACCCTGCCAAGGCGATTGCCGAAATCAAGAAGATGATGGTCGAGCGCCGCGTGTAAAACGTGTTTTTATAATCGACGGAAAGGGAGGCTCATGCCTCCCTTTTCTTTTATATGTAGCGCAACCGATCCTTGATCTTTGCTGTTTCGCCGATATCTGATCTAATCAATGCAGTGTTTCGGCTTTAAAGGTCTTTCATGCTTGATCATATCGGTTTCAACATTTCCAGTATGCCAAAATCCCGTGCTTTCTATGATGCGGCTTTAGCGCCGCTGGGTATCACGCGAGCGATGGAATTCGGAGATTGGGTCGGCTATGGCCGCAACGGAAAGCCGGAATTCTGGATCGGCAAGCAGAAAGGTTCAAAGCTGGAAGGCGTTCTTCATGTCGCTTTCTCGGCAGGAACCCGCTCTGAGGTAGATCGCTTTTATGAAGCGGCACTCGCTGCAGGGGGGAGTGACAACGGCAAGCCCGGTTTGCGGGAACATTATCATCCCGATTATTATGCAGCCTTTGTAACCGATCCTGACGGCCATAATATCGAAGCCGTCTGCCATCTTCCGGAATAAAAAAGCGGGCTAGGCCCGCTTTTGTTGATCAAACCAGCTTGGCGTCCAGTGTTACTTCGATTGCACCCAGTGCTTTCGAAAGCGGGCAGGATTCTTTTGCTTTCTTGGCAAGGCTTGCAAAATCTTCCTCAGATATGCCGGGAATGCTTGCACTGAGCGTCAATGCACTGCGGGAGATTGCAAAGCCACCACCTGATGCGGGACCAACTGTGACGGCTGCTGTCGCGTCGAGTTTTTCTGGTGGCGTGCCGTGTTCGGTAAGCAGGGCTGACAGCTGCATGGCGAAGCAACCTGCGTGGGCGGCGCCGAGAAGCTCTTCAGGGTTGGTGCCTGCGCGGCCGCTTTCATCTTCAAAGCGCGCCTTGAAATCATAGGGCAGGTCTTTCAGCGCACCGCTCTGGGTATTGAGCGTGCCTTTGCCGTCTTTGAGTGTACCTTTCCAGACTGCGGTTGCTTTTCTGTCCATGGGGAAGCTCCTCTCGATTGGTTTCTTCCAACCAGATAGGGCGGCTTCCCATGGCTTCCAGTGTCAGTTTTGGGCAAACTTACGGTTTGTATCGACTGCCCATGCCAGTGACAGCATCAGAATGATGATGATGATCATGTTGAAGAAAAAGCGATCATAGGGCATCGGAAAGTAAACAAACTTGCCGAGAATTCCGATGACCATGGCAAAGACGATACCATTCAATCGAGGAATATCGGCTTTAATGCCGGCTTTCGCCATCGCTGCCCAAGCGACCAGTGCCAGCAACAGCATGGAAGGCCAGCTTTCGAGATAAAGCGCCAGAATGATCCCCCGAATATAGGCTTTGACGAGCAGAACGACCGAAAAATCTGGCTTAAATCCAGTCATGGAACTCTGCATCTCGATGCAGGTGAAATAAAGATGCGCCCACCAGCCGGGATGTCCGGCGGCTTTTTCCATCATCAGGCCTGCCGCGATGCAGGCCGCAAAGGCGATCAGCAGCGGAAGTTTACGCCAGCCGAACAGAACTGCTGTGATCAGCAGAGCAAAGATCATGATGATGTTGTCTGGGCGGATTGTGAAAGATAGCACGAGCAGCAAGGCACCCAGCCAGTCACGCTCGCGCAGAATGGCGAAAATGGCGGCGAAGGAAAGCGCTGCCATGGCGATGTCCGGAAAGACCGCTGATGTTATTGGGCCATAACTGGCCAGCAAAAGCGCAGGTCCAACCAGGAGTCCAGCCTGAAGCGCATTATAGCTGCCGAGCAGCCAAAGTATCAGCAGTCCGGTAGCGAACGCTGCTGAGATGCTGATGAGGTGGCCGCCACGGACCAGCCCTGTATAGGGTTCCAGCCAGCGCAGAAGCTGAATATAGCCCGCTTTGACGCGGTACATGACGAGCTGCGATTTGAAATTATCGGGGCTTGCCCACTGGGCGCTTCGATAGTCTCCACCATATTTCAGCGCTTGCAACTCGCCTTCTGATGTTACTTCTGCGATTTGCCGCCATGTTTCCGTATGCAGTTGGGTCGCATCGGGATAGCGGTTTTCGAGCGCTGTTGCGATATAAGGGATCATGTCCCAGTTATGGTCGGGTTTTACGACTGAGTAGATGATGGCAGCTGCCATAGCAGCGATAATGGCTAGGACGCCTGCAATTTTGGATAGTTTGTGAACGTCTTCAGTTGACCAAAAACCTGCCTGCAACTGCAGGAGCCTGTCGATCAATCGCTCATTGGTATGCATGCCCCGAGGCCCCCACGCCTATGCTCAGTCTTGCTTTTTTAGCAGACGTGGAAGCTTTTTCCAGTGCGCGTGTGAAGCTGAGAGCGGTTCTAGTTAAGGCTGAATCGTTGGAACCGCTGTAACTATTTTTTTTACGCATTATCCGACGCAAAACCGGTTCCCACTTTTGCTGGAAATGCTTTAAATCGCTTCGCCCTGTAAAAGACGTGGTGTATCCCCCGAAAGACCCGCTGCCTGCTTGATGAAGAAGGACTTGAGGCTTGGAACGCGGTCAACAAGACCCAGTCCAATGTCGCGAATGGTGCGGACTGCCGGATTGTCGTTGGAGAACAGTTTTGTCAGTACGTCGGTTGTGACACCCATCTGCACCGTGTCGAAGCGGCGCCATGCCTGATAGCGCTCGAGCGCTGCGAACGATCCTATATCAAGGCCTAGGCGATCGGTCTCGACGATAACTTCGGCAATGGCTGCCGCATCACGGAAACCGAGATTGAGGCCCTGACCGGCAATCGGGTGGATGCGGTGGGCTGCATCACCCACAAGTGCAAAGCGTGGCTTGACGAATTCGCGGGCCAGTGTGAGGCCAAGCGGAAAGGCGCGGCGCGGACCCTCAACCGTCAGCGCGCCAAGACGATGACCGAAACGCTGCTCAAGTTCGGTCTCAAAGATGAAATCATCTTCGCGGATCAGGCGTTCGGCATCGGCTGTGCGTTCCGTCCAGACGAGCGAGCTGCGATTGCCCTTGAGTGGCAGGATGGCAAATGGACCTGCGGGCAGGAAGTGCTCATCGGCACGACCACCATGCGGGCGCTCATGGGCGACGTTGCAGACGATGCCCGACTGGTCGTAATCCCAGTTGACCGTCTTGATGCCAGCAATGTCGCGCAGGCGCGATTTTGCGCCGTCTGCGGCAATCAGCAGGCGGGTGATGAGTGTTTCACCATTGGCCAGCTTCACGGCAACAGATTCAGGATTGGTTTCAAAATTCTCGACGCTCATGCCTTCGATGAAGGTGATGCCGAGTGCATCTGCTTGTCTGTGAAGGGCGGTGTTGAGCACACGGTTTTCAACCATATGGGCAAAAGGCTCGCCCGGGTTCACGTCGCCAGAGAAGGTTAGGAAGACAGGTCGTACCGGATCGGAGGTGCGGGAATCGGTGACGACCATTTCTGTGATGGGCTGTGCGTCGGTGACGATTTCCTGCCAGCAGCCGAGCTTGTCGAGCATACGCGAAGCAGCTGCTGCAATGGAGGATGCACGCGGGTCGTTCTTCCATGCGCCTGCCGGTGCGCCGTCGATGACGGTAACTGAAAGATGCGGAGCTGCCGATTTGACCGCAACGGCAGTAACGAGGCCGACATAGCCGCCGCCTGCGATTACCAGATCGTTCTTGCCCGTGGTTCCCTGCTTGCTTGCGGCAGACATCGCTTCTTCCTTTCGGATATTCAGATCACCCTTCGGTGAAGCATGTGAGGCTTCGACTTGACAGTTTCTGTCGTGCAGGCACAAACAGTTCACCGAGAATATAGTTCCTATATAGGATTGCAGGAGACAGGCTGTCCATGTCCGATGATAAAAAGACCAGTGCATTTGAAGGTAAGCAGACCGCTGCTATGCAGCAGCTTCTGACGACACTTGATCTTGAAACGCTCGAAATGGATCTTTTCCGCGGCAATAGTCCGCAGGTGGGCTGGCAGCGCGTTTTTGGCGGGCAGGTGATCGGACAGGCGCTGATTGCGGCCCAGCGCACGGTTGATGCGGATCGGCATGTTCATTCGCTGCATGGCTATTTTGTACGTCCGGGTGATCCGGCCATTCCGATCATCTATGAAGTCGATCGTATCAGGGATGGTTCGAGTTTCAACACGCGCCGCGTTTTGGCAAAGCAGCACGGCAAGGCGATCTTTACGCTGTCAGCGTCGTTCCAGATCGATGAAACGGGGCTTGATCATCAGATCGATATGCCTGAAGGCCTGCCGATGCCCGAGCAGCTTGTCGGCGATCATGATCTCAAGGAAGAATATCTGCATCTGGCACCGGCGGGCGTGCGCAAATACTGGGAGCAGGAGCGCCCCATCGAGATCAAGCCGGTATCTCTCAAACATTATTTCTCGCGCGAGAAACTGGCTCCAAGTCAGCATGTCTGGGTGCGGGCGCGCGGTATTGTGCCGGATGATCGCGCACTTCAGGCGGCCATTCTCGCCTATCTGTCGGATATGACCTTGCTCGATACATCTCTGCATCCGCATGGGCGCACGATTTTTGACCGAGATCTGCAGGTGGCAAGTCTTGATCATGCGATATGGTTCCATCGCCCTTGCAGGCTTGATGATTGGCTCCTTTACACCCAGGATACGCCAAGCGCGTCCAGTGCGCGCGGGTTTAACCGCGGTGCGCTCTACACGCGTGAAGGGCTTCTGATTGCCTCGGTTGTGCAGGAAGGGCTTATCCGTGTGCATGAAAAAGACAAGTGATGATATTTTAATCATCATAAAAGCATGCGATTAAATTTTATGCATATGTCGATTGCGTAAAATGGGCTTCAAGCGCAAAAGCTGAATCCGATGAATCACTTAAAGCGGTTTTTCCCTTTCCGGGAAAAGCCGTTTATTATTTTTTACGGCAAGATTTTTCTCGAGCTGGACTGCCCATTCCGTTTGTTAGAAAGCCCGGATTTTGGGCGGAAATGCCGTTTCTATCCTTTGATTTCACTTTACGCGTGAATGCCAAATATCAGAAAAATTGCATCCTCTCCGTTCCATCGCGCGCAACTGGCACGATTTTTGTTTCTGTAGCTTTGAACCGGTCTTTTCAGCGCAGACGCGTTTGAAGCCGCCATTCGACGGAGATACTCGATGCTCATAACTGGAAGATTCAAGCAAACGGCTCTCGCCACTCTGCCTGCATTGCTCGCTCTGGCTGGAACAGCTTTTGCACAGGATGCAGCTGCACCAACCCCGACCCTTGATACCGGCGATACCGCCTGGATGCTGACTTCAACCGCACTTGTGTTGATGATGACCATTCCGGGGCTTGCGCTGTTCTATGGTGGCATGGTGCGCAAGAAGAACGTGCTTTCCACCGTCATGCAGAGCTTCGCAATTACCTGCCTGATGTCGGTATTGTGGATGTTCTTCGGCTACTCGCTTGCTTTTACCGATGGCGGTTCGATGAACGCCTTTATCGGTGGTTTCGATAAGGCATTCCTTGCTGGCGTAACGATGGATTCGCTCACCGGCACCATCCCTGAATACCTCTTCATCGTGTTCCAGATGACCTTTGCGGTTATCACGCCTGCGCTGATTGCGGGTTCGTTTGCAGAACGCATGAAGTTCTCCTCCATGCTGGTCTTCATGGTTCTGTGGCTCTTCATCGTCTATGTGCCGGTTGCACATTGGGTATGGGGCGGCGGCTTCCTCGGCTCTGACGGCGTTCTCGACTTCGCTGGCGGTACGGTTGTTCACATCAATGCTGGTGTCGCAGGTCTTGTTGCAGCACTGATTATTGGTAAGCGTGACGGTTATGGCCAGACCAACATGGCGCCGCACAACCTTGTTCTCTCGGTTATCGGCGCAGCCCTTCTGTGGGTGGGCTGGTTCGGCTTCAACGCAGGTTCTGCTGCCGGTGCAAATTCGCTCGCCGCTGTCGCCATGCTCAACACGCAGGTTGCGACCGCTGGTGCAGCTCTTGCCTGGATGTTTGCTGAGTGGGCAATCGCGGGTAAGCCAAGCGTTCTCGGCATTATTTCGGGCGCGGTAGCTGGTCTGGTTGCTGTTACCCCTGCGGCAGGCTTCGTCAATCCGACGGGCGCGCTGATCATCGGTATCGTCGCAGGCCTTATCTGCTACGTGGCAGCGGTTAAGCTCAAGCACGCACTTGGTTATGACGACTCGCTCGATGCGTTCGGCGTACACGGCGTTGGCGGCTTTGTTGGCGCGATCCTGACGGGCTTTTTTGCCGATGTTGCGATCAACGCTGCGGGCGAAGGTGCAACCATGGGCAAGCAGTTCTTCGGTGCGGCCGTTACCATTGTCTACACAGCAGTCGCGACCGCGATTATTCTCTACGTAATCAAGGCCATCATGGGTCTGCGTCCAAGCAAACAGGCCGAAATGGAAGGCCTCGATATCGCTTTGCACGGCGAGTCTGTTCAGTAGAACAGGGTTGTCTCAACAAGGGGAAAGGCGCGGGAAACCGCGCCTTTTTCATTTCTCCACATAAGAAGTCGCATGGTTAATGAGGAATTAACCATCGCAAGGCTAGGATCACCCCGATTCATTGCGCCCGAGGCTTCACAAGCCGCAGGGCACCAAAACATGGTTCGGGACAGGCTTTATGCGGCAAGGATATTCGCCCTCATACCCGCTGCGTGACGAGCGGATTTCGGAAGACAGGCTGAGATTGGCCAATATCTTCCGCAGGCAATTTTATATCCTGTTTGGTCTGGGATTGCTTGCGCTTACGGGTGCTGCGGTGGGGGCTCTGGCGACATGGAATGTTGCAGACCCAAGCCTCAGCCATGCAACAGACAACCCTGTTACCAATGCGCTTGGCTATCCGGGCGCGGTATTCTCCGACATCGCCATGCAGTTCTTTGGCCTTGCAAGCGTTCCAGTTCTGCTTCCGCTGGTCATCTGGTCACTGCTGCTGATGACGCGTGGCGGTATCAGTCGCATTGCCAAGCGCAGTTTTGCCTGGCTTGGCGCAGCGCTGCTGTTCGCAGCCATTGCAAGCTGCTTTGCGGTGCCGGAAAGCTGGCCAATGCCAATTGGCCTTGGCGGTGTCTTCGGTGACATGATGCTGCGCATCCCAGGCATTTTCATCGGTACATTCCCACAAGGTGCGATAGCATCCGGCATTGCGCTGGTGCTCGCCTTCCCAGCCCTTTGGCTCTGCCTTTTTGCAAGTGGCATTATTGGTCGCCGCGAAGTATTGGCCGACACGCCTGCCGCGCGCGGTGCTGCGGAAGACGACTTCGAAGACGACGATAATGACGACGAAACGGCATCGGGCGGCATTTCGCAATTCGTCGGTGCTATGACGCATACAATGCTCAGTGCAACCGCCACTTTCAGGCGCCTTACAGGCATGAAGCGTCGTAAGCCGCGTGAGGACGAATTCGGCGATATGCGCAGCGTGCGTCGTAGTGCTGAAACGCGCAACGGTCCTCGCCATGATCCGGGATTTGGTTCTGCTCCGTCACAAGAGCCGCCGTTTGAAATGGATGACGGTTTCGATAATGACGGCGATGGTGCGCCGCTGGCAGGCCAGGAATGGCATGATGCACCGCCACAGCGCGCCAAAGCACGCGTTGGCGAACGTGCGCCTTCACCTAAGAGTGGCGCGCGCATCCAGCGTGAAGCACAGGCGTCGTTCCTCAAGGAAGGCGGCGCATTTGAAATGCCGTCGCTGCATTATCTGGCTGAGCCCAAGCTCGTACAGCGCGATGCGTCGCTGTCCAAGGATGCGCTTGAACAGAATGCGCGTCTGCTTGAAGGCGTGCTGGAAGATTTCGGTGTGCGCGGCGAGATCATCAATGTGAAGCCGGGTCCGGTTGTCACTCTGTACGAACTTGAACCGGCTCCGGGTATCAAATCATCTCGCGTAATTGGTCTGGCGGATGATATCGCCCGCTCGATGAGCGCGATAGCAGCCCGTGTTGCCGTTGTTCCGGGTCGCAATGTCATCGGTATCGAATTGCCGAACCAGAAGCGCGAAATGGTTTATCTGCGCGAGATGCTGGCAAGCCGTGACTTTGAACAGTCAAAGGCAAAGCTTGCGCTGGCGCTGGGTAAGACAATCAACGGTGAACCGGTGATTGCCGATATTGCGAAGATGCCGCATGTGTTGGTGGCTGGTACAACCGGCTCGGGTAAGTCGGTGGCGATCAACACCATGATCCTGTCGCTGGTCTATCGTATGACGCCGCAGGAATGCCGTCTGATTATGATCGATCCAAAGATGCTGGAACTCTCCATCTATGACGGTATTCCGCATCTTCTGACGCCGGTTGTGACCGACCCGAAAAAGGCTGTCGTTGCGCTCAAGTGGACCGTGCGCGAAATGGAAGACCGCTATCGCAAGATGTCCAAGGTTGGTGTCCGCAATATTGACGGCTTCAACCAGCGTGTTGGTCAGGCCCAGAAAAAGGGTGAGCAGATCGCCCGTACCGTTCAGACCGGCTTCGATCGTAATACAGGTGAAGCGATCTACGAAACCGAGCAGCTTGATCTCGAACCAATGCCATATATCGTCGTGATCATCGACGAAATGGCCGATTTGATGATGGTGGCTGGTAAAGACATTGAAGGCACGGTGCAGCGTCTGGCGCAGATGGCGCGTGCCGCAGGTATCCACGTTATCATGGCAACACAGCGCCCATCTGTCGATGTTATCACGGGTACGATCAAGGCAAACTTCCCGACCCGCATTTCCTTCCAGGTTACGTCGAAGATCGACAGCCGCACTATCCTTGGCGAGCAGGGCGCCGAGCAGCTGCTTGGTCAGGGTGATATGCTGTTTATGGCCGGTGGCGGTCGCATTCAGCGCGTACATGGTCCATTCGTGGGTGATGACGAAGTAGAGCGTATTGTTCAGCACCTGAAGCTTCAGGGCGTGCCGGAATATCTCGATGCGATCACTGAAGACGAGGAAGAGGATGAAGGCGGCGGTCCGGCTGGAACGTCTAACCTTGAAAATTCTGACGATCCTTATGATCAGGCCGTGGCTGTGGTGCTGCGCGACAAGAAGGCTTCGACTTCCTATATCCAGCGTCGTTTGGGCATTGGCTATAACCGTGCTGCTTCGATCATCGAACGCATGGAAGACGAAGGTATCGTTGGACCTGCCAATCATGCCGGCAAGCGCGAAATACTGGTGCCAACAGGCGACGACGATTTCTAGCCGAGAATTTGTGAGCTTGAGTTGCCACACTTTGAGTTGCCACACTGGCGCCCAACTGCCGATCTACCTTTAGAGAATGATGAAAAGAGAGAGTTTGCCGATGATGTTCTCCCGCATTTCCGCATTTGCGAAAGCCAGCCGTTTCGCGGCCTTCCTCGGATTGGGAGCATTGATTCTTGGTTCTGTTGCGCCGGTGTTCACTCCGGTTGCGGCTCAGGCGCAGGGCGCGGGAAATGCCGCGGCCGCTCAGCAGATTGCTGATCATTTCTCTTCTGTTCGCACCATGACCGGTGAGTTCGTTCAGTTTGGCCCGAAGGGCGACCAGACAGGCGGCACTTTCTATATCGAGCGTCCGGGCAAAATCCGTTTCAATTACAACAACTCGCCGGTACGCGTGATTTCGGATGGCAATCAGGTTGTCATCAACAATCGTAAGCTCGATACCTGGGATATGTATGCGCTGGGCACCACGCCGCTGAAGCTGCTTCTTTCCGATAAGATTGACCTTGGCGGTGGCCGTCTTCAGAGCGTCAAACAGGACCCGGATATGACCACACTGGTCATTGGTGACAAAAAAGTGTTCGGCAGCTCCAAGATTACGCTGATGTTCGAGCCAAAGACCTATGAACTGAAGCAGTGGACGATCACCGATGCGCAAGGCCTTGATACAACGGTGATGATCTTCAATTTGCGAACCGGTGTGCGCTTTACCGACGATATGTTCAAGATCGACTATCAGCGCATCGCGATGAAGCGTAAGGGCCAGTAATTCTCTGTTTTATTGCTGCCCTACATTTGCATTTGCCGGATAAATCGTTAGGTTCGCGGCCATCTTTTGGTGACCGCGAGTCTTATTCCCATGACCTTTTCTGTTGCTACCTGGAACATCAATTCTGTTCGTCTGCGCATGCCGCTGGTCGAGCAGTTTTTAAGCGACTATCAGCCGGATGTTCTCTGTCTTCAGGAAACCAAATGTCCCGACGATCAGTTCCCTTCCAAGGGCTTTCGCGCACTTGGCTATGAGCATATCGCGATCAGTGGTCAAAAGGGCTATCACGGCGTTGCGACCATCTCGAAACGTCCGCTGAGCGATGTGGAGAAGATCGGCTTTTGTGAGATGGGTGATTGCCGTCACTTAAGTGCAGTCGTCGCAGCGGGTGGCAAAAAGCTCCGTATCCATAATTTCTATGTGCCTGCCGGTGGTGATGAGCCCGATCCTGCAATCAATCCGAAATTCGCACATAAGCTTGGCTTTCTTGAGGAAATGCGGGCTATTGTGGCTGACAGGCAGGATGGTAATTCATCCATCCTCGTGGGTGATCTCAACATCGCGCCGCTTGAGAACGATGTCTGGTCGCATAAGCAATTGTTGAAAATCGTCAGCCACACGCCGATTGAAACTACCACGCTTGAAGACTTGCGCGTGAAAGGTGGGTGGAGCGATCTGATGCGTCAGGTCATTCCGGCTGACCAGAAAATCTATACATGGTGGAGCTATCGCGCCAAGGATTGGGATGCAGCGGATCGTGGTCGCCGCCTCGATCACATCTGGGGTTCGGCTGATCTGGAAGCGCATATGCAGGGACTACAGATCCTGCGTGAAGCACGCGGTTGGGATCGCCCATCCGATCACGTACCAGTGATTGCGACATTCGATCTGGATTAATCGAACGCTCAAGCCTATATAGAGCGAAGTTCAGAAGAGGAGAAAAGAGCAATGGATCGTACAGCACTGTTTCAGATGACCAGTGTTTTCAACGTTTCCGGGGCTCTTCATGTCTTCTCTTCTCACTCTTCAGGATATTTCCTGCGTCACGGCTGATGGCCGTACTCTCTTTTCAGGCATCAATTTCAGCGTAACCGAAGGTCGCATCGGCCTTGTCGGGCGTAATGGTATTGGCAAATCCACGCTTTTGAAAATCATGAGCGGTGATTTGTTACCATCCAGTGGAACCGTCACGCGCAGCAGCCGGATTGGTATGCTTGCGCAGAATGTCGGTGGTGACGCTCAGCAGACACTCGCCGATTTGTTCGACGCGCGTGATGCCTTTGAAATGCTTGAGCGGATCGAAGCGGGTGCGGGCACTGACGTTGATTTCGAACAGGCGGATTGGCTGTTGCCTCAGCGTTTCGATGAAGCTTTGCTGTCGTTCGGGCTTTCGCTTTCGCCACAAACCCGGCTATCCGAGTTGAGTGGCGGGCAGCAGACGCGAGCAGCGCTTGCAGCACTGCTGTTTCAGAAGCCCGATCTTATTTTGCTGGATGAACCGACCAATAATCTTGATCGCGATGGCCGTCAGGCTGTTGCCGATATGCTTGCGAATTGGCAGGGGGCTGCTGTTGTCGTCAGCCATGATCGCGAATTGTTGCGGTCAATGGATGCGATAGCCGAGCTCTCGCAAGGCGCGTTGGCGCTCTATGGCGGCAATTGGGATTTCTACCATGAGCGGAAAGAACTAGAGCGGGAAGGGGCAGCGCGCGATCTCGAAGTGGCTCAGCGCGATGTGAAGCGGGTTAGGCTCAAGGCGCAGGAAGCTGCCGAACGGCAAGCAAAAAGTGATGCGCGCGGGCGCAAATCCCGTGCAGATGCGGGTATGAGCAAGTTGTTGCTCGATGCGCGTGCCGACAAGGCGCAGAAGACCGGTGGTCGCGGAGAGCTACTTGCTGAGCGCAATGCTGAACGCGCACAAAGCCAGTTGCAGGAAGCAGAAGCAAAAGTCGAACGTATCAAGAAAATGCGTTTCCACGTTGATGCATCGCTTTCGCCTTCTGGACGTGTGGTGCTTGAAATGTTCGATGTTTTTGGTGGGCCGGTGCCAGAAAACCCAGTCATCCGCGACTTCTCACTCAGAATCGTCGGGCCAGAGCGTATCGTCATTCGCGGCGCAAACGGAGCTGGAAAAACCTCACTGTTACGGTTGATTGCTGGCGATTTGCAGCCAGTTTCAGGCGAGATCAGACGATTTGTGCCGGTTGCCGTGTTCGATCAGCAGACGAGCTTGATGGACCGCGGTGCAACGCTTTACGAGAACTTCCGCAGACTGAACAAAGGGGCGAGCGATAACGATGCCCATGCAGCACTTGCGCGTTTTTCATTTCGCGGCGAGGGCGCCTCGCGTCTTGCAGGGAGCTTGAGTGGTGGCGAATTGCTGCGCGCTGCACTCGCCTGCATTCTTGGCGGAACGCTGAAGCCTGAATTGCTGATCCTTGATGAGCCGACCAACCATCTCGACATCGATTCAATCGAAGCTTTGGAAACAGCCCTGAATGACTATGAAGGTGGTCTGCTGCTGGTCAGCCACGATCAGGCGTTTCTGGATGCCATCGGTATCGAGCGGGTCATTGAATTATAGGTTTTAGTCGTTGCCATTAAGCTGTGGCGCGACTTTTTCGATGTCGGCAATCAGCTGCAGCAGGTTTTTGCTGATATGGGCATGCAGCGATGCTGCGGCTTCCGGATATTCTTCCAGAATGCGCCGGAAGATTGCACGGCTGATGCGGATGACTTCGGTCTCTTCTTCGGCCAGGGCACCTGTCAGGCGGGTGGTCTGCGCAATCAGCGCCATTTCGCCCAGCATCGCGCCGGGGCCGACGGGGCGGATCGCAATCCGCCCTTCGTCTGCATCATGAAACAAGGTGATGTTGCCAGATACGACGATATAGCCGCAATCGGCACTCTGGCCCTCGCGGAACAGTTCACGACCGGCACGCAGAACAAGGCGTTCTGCGCCAAAGGCGAGCAGACGCAACTGTTCGGGTGTGAAAGACTCGAACAGGCCTACTGAGCCGAGAATGCGAATATCGTCATCGAGCGCCATAGCTTGTCATTACACCCGCATCAGGCGCTGTCCATCATGGGACAAGTTTGTATCCCCCGCTTTCTGTAACCAGAAGCGATGCGTTGGACGGATCCTTCTCAATTTTCTGGCGCAGACGGTAGACATGGGTTTCCAGCGTGTGTGTGGTGACGCCGGAATTATAGCCCCAGACTTCCTCAAGCAGCACATCGCGGCCAATGACCTTGTCGCCGGCGCGATAGAGATACTTGATGATGGCTGCTTCCTTTTCGGTCAGGCGAATCTTGCTGCCCTTCTCATCGAGAAGCAGCTTCTGGCCTGGTTTGAAGGTGTAAGGACCAACGATGAATGTCGCGTCTTCACTCTGCTCATGCTGGCGCAGCTGCGCGCGGATGCGGGCAAGCAGAACCGCGAACTTGAACGGCTTGGTGACGTAATCATTCGCACCCGATTCGAGACCGAGAATCGTGTCCGATTCGGTGTCGTGACCGGTAAGCATGATGATCGGAGCCTTGAAGCCGCCCTTGCGCAGAAGCTTTACCGCTTCGCGACCGTCCATGTCCGGCAGGCCAACATCCATAATCAGCAGATCGACAATGCCATTTCGGGCCGTCTGGATGCCCTTGGTAGCGTTGTCTTCCTGAAGAATCTGGAATTCTTCGCACAGCTCCAGCTGTTCGACGAGGATGGAGCGGAGATCTTCGTCATCGTCCACAATCAGTATTGTACGACCTGTCATGCCTGTCCTCGTTACTCTTTGATTCAAATAGTGGTTCGTGTTTTATGACATTTAATGGCGATAAGTTGAAGCCGTGAAAAAAGAGAGCAAATTTTCAGGCGATCACCCAAACTTTATCAGCAGGCGGAAAACGGAGGCAGGGCTTGACCAGAAATCAAAAAAGCCGCGGCATTGGCATTATCGATGTACGGGCAAAGCCCGGCCATAAAACGCGCGGCCTGCTTGCTGCTGGCAATTTGGTATTGGAATGTGCGCTTGGCAAGGGGGGAATCAGCGCTTTCAAGCGCGAAGGCGACGGTGCCACGCCGCTTTCTTCCATGCGACTGCTCTATGGCTATCGTCGTGGCGATGGCGGACAATGGCCGGTATCGCCCTTGCCGCTGCGCCGGGTGCGTAAGCTGGATGGCTGGTGCGATGCGCCAAAAGACGCCAATTACAATCGTCCGGTCAATCTGCCGTTTAAGCCAAGTCACGAGAAGATGTGGCGCAATGACGATGTTTATGATGCCTGTATCGTCATGGACTGGAACATTAGCCCGCGCAAACGAGGTTGCGGCAGTGCGATCTTCTTCCATCTTGCCCGTCCGGGTTATACGCCGACCGAGGGCTGTATAGCATTGAAGCGCGCCGATATGGCGCGCCTCCTGCCTCATTTGACGAATAGGACCGTGATCCGCGTATTGCGGTAATTAGAGCGCTACGCGCTCTAATTTTTTTGATACGCACTGCTTACGCAAAACCGCTTCACACTTTTGCTGGAGGTGCTTTTAATGAGCACCTGCCGGGACGATTTTCACTTCATTGCCCTCCGCATCGTAGAGTTTGCCGTTCTGGACATAATCGCCATCATGCAGTTCTGCGATCTGATGGTGGCGAATGATGCGTTCCGTACCCTCAGCAAACACCGACATCTGGTTTGAGTTACCAGCTTTGAACTCGTTGAACATGAGGTTGAGCACGATTGCCATCAAAGCAGCAGAGCTGATGCCTGAATGAAAGATCGTCTCAAACCATGCCGGGAAGTGGTGATAGAATTCCGGTGCGGCAATCGGGATCATGCCGAAACCGATGGAAGTCGCCACGATGATCAGATTGATATTGTTCTGATAGTCGACCTTTGACAGCGTGCGGATACCGCTTGCGGCAACCGTTCCAAACAAAACGATGCCAGCGCCGCCAAGTACGGCTGGCGGAACGCAGGCAATCACGCGCCCCATCACCGGCAGCAGGCCGAGCGTGATGAGAATAAGCCCGCCAGTCGCAACCACATAACGGCTTTTCACACCCGTCACCGCCACAAGGCCCACATTCTGTGCAAAGGCGCTCTGTGTGAACGAGCCGACGACGGGTGCGAGAATGCTCGATGCCATATCGGCACGTAAGCCATCGCCCAGACGGCGGGAATTGACCTTGGTTTCCAGAATTTCACCAACCGCCAGAATATCGGCGGAGGTTTCCACCAGCGTGACGACAATCACGATGAACATCGAAAGTGTTGCTGCAATACTGAAAATCGGCCAGCCGAAATGGAAGACTTCGGGCAGTGCCATAACTGGACCTTCTGCAACACGCGAGAAGTCCGTCATGCCGAGAAGCCATGCGATCCCCGTTCCGATCACCATTGCAAGCAGGATGGACAGACGCGAGATGGTGGCATTGCCAATCTTGCTCAACAGCAGAACGATCGCCAGCGTCAGCCCGGCCAGACCGATATTGGACATGCTACCGAAATCAGGTGCATTGCTGTTGCCGCCCATGGCCCAGCGTGCTGCAACAGGCATCAAAGTGAGACCGATGGTGGTAATCACGATACCGGTCACAAGGGGCGGAAAAAAACGCGTCACGCGCGAAAAGATCGGTGTGATGATAAAGCCTATCAGGGCTGCCGCCATCACCGCTCCGAGTACGACCTGAATGCCCGCCTCGCCGGTTTCTGCTGATGTTACAATGGCAACCATCGTGGCCACACCGGCGAATGATACGCCCTGCACCAGTGGAAGCTGGCAGCCGAAAAAAGGAACACCGATTGTTTGCAGTACAGTTGCTACGCCGCCTGCAAAAAGCGAGGCGGTAATCAACAGGCCGATTTCGCTCGGGCTGAGGCCTGCCGCCTGACCGATGATAAGTGGGACGGCTACAATGCCGCCATACATGGTCAGAACATGCTGAAATCCATAAGCCAGATTGGCTGTAACGGATAGTCTTTCGTCTTCGGGACGTGGACTAGCCACGATCCCGGTTGGGTGTGTATTCACGTTTATCCCTCCCGATGTCTCTCCTCAAAGACAGGGGGCGAGTATATCCGTCATGCGCAGACTGACTGCATTGCTTTTGCTTGAAGTTGTTTTCGATGCGAGCGGGTTAATGGATTTAGCGCATCGATCCGATTGAAACCGATCCACGCTCTAAACATTTGTTCCGCACGCATCGCGAAAATCGTTTCAGACTTTTCGGGATGCGCTTATGCCAATCCTTCGCGCATCGCATCGCTGAGAACAGTAAAAATATAGGGTTCTGTCGATTGCGCAACGTTGAAACGCAGATAACGGGTCGCGCTATGCGATGGGCTGAAAACATCGCCCGGCGCAAGCACAACACCCTTTTCAAGCGCATAACGGGCAATCTGGCTTGAATCCATGCCTTCAGGCAAGCGCGCCCAGAGAAAGATGCCGCCCTGCGGTTCTGTCCAGAGTTCCAGCCCGATTGCTTTGAGCCGGTTTGCCGTCATGGTCATGGCGTCAGCGAGTTTAGCGCGCAGGCTGTCGATATGGCGGCGATAGGTGCCATCGGTGAGCAGGGCGTGTACAATCTGGGCGGACAAAACGTTGCTGCTGAATGAGGTCGCAAGTTTCAGATCGGTAATTCCGTCGATCCAGTCACGACGACCGGCAATATAGCCGACACGCGCTGCGGCCGAGAGTGTCTTGGAGAAACTGCCAATATGGAGCACCCGGTCAAAGCCATCGAGCTCGGCAAGCAGCGGTGCTGGCGAAGGGTGAAAATCGCCAAAGATATTGTCTTCTACTAGCTTTATGTCGTGGGTTTCGGCAAGCTTCAGCAACCGGTGTGCTGTGGCGGGCGTCATGATGCCGCCCGTCGGATTGTGCAGCCCAGCATTGGAAATATACAGCTTTGGCGCTTGTTCTTCAGCGGCCTTGGCGAAGGCTTCGAGATCGGGGCCTGTATGCGTGTAGGGGATGCCGATGAGTTTGACGCGGTGTGAAAGAAGCGAGGCCTGAAAGTTGAAATAGCAGGGGTCGTCAACCAGCACTGTGTCGCCGGGCTGCAGCAGAAAGCGGCAGATGAGATCGATGGCATGTGTGCCTGAATCGGTCAGCAGAATATCGCCGCCTGAAAGGTTGATGCCCTGTTCGGTGAGTTTGCGCGCCAGATGATTGCGCAGAGGACGAAAGCCGAGCGGCTCTCCATATGCGACGAGATTGCTGTCTTCATCGCGTGCGATTGTGCGCATGGCGCGGCGGATACCCTCAAGCGGCAACCATTCATCGGGCAGCCAGCCACAGCCGGGCTTATAGGTCTTATTGTCTGCTTCAAGCGACTGGCGCATTACCCAGAAAGGATCGATCTGCCGGTCCTTGTGCGGTGTCACTGCGGCAAGCGTAAAAGGCTGACGTGCCCGCTCTGAAACGTAGAAACCGGCACCGCGGCGCGACTGGATAACCCCCTCTGCCACCAGACGGTCATAGGCTTCTACGACCGTTGATTTCGAAACATTCATCGTCTCGGCCAAACGCCGGATTGAAGGAAGGCGAGCGCCGGGCGCAAGGCTCATGGCGGCGATACGGTCGCGAATGATGGTCATGACCTTTTCGACGAGCGGCATCTTATCGGGCGCTGCCTTGTCCTCGCTGCGACTGCCAAGATAGGCAGCTTCCACGGCTTCAAGACTGCGCAAAAGGCCCGTCGATATCATCTGTACCATCCTTTGTATCAGTACAGTTTAGCAGAATTGTCCGTGAACTGTCTCTGATTATTTGGCGGAATTCGCGGCACTGTACTAAAGCGGTTTCAGGCAGATTGGAATCACCCAAGCCGCTCTATCCCTTTGTTTCTCGCATTCCATGCCAAATCCGCTTCACGTTGCTGATGGGAATGCCGAAACACATGCAAGTTGGAAGAAGGCCAAAAACAGAGAATGAACAAGACTGCGGGTTGGATTAACGGATTTCTGGGGGTTCTGATTTTTAGCGGGTCGTTGCCCGCAACACGTCTGGCGGTGATCGACATCGACCCGACCTTCCTGACCATGGCGCGAGCGTCGATTGCGGGGCTGCTGGGCCTTGCGCTGCTGCTCGCCTTCCGTGAACCATTTCCGCGTCGCAATGACGTTATTTCACTGATTGTCGTGGCGCTTGGCGTGGTGGTTGGCTTTCCATTGCTGACGGGCATTGCGCTACAGCATATGACGTCGGCACATGCGATTGTCTTTATCGGTTTGCTGCCGCTGTCGACGGCTTTGTTTGCCGTGTTGCGTGGTGGCGAAAACCCGCGCCCACTGTTCTGGTTGTTCTCAGTTGTCGGCGGTTTGATTGTGGCGTCCTATGCCTATGGGCAAGGCAGTCAGTCAACGTTGCTAGGTGACGTGCTGATGCTGGGCGCTATCATTGTCTGCGGTCTTGGATATGCTGAAGGTGCCAGCCTGTCGCGCAGGCTGGGCGGCTGGCAGGTGATCTGCTGGGCGCTGGTCTTTTCGCTGCCGGTCATGTTGCCACTCAGCTTCATGACGCGGCCTGAAACCTGGGGCAATATCGGCGTCATGGCATGGGGCGGGCTTGCTTATGTTACGCTGTTTTCGATGCTGATCGGCTTTTTCTTTTGGTATCGCGGACTGGCACAGGGCGGTGCAGCGGCTGTCGGGCAGCTGCAATTGTTGCAGCCATTCTTCGGCCTGATGCTGGCTGCATCCATTGCCGGTGAACCGGTGAGCATGGGCATGGTGCTGACCGCTGGCGTGGTGGTGCTGTGCGTGGCTGGTGCGAAAAGGTTTGGTTAAACAAGCTTGTCGCCCAAAAGTGGGAACCGGTTTTGGGATAACGACAAGCGTTATAAAAATGCCCAGACAGTCGTGCGCTTGACTTCTGCATCCTCAAGCGCACGCGTGACGGGCACTGTGTAAACGGCAAGCTGTTCAAGTCGGTCTTTGGGCAGATAGGAACGGCCCGGATCACCAACGATGATGCTGGCACCGCGAGCGGCAAGGTTTGCAAACCACGGTATCAGACGATCTGCGAGCGGCTTTTCATAGAACACGTCGCCCGCAAGCACGACTTCCCATCCATGATCCTGATCGATCAGATCGGTGAGTGTCGGGGTGATGGCAACGTTGTTTGCAGCCGCGTTGATTTCGATCGCAGGCAGCGCAAAGGGGTCGATGTCTGACGCCAGAACGCCTGCTGCTCCCGACTTCATTGCTGCAATGGCGACAAGACCTGAACCTGATGCGAAGTCGAGTACGGTTTTGCCCGAGACTGCCTTTGGATGATCGAGAATATAACGAGCAACGCCCTGACCGCCTGCCCAGGCAAAGGCCCAGAACGGCGGCGGCAGGCCGATGGTTGCCAGTTCTTCCTCGGTTTTATGCCAGAGGTCGTGGGCTTCATCGGCCAGATGAAGGCTGATTTCCGGCACATGCGGCGGCGTTTGCAGGCCAGTATTGGCCAATATGAAATCACGCGTGCCCTTTTGTGCCGGATCAAGCATCAAATATCCTTGGCGTCTAACCCGCCCATGCGGCAGACCTCGATCCATTCATCTTCCGTTACCGGCTGTACCGAAAGACGCATAGACGTGACGAGCGCCATTTTTTCAAGCTTCGGATTGGCCTTCACATCTTTTAGCGTAACCGGCTTTGGCACATCGCGCACAGCCTTGATGTCGACGCAATCCCAGCGCGGATCGTCTGTCGTGCTGTCAGGATGCGAAAGGGCGCAAATCTCGACAATGCCCACCACTTCCAGACCCTCGTTGGAATGGTAGAAAAAGCCTTTGTCGCCGAGCTTCATGGCGCGCATGTTGTTGCGTGCGAGATAATTGCGCACGCCGTCCCATTGCTCGCCTTTTTCGCCACGGGCTTTCTGCATTTCCCATGACCATTTGAAGGGTTCAGACTTGAACAGCCAGTAAGCCATGACCAGTCCTTATGCGTTTGCTGGATTGTTGATTGCCCAATTCCATGGGCGCACAGTCACATCAGCAAAAAGACCAGCCAGCGCGTAAGGGTCATTGGCACCGATCTTTTCGGCCTCTGCCTTGTCGGCTGCTTCAACCACGACGAGGCTGCCATTTGGCTTGCCATCTTCACCAAGGAAAGGGCCTGCAAATTTCAGCACGTCACCCAGCGACTTGAGATAGTCGAGATGGGCTGGGCGCGTATCAAGGCGTACCTGCAGATGATCGGGCTTGTCGTTGCACAGAAGAGCAAAAAGCATGTTATTCTAACCTTTTTGTTTATGCATGATCTTATCTGAAAACCGCTACGCACTTTTCAGGATCATGCATTTTGTTTACCCATGATCTTATCCGAAAACCGGTCCCCACTTTTCAGGATCATGCTCTAATCCTCGGTCTTGAGTGGTCGGTTAAGAAGCGCCGTTACGGCTTCATCAATCGTGATATGTCCTGCAAGAAGCGCTGCAACCGCCGTGATAATCGGTGCAGGCACTTCATATTGTCTGCAAAGTTCAGCTGCGATGGGGGCGGTTGCCACACCTTCGGCCAGCGGGCGGTTGGTGAGGTCTTCGCCACGACCGATTGCCAGCCCATAGGAATAGTTACGTGATTGCGATGATGAGCAAGTCAGCATCAGATCGCCAAGTCCAGAAAGCCCCATGATGGTTTCCGGCTTTGCACCCATGGCCTGCGCTACGCGGCGCAGTTCGGCAAAGCCGCGCGTGACAAGGGCTGCTTGTGCGCTGGCACCATAGCCGCGTCCGATGGCAGCACCTGCCGCAAGAGCCAGCACGTTTTTCAGCGCGCCACCGATTTCCACGCCTTTAAGATCAGTGGTTGAATAGCAGCGGAATGCGGGGCCGGAGAGCGTTGCTGCAAGCTGATCGGCAATGGCTGCATCTTCGCAGGCAATCGTCACCGCTGTTGGCAGGCCACGCGCCACGTCGGTTGCAAAGCTTGGGCCGGACAGTGCGCCGATCGTATGGTGGGGCAAAACTTCCGCCACCACTTCCGACATCAGTCCTCCGGTGTCGCGCTCAATGCCCTTGGCGCAGAGAATAACAGGAGCTGATTGTGGAATAAGTGCGCTTAATTCCAATAGCCCTTTGCGCATTGCCTGTGCGGGAACAACAACGAGAACCGCATCAGCATTTTCGAGTACAGCCTTGGCATCCGTGCTGGCACGAATGCCTTCAGGAAGTTCAATTTCGCCAAGGTAAGCAGGGTTGCGGCGCTGGTCGTTCACATGGGCAACAGTTTCAGCATCGCGAGCATAAAGCCATGTGTCGTGCTGGCCGATGGCGCTCATGGCTGCCAGAGCCGTTCCCCATGCGCCGCCGCCAAGCACGGCAATTTTTGCCCGCTCACTCATGCTTTTGCTCCACGGCGTCCGGTGCCGAACATGGGTGCTGATTTCTCATCAAGCGGCCAGCGTGAGCGCGGAGCAAGATTGAGCGAATCAGGGCCCTTGGTTGCAGCCCGCTCAGCACCCGCCCAGGCGATCATTGCCGCATTGTCGGTGCAGAGATTGAGCGGTGGTGCGATGAAGCTGAAACCATGCTTTGCACACAGTGCTTCAAGCGATGCGCGCAATGTCTTGTTGGCAGCAACACCGCCGGCAACGATCAGCGACGGCGTTGCGCAGTCTGGGAACTCATCTTTAAAACGCTCAAGCGACCGTTTCACGCGATCCGACAAAGTGTCGGCAACCGCATCCTGAAAAGATGCGCAAATGTCCGCAACGTCCTGATCGGAAAGTGGCGCAAGCTCTGTTGCGGTCTGCCGCACAGCGGTCTTGAGACCGGAGAATGAGAAGTCGAGCCGCGCTTCGCCCTTGAGTGGCCGAGGCAGCGGGAAACGCTTCGGATCGCCCTGTAATGCCATGCGTTCAACAGCTGGACCACCCGGATAAGGCAGCCCGAGCAGCTTTGCAGTCTTGTCGAAAGCTTCGCCAAGCGCGTCGTCGATTGTCGTGCCAAGGCGTTCATAATCGCCAAGGCCGCGTACAAGAACCATCTGCGTGTGACCGCCGGATACCAGCAGCAGCAGATAAGGAAATGGTAGGTTGTCGGTCAGTCGTGCGGTTAGCGCATGGCCTTCCAGATGATTGACCGCATAAAACGGCTTGTTTGCAGCCATGGCCATCGCCTTGGCGGTCATCAGGCCGACAATCAATCCGCCGATAAGGCCGGGACCGGCGGTTGCAGCAATCGCGTCCACATCATCGAGCTTCACATTGGCGTCTTTCAGCGCACGTTCCACCAGCCGGTCAAGCGCTTCAACATGGGCGCGTGCGGCGATTTCAGGCACCACACCACCATAAGGTTCGTGTTCGGCGATCTGGCTGAGCACCACATTGGACAAAATATGCCCTTTGCCGCTATCGTCGCGTTCAACGATGGCGGCGGCTGTTTCGTCGCAACTGGTCTCTATTCCAAGAATGCGCATTTGCGGTTAGACCCTGCCTGTCTTGTAATTTGACGTAAAATATTTGAGAAACCCGGTATCATGGACAGCGCGATATGCAAACAGCATCCTTGAAGATTGGCACTAGAGGCAGCAAGCTTGCTCTCGCGCAAGCCTATGAAACGCGCTCCCGTCTGATTGAAGCACATGGTTTCACCGAAGACGCCATAGAAATCGTGCCGATGTCCACTGCCGGTGATCGTATTCAGGATCGTCCGCTGTCGCAGGTCGGCGGCAAGGGGCTTTTTACCGAAGAGATTGAAGCAGCTCTCAAAGATGGCCGCATCGATCTGGCTGTGCATTCCACCAAGGATATGCCGACTGTTCTGCCGGAAGGTCTTCATCTTTCTACGTTTCTTGAGCGCGAAGATCCGCGTGATGCATTTGTTGGCCGGACCTCGAAGCTCTTTCTCGATCTGCCTCAGGGCGCCGTCGTCGGCTCGTCGTCGTTGCGCCGTCAGGCAATGATCAAGCGTCTGCGTCCTGACCTTCAGGTGGTGATGTTCCGTGGCAATGTCCAGACACGTCTGCGTAAACTCGAAGAAGGCGAAGTGGATGGCACATTCCTCGCCTGTGCCGGTTTGAAGCGTCTTGATCTGGGTGACGTGATCACTGATTTGCTTGATCCAGCGGTCTTTTTGCCAGCGCCGGGACAGGGTGCAATCGGCATTGAAAGCCGCATTGGCGATGAAAAAATCGATGCGCTGCTCAAGCCATTGGCGCATCGCGAAACGCATGTAGCACTTGCCTGTGAACGCGCATTTCTGGCGACGCTTGATGGCTCATGCCGCACACCGATTGCCGGGCTCGCAATTGTTGCAGGTGACAAGGTTTCGTTCCGTGGCATGATCCTGACGCCGGATGGCCGTGATGCGCATGAAGTAACCGCGGAAGGCTCGGCTCTCGATGCAGCCGAACTTGGTGCTGATGCGGCCAAGCGCGTGCGGGCAGAGGCGGGTGCTGATTTCTTTGAGGGCTGGGAGTAGCATTGGCGGAGGAGCGGAATGCACCAATCGGTGGCCCTGTCCTGATTACAAGGCCGGAACCGTCAGCATCAATGACGGCGGCAAAGCTTGTTGCTCTCGGCTTTTCGCCCATTTCCTTGCCTGTAAGCCGCACTGTCACGGTTCCATTCCAAATCGGCGATCAAGCATTTGACGCTTTGGCTGTCACCAGCGCCAATGCATTTCGACATGTACCCAGCGAAAATCTTGAATCGTTGAAGGCATTGCCGCTTTTTGCTGTTGGCGAAGGCACAGCAAGGGCTGCACAAGAAGCAGGCTTTCAGACTGTGATTGAAGGCGGCGGTGATGCAGTGCGTCTGGCTGCAACAATTGCCAAACATCTGCCGGAAAACGCGAGGCTCCTTTATCTAGCTGGTCGCGTGCGCCAGTCGATATTTGAGGACAAGGTGTCAGAGGCCGGGCTTAACATGGAAGTCCATGACGTCTACGACGTCGAGGCGATCAACTATTCAGCCAATGAAATCAAAGCCATTCTCGACCAAGGGCCTTTTGTCGCGGTGCTGCTCTATTCCGCAGTCGCAGCGCAGGCTTTTGTTGAGGCGATACAGAAGTTTCGCGCGCAATTTGATGCCGGAACCCGGTTTTTCTGCATTTCCGAGCGTGTTTGTCGTGAGTTGCCAGAGGAATGGTGGGCGAGAGCGCTTGTAGCTGATCATCCGGATGAGAGTGGCATTTTTCGTTTGTTTTCCAAACTTTGACTCTTTTCCTGGCAACCTTCCTTCATCTGATGATTTTATCTGGTAAGCTTCGAACCACCTGATAAGCGAATACGAGAGGACCCATGGCGAAATCCGGCACTCCGCGACATTCCAAACCGGCCCGCGCGCCCGTGACGATCAATCTCGATCCGTCTGATGTAAAACGTGTAGATGAAGGTGCTGCACCTCAATCGACACCGAAGGCCGAACCTGTCGGGGATTTCGCTCAGAAAGCCGCTCCAAAACCAGAAACTCCAAAAACTGAGCCAAAAGTGGAAAAGCCGCCCTTTACTGCGGGTGTTAAGCCCGAAACAACAAGGGAAATGCCTCGTTCCACCGCATCTGTGCCGCCGGTAATTGAAAAGAAATCTGGTTCAACCGGCGCTTATCTTCTGGCGGGCGTTGCAGGTGGTGTAATCGCGCTGGGCGGTCTGCTTGCTTTGCAATGGGGCAATGTGGTGCCGTCACCGGGATCGCGTGTGACAGCAGAACAGCTTGCACATATCGAACAGCAGATTGCCGATCTGCGCAGCAATCCTGCCCCTGCGCCGCTTGATGATGCGAGCAAGGCGCAGTTTGCCGATTTGCAGAAGAATGTCGAAGCCGCTGAAATCAAGGCAGAGGCTGTTGCCGGCACTCTGACCGAAGTTCAGCAGCAGATTGCGGCACTGCCAAAGCCAAGCGAGGGCGATGCTGCTCCTGCGGATGTGTCGGCTTTGACCGAGCGTTTAGCATCGCTTGAGCAGCAGTTGAGTGATGCAAAGAATCAGGCTGATCAGGCCGCAGCCGGAGTTTCCGGCAATAGCGGCACGATTTCGAACCTTGAACAGAAGCTGGTTTCGCTTCAGGACAAGGTGAGCGAAAGCGCACGCCAGCCTGATGCATCCGCACTGATCGCTGCCAATGCGTTGAAGACAGCGATTGATCGCGGTGGTTCGTTCAAGGCTGAACTCGACACCTATGCATCGGTTGCACCACAGGATACGTCAATTGAAGGGCTGAAGACCTTTGCCGACAAGGGCGTACCGACCATTGCCGATCTCAATGCATGGTTTGGGCCTGTCGCCAACAAGATCATTGCCACGGAAAACAAGCTTCCAGCAGATGCAGGCGTTTGGGATCAGCTCGTCGCGAGTGCCAAGGGGCTTGTCAGCGTGCGTCCTGTTGCAGGCAATGTCAGTGGAACAGGTGTTGGCCCGACCACGGCGCGCATGGAAGCAGCCCTTCATGCTGGCGATCTTGAGCGTGCGGTTTCCGAATGGGAACAGTTACCAGCCGATGCCAAGGCTGTTTCGGAAGAGTTTTCAGGACAGATGAAGGCGCGGCGCGATGCCGATGCGCTCATCCAGCGTCTCGTGACCGAAAGCCTCAAGCCAAAGACTGCAACAGACGCCACGGCGCCAAATTAAGGAGGCGTCCATGCTGCGTGTGATTTTTTACTTCGCTATCGTCGTTGCTCTGGGATTTGGCTTCTCGTGGCTCGCTGATCGTCCCGGCGAGCTTGATGTTACCTTTGGCGGTAATCATTACAACGTGCCGCTGATTACGGCTGCTGCCGGTGTTGTGGCAATTGTTGCGGCGATCCTGATTATCTGGTGGCTGATCAAGAGCATCATCCAGTCGCCCTACACACTTCGCCGTCATTTCCGTGCGCGCAAACGCGACCGGGGTTATCAGTCACTCTCGACAGGCTTGATTGCGGCCGGTGCCGGCGATGCGGAGGCCGCTCGCCGTATGACGAAGCAGGCAGGCAAGCTGCTTAACTCCGATCAGGAGCCGCTCATCAAGCTTCTTGAAGCGCAGACAGCAATGCTTGAAGGTCGCTCAGACGATGCCCGCAAGGGCTTTGAAGCGATGATCGAAGATCCAGAAACCAAGCTGCTTGGCTTGCGCGGGCTTTATATAGAAGCACAACGCGTTGGTGCGCGCGAGGCTGCCCGCCATTATGCGGCGGAAGCAGCCAAGGAAGCGCCGCAGCTTGAATGGGCGTCGTCTGCTGTCATGGGGCAGCTTTGCTCGGAAGGCGACTGGGATGGCGCTTTGAAGCTCGTTGAAGCGCGCAAACAGGCGCTCGCGCACAGCAAGGATGTGGTGAAGAAGGAGCGCGCAGCGCTTCTGACTGCCAAAGCCATGGCGACAGTAGATGTCGATCATGCACATGCAAAAGCGATTGCGCTTGAAGCCAACAAGCTCGCGCCTGATCTGGTGCCTGCATCTGTTGTTGCGGCCCGTGCATTGTTTGCTGATGGCGAAGTCCGCAAAGGCTCCAAAATCCTTGAAGCTGCATGGAAGCGTTCGCCGCATCCAGATATTGCTTCGACCTATGTATATGGTCGCGCTGGCGATACTGTGCAGGACCGCCTGAAACGGGCAAAGCATCTGGTCACGCTCAGGTCCAACAATGCGGAAGGCAGTCTGGCCGTAGCGCGTGCTGCTTATGAAGCAGGTGATTATCGTCTGGCGCGTGATAATGCCGAACAGGTGTTGAGAGGCTCGCCGCGTGAAAGCGCTTATCTGTTACTTGCCGATATTGAAGAGGCCGAAACTGGTGATCAGGGCAAGGTCAGGCAGTGGCTTGCACAGGCAGTCAAAGCTCCGCGCGATCCGGCATGGACAGCAGATGGTTATGTGTCCGAGCAATGGTCGCCAGTGTCTCCGGTCACAGGTCGTCTCAACAGTTTTGAATGGAAAGTGCCGGTTGAGCAGCTTTCGCCTGTAATCGAGGTTGAAAAGCCGGAAGTGGCTGAAGCAGTTCCTGATCGTATTCCAGAAAACAAGGCAATCGTTCCGGTCGAAAAACATGAACTAAAGCCGAAATTTCACGATGTTGTTGAGGCGGAAGTTGTTGTGCCGGAGGCGGAGCCTGTCAAGGTAAAGCCAGAGCCCGTTAAGCCTGAAATCAAGCAGGTAGAGAAGCCTGCTGTTCTGGATGTGGCAGAACCAGACGTCGAAGGTGACAACGAGAAACGCCCTGGGCATGTGATCGTTGACGATCCCGGTGTTGATGAACGCAAGGCCTCGCAGAAGAGCCAAAACAGCGGTTTGCGCCTTTTCTGACCCCATAATTGTTGCCTAAAGACCACGCAGGAACCGTCTTGAGCTGTTGAAACGCGGCCAAGGCGGTTTGTCGTCTTGTGCCGTGCGGTCATCTCGTTACTTTCAATTCTTCTAAAGAACGGCATTTGCCGAAAGTGTTTCTGTGGCGAGGGTGAATGTTCGAGCGTTTGCTGGATTTTCTGAAAGAGTTGCCGGGTAACGGTTTACGCGAACGGGGCGAAAAATTTGCCGACGATGATCCAAGACTGGCTGCTGCTGCCCTGATGTTTCACATTATGGATGCAGATGGGGACGCGCGCGAAGTAGAACGTGCCAAGCTTTCCACCATGCTTTCGCAGAAATATGGCCTGAAGGGTGATGCGCTAAAACAGCTTATCCGCGCTGCTGAAGAAGCCGATCAGGAATCAATCAGCCTGTCGGATTTCACCACTGTTCTCAAGCGCCATCTGGATTATCACGCACGTCTCGATTTCATCGCCCTGATGTGGGACATCGTTTATGCCGATGGCATCGCCAGCGAAGTTGAGGTCGATGTGATGTGGCGTGTGGCCGAGCTTATAGGCATCAAGGCTGAAGACCGCGATCAGATTGAAGCGCGTGTCCATGCCGGAAATACCACCGCGCCAGAAGCCTGACGCGGCGGTAAAAGTTTTAAGTGCGTCCCTGCAAATTGCGTGCCTTGCGCAATTGCGGGAACATGGCAGCCCAGGCTGCTGCAACCGCAATTGAACCTATCCCGCCAATGACCACCGCAGGCACAGCACCGATAGCTGCCGCCATAAGGCCTGCGCGGAACTCTCCAAGTTCGTTTGATGCACCAACGAAGACCATGTTGACAGCGTTCACGCGGCCACGAACATGGTCGGGCGTCCAGAGCTGCATCAATGTTTCGCGAATATAGACGCTGATCATGTCGGCGGCGCCAGCCAGAGCCAGAGCGATAATCGATAGCCACGTCAGCGTTGAAACACCAAAGATGATGTTGAAGAAGCCGAACAGTGCCACAAACACGAACATTACGCGGCCTGCATGATCGCGAATTGGATGGCCCGCGAGCCAGATTGCTGTGAGAACAGCGCCGATACCTGGTGCCGATCGCAGAAGGCCCAGACCCCATGGACCAAGATCGAGAATATCGCGTGCATAGATAGGCAAAAGCGCAACTGTACCGCCCAGCAGAACGGCAAAAAGATCGAGCGAAATTGCACCCAGAACGATCTTTTCCTTCCAGATATAGCGGAAGCCTGCAAGCATGGTTGAGAGCGAGCGCTCTTCGGTCATTGTATGTTGCTTAGGCTTTGGAATTGAGAAAACCAGGATAGAACCTGCAACCAGAAACACAGTTGCTACGCCATAAGCAGCGATATGCGAGATGCCGTAGAGCAGGCCGCCAGCTACAGGGCCGACGATGGTTGCTACCTGCCAGGCCGATGAGTTCCACGAAACGGCATTGGCGAAGTCTTCCGTCGGAACGAGGTTGACTACCAGCGAAGCGGAAGACGGTCCGAGAAAAGCGCGAGCGATGCCGAAGACCAGCAATGCCCCAAAGACGACAATAGGCTCGAAGTCGCCAAACAAGGTGAGGAGCAAAAGGAAGGCTGTGACGCCTGCTTCCAATACCAGTGACAGCCCCATGACAAGGCGTCGGCCAAAACGGTCAGCAGCGGCACCCGTAAACAGAACCAGCACGAGTGCCGGGAGAAACTGGACAAGGCCAACCATGCCAAGATTGAATGCATCACGGGTCTGGTCATAAATCTGCCAGCCAACCGCTACGCTGACGATCTGAACGGCAAAAGCGCTCAGAAAACGCGCGGCCCAATATTTTTTAAAGGAAGCATGGCGGAATGCGGCGTAACGATCCGCATTGGAAGCATCGGTGCTGGGGGACATTGCTCAAGACATCTGTAAAAGGGAGTTCCTTCTTACAGCAATTTTTAGTCGGCAAGTATCACATTTCTTGGAGAATCTAACGGTTATGCAACAAAGCGGGAGCGTGTCTCTGTAAAGCCAAAGTAGGAGACGGTCGGCGGATAGCAAAAAGGCCGGTCGAAACCGGCCTTCCGTTAAATATCTTCCAGGATTGCTGATCAATCCTTGCCAAGAAGGCCTTTCCAGATGATTGCGCCAATTGCGGCGCCCACCAGCGGAGCGACCCAGAACAGCCAGAGCTGGCCGAGCGCGCTGGTTTCTGCAAACAAGGCTGCCGCTGCCGAACGTGCCGGATTGACCGAGGTGTTTGTTACCGGGATCGAGATCAGGTGGATCAGCGTCAGTGCCAGACCAATTGCGATTGGTGCAAAGCCAGCTGGTGCCGAGGATGATGTCGAACCCAAAATGACGATCAAGAAGAAGGCCGTCAGCACGATTTCAACGAGCAGTGCCGATGTCAGGCTATATCCACCTGGTGAGAGTTCACCATAGCCGTTGGATGCGAAGCCAGCTGCTGTAAAGCCGCTTTTGCCGGTTGCGATGAGGTAAAGAATTGCTGCTGCAGCAATGCCGCCCAATACCTGTGCAATCCAGTAAGGGATGAGGTCTTTAGCCGGGAAGCGTCCCGCAACGAGAAGACCCAGCGATACGGCTGGATTGAAATGACCGCCGGAAATGCCGCCAACAGCATAGGCCATTGTAAGGACGGTCAGACCGAAGGCGAGAGCAACACCCGCAAAGCCGATGCCCAATTCAGGATAAGCGGCTGCGAAGATCGCGCTGCCGCAACCGCCGAAAACAAGCCAGAATGTTCCGAAAAATTCCGCAGACAGTTTGTTCAACATGGAAGTCCCCAGTGTTGGTGTAGTGATAAGTGCCATTGCGAATCAGATCACCAAATATATAGCCGACTTTTTCTTACATCAATCATGTTTAATTGGAGGATATTTTTGTAATTTCTGGATGCTATTGAATGAATATCAGTAAATTTTTAATCGATCCCTATTTGTATTAGAATGTTCTTTTAAATAGTTCTAAAAGCTCAAAAAGACCAGGAAAACCCATGAATTAGCCGCTTTTCCGCCTTAATTTAAATCATTCTTGTTTTTGTCTTGTATATTGCGGGAGTGGTTGTGCCCGCGCTATAAGAAGCTTGTTCATGCAGATGGTTATGATGGAAACTATCTCGGCAAACGGGTATCGCGTGGGGCATTATAGGGAGTTGCCAGCCTTGAATATTCAATTGGAGGCACGAACTGGCGGATCGGTCTTGCGCGCTGTATCGGCTATGACCATGATCGCTCTTCTTTCCGGCTGTACCGCGACTGCATGGAGCGAGACGGTACGTATCGATAGCAAGCCGCCGATGCCGACAGAATGTGCTGGTTGGCAGAGAATTGATCTCAAGCAGCGCACAACAATGGTTCTTCTGCGTGAAGATGCGCGCCTCGTAACCGATATCGATGCGCATAATCTTAAGGGCCGCAATCTGGGTTGCTGGGAGTAGCCTTTTCTTTCTTATCCGTTTTCGATGTTTTTTTGTGACTGATCCGGCGAATGTCAGGTCAGCAAGACCGTTATTGCGTCTGTTCCAATAATTGCCTGAATGTTTTGCGTTATAAAAACACAATGCTCGCGCAATTTTTATAGCTGATTCTGACTGTATTAACCTCACATTAACCATGGAGGTTAAAGGTCATTTTGATATCGATTTCATCCGCGCTCCATGTGGGACTGCGGGCAATTTAGAGAAGCACACCGGTGATACGTTTCGAGAATGTCGGCCTGCGATATGGAATGGGGCCAGAGATCCTGAAGGATGTCAGCTTCCATATTCCGCCACGTTCATTTCAATTTCTGACCGGACCGTCCGGTGCCGGGAAAACCTCTTTGTTGCGCCTGTTGTTTATGGCGCTGAAACCAACGCGCGGACTGATCAATATTTTTGGCAAGGATGTCGCGCGGCTCGATCATAAGGAAGTGCCGCTTCTGCGTCGGCGCATCGGGATTGTATTTCAGGATTTCCGTCTGCTCGATCACATGACAACCTATGAAAATGTTGCTCTTCCGCTGCGCGTACGCGGCAAGGAAGAGGCGACATACCGTCATGAAGTAGAAGAACTTCTGCATTGGGTCGGCCTCGGTGACCGCATGAACGTGCTGCCGCCCGTGCTTTCCGGTGGTGAAAAGCAACGTGCTGCAATTGCGCGTGCGCTGATCGACCAGCCAGAATTGCTGCTGGCGGATGAGCCTACCGGTAACGTCGATCCACCGCTCGCCAAGCGCCTGTTGCGGCTTTTTACCGAGCTTAATCGTTCCGGCACTGCAGTCATCATCGCGACGCACGATCTATCGCTGATGGATCAAGTGAATGCGCGTCGCATGATCCTCGAACATGGGCGGCTCGATATCTATGATTGAAGCTGACAAAGACTGGCAGAGAGCTTTTCGGAAGGTCCTAGACGACCTGCGCATCCGCTTTGAAGACCTCAAAGATATGCTGATGGTTCGCATCGGCAAGCGCAGGAAACGTCAGGGGCCAAGCCCGATTGTGCCGGACGGCAGTGTGACAGGCACAGCGCTTGTGATCGTGATTGCGATCATGACATTTCTCGCCTGCCTTACCCTGGGTGGCGTTACGCTGGTGCGCGCTTCTGCTGCTCAATGGCAAAGTCAGATTGCACGCGAAGCAACCATTCAGATCCGACCTGCCGATGGGCTGGACATGGAAAAGGCGCTTCAGGACGCAAGCGGGATCGCGCGGGGCTTTGCAGGCGTGAAAGATACCAGCATCATCGACAAGGATGCCACCGCGCGTTTGCTTGAGCCCTGGCTTGGTACGGGTCTCAATATCGATGAATTGCCCGTTCCACGTCTGGTTGTCGTGACGATTGATGAGAATTCGCCGCCGGATTTTGAAACAATGCGGGCGGAAATTACCCGCTCTATCCCGAGCGCGAGTTTTGACGATCACCGCACATGGGTCGACCGGCTTGTTTCAATGGCCAATACAACCGTGCTGATCGGAACGGGTGTCTTGTCACTTGTCATTGCCGCGACTGTTCTGACGGTTATCTTCGCAACGCGCGGCGCTATGTCGGGCAATGGCCATATTATTGAAGTTCTGCACTTCATCGGTGCAGAATCAAAATTCGTTGCGCGCGAGTTCGAATGGCACTTTTTCCGCACAGCCCTTAAAGGTGCGCTGTTCGGCGGAGGGGCCGCAATGCTGGTTTTCTTTGTCTTTTCGTGGTGGGCATCACGGCATATGGCGACGCCTGCCGGTGATCAGGCTGCCGCAATGTTCGGTAATTTTGCCATTGGTCGCGATGGTTACATTGGCGCTGCGGCAATCATCATTCTAGTGAGTGTGCTGACGATGTTGACGAGCCGCCTGACGGTCGTTCGACAGCTTGCGACGATGGATGGTCCGGGAGTACGGGCCGAATGACCGCTTTTTTTACCAATACCGGCCGGAAGTCACGAATTTCCGGCAACTTTCCGAGTTATCGCCGCAATGATGGCTATGATAGCAAGAAAGGTGAACGCAAGGTTCAGCAAACGGTATCGGTTGGGCATTCGGGAAGCGTTGATGCAGCAGCAGATAGAGAGATGGGGGCGGATACGGGTGCTGTGGTATGGCGCCGCAGTCGTACAATTGGTGCGACGTCCACGCTTGCGTCTACAGTCGGTAAATTCTTATGGTCTGTCCTAATGCGTGTATTTCGACGACTTCAGCCTATTTCCATCGTTCTCTTTCTGGCCATTGTCGCTTTCCTGATTGGCTTTGTTGCCTTCAGTGAAAAAGTCACCAGCATGCAGTCGCCTGTTCTGGATGAACCGGCTGACGCTATTGTTGTTCTGACTGGTGGACAGTCTCGCATTCAGGCCGCTCTCGATCTCTTAAAGGGTAAGCAGGGAAAGCGTTTGTTGATTAGCGGCGTTCATCCGTCAACCACGGAAAAATCGCTGCAGCGTGCGACCCATTCAGAGCAAAGTCTGTTTGATTGCTGTGTCGATCTCGACCGATCTGCGCTTAACACTGTGGGTAATGCGACTGAAAGCGAACGCTGGATACGCGCCAACAACTATCATCGTGTGATTGTCGTCACCAATAATTACCACATCCCGCGTAGCATTCTGGAAATGTCCTATCGGATGCAGGACGTTGAATTTGTGCCTTATCCTGTGGTCAATGGCGAAAAGCGTTCGCATAGCTGGGTGGCAGAGAGCGATACGCTCAGAGTGCTGTTTATCGAATATGTCAAATATCTGGGTGCTGCCATTCGCGTAGGCGGAGCCAGAATTTTCGGTGATACGGCTTAAGCCCCAATAAGTGCATCCCACGATTTGATGATCGCGTGCAGAGATTTCCTTATGGAAAAAGCTCAGCTTCCTGATATATCGGGTGCCGCAGCTTTCATGAGAAAGCACCGAAATTCTGTCATCTGATGCGGTTGCGTCAGGTCCACTTAAGGTCTTCGCCGATACGATGCTTCTCTATCTGCGCTCAATCCTGTTCAATTTGGCTTTTTACATCGGCACTCTGGTGCAGATGATCCTTTATACGCCGTTCTATTTTCTGCTTCCCCGCAAGAAGGCATGGATCGTTCCCAAGACCTGGGCGCGGGTTAACCTGTGGCTGCAGAAATATATCGCTGGCACTGATTATGTGATCGAAGGCCTCGAGAATATTCCCGAAGGCGCTTATATCGTTGCGCCCAAGCATCAGTCTGCATGGGACACTTACGCGTTCCTGCCGCAGCTTGACGATCCTGTTCTGATCCTCAAGCGTGAATTGATGCGAATACCGCTCTTTGGCTGGTATGTTGCCAAGATGGAAATGATCCCGGTTGATCGTGGATCGCGCGTCAAAGCGCTTCATTCTATCACCAAGGGAGCGGAGAAGGCGATTGCAGAAGGTCGCCAGATTCTTATCTATCCGGAAGGCACGCGCCGTTCACCGGGAGCGCCGCCGCAGTATAAATACGGCATTGTGCATCTTTACGAAGCGCTGAACCTGCCTGTATTGCCGATTGCTCACAATGCGGGGCTTTACTGGCCACGCCGAAAGTTCCTGCGCTTTCCGGGCACCATTCGCTGCCGTGTGCTGCCGCCCATTCCGGCGGGCCTTGAGAAAGAAGAATTCCTGCGTCGTTTGATAGAAACGACGGAGACGGCTTGTGATGAACTGCTGGTTGCAGCAAGTCGCGACACCAATGCTCCGCCCATGCCGCCTACAGCTATCGAAAGGCTGAAGGAATTGGGCGAAACAACTTCCTCCTAACTCTTATTAGCCAATCACGCTCAGTTGCATTGCAACAATGACAATTCGCCGCGTTTTGTTGAACTTTCGTTTTTCTTGCACGGAAACATGAAACCCGTTATCAGAGCGCGACACGAAAGGACCCATCATGAATATTGATGCTATCTCCATCGGCAACAATCCGCCAGAAGACGTCAACGTGATCATCGAAGTGCCGGTCGGCGGACAGCCGATCAAGTACGAGATGGACAAGAAGGCTGGCGCCCTGATTGTGGACCGCTTCCTCTACACGCCAATGACCTATCCGGGCAATTACGGCTTCGTGCCGCACACGCTTTCGGAAGATGGCGACCCAATCGACGTTCTGGTCTGCAACACCCGTCCGCTGGTTCCTGGCTGCGTGATCAATGTTCGCCCAATCGGCGTTCTGGTCATGGAAGACAATTCCGGCAAGGACGAGAAGATCATTGCAGTTCCTTCGCCAAACCTGACGCAGCGTTATGCAAAGGTGCATGATTATTCCGATCTTCCGGAAATCACGCTCAAGCAGATCGCGCACTTCTTCGAACACTACAAGGATCTGGAACCAGGCAAGTGGGTCAAGATCGGTGATTGGGGCGATGAAGATTACGCTCGCAAGTTCATCGTTGAAGCGATTGAACGCGCCAAGGGCAAGTAATCTGTCTTATATGTTTAATCAAAAACGCCCGGATGAAAGTCCGGGCGTTTTTGTTTGTCTGGTTATGTATGGGCTTCTTACAGAAGTGCAGGAAGCAGCGTCGTCCACATGAACTGACGGATGAAGAAGATAATCAGCAGGACGACGATAGGCGAAATATCGATGCCGCCGAGATTGGGCAGGATATTGCGGAGTGGACGCAGGACCGGTTCAGTTACTTTGTAAAGAAACTCACCAATCGATGCGACAAAGCGATTGGAAGAATTGACGACGTTGAACGCATAGAGCCATGAGAAAACGGCGCTAGCGATAATGATCCAAGTATAGATATCGAGCGCCAGATCAATGGTGCGGAACAATGCGATCATAAAGGTCTCCTTGGCAATCGGAGCGGCACAGGTCATAAACTGACCCAGGAAGACCGCTCCAACCCTTTGAACTTTGCATCGTACTGTCCCAATCCAGTCAGGCTCCGGAGCGATGCTTTAGCCGAGATGTAGCGGTTGCTTTGGGCAAGAACAAGGGCAAGCCGTACAAGCAATGCAACTTTAATATCTCCTGTATGCTTGCAGGAGAAATCAGGGGCAGTTTGCTGCAATTGCCGCTAGAGCTTGTCGCTATGTCCGTTCAGGCACCGATTTGTCTGCGATATTAGTCGGGGGTGATACCCATCAATTTGCGGAACATGGCGATGAAAGCTGATGCGCTGGCATAGCCAAGGTCAAGCGCCACATGTTCGACTTTTGCCCCCTTCTCGAGCAGCGGCATGGCTTTCAACGTTCTTAGACGCTGTTTCCATTCAGGGAAGCTCATGCCCAGCTCCTGTTTGCAACGACGCATCAGTGTTCTTTCGGACGTATTGGCGATCTTCGCAAGAGCGTGAAGGGTGCGATTGTCACTTGGATCATCTTCAAGGATCGACAATATCTTTTGGAGGGCAGGGTCCGTGCTGGAAGGCAGATAGGAACCCGCACATGGAGCAATAGCCAGCTGATCAAGCAGCGTATGCAGCATCCGTGTTTCTTGCGGTTGCTGTGGTTGCGATGGCTTCTTCATCCGCAGATGTTCAAGCAAAGTGCGGATCAGTGGATTGAGGTTGAGCGCGCAGGCCTTGGCTGGAAGATCAGTACAAAGCTCTTCTGTCACATAGAGCGAGCAGTAGCACACTTCCTGACGATTGAGACCTTGATGCTCGATATGCGGAGGTAGCCATATCCCATATTGCGGCGGGGCAAGCAGATGGCTGTCGCCGATACGCACCTCCATTACACCAGTGAAGGAATAGACAAACTCTCCCCAATCGTGGCGATGCATGGGATAGCGCGCAGCCGGTGGCATGCAGGCTGTTCGAAAGAACAGCGGCTCCGGCAAGGCTTCTGTAAAGGGAGGTTGATGCGTAGGTTCGAGAGCTATTCCCGCCATTATGGCAATCCTGCGATAAGGTTTGTCAGTTTTAAGCTATATGCCCTATACCTGACAGGCGTACACCCATTGTTCGGATTAATCACGAGGTTTCGGACAATGGAGCGTAAGCCCGTCAACACGCATGCATTTGGAATGATGCTTCTTGTTTGCATCAGCCTCGGCTTGCAGCAGGTGCTGTTGAAATTGACGGCTTCGGATATTTCGCCATTGTTCCAAATTGCGCTGCGGTCGGGCGTGGGGGCTGCATTAATCGCTGCTATTATGATCGCGCGGCGTGAAACACTGACTATTGCCAATGGAATCTGGAAACCGGGCCTGCTGGTCGGTTTGCTGTTTGCGCTTGAATATCTGTTTCTGGGGGAGGGGTTGCGACTAACCTCAGCCGCTCATGCTGTGGTTTTGCTTTATACAGCACCACTCTTTGCGGCACTTGGCTTGCATCTTCTGGTGCCATCAGAGCGCCTGACCACCATACAATGGGGCGGCATCGGTATTGCCTTTATGGGCATAGCGATAGCTTTCCTTGTTCGCGGTGAGGCTGTCCATGGTGATTTCCAAGCCATGGTTATTGGCGATGGGCTTTGCCTGCTCGCGGGGGTGGCATGGGGAGCAACGACCGTTGTGGTCCGTGGTTCACGTCTTGCGGCACTGCCAGCGAAGCAGACCTTGCTCTACCAGCTTCTAACCGCCTTCGTGACCTTGTCGGTTGCCGCATCCCTGATGGGGCAAGTGGAGATCAACTGGACCACTATGCTGGTGGGCAGCTTCGCGTTTCAGTCCGTCATTGTATCTTTTGCGGTATTTCTGATCTGGTTTCAGCTTTTGCGGATTTATCGGGCATCCCAATTGGGTTCACTCTCTTTCATGACGCCAATTTTCGGGGTGATTTTTGGTGCGATCATTTTGGGCGAGCCGATTGAAACCAGTTTCGTGGTGGGCACGGTATTTGTGATAACGGGCATAATGATCGTGAACGGCAAAGAGGCGCTGGCCGATCATTTTCGTCGTTACGGACAGAGTTGATCAGGCTGTGTCGTGCTTTTGCCGATTCACTTTGGTGCATATCAGATCGTTGACATGTTCAAGCGCATGATCCCGCACACGCATATTGCGCAGATGCTCAAGCGTGTTGGCAACATAGTCAAGATTGGCACCGGAATCTCCCTGTGCTGAGATAACGATTGCTGCGGCATCTTCGGCTTTGAGCGAACCGGCATATTGGATATGCCGTCGGTCGGCGACATAGGTTACAGCCTGCACATCGCGCCCGTCCGCTAGGCGAAGGCGGAGCCATTTTTCGTGATAGACCTGATTGGACATTTCGCGTTCGCGCAAATAGACCATGACTTCGTCTGTCATATCGCCGGGTACACGGAAGGCGATGCCGAGGCATGATCCGCCAGCATCAAGCCCCAAAACAAGGCCGGGATGATCCGGTGTTCCGCGATGAACGTGTGAATAGATGCAGAGGCTGCGGCGATAGCCATGCAGGCGCGCACGCATTGTTTCGACATGTGCGAAGCCAGGCCGCCACATCAGCGAACCGTAACCAAATACCCAGAAATCATTCTTTCGCATGTCGCTCGTACGCATTGTCATGATATCAAATCTATATATGGAAAATTATGGCTGGTTTTTATTGATAATCTCAAGATATCCCGCGTTTTTTAATCGGGCGAACTTCACAAGACTCAATCCTGCCATAATATAGCCACCTGTTGGGAACAGCAGAACAGATGATGATTGTTCGGGTTGTAAATGCCCTTCGCTTTGTCACCTCAAACAAGTATCTGATTGAAAGAGGCTTTTTCAATGGCGCATGCTGGTATTGAAACCAAAAAATCCAGGAAGCGCCCTGTTACGATTGCCGTCATCGTCCTCGTGCTGATCGCCGCCTATACAGCAGGCTGGTTTTATCTGGCAGGTAAGATTGAAACGCGTGCCAAGGCCGATATGGCAAAGCTTGCATCGCAAGGTGTAGGCGTGCAGTGCGAGAATCTTCACATGGGCGGATATCCGCTCCGTGTGAATGTGGTTTGTGCCAGTATTTCGTGGCAGAAGCCCTCTGAAGGCATGGCTTTGCGTGCGGGACGTTTCACGTCAGGATCTCCGGTTTATGCGCCGCGTTCACTCAGCAATGAACTTGGTGGACCGGCTTTTGTCGAGTTTCCCGGCTTTCAGCCACTTGAGGTCAATTGGAGCAAATTTACCTCCAACACGCGTCTTGCGCGTCCGTTCCCTACCGAGATCGAGCTTGACGCGCGCGATGTAACGGTCGGCGTGCGTACAGAAACGACGACCACCCAGCCTCTTAGCAAGCTAGAGCAGATGAATCTCCGCATGAGCAGCGAAGATGATCATCTTAAGATCAATGGGCGCTTTGCGGCCCTCAAGCTGGAACCATCCGTTATTGGCAGTGCCAAGAGCCCGGAAATCGATGGTCTGGCCGATATCGTAATTGCCAATGCGTCAACGTTTCTGGCACCGAGTCCTGCACCGTTTAACGAACGGATGCGCGGCCATAGTGGTGTGATCAATCAGGCATTTCTATCCATGCCCAATGGTGCGGTGCTTTCGGTAGCTGGCCCCTTTTCAGTCGATCTGGAAGGTGAGATCGATGCTGACCTGAAGGTCACGATGGTCAACCCGCAATCCTTTGCGCAGGCCGGTCAAACCGTGTTTCCGGAACAGGGCGGCAATATCGCTACTGTTCTTTTTGCTCTTTCCGCCATGCCGAAAGACGAAAACGGCAACCCCGTTATCGAGATTGCCGTTCGTAAGGGAAGAGCCAGCGCTGGTTTTATTCCATTAGGACATTTGCCGACTTTGTAAGGCGGTTTGGAATAGGGCAGAGCGTTCTTCTGCCCTAATTTATCATTTCTTTTCGCTGATCTCAGCGGCCGCCTGACGTCCGAAGTTCGGTGCGTCGACTTCCTGACCAGCATCGATAATGCTACGGCGCACCGCACGGGTGCGGGTGAAGAGATCAAACAGAGCCTCACCATCGCCCCAGCGGATCGAGCGCTGCAACGAAGCGAGATCTTCCGAGAAACGCGCCAGCATCTCAAGGATTGCGTCCTTGTTATGAAGGCAGACGTCGCGCCACATGGTTGGATCGGACGCGGCCAGACGCGTAAAATCACGGAAACCCGAAGCCGAATATTTGATGACTTCCGATTTTGTCACCTGCTCCAGATCGCTGGCTGTACCAACAATGTTATAGGCGATGATATGCGGAAGATGCGAGACGATTGCCAATACCAGATCATGGTGCTGTGGGTCCATCTGATCGAGGCGCGAACCGCAAGCCGTCCAGAACGCGGAAAGCTTGTCTATGGCCGTCTGATCGGTGTCCGGCAGAGGCGTGAGAATGCACCAGCGATTGGTGAAGAGCTCTGCAAAACCAGCGTCAGGACCGGAATATTCCGTACCCGCGAGAGGGTGGCCGGGAATGAAATGCACATTGGCCGGCAGTTCCGGCTGCATCTGCGCGATAACGGACGCCTTGGTCGATCCGACATCGGTTACGATAGCGCCTGGCTTCAGATGTGCAGCAATCTGCTTGGCAACAGTGCCAGACGAACCGACCGGCACCGATACGATGACGAGATCAGCATCTTGAACGGCTTGCGCACTATCGGTCGAGTAGCTGTCGCCGAGGTTTAATTCCTCGGCGCGCTTTAATGTTTCGGCACTGCGTGTTGCAATGGCGATGTGATTGGCAAGGCCTTCGCGGCGAATGACACGCGCCAGCGATGAGCCGATAAGGCCGATACCGATAAGCGCGATTTTTTCGAAATGGATCGTGGACATCGTCTTACTTCAGAAACTCGGTCAGAGCTGCCACAACACCACGATTGGCTTCTTCCGTACCGACCGTCATGCGCAATGCATTCGGGAAGCCGTAGCCGCCTACACGACGCAGGATATAGCCGCGCTTTGAAAGCCACTCATCCGCCTTATCTGCAGAATGTGCGGAATCTTTCGGGAAATGGAACAACAGGAAGTTTGTAACCGATGGAGTGACGCGAAGCCCTAGCTTGGTGAATTCGTCGGTGAGCCACGTCAGCCATTTTTCATTGTATTCGACAGACTTCACCACGTGAGCGCGGTCGCGGATCGCGGCGGCACCGGCAGCGATTGCTGCCGAGTTCATGTTGAAGGGGCCGCGAATACGGTTGACCGCATCAATGATGTGCAATGGGGCATACATCCAGCCGATACGCAGGCCCGGCAGACCGTGAATCTTCGAGAATGTACGGGTCATGACGACATTTTCGTTCGACGATACCAGTTCAAGACCGGACTCGTAATCGTTGCGACGAACATATTCTGCATAGGCTGCATCCAGCACCAGCAGAACGTTCTTCGGCAGGCCTGCATGAAGACGACGGACTTCCTCAAAAGGCAGATAGGTGCCGGTCGGATTTGCTGGATTTGCAATGAAGACGATCTTCGTGCGTGGCGTTACGCCAGCAAGAATTGCATCGACATCAATACGTTCGTCCTTTTCCTTCACCGTCACAGGTGTTGCACCTGCGCCAAGCGTCTGGATTTTGTAAACCGCAAAACCATGCTCAGTGATGATGGCTTCATCGCCCGGAGCCAGATAGGTCTGGCAGATGAGGCCGAGCAATTCATCCGAGCCATTGCCGCAAATGATATTGCCGATGTTAAGCCCCTGCGATTCAGCGATTGCCTCGCGCAATGCCTGCGCCTGACCATCTGGATAGATCGCGAGCGTATCGGCCAGGTGTCGATAGGCTTCGATCGCATGAGGGCTTGGGCCGATTGGGGTCTCATTGGAGGAGAGCTTATAGACCATTGCAACGCCTTCTACGTGTTCCTTGCCTGGTACATAGGCTGCGATATCGAGCAGGCCGGTCTTAGGCTGGGGACGGGAAAGGTCTTGCGTATTGGTCATGATTTTGGCTCCGCCAAAAGGACTGATGTTAAGGTTGCGTAGCGGGCATAAACCTCTGCCGCGTTCAAGTCGAGAAAAACCTTACTGTGAAAGGCTGCAGCGCTATTTTTTGGTTTCTTTCGATGCGGTTTTTCTCAAACCGCTGACCGGCGTTCCTTGCGGCGCCAGAACAGGCACGAAGACACGGCGAGACGAGCGTTGTGCGACTGGCAGGCCTTGATAAAGGCGTTTCTGCGCTTCGACGACCAGAACACCGGAAAATAGCGGCCAGAGCTTGCGGCCAATACCTTCAATGGCCATGCATGGACGCATCATCCATCGGCGTTTCACGGGTGGGAAATGCAGCGCATTGCTGATTGTGTTGACGCTGAAATTGGCCTCGCGCAGCAGGGCGGTCAACTGTGTGCGGCTATAAGGGCGACCACTGCCGAATGGTGTGCGGTCGAGACGCGCCCAGACGCCGCGCCGGTTGGGAACCACGATAACGAGCCGTCCGTTGGGGGCGAGTACACGCCACATTTCTTTCAGCGTTTCCGAAGCGTTTTCGGCATATTCCAGAGCATGAACCATCAGCACCCGGTCGATGGAAGAATCAGGCAAAGGCAGTTCTTCGTCGAAGACGAGTGCGGTGCTTGATTTGCCTGATGAAGGCCATGCAACAGCACCCTGTCCCGCAGGCATAAAAGCAAAGCTTCGCTCGGTATCTGCACTGAAGCGGTCGAGATAGGGGAGGCTATAGCCAAGCCCCACCAAGCGCTCGCCTGGTACACGCGCCCAAAGACCCGAAAGCGCCATGCGAATGGATCGCTCGGCGAGATGGCCAAGGGTGGTTTCGTAAAAGGAACGCAGTTCGATAATGTCCGGATGCATGGCAGGCACGCTATATCAAATCAATGAAATGGCAAATGATTATGCTTCGTCCAATTGTTCGCGAAGTCGCGCAATGCAAAAGGGTGCATTTTTCTGAAAGCATGATATAGAGCGTGCCTTTCAAAGCTTAGTTACGCTTATAAATCAGGAGACGCAGCAGATGCCTCAGGTCGGCGGCAAAACCATTGACGTGCTTTTCAGCCCGGAGGAAATCGCTGCGCGTAATCTCGCGCTGGCAAAAGAGATTGCCGGACGCGATTTTCATAATCTGTTGACGATATCCATCCTCAAAGGCTCGTTCATTTTCGCAGCCGATCTTATTCGTGCAATGCATGATGCAGGTGTTGAGCCCGATGTCGAATTCATCACCGTTTCCAGCTATGGCAAGGGTACGACCAGTACGGAAGTTCGTCTGCTGCGCGATATCGACAGCGATGTAAAAGACCGCGACGTTCTTCTGATCGATGACATTCTCGAATCAGGCAAGACGCTCAAATTTGTGCGTGAGCTGATGATTGAACGTGGCGCACGAAGCGTCAGCATTGCTGTGCTTCTCGACAAGAGCGTGCGTCGCAAGGTTGATCTGGATGCCGATTTCGTCGCTTTCGAATGCCCCGACTATTTCGTCGTCGGTTACGGCATGGATGTCGGCCATTCGTTCCGGCAGTTGCCTTTTGTTGGGCATGTGAAAGAGTAGAAACTGGTTTTTAGCGGCTGTTTGTATCAATCGAACTGCAACAGCCGCTGGAGATATTCCTTCTCCATCTGCGGGGTCAGCGCATCGCCAAGCTTACGGCGGATTTCATCGAGAATCTCGCGGGCGCGCTGAATATCGATCTCTCCCGGTATCTTGACACCATCGCCGTCAGACGGACCGTTGTTGCCTTGCTGGCGACCGAGCGGATCACGGCCATTTTGACCATTTCGTCCACTCTGCCCCTGACCATCCTGTCCCATGGCCTGCTGCATCTTCTGCATCATATCGCGGCCACCGCGGCGAAGGGCTTCCAAAGCACTGCCTTGCTGATCGCCTGCTTCCGAGCCTTCATTGCGACCAAGTGCATCGGCTGCATTGCCCATTGATTTTCCTGCGTCGGAGAAATCCTGATTGGGATCAATGCCCATGCCCTTGAGGTCTTCATTGAACTTCTTCAGTTCGTCTTGAAGCGCCTGCTGCTGCTGTTGCAGCTTGCGCATGGCCTCCGCCAGATCTGAAGGCGTATCGCCGGACTGGCCACCCTGACCTCGCCCCTGTTGCGATTCGCCCTGTCCCATAGGGCCGTTATCGCCTGGAAGCTGGTCGTCTCCATATTCGCCTTCGCCGCTGCCATATTGCTGTTGCTGCATCTGCTGATCGAGTTTGAAGGTCTCGTTCATCATCTGTTGCTGGCGGCGCATCAGATCGCCCAGCTTGTTCATCTGCTGCTGCATTTGGTTGGCCTGGCCCTGACCTTGTCCCTGCTGGCCGGGCTGCGCCTGTTGCCCCATCTGCAGATTGTTCATCAGGTCTTGTAGCTGCGACAGAAGCTGTTCGGCCTGATCACGCGAACCCTGACGGGCCAGATTTTCAATCTGATCCATCATGCGCTGCAAATCCTTGTCGGTCAGCATGCGTGCATTCGGGTCCATCGGCTGATTACGGGCATTCGGGTTCTGCTGCTGACGCTGGGCAAATTCACGCAGGAACTGCTGCATCGCTTCGCGCAATTCCGCTGTCAGCTTTTCGATTTCTTCCTGAGAAGCACCATTCTGCAAGGCGTTACGCAGGGCTTCCTGCGCCTGACGCAAACGCCGTTCTGCTGCAGACAGATTGCCGTCTTCAATACCGAGCGCCACCTGCCACATATAATCGGCAGTATCTCGCAAGGAGTCGTCGCTGGTCGCGAGTTTGAGCCGCGTACGGATCGTCACAAGGCCCAGATAGTGGGCGTTGTTCTTAATCGTTTCCTCTGGCCGCAACATCAAAGCAGACAGCATGTCGCGCACATGGTCGCGTTGCGTGGCATCAAGCGCCAGAATACGGCGCTGCTCGGCAACAGCCTTGGCCAGTGGATTGGAGAACGGGCGTTCGGGCAGAGTGATGATTTTTGTTTCGCTGCGTCCGAACTTACCTGCTGCGTCTGTTGCAACAAGTGTCAAGGCCACTTTCTGACCGGCCCATGGATGCTGGGTCAGATCTTTCGACGTCGTTGCCTCTTTCGATCCACGGCGGGGAAGGGCAAGCGGTAATTCAGGCGCATCATAAAGAGGAGCGGTTTCCTCTTCCTCATGATCAATATCAAGCGGCACGACTTCACCATAGGCCTTGGTGGCACCGTAATCGTCGCTGATCTCATAGCTAAGCTGCAAAGTGCCATTGAGGGCGCGGCCCGGTTCTTTGGTGAAGCGGATTGTCGGCGCATTGTCTGGTGTGACAGCAAATGTCCAGCTGAGATCATTGCCTGAAAGGTTCAGGGTTTCGTCCTGCTGAAGATCGTAGCGGAAGTTACGGCTGCCATCGACATTGGTCTGCTGTTCAGCCGTTGCATCTTCGCCTTCTTTGGGCGCGATAGGCTGTACTTCACGACGATGTCCGGTCGCATCGGTTGCTGTCAATCTTTCAGAACCGCCGCCGATTACGCGAATATTGACGATGCTGCCCTGCGGTACGGTTATAGGCTTTTCGACATTGCCTTCATCAGCATTGGTGCTGAGGAATACCGGCGCGCGGCCCGTATATTGTGGTGGCGTTACCCAGGCATCGACGCGGGCAACAGCGGTGGCACCACCGGCGCGAATATGAAAAGCATCGGCGATGCGCCCGCTGTTCGGGCTAAGGCTATAGGCGGAGGCGGTCACGAACAGCAGAGCCACGATTGCACGCAATGCAAAAGGGTCACGTTCAGGAATGTGTGGACGCGGTACGCCTGACTGCAGGTTTTTCAGGCGCTCGGCCATGCGGCGCTTGTGTTCCTGCCAGAGAGCGACTGCAAAAGGATCATTACTGCCGGTCGCCATTTGTCCGGTTTGCACGGCCAATGGTTCATGAATCAGGCCGTTTACATCTTCAATGCGTGCGGTGATGGCATCTTCATCAGGCAGGCGGAAACGGAACGGCAGATAGAGCGCGACAATTGCCGCCAAAGCAAAAAGACCAAGCACACCTAAATGCAGCCAGCGCGGCATCAGCGCAAAAAGCCCAAGCCAGCTTAAGCTTGCAAAAAGCGCAATCAATAGAATCAGCGGCAGCACGAGAGGCCAGAGTCGCTCAAAACCAATCGTCAGAAAGCTTTGCAGGTGAAGGCGGCGCAGGGCTGCACCTTCGCCGGAAAACAGGCGGAAAAACGCATCGCGCTTGCGGTTTGGCAAGTCTTTGCTGTCTTTTCTCTGTTGTGTCATCGGGTCTTTCTGATGCGTGTAACGCCTATGGTTGTTTCATAGAATAACACGCATCATGGCAAAGGCGAGGCTTTGGTCCCAATTAGAGCGCGTTTCGATCTGATTAAATCAGATCGGCGCTCTAATCATTGTTCTCAACGCGCATCTTTTCCGAAAACCGCTTCACACTTTTCGGGATGCGCTTATAGCCAGTCCGGCACAGAATCGAGCGCCAGAAGCTCTTCATAGGTCCGGCGTGGACGAATGACGTGGTAGCGATCACCATCCACCAGCACTTCGGGGATCAAGAGACGGCTGTTGTAGGTGCTAGACAGAACTGCGCCATAGGCGCCCGTCGTGCAGACAGCGATCAGATCTCCCGGAGCGGGCTTTGCCACTTCACGGTCAAGGCCGAGATAGTCGCCGGTTTCACAAACCGGGCCGACAAAATCGGCGCGAATGCGTGGAGCATTATCTTTGGTTTCCAAAACTGGCTTGATGTCGTGGAAAGCTTCGTAAAGGGTCGGACGGATGAGATCGTTCATCGCCGCATCAACGATGATGAAGTTCTTGGCGTCGCCTTCCTTTACGAAAATAACTTCCGTCACCAGGAGACCGGCATTGCCGACGATCAGCCGACCCGGCTCGAACACGGTTTTGAGGCCAAGCGGCTTGATATGCTTCGCGACGATTTCCGCATAAGCAACCGGCAGCGGCGGTGGGTTGTTATCGGTACGATAAGGAATGCCTAAGCCTCCGCCAACATCGACGTGGCGGATATTGTGGCCGTCAGCCCGCAATTCCTCAACCAGCTGCGCCATCAGTGCAAACGCATTGTCGAAAGGCTCAAGATCAATGATCTGGCTACCGATATGCATATCAATGCCAACGACGTCGATACCGGGCAGGCTTGCAGCGCGCGCATAGGCCTGCCGGGCTTTTACGCGCGGAATGCCGAACTTGTTTTCGGACTTACCGGTCGAAATCTTGGCATGGGTCTTGGCATCGACATCCGGATTGATGCGCAAGGATACAGATGCAACCTTGCCCGCCTTGACTGCGCGGGCGGAAAGAATTTCCAGCTCCGGTTCGGATTCGACGTTAAAGCAGTAGATGCCTGCTTCCAGCGCAAAATCCATTTCATGCGGTGTTTTGCCAACACCGGAAAACACGATCTTGTTGGCAGGAATACCGGCAGCTAAGGCACGGCGGATTTCGCCTTCCGAAACCGTGTCAGCGCCTGCGCCGAGCTTGGCGAGAGTCTTGAGAACAGCCAGGTTCGAATTGGCCTTCAACGCGTAAGTTACCAGCGTTTCCATATCCGCAAAGGCTTCGCTGAAGACGCGGAAATGGCGCTCGATCGTGGCGCGCGAATAGACGTAAAAAGGCGTGCCGACTTCTTTTGCGATTTCGGGCAGGCTTACATTTTCGGCGTGGAGAACGCCGTCGCGATATTCAAAATGATTCACGGGAAACAGTCCCTGCTTGATAAGCTATTACAGAATCTTGTCGAGGATGAAGGGCTTGTCTTCCTTCGGTTTCTCGACCGTGCGACCCTGTTCATTGGTGATGAGCTGTGCTGGCGGTGGCTCAAGCGGGCCTTTTCGTCCGCAAGCGGCAAGAGTGGCTGCAAGAGCGGCGATCAGAAGCACGGAGGAAATGGCGGAGCGGCCTGTCATCAGCTTTGGTTCCCGGAATTTGTCCTATGGGTCAGGTCTAACCCAAAATATCTGAAAGTGAAATCACTCCTTCACGAGCGATCTCACTAACATGCTCAGCTTACGCCTTTGTAATGCGCTTTTTCCAATAACGGATCTGGCGGCGCACTTCCTGTGGCGCTGTTCCGCCAAAAGACTGGCGGCTCTTGACCGACTTCTCAACCGTCAGATAGCCGAAGATCGCATCGGTAATACCCGGATTGATTGACTGAAGGTCTTCTAGCGAAAGCTTGGAAAGATCGACCTTCTTGCTTTCGGCCAGAGCCACAGCGCGGCCCGTCACATGGTGGGCGTCACGGAAAGGAAGGCCAAGCTCACGCACCAGCCAGTCGGCAAGATCGGTTGCGGTCGAATAACCCGAACCTGCAGCCTTCTTCATGCTTGCAACATTGATGGTCAGGTCACGCACCATGCCGGACATGGCGGCAATTGCGAGTTCCAGATTTTCGGCAGCGTCGAAAACCTGTTCCTTGTCTTCCTGCATATCCTTGGAATAGGCGAGTGGCAGACCCTTCATGATGGTGAGAAGGGCAACAAGCGAACCGTTGATACGGCCGGTCTTGGCGCGGACCAGTTCGGCAGCGTCCGGGTTCTTCTTCTGCGGCATTATCGACGAGCCTGTCGAGAAAGCGTCGGACAGGCGCACGAAATTGAACTGTGGCGTCGACCAGATGACGATTTCTTCGGCAAGGCGTGACAGATGACCCGCGCAGATGGCTGCGAGCGATAGGAATTCCAGCGCGTAGTCACGGTCGGAAACGCTGTCGAGCGAGTTGCGGGTTGGTTCGCGGAAACCAAGCGCCTGAGCCGTCATGTGGCGATCAATCGGGAAACCGGTTCCAGCAAGCGCTGCCGCACCCAAAGGCGATTCGTCCATGCGTTCAATCGCATCGCGTACGCGCGACAGATCGCGACCAAACATTTCGACATAGGCCATGCAATGATGACCAAAGGTGACAGGCTGCGCGGTCTGTAGATGCGTGAAACCCGGCATGACAGTGGCGGCATGTTCTTCTGCGCGCTCAAGGAAAGCCTCGATCAAGCCTTTAAGAGCCACGGCAGTCTTCTGCATTTCCTGCTTGACCCAAAGGCGGAAATCAACGGCCACCTGATCATTACGCGAACGGGCCGTGTGCAGACGTCCAGCAGAGGCGCCAATCAGATCGGCGAGGCGCGCTTCGATATTCATGTGAATGTCTTCAAGCTTGCGCGAGAAGGTGAATTTGCCGTCCTCGATTTCCTTGAGGATGGTTTTCAGGCCGTCTTCGATTTTTTTGTGATCGTCTGCCGCAATGATGCCTGTCTTTGCAAGCATGGCAGCATGGGCGAGCGAGCCCTGAATATCCTGCGCATAGAGCTTGCGGTCGAAGCCGATGGACGCATTGATCTCTTCCATGATCGCATCGGGCCCTGAGGCAAAACGGCCGCCCCACATCTGATTGCTTGATTTTTGTTCGCTCATGCTCGTATGCCTCGGATGCAAGACTGCCGCACCGGCTCAAAATCGGAATCGATTTTGGAAAGCACGATGCGTAGATTAAACAAGTGAGAGCGTCCTTTGTGCATCCAATTGGATGCACGGCGCTCTAACGGAAAGTGACGCGCTATGGCTGAAGACAACGTTAAGGCAAAGTCAGGCAATCGGAAGATTGTCCTTCTTGCTGCACTTGCCGGTGTCGTCGCCGGTATAGGCGCGGTATACGTGATGGAACGGCCTTCTGGCAATGCACCCACTAGCAATGTTTCTGCGCAAAGTGATGAAGCTTCTGCACAATGTGCGCTAAAGGCCGATAGTCTCAAGAGCCTTGATGCTGCGGCAACCGGAAGCGTTGCCGCTATGCGGGCTGCTGAAAAGCCGATTTCTGTTGCCCATATCGCTTTCACTGGCCCCGACGGCAAGCAGATGACGCTGGGCGATTATAAGGGCAAGACGCTTCTCGTGAACCTCTGGGCGACCTGGTGTGCGCCGTGCCGCGAAGAGATGCCCGAGCTTGATAATCTTCAGGCTGAGAAGGGCGGAAGCGATTTTGATGTCGTCGCGATCAATATCGATACGGGATCGGACGAGAAGCCTAAAAAGTTTCTCGAAGAGATCGGCATCAAGAGTCTGAGCCTCAACCGCGATGCCACCATGTCGAGCTTCAATGAATTAAAGCGCAAGAATCTGGCTTTCGGCCTGCCTGTGACATTGCTGGTCGACAAGGAAGGTTGCCAGATTGCGTCAATGAACGGCCCGGCTCCATGGGATAGTCCGGATGCGATCAAGCTGATTGAAGCTGCGCAAAAACTTTAGATAGACAATTATACCGTTCGGTGGCTTCCTCTTGTTAAGAGAGGAAGTTACTCATGAGCATTGAAGTCTGGCTGGCATTTTCTGCCGCATCCATTGTGCTTCTGATTATTCCGGGACCAACGGTTTTGCTGGTGGTATCCTATGCGCTAGGGCAGGGCTGGAAAGCTGCTCTCCCCATGGCAATTGGCGTGGCACTTGGTGATTTTACCGCCATGACGCTTTCCATGCTGGGTGTCGGTGCGCTTCTCGCCGCGTCAGCGACGGTATTCACTGCGGTTAAGTGGCTTGGTGCCGCCTATCTCATCTGGTTGGGTATCAAGTTGTTTCGTGCCGGTGGCACAATGGACGCCAAGGCGCGGCACGATGAGGTTAAGCCAGTGCGGATGCTGCTTCATGCTTGGCTGGTGACAGCGCTAAACCCCAAAAGCATTACGTTTTTCGTCGCTTTCCTGCCGCAGTTCTTGAGTCCGCATCGTGATTTCATGACGCAGATGCTGGTCTTTGAAACCACGTTCCTTGTGCTGGCATTTCTCAATGCCTTTGCTTATGCGCTGATTGCCACGCGCGCCCGTCGCTTTTTTGCCAATGAGCGCGCCCTTCGCATCTTCAATAGGGCAGGCGGAACGATGTTGATCGGTGCGGGTATTGCGACAGCCTCGATCCGATCAAGCTGATTTAAAGCCGGAGCGTTTCAACTGGACGATCGCCAGTTCAAGGGCGGACAGAAATGCTGAGCGGTCTTTTGGCGAAAAGGGTGCTGGTCCACGCGTTGTTTCGCCTGCCGAACGCAGCGAATCCATCAGATTGCGTGTCGCGAGTGTGTTGCCGATCGTGCTGGGCGTGTGAACTTTGCCATTGGGTGCGATGACCGATGCGCCCATTTCAATCGAGCGGCTTGCCAGCGGGATATCAGCGGTGATGACGACAATGCCGGGGCGGGAATTTTCAGCGATCCAATCGTCAGCCGCATCAAGTTTGTCGGACACAATGACACGTTCGACGCGTTCTGCATCGCGTGGGATGGCAATATAGCTGTTGGCCACGAGCACAACGGCCAAGCCGTGCCGTTCGGCAACGCGGTAGACTTCCGCCTTTACCGGACAGGCGTCGGCATCAACAAAAATGCGGATTGTGTCGTTCTGAATTTCCATGCCGTTTCATAGGCAGAAGCGAGGCATTTGGCAAATTGATCGCAGCAATCAGATTTATGCGATAGCGCAATTCTCAGAACCGGATTAGAGCAGGCGCCAAAGAAAAGAGTTTCTGATCATGGCTACCCGCTTTTTCCCCCTCATGTTTGTTCTGCTCTGGGCCACCGGCTTCATCGGGGCTGGGCTTTCTATGCCCTATGCAGAACCATTCAGCTTTATGGCGGTGCGGTTCTCCATTGCAGCTCTCATCATGATTATCTGGGCTTTGGCCAGCCATAGTGTCTGGCCGAGGGGCAAAGTGCTGATGCACGCAGCCATCGCAGGCTGCCTGATCCATGGTGTTTATCTCTCTGCACTTTTCTGGGCCGTGCATCATGGCTTGCCAGCAGGCATGTCGGGGCTTGTCGCTGGTCTTCAGCCGATGTTGACCACGTTGATTGCAGCGCTTCTTTTAGGTGAGCGGGCCAGCGGGCGGCAATGGCTGGGGCTGCTTATCGGCTTTCTTGGTGTTGCTATGGTGGTGTGGCCGAAATTTTCAGGCCATAGCGGTGTCGATCCGCAAAGCCTGGCAGCAGCACTTGTGGCGGTTCTTGCGATCAGCACGGGTACGGTGTGGCAGAAGCGTTTTGGTACCGCAGCGGATCTTAAAACCGGGACGGCGGTGCAATATATCGCAGCAGCCGCGCTTACCGCGATCTGTGCTTTCACTTTTGAAACCCGCGTTATGATCTGGTCGCCTCAGCTCATCTTTGCGCTGGTCTGGCTGACACTGGCGATTTCCATCGGTGCTATTCTGGCACTGCTGGTGATGATCCGCGAAGGAGCGATGTCGAAAGTTGCATCGCTTTTCTATCTAGTGCCCGGGACGGCTGCGATCATGGCCTATCTGATTTTCGGTGAAACGCTTGGCCCGATTCAGATCGCGGGCATGGTTGTGACAACGCTCGGTGTCGCACTCACAACCCTCCGCAAATAGCTATTCTATATTGAGTTCGGGCTGCTGCTCGCGCTTGCGGAAGTTCATGATCGCCGCGTTGATTTCCGCTCCGATGATGAAGATTGCCGAAAGCATATAGAGAAATACGATTGCCACCATGATCGAAGCAAGGCCTGCATAAGTGGTGACGTAATTTGCAAAAGTTTCGAGATATTTTGCAAAGGCTGTTGCAGCGGCCAGCCACGCAACCAGCGTGATGCCGATGCCGGGGAGAATATCGCTCAAGCGGCGTTTTCCTGCAGGCAGCCAGATATGCACGATGAAAAGCGCAAGCACCAGAACGATCACTGCAATCGTATAGCGCCAGATGGCGATTGTGCCTGTAAATGGTGCGATGTCAGGAAACCATTGCTCTGCCAAACGCACGGCAAGCGGTGCAAGAACCAGCAGAAAGCTGATTGCCATCAGGCTGATTGTGCCAATAAGCACGAAGCCCAAGCTTTGCAGACGGCAGAAAATGATCGAACGCTGGTCGATCACGCGATAGGCGCGGTTGAGCGACATGCGTAGTGCTTCCACGCCATTGGAGGCAAAATAGGCAGCAGCGATCACACTCAACGTCAGGAGTCCGCTACGCTGAACCGTCAGAACGTTCATCACTTCATTGGCGATGGGGCCTGCAATATTCGACGGCCACATATCGAAAATGACATGCACCGCATTATTGGCAAATTCCTTGGTGCCGAGAAAGCTGGCGAGTGACGTTGCAAAGATCAGAAACGGGAACAGCGCCATCAGCCCGGACAGAGCAATGTGCGAGGCAAATGCCCAGCCATCGTCACTACTGAAATGCCCATAAACATCGAAGCTGATCTGACGGAGAAAACGCCTTACTTTTCGCATCCGCAGATTTGTCCCTCTCTGTTCAGTTATTTGAATTCAAGGCCTTAAATCTAGTATCGAATTCGGAAATGCAAGGGGTGGGCTGTTTTAAACCTTTTGCGAATCAAGCACTCTGGTCAAAATCCTGCCTTAGGAAACAAGCCATGGTCTCACAAAATGCAAAGCGCAGCATCCTGATAACGGGGTGTTCTTCCGGCATCGGGGCCTATTGCGCGAGCGCCTTGCATCAGGCTGGCTGGCGTGTGTTTGCCACCGCGCGGAAAGATGAGGATATCGCAGCACTCAAAGCCAAAGGCATTGAGGCTTTTTATCTCGATTATACCGAACCGCAGTCAATCGAAACGCTGGTCGACGAAGTCTTGCGTGCAACGGATGGCAGGCTGGACGCGCTTTTCAACAATGGCGCCTACGCACAGCCCGGCGCCATTGAGGATCTTCCTGTTGAAGCACTGCGTGCGCAGTTCGAGGCCAACTTCTTCGGCTGGCATGATCTGACACGCCGCATCATTCCGGTAATGCGTGCTCAGGGGCAGGGTCGGATTGTGCATTGTTCATCAATCCTCGGGCTTGTGCCGATGAAATGGCGCGGTGCATATGTTGCCTCGAAATTCGCGCTGGAAGGGTTGATGATGGCTCAACGCATGGAGCTGGAAGGCTCCGGCATTGAGGTGTCCATGATAGAGCCGGGACCGATTGCCTCGCAGTTCACCTATAATGCGGCCATGCATGCGCGCGCCAATATCGATCTCGAGCATTCCGTTCATCGCGAGTTATATCAGCGACAGATGGCAAAGCTTGAAAGCGGTGGTACAAAATCAAAAAACAAGCTTGGCCCCGAAGCGGTTTACGCTGTACTTGTGCATGCATTGGAGGCGCCTAAGCCGCGTCCGCATTATGCGGTTACGCGACCGGCTAAACTGGGTATTCTTGCACGACGCCTAATGCCGTCACGCTGGCTTTACCGAATGCTGTCCGACCAGTCTTGAATTAAAAAAGTACGGCGGATTATGGGAGAGAACTAAATGGACTTTCTGTTCAAAGCTGCGGCCATGGTGGCCATGTTCGCCGTGGCGATTGTGCTGATTATCGGCCTGCGCAATATGATGCGCGGTGGTGACGGCAACTTCTCCAACAAGATGATGCAGCTGCGTGTCTTTCTGCAGTTTATCGCTGTGGTTTTGATCGTGGCTGCCATTTATTTCGCGCGTCAGACGAGTGGACAGTAACCATGGTCAAGCTCAACAAGATTTATACTCGTACCGGTGATGATGGAACCACTGGCCTGACCTCGGGTCCGCGCAGGCTGAAATCTGATTTGCGTGTGGAAGCTTACGGTACGGTCGACGAAACCAATGCCTGTATTGGTCTGGTTCGACTGCATACGGAAGCTGCTGATTATATGCATATCGATGTTATGCTCATGCGCATCCAGAATGATCTGTTCGATCTTGGTGCCGATCTTTCAACACCCGATGACGGTGAACCGCTTTCCTATGAGCCGCTGCGTATTGTTGCCTCGCAGGTTACACGGCTTGAATCCGACATTGACTATCTGAACGCGGATATTCCGCCGCTGCGCTCGTTCATTCTGCCGGGCGGTTCTGCTGCTTCTGCTGCGCTGCATCTGGCACGCACCGTGTCGCGTCGTGCTGAACGGTTGATGGTACAGCTTGCAAAGACTGAAGGCGAAGTGGTTTCAAAGGAAGCGCTGCAATATATCAACCGCCTCTCCGATTTCCTGTTCGTCGCTGCCCGCGCCGTCAATGATAACGGCGCGAGAGATGTTCTTTGGGTGCCGGGCCAAAATAGATAGGCATTGCCGTGATGCCGGTCTGCAAATGGCGTTCTGGTTGCGCTTCGGTGCTCACTTACTTCAAGTAAGCTCCGCTTCGATGCTCAACAGATCACCATTTTCGCCACGGCCTGACGACAATGCGTGTCGCTGATGGTTTCAGACACCACGCTTATTGCCCCAGATCAGCACATGAAGCTGGGGCAGAACGTGGGCCTCAAACCAGCGATCTGCCATCACCTTGTCGATCAGCCATTCCATGCGGCTCATGATGCCGTCTATGTCAATGCGGGCATCGTCATCTTCGGGCGGTGGCGGTGTGTGATTGCCGGGCTGGAGGTAGACGGCCAAATGCGGATGACGTGCTGACGCTGCCTTTGCAAAGGCATAATCCGCATCATCGAAAACCACGAATTTCAGCACTGTCTTTGGTGCCGGTCCCGCAGCATCAATGGATGCGGCGAGTGCGTTCCAGTCCGTATCCATGCCGCTTGAAGGCGGTTTTGGGCTCAGAACAAGCGTATCGAGCCTGGAAAACCAGTCCTTTGCCACCGATCCCTGTGTTTCCAGTGCAAAGCGATAACCTTGCGTGTGACCATGATCGATCAGTGGTCCCAAAGGCTGAATAGCTGGATTTCCGCCAGAAAGTGACACTGTTATTGGCTTTTTTCCAGAAAGTATCGTCACTTCATGCCAGATGGCATCAACGCTCATCGGTTTCCAGTCATGGCGAAAGCGGCTTTCAACAGCATGCAGACTGTCACACCATGCGCAGCGGTAGTCGCAGCCGCCCGTGCGCACGAAAACAGTCGGCTCACCGCTCAACACACCTTCGCCTTGAATGGTAGGACCGAAAATCTCGCTGATGCGGATTTCGGAGCTTGTTTTCATGACCGGCTCTCGGGACGATACTCCGCCCATGTCTTTGGCGTTTCGCTGACGCTTACCGCTGTGACTTCCTGCCAGCGTGCCTGGCACCACTCATAAAGATGGCGCGCCAAAAACTCTGCCGTCACGCAATTATGCCCGAGCACATCATTGAGATGGCGGTGATCGAGCTCATCATCGATATAGCGCTTGAGTGGCGCCAGCTCGTGATAATCACGCACGAAGCCATGCTCATTGAGATCGGCTGAAGACAGTTCAACTTCAACGATGTAATTGTGCCCGTGCAGCCGCGCACATTGATGATCGGCGGGTAATTCTGTCAGCTGATGAGAAGCGGAGAAATGGAATTCCTTGGTGATACGAAACATCAGGCGCTCCTTTTCTCGATTGCGGCACGCCAGAAATCTGCATCCTCATAGCGGGTAGGATCTGTGACGCCCGCCAGATGGAAAGCCTCGCGACGTTCGACACAGGTGCCGCATCGCCCGCAATGATGTTCGCCACCCTTGTAGCAGGACCATGTTGCTTCAAACGGTGCCTTGTATTTTACACCATCTGAAACGATGTCGCTTTTTGACTTGTGCACATAGGGCGCAAGCACCTGAATATCGGCATATCCTTCCAGCGCATGGTTCTGCATGGTCTGGAAAGCGTCGATAAAGCCGGGACGACAATCGGGGTAGATGAAGTGGTCGCCACCGTGAACGGCAAGCGCCACGGCATCTGCCTTCTGGGCTGTTGCCACGCCAAAGGCGATGGCCAGCATGATGGCGTTACGGTTGGGAACGACGGTGATTTTCATCGTTTCCTCGGCATAGTGACCATCGGGAACATCGACATCATCTGTCAGAGCCGAGCCGGTCAGACTGGCGCCAATGGGGCGGATATCGATGATCTGATGTGGGACATTGAGCCGCTTTGCACAGGCTTCCGCGAAGCTCAATTCCTTTTTGTGCCTTTGGCCGTAATCAAAAGAGATCAGGCCAGTGAGCTGTTGTTCCGCCGCGATTTTATGCGCGAGCGAAACGGAGTCCAATCCGCCGGAGCAGATGACAAGCGTCTTCATAGTTTGAGTCCTTGTTTTGACCGGGTAGGCTGCGACCGGATGTTTACGCGGCTCTCCTACCGCATGAGACCGGGCTTGTAAACGCCACGAAAATGCGAGGAGCCATGCATGAAGGAAAGGCATCAAAGCGCATTGGGTGGATGAGATAGGGCTTGATGCGTGTTAGTGCAAAATTGGAATGACTATCTGTCAGAATATATTCATTTAAATCGATATTGCCGGCCATCCGCGATTGACGCGCACGTCAACCGTCTTTAGGTTTCGTGCCGGTTCCTGATGTTGCGGGGAAGTGCCGGTTTTAACGGCGTTTCTGTCAGCAACGTTTTCATGTCGGATTCTGACATGCGGGCAAAGATTCACGGCGGCATAGTCGTGTCGCAAAAGTCATTGAAGAGGTAATCGCGGATGAAAGTCCTTGTCGCAGTAAAGCGGGTTGTAGATTACAACGTAAAGATCCGTGTTAAGGGAGATGGTTCGGGCGTTGAGCTTGCAAACGTCAAGATGTCGATGAACCCTTTTGACGAGATCGCGGTTGAAGAAGCGATCCGTTTGAAGGAAGCAGGCAAGGTCACGGAAATCGTCGTGGTTTCGGTCGGTCCGGCACAGGCGCAGGAAACATTGCGCACCGCACTTGCCATGGGTGCTGACCGTGCAATCCTCGTGAAGACTGACGAAACGGTTGAGCCGCTTGGTGTTGCGAAGGTTCTGAAGGGCGTGGTTGATGCTGAACAGCCAGACCTCGTTTTCCTCGGCAAGCAGGCGATTGACGACGACAGCAATCAGACTGGTCAGATGCTTTCGGCACTGCTCAACTGGAGCCAGGCAACTTTTGCCTCGAAGGTGGAGCTTGCTGACGGTTCGGCCAAGGTAACGCGCGAAGTCGATGGCGGTCTTCAGACCATTGATGTGAAGCTTCCAGCCATTGTGACCGTTGATCTTCGTTTGAACCAGCCGCGTTATGCATCGCTGCCAAACATCATGAAGGCCAAGAAGAAGCCGCTTGATGAGAAGTCGCCTGCCGATTTCGGCGCTGACATTGCGCCGCGTCTCAAGGTTCTGAAAACTGAAGAACCGGGTGGCCGCAAGGCTGGCGTGAAGGTTGGTTCGGTTTCCGAGCTGGTCGAGAAGCTTAAAGCCGACGGCGTATTGTAAGAGATCGGAAGGGACAAACACATGGCTATTCTTCTTATTGCCGAACACGACAATGCAAGCCTTTCCGATCAGACTGCAAAGGCTCTGACTGCTGCTGCCCAGATCGGTGGCGATGTTGATATTCTGGTTGCAGGCAAGGGCGCGAAAGCAGCCGCTGATGCAGCTGCCAAGCTTTCTGGCGTTCGCAAGGTTCTGTTGGCTGAAAGCGATGCGCTGGAAAACCGTCTGGCCGAGCCACTGGCTGCAGCCATCGTTGAACTCGCAGGAAACTACGACACGATCATTGCACCAGCCACCACTTCGGCCAAGAACGTGCTGCCGCGCGTTGCAGCACTTCTTGATGTGATGCAGCTGTCGGAAATCATGGAAGTCGTGTCTGCTGACACCTTCAAGCGTCCGATCTATGCAGGCAATGCGATCCAGACCGTGCAGTCGACTGATGCCAAGAAGGTCATCACGGTTCGTACGGCTTCTTTCTCGGCAACAGCTGACGGCGGTTCGGCTTCGGTTGAAAGCATCAATGCGGCTGCTGATCCGGCACTGTCGAGCTTCGTTGAAAACAAGCTTTCGGATTCTGATCGTCCGGAACTGACTTCTGCCAAGATTATCATCTCGGGCGGTCGTGCGCTTGGTTCTTCGGAGAAGTTTGAGGAAGTGATCCTTCCTGTTGCCGACAAGCTTGGTGCAGCCGTTGGTGCCAGCCGTGCGGCGGTTGATGCGGGCTACGCTCCAAACGACTGGCAGGTTGGCCAGACCGGTAAGGTGGTTGCACCGGAACTTTACATCGCAGTCGGCATTTCCGGCGCGATCCAGCATCTGGCTGGCATGAAAGACAGCCGCGTGATTGTTGCGATCAACAAGGATGAAGAAGCGCCGATCTTCCAGGTGGCTGATTATGGCCTCGTTGGTGATCTCTTCACGATCCTGCCAGAGCTGCAGAAAGCGCTCTGATAAATTGAAAAGGCGGCAGGAAAACCTGCCGCCTTTTTCACACCCGTCCTGCGTTGACTTTAGTTGGCGCTCGGGCGGGTTATTCATATGGTGGTCTTGCATTTTTCGGCTGTAACTGTCTTGTTAGGCAGGCTTTCGGAAAAGCGCGAAAGCGGCGGTAGACCTCGCCATCGGCGAGAGCATGAAGGAGTTGGAACTGTGGCAATCAAGACGGTAGGTATTGTTGGCGCGGGTCAGATGGGCAGCGGAATTGCTCATGTGTGCGCATTGGCAGGTTACGACGTGCTTCTGCACGACGCGGCTGCGGACCGGCTGGAAAAGGGCATTGCCACAATCAACGGCAATATGGCGCGCCAGGTATCTTCCGGTAAGCTGGAAGAACAGCAGCGTGCCGATGCAATGAAGCTGATCCGTCCTGCTGTTTCGATGGAAGACCTCGCAGGTGTTGATCTGGCAATTGAAGCCGCTACCGAAGACGAAACCGTCAAGCGCAAGATTTTTGCCCAGCTTTGCCCGGTGCTAAACCCTGAAGCCATTGTTGCGACTAATACGTCGTCGATCTCCATCACGCGTCTCGCCTCGACCACTGACCGTCCAGAACGCTTCATCGGTATTCACTTCATGAATCCCGTGCCAATCATGAAACTGGTTGAGCTGGTGCGCGGTATCGCGACTGAGGAAGACACATTCCGCAAGTCGAAGGATTTTGTCACCGCACTTGGCAAGACTGTAACGGTTGCCGAAGATTTCCCGGCTTTCATCGTCAACCGTATTCTGCTGCCTATGATCAACGAAGCGATCTACACGCTCTATGAAGGTGTGGGCAGCGTTGAGGCCATCGACACAGCCATGAAGCTTGGTGCAAACCATCCGATGGGACCTTTGCAGCTCGCGGATTTCATTGGCCTTGATACGTGCCTCTCAATTATGCAGGTGCTGCATGACGGCCTGTCGGACTCGAAGTATCGCCCATGCCCGCTGCTGGTCAAATATGTCGAAGCTGGCTGGCTTGGTCGTAAGACTGGCCGTGGTTTCTATGATTATCGTGGTGAAAACCCGGTTCCAACGCGTTAAGCGAACCTTTGATTTTTGCAAAGCCGGTGTTCAACACCGGCTTTTTTGTTTTGGGCAAGGGCCTGGTGGAGATCACTGGCGCTAGCCATTTAAACGGGCCGCAAGCAGTATAGTGACCAATTCCCCACGGCTGTGGAAAACTTGTTTATCCTTACCGTTAACTTAACCTTAACCAAGGCGATTCAGAAGTTGTTCATCTTTAATTGTTAAAGTTTTCATTAAGATGTTCGGAAACATTAATTGTTTCACCAACCCTAACAGGCTGTGACGGGCATCATCTTCGAAAAGCAATTTGGTGGAAAGGTGAAGACGATGAACATTATAGTTCAGCTGCGTGACAGCGTTAATGTTATTCGTGAATTCGTCGCACCAAGCTACAGGCCCGAGCGCCATTACATGCGCGGACCGGGCCCGGCTTGCGCGGCACGCACGGCTAGCTGATTTTCGGGACAATCCCGAAAGAATAGATACAAAAAAGCCAGAGTGGACGACCACTCTGGCTTTCGTTTTGCCGAACCTTAGCTCTCGCTTATTCCAGACCTTCAAACAGCGCCGTCGAAAGATAGCGTTCTGCGAATGATGGAATGATGATGACAATGTTCTTGCCCTTGTTTTCAGGGCGCTTGCCGACTTCGATCGCAGCAGTGAGCGCTGCACCTGAAGAAATGCCGACAGGGATGCCTTCAATGCGCGCAATCAGGCGGGAATTGGCAAAGGAATCCTCGTTGGAAACGGTCACGACTTCATCATAAACGCTGGTGTCGAGCGTCTTTGGCGCAAAGCCCGCGCCGATGCCCTGGATCTTATGCGGGCCGGGTGTGCCGCCGGAAAGAATTGGCGAATCCTTAGGCTCGACAGCAATCACCTTGAAGGATGGCTTACGTGCCTTGATGACCTGACCAACGCCGGTAATGGTGCCGCCGGTGCCAATGCCGGAAATCAGGATGTCTGCTTCACCATTGGTGTCGTTCCAGATTTCCTCAGCCGTGGTAAGGCGGTGAATTTCAGGATTGGCCGGGTTTTCAAACTGCTGTGGAATGATGGCATTCGGGTTGCCTTCGGCGATTTCTTCCGCCTTGGCGATGGCGCCTTTCATGCCTTTTGCGCCTTCCGTCAGAACCAGTTCTGCGCCGAGCAGCTTGAGCAGCTTGCGGCGTTCAACAGACATGGTTTCAGGCATGGTCAGAACGAGGCGATAGCCCTTGGCGGCTGCCGCAAAAGCCAGCGCAATACCGGTGTTGCCGGAAGTAGGTTCCACAAATACTGTCTTGCCCGGAACAGCTTTGCCCTGTGCTTCAAGCGCTTCGATCAGCGCAAGACCGATACGGTCCTTGACGCTCGCCAATGGATTGAAGAATTCGAGCTTGACCAGAAGGTTGGCTTCAACGCCATTTTCCTTGGCAAACTTGTCGATGCGCACGAGCGGTGTATTGCCGATCGTATCGAGAATGGAATTATAGATGCGACCGCGTCCTGCGGTCTCGCCGTCTTTTCCGCCAAGGGGCTTGCTCATGGAATAATCTCCTTCTGTTTGAAGCGAAGTTTATGAGGAAATGGCGCAAAAGCATAGCTGGGTCCATGCTTCGGATTGCATTAATTTGGAATTATATTCTTTAAAGCCAATATCCTTAGAAGATAATTCCAAGCAATTGGGTGCTGATAAAGCGCACGATCATTTGTTTGAAAATCGCCCGATCCTTGAGCGAAAACAGATCACTCACCCTTCCGATAAGCTTTTCATGTCTATAAGCTTTTGCTGTCTGATTGATCCGCATCAATGCTCTTGTCAAAAGGAGCGCGCATGGTTGGATCGTGATCGCAAACTGGAGGCTTGGGCCGTGTATAAGACTATTCTGATTGCAACCGATGGATCTGAACTTGCCGACAAGGGCGTCGAACAGGGCGTGGCTCTGGCCAAGCAGTTTGGCTCGAAGGTGCTGCTGGTTTCTGTGACCGAGCTTCTGCCATCCTATGGCATCGTCGTTGCTGCGGAATGGGCATCCAGCCCTGCCGCCTTCCAGGAATATCGCGAGGCAATCACCAAAGCGGCAGCCGATTTGCTCGCCAAAGCAAAAGCCAAGGCGGAAGCTGCTGGCGTTGATGTTGAAACTCTGCACATTGAGAACCAGTCACCAGCACAGGGCATTATTGAAGCCGCCAAGCAGACAGGCAGTGATCTGATCGTGATCGCATCGCATGGCCGTCGCGGCGTCAACAAGCTGCTGCTCGGCAGTCAGGCTGCTGAAGTGCTTTCATTGAGCTCTGTGCCTGTGCTCGTGGTTAAGTAAGCCACGTAATCTGCAATATGCAGAACACGCGGTAGTGTTCGCTCTCAATCGCTTAAGCGTTTAACAACGCAAGAAGATTGCCGCGCATCTCTGTTAGACTTCTTTAGCCCTTATAGGGCTGGAGGAGTTTTTCAGGAGATTATTATGACCGCGCCGCGTCCATCCAAGACCAGCATTGGTAATCATCTGCTTCATCCCGAAACGCAGATGCTTAATTACGGTTACGATCCCGAACTATCCGAGGGAGCCGTCAAGCCGCCTGTTTTTCTGACATCGACCTTTGTTTTCAAAAGCGCCGAAGACGGGCGCGATTTCTTTGATTTTGTATCTGGACGCAAGGAGCCACCAGCCGGTGTCGGGGCTGGTCTCGTTTATTCGCGTTTCAATCATCCTAACAGCGAGATCGTGGAAGATCGTCTGGCCGTTTATGAAGGCACGGAAAGCTGCGCACTGTTTTCCTCCGGAATGTCGGCGATTGCTACGACGCTCTTTGCATTTGCGCGACCGGGCGACGTGATCCTGCATTCTCAGCCGCTTTATGGTGGCACAGAAACGCTGCTAGCCAAGACATTTCATAATTTCAATGTGGAAGCTGTGGCATTTGCCGATGGCGTGCATGAGGCTTCCATTGAGAAAGCTTCAGATGAAGCACTACAGAAGGGACGCGTCTCGGTCGTTCTGATCGAAACACCGGCCAATCCGACCAATAGCCTTGTTGATATTGCCGCGATCCGGCGTGTCGCTGACAAGATTGCAGAAAAGCAGAACGGGCATCGTCCTGTTATCGTTTGCGATAATACTCTGCTTGGCCCGGTTTTCCAGAAGCCACTCGATCATGGCGCAGATCTGTCGCTTTACTCGCTGACGAAATATGTGGGAGGCCATTCCGATCTGATTGCCGGTGCCGTCCTTGGCGCAAAGGCGGTCGTTAAACAGGTAAAGGCGCTGCGCGGTGCCATTGGCACACAGCTGGACCCGCATTCCTGCTGGATGCTTGGCCGTTCGCTGGAAACGCTTGGCATTCGCATGGATCGCGCTGACAAGAACGCCTTAGCGATAGCCGAATTCCTGCGTGACCATCCCAAGGTCGGGAAGCTGCATTATCTGCCTTTTGAAGATGCAGCATCCGATGTTGGTCAATTGTTCAAACGCCAATGCACAGGAGCAGGGTCAACCTTTTCATTTGATATCAAAGGTGGTCAGGCAGCGGCATTCCGCTTTCTCAATGCATTGCAGATTTTGAAACTGGCAGTCAGCCTTGGTGGAACGGAATCGCTTGCAAGCCATCCGGCAGCGATGACACATTCAGGCGTTCCGATTGAAGTGCGTGAACGCATCGGCGTGCTGGAATCAACTATTCGCCTGTCGATTGGTATCGAGCATCCCGATGATCTGATTGCTGATCTGACTCAGGCACTGGAAGCTGCGTGAATAGAGGCTGGTGAGATGATGGTGCGGGTGGTCGGAATCGAACCGACACTCCTTTCGGAACCGGATTTTGAGTCCGGCGCGTCTACCAGTTCCACCACACCCGCACATGACTGCCGAAGCAGTTTGATATGGTCCAAAAACGGACAGCGGGGAGGGATATACCGGCTAAACGAAACGAGGTCAATTACCCTCAAGCCGCTTGACTGATTATACTTACAGCCAAGCGCAAATATAAACAGGACAGGCGACCGAGCTTGCATCAAGCGGCTATCAGTTGCCTGTTCTTACAGAGGTTTCAGTTAAGACTGAATCGTTGGAACCGCTGTAACGGTTTGGTTTTACGCATTATCCGACGCAAAACCGCTACGCACTCTTCGAAATGCGCTCTAATACCAGGGCAGCTCAAGATGCTGACGCATCACGCCTCGAAAAAGCTCAATCGTCACTCGGGCTTAACCAAACTCCATGAGTTATACTCATGGAGTTTCGGTATAATCTCAGCGGCGAAGATTATACTCGACGATATTCCAGCAGACGAGAAAGGCAATGAAGCCCAAGACGATGAGGTCAATTGTCTTCAGATAAGAGAGATATTCCAACATAGCGCATCTCCTTCCCAAGGGAGGCGCTTTGGAATTTTTGAAGCGGCGAATGAGGGCCGTGCTAATTCATATACTTGATTGCTTTGGAGTAAAAACCTCAAAGCGACCAACTCAAACCCTCATTATTCGCCTGCCATGCTTGATTTCAGGCGCTCTCCCACAAACAAGGATAGCACAGTGTGCTGTTTTCTCAAGTATTTGTTCTATTTTTCTTTTTGCTGAAGCCGGCTTTATTTCCGTTCCGTAAAATTTCGGATGCGATTTCGGATGATACGGGTCAGATTTCGTGTACGCTGATAAAGATGGATTTGCGATGCCGCCTGACGAACCTGCTTGTCTACTCCCGGTGTCAAACCAATCACCAGAGTTTCGATGGTTTCTCGCTCCTGAAACAAGCGTGACATGACAGGATGATCCGGCACGGCGCATGAATCAGTCCGCGTGATATTGGTGTCTTCCAGATGGTTTTTCACCACCTCGATCATCAACAACATGCCGGGCGAGTAGGCTTGCAGGGTTTCGTCATAGGCGGTTTTCCACGTCCATGCTTCGCCAGAAACCGTGAAGACAATCAGGATCGCGATCACGCGGCCATCAAGCTCAAGTGTGTGGATGCGTACGCAATCGCGCTCTGCAAGATTGTTAACTGCTTCGCGTGCAAAGGCTGCACGGAAACGGTCGACTGCCATGGCTGTACCGCGGCGTCCTTTCCATCCGCTCGCTTCAAGCGTCAGGAAATGCTCGAATGCAAAACGCACTTCGTCGGGTGTGCGCGCGATGCGATGTGCGAGTTCACCTTGTTCGGCGAGACGGCGCCATAGGCGGCTATATTCGCGGCGATGGTGCGGACCAATCGCTTGTTTGACATAGGTTTCCCCATCAAGCTCGCTCTGAAGAAATGGACGCGATTTTTGCTCTATGGAAACGATTGGTAGCTGACGTCCAACTGCCACGGATCGAATGAGCTTCGCGACGGCACCGTCGGCGCGCATTTCAGGAAGAACAAGCACGTCCGGCATTTTAATATGATCACGCGCCAGAATATCGAATAGATCTTCGACAACGCCGACAGGATCGTCGTGATCGATTAGCGGTGTGCCCTGTGGGCCGAAAGGTGTTGCCCATGCACGAATAACAGGAGATGAGAGTGGTAGGCCGGGGCGTTCAATCGTGTAAGGCATGACGAAACGCAGCCGGCTACGGATTTCGTTTTCGTCGCGCATGACCATGAAGCGCACTTCACGATCTTCCAGACGCGGCATCGCTGGTGCGAGGAAGCGCGCATTGAAAAAGATGTTGGGTTCGATTGTCCGGCTGCTTAAGTGATCCAGTTCGTCGCGCAGCTCAAAACCGGCCGATGCACCATAGATCGCAAGCTTGCGCGGAATATCGCGACTGCTGTGCAGACTTTCCTCCAGACGCTTAGTGGCATCCATTGCGGCAACGCTGTCGGAAAGTTGTGAGATGATGCGAGCCGTATGTCCGCCTGCGGATTCCTCAAGCAAAGGTTTTGCGGCCATTAGAAAATCTCCTCCGAGCTATTGCTGCGGGCGTCAGAAGCGCGATTTCGGGGAATGAGAATAAACATAGTGATATGCATCGTTTTATGCACGGCGGTTGAGAGCAGAATGGCTTCAAGAAGCATCGAGAAAGCGGTCGAGAAAGCCGCGCCCATCAGACCGAAACGCGGGATGAGAACCAGATTGAGGCCAACGTTGACTGCAAGTGTAACCGCATAAAGCAGAGCGCAGATATTCTGTTTGCCTGACATGTTCAGCAGGCTTTCGGCAGGTCCAACACTTGCGCGCGCAATCACGCCGATGATGAGAATGAAAAGTAGCGGATAGCCTTCGGTGAAGGCACTGCCGAACAGCATGAGCAGCGGATAGCCTAGCGCCAGAATGAACAGGCCTAGAAACAGTGTCGGCCAGAATGTCCAGCGTGTTGAGGCTTCTGCAAAGCTTGCAAATTCAGCATGATCGCCACTGTGAAGAAGATCGGAATAGCGCTGCGCCACGCTAGCTTTGACTGCAAAATAGACGAAGTGTGCAAGCGCCATGATTTTGGTAGCAGCGAAATAGATCGCCACATGCTGGGGGTCCATAGCATGGCCGACCATCAGCACGTCGATATTGATGAGCAGGAAGAAAAAGCCTTCAACGAGGAAGATCGGTAAGGCGACCTTCATCCATTGGGCGAACAGTATTTCTCTTTTTCCTGATGGGATGTCTCTCTTCAAGGAGCGATCAAGCATCAGCCATTGCCCAACCGTAGTCGCCCATGTAGCGGCGATAGAAACTCCAAGAGCTGTGGTGGCTGTGGAAGGCAAGCTGGCTGCGTGAGCTGCGATCATGAAGATCAGTACAAGCAGAGGGCGGATGATATAGCTTGGTGTGAGCGCCATCATGATCCATGTGCGCGAACGAGCGATGCCATCAAGCATATTGCCAAGTGCGATCATTGGCAGGCAGATAAAGCCGAGAATGAACGGGATAAGATAATAGGTCTCGATCCGATCTTTCAGAAGCAATAGCAGTACCGCGCCAAACAAGGCGATTGCAGTCGCTGAGCCAAGAGCAAAAAGACGGCCAGCATACAGAATACCACGAAGTGGATTAAACAGATTGCGCTGAACATATTCAGGCACATAACGGATGATGGTGGTGTGCAAACCAAAGCAGGCGAGATCACCGATGATGATCATGGAAAGCCACACCAGAACGAAAATCCCGTATTGGAATTCACCCATCCAGCGCGCCAGAATAACCTGAGAAATAAGCGCAATCGCTGCACTTGCAACACGCACGGAAAAGGCAAGAAGCGAAGCGCGCTGCGCATCGGCCTGCGGACCAGAGCCAAGCAGAATAGCATCGACCCGCTCCGTTACGGGACGAAGCCTAGCTGCGATCCTGCCAGGTAGAACCCGGCTCGCTGCTTTTGCTGCCGAAAAGCGCACTCTTTGCCAACCCTGTTTATCGCGGCCCCTGTTAGGTATCCGCTACTTCTGCTGATCTTCTGAAGGACCATCGTGTATCTGCATTCCGCACTGTGCCGGACCGCAGTAGCCGAACATTAGATGGCAGTTCTTTAAAAAGGTAAAAAGAAACGGCCCCTCCTGTCAAAGCGAAGCCAAATTGAAAGAGATGGTAATTACTTTCTGAACGTATCAGTTTTCGCGCAACTACTGAAATAGTGTCGACAAACAGAAAGGGCCCCGGAAAGCTGTGCTGGATTTTATTCAAGTTAGGTTGCCAATTGTGGAGCGAAAAGAAAAAACCCGGCGATTGTGCGCCGGGTTTTTTGTTTGATAGCTTGCTTTGAGGCGCTTATTCAAACGCGCCGTGACAATGCTTGTATTTCTTTCCTGAGCCGCAAGGGCAGGCTTCGTTGCGGCTGACCTTGCCCCATGTGGTCGGGTCTGCCGGATCACGATCGCCAGCCGGGATGACGCGTTCATCCTGCTGATGTTCAGCCCATGCATTTTCATCAAAGTCGTTCTCGCCGGTGGTGCTGTCGATATGACGGCCGGTCATCGGCGGAAGTTCAGGCTCTGGCGGAGCTTCGCGAACGATTTCAACGCGCATCAGCTGCGTGATGACCACTTCGCGCAGATTGGCAAGCAGAGCCTGGAACAGCTCGAAGCCTTCAGTCTTGTACTCGTTCAACGGATCGCGCTGAGCATAACCACGGAAACCGACGACCGAACGCAAGTGGTCGAGATTTACCAGATGCTCACGCCAGAGGTTATCAAGCGACTGCATGATCACCGATTTCTCGATGTAGGTCATGATCTGAGCACCGAAACGCTCTGCCTTCTCGGCTGCGGCCTTGTCAGCTGCTTCCTTGATACGGGATTCAAACTCTTCTTCGGCGATACCCTCTTCCTTGGCCCAGTCTTCCACCGGTAGGACGAGGTTAAGTTTGGTAAGAATATCGTCCTTAAGACCGGCAATATCCCACTTTTCTGCGTAAGCATCCTTGGGGATACGAAGAGCAACCATGTCTTCAATAACTTCGTGACGCATTTCGCTCACGGTCTCGGTCAGGTCTTCTTCGTCCATGATTTCAAGGCGCTGCTCGAAGATCACCTTACGCTGATCGTTCATCACGTCGTCGTATTTGAGCAGGTTCTTACGGATTTCGAAGTTACGGGCCTCAACCTTGGTCTGCGCCTTTTCAAGCGCCTTATTGATCCACGGGTGAACGATGGCTTCGTCTTCCTTGAGGCCGAGCTTCTGCAGCATTCCGTCCATACGGTCGGAGCCGAAGATGCGCATCAGATCGTCCTGCAGCGACAGGAAGAACTTTGAGCGGCCCGGATCGCCCTGACGGCCCGAACGACCGCGCAGCTGGTTGTCGATACGACGGCTTTCGTGACGCTCGGTGGCAAGAACATAAAGACCGCCAGCAGCGAGAGCCTTTTCTTTCAGCTTCGCAATATCAGCCTTGATCTCGGCAATTTTTGCAGTGCGCTCTGCGCCTTCAGGCATATCCGAAAGCTCTTCGTGAATGCGCATTTCAAGATTGCCGCCGAGCTGAATATCCGTACCGCGGCCTGCCATGTTGGTGGCGATGGTCACTGCACCCGGAACACCAGCCTGCGCGATAATAAAGGCTTCCTGCTCGTGATAACGGGCATTCAGAACCTGGAAGCCCTTGATGCCTTCTTTGCGCAGTCGCTCTGCCAGAAGTTCCGACTTTTCAATCGACGTTGTGCCGACGAGAACCGGTTGGCCCTTTGCGTGCGAAGCCTGAATGTCGCGAACGATAGCTTTGTATTTTTCTTCAACCGTACGATAAACTTCGTCGTCTTCATCGAGACGCTTGACTGGCAGGTTGGTCGGAATTTCCAGAACTTCCAGACCGTAGATGTTGCCGAATTCTTCCGCTTCCGTCGCAGCTGTACCGGTCATGCCGGAGAGCTTGGTGTACATACGGAAATAGTTCTGGAAGGTGATCGAAGCCAGCGTCTGGTTTTCAGGCTGGATTGTGACGTGTTCCTTGGCTTCCAGTGCCTGATGCAGACCTTCCGAGAAACGGCGGCCCGGCATCATACGGCCGGTGAATTCGTCGATGATGACGATTTCGTCGTTGCGGACGATGTAGTCCTTGTCACGCTGGAACAGTTTGTGAGCGCGCAACGCGTTGTTCAGATGGTGAACGACAGCAACGTTTTCGATGTCGTAAAGGCTTTCACCCTTGAGGTGTCCTGCAGCTTCAAGAAGCTGTTCAACCTTTTCGGTGCCGACTTCTGTAAAGATCGCGGTTTTCTGTTTTTCATCGATTTCAAAATCTTCCGGCTCAAGAGCAGGAATGAAAGTGTCGATGAGGTTGTAGAAATCCGAACGGTCTTCGAGTGGACCGGAAATGATCAGCGGCGTACGCGCTTCGTCGATGAGGATCGAATCCACTTCGTCGACGATGGCGTAGTTGTGACCGCGCTGGACCATCTGGGCACGTTCGTACTTCATGTTATCGCGTAGATAATCGAAGCCGAGCTCGTTGTTGGTGCCGTAGGTGATGTCGCAGCCGTAAGCAGCCTGACGCTCATTGTCGTCGAGACCATGCTTGATAACGCCCACGGTCAGACCGAGGAAGTTATAAAGCTTGCCCATGGTTTCGGCATCGCGGGTAGCGAGGTAATCGTTGACCGTCACCACATGCACGCCCTTGCCTTCAAGAGCGTTGAGGTAAACAGGCAGCGTCGCCATCAGCGTCTTGCCTTCACCGGTGCGCATTTCGGCGATGCCGCGTTCATGCAGCACCATGCCGCCGATCAACTGCACGTCGAATGGGCGCATACCGAGAACGCGCTTGGCGGCTTCGCGAGCCGTCGCAAAAGCGTCGGGAAGCAATGCATCCAGTTTCTTGCCCTGAGCGAGTTCAGCGCGGAATTCCGCAGTCTTCGCCTGAAGCTGTTCATCGGTGAGTGCTTCGTAATTCTTCTCAAGCGCAGTAATCTGTTCTGCACGAACCCGCAGTGATTTCACTTGGCGGTCGTTGGATGAACCGAATATCTTGCGGGCGAGGCCGCCAAAGCTGACCATTCCTGGTCCTTTCCTGTCCGTTCGGCCGGAAGCGCTTCCGGCAATGTCGAATGCTTTATTCACGCGTATTGAAACAAATGCAAGAAAACTACGTTGTAAAAGCTGCCAAATACGGCGCATTTTTCACGCAATTCCCCCGTGGCTTACTGGACGCCAAGCCGAAGGACAGATAAGAGGGGCTTGAAGCGATGTCAATGTTGCTCGACAGGCCGGAAAACCTGTCTTTTCTCGCGGATAATAGTGTTTTCGGGCCAAATTCCGCCGCATTCATGGGGCCGGTAGACGGTCTCGAAGGAGAGAATCTCATATGAAAGCCATTCTCAAAGCCCCTTATCGCAAGGCTCTTGCTGTCCTCGCAACTTCGGTTGCGCTTGCTGGTTTCAGCAGTTCGGCTGTCTTTGCGCAGGATGCAGCTAAACCCGCTGAAGCAGCAACTTCTGCCGCAGCGTCCGAAGATCCGGCAAAGGTTCTTGCCACCGTCAATGGCAAGGATATCACCGTAGGTGAAGTCGATCAGGCCGCTGGCGACCTCGATCCGCAGTTTGCGCGCCTTCCTGCCGAGCAGCGCCGTCTGGCAGCTCTCGCAGCACTCATCGACATCAAGGCGATGGCTGGCGAAGCAACAAAAGAAAAGCTTGATCAGAGCGACGATTTCAAGAAGCGCATGGAATTCCTGCGTGAACGCGCACTGCACAATGAATATTTCAAGGATGCGGTTGTCGACAAGATTTCGGACGCCGACGTTCGCGCCCGCTATGACAAGGAAATCGCAGCGATCCCTCCACAGAATGAAGTGCGTGCGCGTCACATTCTCGTGAAGACCAAGGAAGAAGCTGAAGCCATCATCAAGAAGCTTGAAGGCGGTGCGAAGTTTGAAGATCTCGCCAAAGAAAGCTCGACCGATGGCACCGCTGCCAATGGTGGTGATCTTGGCTACTTCTCCGAAGGCCAGATGGTCCCTGAATTTGAAAAGGCTGCCTTTGCATTGAAGCCAGGTGAATACACCAAGGAACCGGTGCAGTCTCAGTTTGGCTTCCACGTCATTCAGCTTGAAGATCGTCGCACCAAGCAGCCACCGGCATTCGATCAGGTTTCCGAGCAGATCCGTTCGATCATCATGCGTGAGCGTTATGTCGAAATGGTCAAGAAGCTGCGTGATGGCATGAAGATCGAATACAAGGATCCTGCTGTCGATAAAGCCATGAAGGAAGCCGCAGCGGCACAGGAACAGGGTGATGACGGCGATGCGCCGGATGCAGCCCAGCCGCAGCAGTAAGCTTTGAGTTCATGAAAACGCCCCGGAAATCCGGGGCGTTTTTTATTTGGATATCGGGCGGTTTGCAGCAAGATGAAATTATGAAACCGCTCGATCTTTTTATTTAGTCGCATTGTCCTGCGCAAAACCGCTTCGCACTTTTGCTGGAAATGCTTTAGTTATCGCTTGATTTTGTGCTGCAAACCTTTCCAATGCAGCAGAATCAAATCGCATCTCTTGAGGCAATCATGTCTGCGTCCGTATCACCGCTTGCTCCAAAACATTATCCATCAATGCCGGTCATTCACGGCGTCCGCATCGCAACAGCTGCAGCCGGTATCAAATATAAGGGCCGCACGGATGTCATGCTGATGGTGTTCGACAAGCTTGCCGAAGCAGCAGGTGTTTTCACTCGCTCACTATGCCCTTCCGCACCTGTGGATTTCTGCCGTCAGAACCTCGTGCATGGCAAGGCACGCGCTGTTGTAGTGAATTCGGGCAATGCCAATGCCTTCACCGGCCTGAAAGGCCGTGAGGCAACGGAAGCAACCGCTCGAGCCGCAGCCAAGGCTGTTGGATGCAACACTACGGATGTGTTTCTTGCGTCCACCGGCGTTATCGGCGAGCCGCTTGATGCGTCCAAGTTTTCCGGTCTTCTGGACGACATGGCAAAATCTGCCAGCGACAATTTCTGGACTGAAGCTGCCAAAGCAATCATGACGACCGATACCTATCCGAAAGTTGCGACCGAAACGGTTCTGCTCGGACAGGTTCCGGTAACGATCAATGGCATCTCTAAGGGTGCAGGCATGATCGCGCCTGACATGGCGACGATGCTTTCATTCGTTGTTACAGATGCTCCGATCAAGGCTGACGTTCTGCAGAGCCTGCTTTCCAAGGGCGTCGGTTCGACGTTCAATGCAGTGACGGTTGATAGCGATACATCCACCTCTGATACGCTTATGCTGTTTGCAACAGGATCGGCGGCAGAACGCGGCGCGCCTGAAATTACGGACGCTTCCGACAAGCGTTTGGGTGATTTCAAAAAGGCTCTGGCTCGCGTGTTGAAGTCGCTGGCACTTCAGGTCGTGCGCGATGGCGAAGGTGCGCGCAAAATGGTCGAAGTCGAAGTGACCGGCGCGAAGTCGGCTGCTTCCGCCAAAAAGATTGCACTTTCAATTGCCAATTCGCCATTGGTAAAAACCGCTGTTGCCGGTGAAGATGCCAACTGGGGCCGTGTTGTCATGGCTGTCGGCAAGGCTGGTGAACCGGCTGATCGCGATCTGCTGGCTATCTGGTTTGGCGATATTCGCGTGGCGCATCAGGGCGAGCGTGACCCGGCTTATTCCGAAGAAGCGACCTCTGCTTATATGCAGGGCGAGGACATTCTCATTCGCGTTGATCTGGGGATCGGAAAGGGCAAGGCAACTGTCTGGACCTGCGATCTGACCAAGGAATATGTGGCGATTAACGGCGACTACAGAAGCTAATGTTTCGGGTTACAGTGGCCTGCAAATTGCGTTCTTCTTCGCTTCCGGTGCGCATGTGGCTTTAAGTACACTCCGCTCCGGTTCTCGAAGATCAACATTTTCGGCACACTGGAACTCTGAAACGGAGGAGAGAATTTGAACATGTCAAATCTTGCTATCGTTCGCCAGTTGGAGGCCGTTGGCTTCCGTGCCTGGCCTGCCACGTCCGTTCATTATGACGGGACATGGGCGATACGCATGACGTCAGCACATCCTTCGAAGCGGCTCAATTCGGTCAATCCGCTTGATCCGGGCGATACGCGCGATATTCCGGCGCGTATCGAACAGGCAGCGCAGCGGTTTCGCGTTTATGGCCGGGTTCCTTGTTTCAGGCTTTCGCCGCTGGCTCCTGTCGAGCTTGAAAATTATCTCGAAGGTCTCGGCTGGCAGCGCAAGGATGAAACCATTGTTATGACCGCCAATCTTGGCGAGCTTGATCTTACAGCCGAGCGCGATGAAACGCCCTTGAAAGACATTGGTCGTTTTGTCGATGCTTCGATCGCTATTCATGGTCGCCCGACAGAACTTCGTCCAGGTTTCTCGGAATTGCTGGATGGCATTCGTCCTAACAAGGGGATGTTCGTTCTGGAAGAAGCAGGTCGCGCAGTTTCCAATGTGCTTTGCGTGCAGGATGGTGCGATGGCGGGTCTGTTTGACGTTGGAACCTTGCCTGAAGCGCGCCGTAAGGGACATGGCCGTGTATTGATTGGTGCGACGCTGAAATGGGCCAAGTCGCTTGGCGCAAAAACTGCCTGGCTGCAGATAGAAGCGGGTAATGTTGCGGGGCTGGCGCTTTACGAACGCTTCGGCTTTCAGGAAGCCTATCGCTACGCCTATCGGGAGAGCAATGAGAAATGAGCGAGATTAAATCCCGCCGTATAATACTGGTTGCAGCCTGTGCGCTGGTTGATGCTGATGGTCGCGTGCTTCTTGCACAGCGTCCGGAGGGCAAATCACTTGCAGGTCTATGGGAGTTTCCGGGCGGCAAGGTAGAAGTTGGTGAAACGCCTGAAGAAACGCTGATCCGAGAGCTTCAGGAAGAAATCGGCGTGACGACAAAGGTTGCCTGTCTCGCCCCGCTCACTTTTGCCAGCCACACCTATGATGACTTTCATCTTTTGATGCCGCTCTATGTCTGTCGCCGCTTTGAAGGCGTGGCACAGGGGCTGGAAGGACAGGCACTGAAATGGGTGCGCCCAAAGGATATGCGCGACTATCCGATGCCGCCAGCTGATGAGCCGTTGATCCCGTTTCTGATTGATTTGTTGTGAGCTGTGGAAAGACTCAAAATAGCTGACAATTCCTTACGATTTACAGCGCGCGTTAATCGATGATTCACTCCGCTGCGGCATTCTCCGAATTAAGTGCCTCGGAGTTAAGCCCATGAGTTTCGATAATAATTATTTTAGTGCAGATCATAATGAATATACGCCGGGCCCACTCTCGAAAGCCGGTCGCGGCATTTTGCGCGTTGTGCTTCTTTTCGGCTCAGCAGCTGTTGCTCTTGCACTGATTATTGTGCCGGTCTTAAACGATCAGGCGAATAAGGTTGCGGCCCAATCGGTGTTGCCAGAGGGCATTGATCGGACCATGACAGGTTCGATCAAGCGTGACCCCGTTGTGATACGCAAAGCGCCGGTTCGCCCGATCTGTGTTATTGATGCAGATGGCAGTCATACGGGCGATTGCTGATAAGTTTTGAGTTTCGTATTTCCGAACACAAAACTGCATCATACTTTTGCTGAAACCACTCTATTCGACGTTTTTAAGTGCGTCAGCCAGTGAGGCCTTGGCAGAGCCAGGCTTCAGTGGCTTTTGTTGTGATTCATGTGGTGCCCAGCCCGACAGCCAGATTGTCGAGAAAGTTGCGCGGATGCGGCCATCCGGATCGCTGAACCGTTCGGCATAGATTTCCGCTGTCCGCAGGAAAAGCTTCTTTGAAACCGGTTTGCGCGAACGATCACGCAACACATTCTGCATACCCATGGCGCGCAGATCGGCCATCAGATTGAAAATGCTATCATAGCGCACCGTAACGTTATCAACGTCCGTCACCGGAAGTGCAAAACCTGCTCGTTGCAGAAGACCGCCGACATCGCGAACATCCGCGAAAGGGAAAATGCGCGGCGAAGCACCACCCGTCAGCTCGATTTCAGCCTGTAAAAGACTTTCGCGCAGCTCGCCCAAGGTCCCGTTGCCGCTGAGCGCCGCGAGAAACAGCCCGTCAGGCTTCAGCGCACGGGCAATCTGTATCATTGCGCCCGGGGTATCATTGGTCGAATGCAGTGACAGCAGCGAAACGATGAGATCGGTGCTCTGAGGTTTGAGCGGCAAGGCTTCTTCATCGGCGACAATTGCCGGGAAGGGGCCGTCGAGAAAAGCTGCGTCGCGTTCGATGCGCAAAACCATGTCCGCTTTGCCTGACCGGGCAATGGCAGCTGCTGCAAGACCATTATGGCCTGCGAGGTCAATCGCCACGGAGAAGTGGCGCTCGACAGCATCAAGCCTGTCTTCCAGATCATCCGCTACTCTGCGCAGCAAAAAGTCCGCACCGGACACCGCACGTCTGAAGGCACGGCGGCGGAACGCCAGCTGGAGGTCGCGATCAAAAATCGCATTTTCAGACGATTGGGCAGCCATTGCGATTCCGTCTTCTCTTTCGGATATGCGTCAGTAATATAGATAGGAGCGTAGATGCATTCGAACGGGGGCGAATGCAATGGTTGATGACGACAGGTCGCATCAAAGCTTGTTGTTCAGGCTTAAATCGGGGGTGCTTGGTGCTGTTCGCAGCGGCTTGCGCATGTCTGCCGATATTCTGTTTCCAGCGAGCTGTATCGGTTGCCGCATACAGGTTTCCGAACCCGGGACGCTTTGTCCGCATTGCTGGTCGCAGCTGCGCTTTATCGAAAAGCCTTATTGTCCGGTGCTTGGCATTCCGTTCAATCATGATTTTGGCGAGAATTTCATGAGCGCTGAAGCAATCGCCGATCCACCGCCATTTCGCCGCCTGCGCTCAGCTGTGTTGCATAGGGGCGCTGCACAGCGCATGGCTGTAGCACTCAAGTTTCATGATCGAACCGATCTTGCGCCGTGGATGGCGCGCTGGATGCAACGCGCCGGACGCGAGTTGCTGGATGAGTGCGATGTTATTTTGCCCGTACCCTTGCACAAATGGCGCTTCTGGTCGCGTCGGTTTAACCAGTCGGCAGAGCTGGCGCGTGCTTTGGCACAATTAAGCAGCAAGCCTTTTGCACCACAGGCGGTTAAGCGTATTCGGCGTACCAACCAGCAGATCGGGCTTGGTTTGAAAGAGCGCAAGCGGAATGTCGATGGCGCTTTCCGGGTGCCAAAGGAGCATGACATTCATGTGCGCGGGCGGCGTGTGCTGCTGATCGATGATGTTTATACAACGGGATCAACGGTGAAGGCTGCCACACGAGCGCTGCTGCGCGGTGGTGCAAAAAGCGTGGATGTGCTGACATTCAGCCGGGTTCTGCCGGATTAGTGAACACATGAGGGGCTTCCAGATCGTTGTTTTGCCACTTATATAGAGGCCAACGAATGGAGTTTTATATGACTGACGTCACCATCTATACCCGCCCTGGCTGCCCTTACTGCACGCGCGCAGTTGGCCTTTTGAAGAATAAGGGCGTTGAGTTCAACGAAATCAATGCAGGCGCTACACCTGAACTGCGTGCGGAAATGCAGGCACGTTCAGGCCGCAATACTTTCCCGCAGATTTTTGTCGGTTCTGTTCATGTTGGCGGTTGCGACGATCTCTTTGCTCTCGACAATGCTGGCAAGCTTGATGGCCTGCTTGCGACCGGCGAACTGAACTAACATCATGATGGGGGAGACACCTATGAGCACTTTTCGCGCCGCTGCCGTTCAGATGCGTTCGGGCACCGATGTGGCCCGCAATGTTGAAGCGATGGAAAAACTGGTTTCCGATGCTGTGGCAAAGGGTGCTCAATATGTGCAAACCCCTGAAATGACCGGAGCGCTGATGCGCGATCGTGCGGCACTTTTTGCAAGTCTGCGCGATGAAAATGAAGACCTTGTCTTCAAAGCTGCATCGGCACTTGCAAAAAAGCACGGCATATTTCTGCATATTGGTTCAACGGCTATTGCAGCCAGTGACGGTAAGATTGCCAATCGCGGTGGTATCTTTGCGCCTTCTGGTGAGAAGATTGCGACCTATGACAAGGTTCATATGTTTGATGTAGATCTCGACAATGGCGAAAGCTGGCGCGAATCGGCAACCTATGAGCCGGGCAAGGAAACGGTGATTGCCGAATTGCCTTTTGCCAAAGTTGGCATGGCGGTCTGCTACGATATTCGTTTCCCGCAACTGTTTCGCGCACAGGCGCTGGCGGGCGCCAATGTAATTACCGGACCAGCTGCTTTCACACGCCAGACGGGTGAAGCGCACTGGCATGTTTTGCAGCGTGCGCGTGCGATTGAAAATGGTGCATTCCTGATTTCTGCAGCTCAGGGCGGTGTGCATGAAGATGGTCGCGAGACTTATGGTCATTCGCTGATCGTTTCGCCATGGGGCAAGGTTCTGGCAGAAGCTGCTCATGATGAGCCGGGGGTGATTGTCGCGGATATTGACGTCAGCGAAAGCATTGCTGCGCGTGCGAAAGTGCCGAACCTCAAGAATGCGCGTGAGTTTTCAGTGAAGATCGCCCAAGAGAAACAGGACGCATAATCTATGATCCGCTTTTCGCTTCATTGCGATCACGGCCATGAATTTGAAGGCTGGTTTCGCGACAATGCCGATTTTGATCGGCAGTCGGAGCGGAAACTCGTCTCTTGTCCTGTCTGCAACTCGCCGGAAATCCAGAAGTCGCTGATGGCACCTGCAGTCTCCACCAGTCGCTCGAAAGAGCAGGTGGCGATTGCCATGGGCGAAGCACAGAAGCAGATGCTTGAACAAATGCGGGAGCTGAGTCGCAAGGTCCGTGAAAACGCGGATTATGTTGGCGATCAGTTTGCCGAAGAAGCGCGCAAGATCCACTTTGGTGAGACTGAAGCGCGGGGCATTTACGGCGAAGCGTCCAAGGAAGATGTTCACTCACTTATCGAAGACGGCGTTGATGTGATGCCTTTGCCTGTCTTCCCAGAAGACAAGAACTGACATTAAACGATTTTTGATTGCGTGAGGGGTCACGGCGCATGAAACTGATGGATTCCGCGCCTTTCCTGCTAATAGCGACGGGCATACTGCTGGGGCTCATTCTGCCGCTGGGGAAGATCGCTGCCGAAGCAGGTGTTCCGCCTGCAATGTGGACATTCCTGTTTTCAGCCAGTGCGGGGATTATTCTGCTTCTGGTTTTGCTTGTGAGCAAAAAGCGGGTTGGATTTTCGGGTGGCAGGCTGCGTTATTATATTTGCACTGCCGCGATTTCCTATGCGCTGCCCAATCTCCTGATCCTTTCTGCCATCCCGCGGCTCGGTGCGGGTTTCACTGGTATCATGTACACGCTGTCGCCTGTCATGACGCTGCTCATTTCGATGGGGTTTGGTCTTCGTCGACCGAATGGTTTGGGTATCGCGGGCATTATCGTAGGCTTCATCGGCGCAATTATGGTTGCAATGACGCGTGGCGAGGTTGGCAAGCCTGCCGATCCGCTATGGATCGGGCTTGCACTTCTCATTCCGGTTTTTCTTGCGATGGGGAATGTCTATCGCACTCTCGACTGGCCGAAAAATGCTGATCCGACCGAGCTTGCGGCGGGAAGTCACTTGGCTGCAGCCGTGATGCTGTTGATCGGGATTGTTGTATTTAATGGCAACTTCCCGATTGAGACACTGGCGCTTGCGCCGATAACGGCAGTTGCTCAGGCCATTGCGTCAGCTGGCATGTTTGCCTTGTTTTTCCGTCTGCAGGCCGTTGGTGGTCCGGTCTACCTTAGCCAAATCGGTTATGTGGCGGCAGCGCTGGGGCTGATTTCCGGCACGTTATTCTTGGGTGAAAACTATCCGCCGCTCACATGGATCGGCGCAGTCGTCATCGCCATCGGTGTGGCGCTGACGACAAAAGCGCAGAAACGCTGATAGTTGCTGTATTAAGCAGGTCGCTCAGCGAGAACCATGTAGTTCACATCGGTATCGCGTGAACGGCTCCAGCTATCAGCGAGTGGATTGTAGGTTACGCCCAATTTGTCGATGAGATTGAGACCGGCTTTGGAAAGCGCTGTTTCGAGCTCTTCCGGGCGCACCAGCTTTTCATATTGATGTGTGCCGCGCGGCAGCCAGCGCAGCACATATTCCGCTCCGATGATCGCGAAGCCATAAGCTTTGAGCGTGCGGTTGATGGTGGCGACAAACATCAGGCCACCCGGCTTCACCATTTCGCTGGTCGCAGACATGAACAGATCGACGTCAGAGACGTGCTCAACCACCTCCATGTTGAGTACGACATCGAATTTCTCGCCAGCTTCGGCGAGAGCCTCGGCAGTCGTTGCGCGATAATCGACTTCGACACCGCTTTGGGCTGCATGGATTTTTGCGACTTCGATATTGGTCTCAGAAGCATCTGCGCCGATCACCGTCGCACCCAGACGCGACATCGGCTCGCACAACAGGCCGCCGCCGCAACCGATATCGAGAAAGCGCAGACCTTCAAACGGGCGCGGGCTGTTCGGGTCGCGGTTGAGTTTTTCGCAGACCTTTTCCTTGATATAGGCAAGGCGCGTCGGATTGAATTTATGGAGCGGACGGAACTTGCCCTGCGGGTCCCACCATTGCGCAGCGATGCGCGAAAAATGCTCGATTTCGGAAGCATCGATCGTGGTGCGGGCAGTCTCGGTCATATCATTCTCCTGCGGAAGCGCGTGCAATCCTGCTCTCAAGGTAGCGCTCTAAAGTCAAGGATCAAATCAAATTCCAGAATCCGAAGCGTTGATTATTGTTTCACGGGAATCACACCCTTGCGGAAGCGCGACATTTTAGCTATGTGACCCCGGGTTTGTCTGTCGCAAGAAAATAATGTTTCGGCAGGCGTTAGTGTAATTTTTCAAAAGACGGGACGTATCCTTAAATGGCGCGCATCGTGATGAAATTCGGCGGCACTTCTGTGGCCGATCTGGAACGCATCTCTAATGTGGCGCGCCACGTCAAACGTGAAGTCGATGCGGGCAATCAGGTTGCCGTTGTCGTCTCCGCAATGTCGGGCAAGACGAACGAACTGGTCAACTGGGTGCAGAACATGCCCAAGGTTGCCGGTGGCACGTCACCTTTTTACGATGCACGCGAATATGACGCGATTGTTGCTTCTGGCGAGCAGGTAACGAGCGGCCTTCTGGCCATCGCGCTGCAGTCCATTGGCGTTGACGCGCGTTCGTGGCAGGGCTGGCAGATACCGATCAAGACCGACAATGCGCATGGCGCAGCGCGCATTCAGGAAATCGACGGATCAGAAATCATCCGCCGCATGGAAATGGGGCAGGTTGCTGTTGTTGCCGGTTTCCAGGGCATCGGTCCTGATAATCGCATCGCAACGCTTGGCCGTGGTGGTTCGGATACATCGGCTGTTGCCATTGCAGCAGGCGTTAAGGCTGACCGTTGCGACATCTATACCGATGTCGATGGCGTTTACACGACCGATCCGCGCATTGAACCCAAGGCAAAGCGCCTTTCCCGCATTACATTTGAAGAAATGCTGGAAATGGCTTCGCTTGGTGCCAAGGTTCTGCAGGTGCGCTCGGTCGAGCTTGCCATGGTACACAAAGTTCGCACCTTCGTGCGCTCAAGTTTTACGGACCCCAATGCACCGGGCATGGATGATCCGATCAATCCGCCCGGAACACTCATTTGCGACGAGGATGAAATCGTGGAACAGCAGGTCGTCACTGGTATCGCTTATGCGAAGGATGAAGCTCAGATTTCGCTCCGACGCGTGGCCGACCGGCCAGGTATCTCGGCAGCAATTTTCGGCCCTCTGGCCGAAGAGCACATCAATGTCGATATGATCGTCCAGAATGTGTCGGAAGACGGTTCGAAAACCGACATGACCTTCACGATCCCGACCGGCGATATCGACAAGGCACTGCGTGTTCTCGATAAAGTGAAGGGTGAAATCGGCTCGGACAATATCCAGTCTGAAACGGGGCTTGCCAAGATTTCCGTGATCGGTATCGGCATGCGCAGCCATGCTGGTGTTGCCGCCACCGCCTTCAAGGCATTAGCTGAAAAAGGCATCAACATTCGCGCGATCACCACGTCGGAAATCAAGATTTCCATCCTGATTGACGGGCCTTATGCGGAACTCGCTGTCCGCACGCTGCACGGCGTTTACGGTCTCGATAAGTAATCGGTCGATAGATAGATTATTAGCCGGCTCTGTCCGGTCCATTTTGGAACAATGCCGCCCGCTAGAAATAGTGGGCGGCATTTGCTTATTATATAAGTTGTCAGATTTTCTGACGATTAGACTAGACGCGCGTGTCAAAAATGCTCAAAAAGGATTTGGCGTAACGCTTCGCAGGCGGGTAAAGGGAATCGGCTTTGCGACAAGGCTGAGCCTGTACCAAATGAGGAGCCTCCGACGATCATGCGTGATCTGACAACCGGTCCCCGCGTGCTGCTGAAGCGGTTGCGCGAATTGATGGCGGAACCATTGGAGCCGCAGGAACGCCTTGATCGGATCGTCCGTGAAATCGCGCAAAATATGGTCGCGGAAGTTTGCTCCTTCTACATTCTTCGTGCTGATGGCGTGCTTGAGCTTTACGCGACCGAGGGTCTTAATCCACAGTCTGTTCACCTGGCGCAGCTGCGTCTGGGGCAGGGCCTCGTCGGTACGATTGCCGCGAGCGCACGCCCTTTGAACCTGACTGATGCGCAAAGTCATCCTGCCTTCGCCTATCTGCCTGAAACGGGTGAAGAAGCCTATAATTCATTCCTCGGTGTTCCTGTTCTTCGCGCTGGCCGCACTTTGGGCGTTCTTGTTGTCCAGAATCAGACCAAGCGGGCATATCGCGAAGACGAGGTTGAAGCACTTGAGACGACAGCAATGGTTCTTGCCGAGATTATCGCCACTGGCGATGGTCTGCGTCTGGCACGTCCAGGTATCGAACTGGATCTCGGCCGTCCGATGAGTGTCACAGGCAATGCGCTCAATGACGGCATCGGCCTTGGTCATGTCGTGCTGCACGAACCGCGCATCGTTGTCACCAACCTCTTCAATGAAGACAGTCAGGCTGAACTGACCCGGCTGGAAACGGCGCTCGGATCTTTGCGCATTTCCATTGACGACATGCTTTCGCGCCGTGATGTGGCTGTGGAAGGCGAGCACCGCGAAGTGCTCGAAGCCTATCGCATGTTCGCACATGATCGTGGTTGGGTGCGTCGTCTGGAAGAAGCTATCCATAACGGTTTGACGGCGGAAGCTGCGGTTGAAAAGGTGCAGAGCGACACGCGTGCGCGCATGGTGCATCTGACCGATCCTTACATGCGTGAACGCCTGTCTGACTTCGATGATCTGGCTAACCGTCTGCTGCGTCAGCTGATGGGGCGCGATGTCAAGACAATCGCCGAATCACTGGCCAAGGATGCCATTATCGTAGCCCGCACCATGGGTGCTGCCGAACTGCTCGACTACCCGCGTGAGCGCTTGCGTGGTGTGGTTCTGGAAGATGGTGCAGCCACCAGCCATGTGGTTATCGTTGCACGCGCAATGGGTATTCCTGTGGTTGGACAGGCCAAGGGCGCGGTTTCCATGGCGGAAAACAATGATGCCGCTATTGTCGATGGTGATGAAGGCATTGTGCATCTGCGTCCACAATCGGATGTGGAAACCGCTTATGCAGAAAAAGTCCGCTTCCGGGCGCGTCGTCAGGCCCATTATCGCGAATTGCGCGATAAGCCTGCACTGACCAAGGATAGTGTTGAAATCGGCTTGCTGATGAATGCAGGGCTTCTGGTTGATCTGCCGCAGCTTGCTGCATCAGGTGCTGCAGGTATTGGTCTCTTCCGCACTGAATTGCAGTTCATGGTGGCTTCGACCTTCCCGCGTGCAGAGCAGCAGGAACGTCTTTATCGCTCTGTGATCGAGGCCGCTGGCAATAAGCCCGTAACCTTCCGCACACTCGATATTGGTGGCGACAAGGTTCTTCCTTATTTCCGCACCATGGGTCAGGAAGAAAATCCGGCTCTTGGCTGGCGCGCGATCCGTCTGACGTTGGATCGGCCTGGTTTGCTGCGTACCCAGCTGCGCGCGCTTTTGAAAGCGGCCGGTGGCCGTGAGCTTAAGCTTATGCTGCCGATGGTGACTGAAGTCAGCGAAGTGAAGGCTGCACGCGAGATCATTGATCGCGAAGTGCGCCATCTTTCGCGCTTTGCGCATACGTTGCCGCTCAATCTCAAGCTTGGCGCGATGATCGAAGTGCCTGCGCTTTTGTGGCAGCTCGACGAGCTGATGTCGCTTGTTGATTTTGTCTCCGTTGGCTCAAACGATCTGTTCCAGTTCCTGATGGCGGTTGATCGCGGAAACTCGCTGATTTCTGGCCGTTTCGATCAGTTGTCGCCAGCATTTCTGCGCACGCTGCGTCACATTGTGGATGCTGGCAATCGTCATGGAAAATCGGTGACATTGTGCGGTGAAATGGCCGGACGCCCATTGACTGCGATGGCGCTGATCGGCCTCGGCTTCCGCTCGATTTCGATGTCGGCTGCGAGCATTGGTCCGGTCAAGGCGATGCTGGCAGCACTTGATGCAGGCAAGCTCAATGCCTTGTTAAATGAGAAGCTCGACAAGCCAAATGGCGCACATTCGCTGCGCGAATTGCTGCTTCAATTTGCCGAAGACAACGATATTCCGCTATAGCGTAGAAAATTGCATGAAATGTTTGGGTGCCATGCCTTGTGCGTGGCGCTCAATACTGCTTATTCGCGCTGCTATTAAAGTTTTCAGGATATACCAATGATCGCATTGCCACAGGACCGAATGGACCAGCTTTTGAAGCGGTTCTCGATGATTGAAAGCCAGATGGCGAACAATCCGGATTCGGAAACCTATGTGAAGCTTGCTTCGGAATATTCCGAACTTCAGGACGTTGTCGGAAAAATCAGGGAACTGACCGATGCGCGTAATGAAGCGCGTGATCTGGCTGCGATACGCGATGATGCTTCAACCGACGCTGAAATGCGCGCACTTGCTGTCGAAGAATTGCCTGACGTTGAAAAGCGCATTGAAGGTCTTGAGCAGGAAGTCCAGATTCTGCTTCTGCCCAAAGATGCAGCTGATGAGAAGAATGCGATCCTTGAAATCCGTGCTGGTACGGGCGGGCTAGAAGCGGCTCTCTTTGCAGGCGATCTTTTCCGCATGTATGAGCGGTTTGCGTCGGAAAAAGGCTGGCGCGTCGAGCTGGTCTCCTCGAGTGAAGGGGACGCTGGCGGCTACAAGGAAATCATTGCGACCGTTTCGGGCAAGGGTGTTTTCTCCAAGTTGAAGTTCGAATCAGGCGTGCATCGCGTGCAGCGTGTACCGGAAACCGAAGCGGGTGGTCGTATTCATACCTCAGCGGCAACGGTTGCCGTGCTTCCCGAAGCCGAAGACATCGATATTGAAATCCGCAACGAAGATATCCGCATTGATACGATGCGTGCTTCAGGCGCGGGTGGTCAGCACGTCAACACGACTGACTCGGCAGTGCGTATCACGCATATTCCAACGGGTATCATGGTCGTGCAGGCGGAAAAATCGCAGCACCAGAACCGTGCGCGCGCCATGCAGATCCTGCGCGCGCGTCTTTATGATATGGAACGCCAGAAGGCTGAAAGCGAACGTTCTGAATCACGCCGCAGCCAGGTTGGTTCCGGTGATCGCTCAGAGCGCATCCGCACCTATAATTTTCCGCAGGGCCGCGTGACCGACCACCGTATCAACCTCACGCTTTATAAGCTTGATCGGGTGATGATGGGCGAGCTTGATGAGTTGGTCGATGCGCTGATTTCAGATCATCAGACCGCACTTCTGATGGAACTGGGCGAAAACGCGTGAGTGGCGAGCGCCTCGATCAGCTAATGGCTCAAGCCCGCACACGGTTGCGGGGAGGGGGCGTTGATACACCCGATCTTGATGCCCAATTGCTTGTTGAATGGGCGACTGGAGCAACGCGGCTTGATCTGATTTCATGGCCGGAAAAGCTTATCGATGAAGATAAGGTTACTCAGTTAAACGAAGCGCTGGAGCGCCGCATAGCGGGGGAGCCGGTGCATCGCATTATCGGAATGCGCGAGTTTTATGGTCTGCCATTCCGGCTTTCACCAGAAACGCTTGAACCGCGCCCCGATACAGAAGCACTTGTCGAACTGGTTTCGCCTTATCTCGACAAGCTGATTGAGCGGCATGGTCAGGCACTGCTGCTTGATATGGGCACCGGAACAGGTGCGATCGCGATTTCGCTGTTGCATAAGTTTGAGAAACTCAACGGTATTGGGCTTGATGTCGCTGATGGCGCACTGGCAATGGCGCGGATCAATGCGCTGGCCAATGGTGTGAGCCAAAGGTTTGCGGCGCTCAAAAGTGACTGGTTCGCAAATGTGAGCGGCAAGTTTCATCTCATTGTCTCAAACCCGCCCTATATTCCAAGCAGGGATATCGAAGATCTTTCGCGGGAAGTGCGAGAGCACGATCCGATGGCAGCCCTTGATGGCGGCAACGACGGACTTAATTTTTATCGCGCTCTTGCAAGTGAGGCTCGCGCATACCTATATAATGATGGAATGATTGCCGTCGAAATTGGCGCAGGCCAATTTGACGATGTGAGCGCCATTTTTGAAAGCGCTGATTTCCATCTGACCAATGTTGCAAGTGATCTCGGTGGCCATAGAAGGGCCATGGTTTTCATACATAAAGCTGCTGCGGGTATTTGACGGACTGAGTGCTAAAAAACGCTCGATGACCTCAAAAAAGCGCTTGGAATTTGCGGCGAAGCCGTTTAGTTTCCAGCCACCGTATAGAGCCAGAATGGTTTTGCCCGCTTGAGGGCGGTGGCGGAAATGCTCCATGACGAATTTAGGTCATGCTCCCGTGAGGGTTTTTCTCATGGGATGGTTTGTACGGAAGTGCACGACTTTCAAAAATAATTCCGAAGAGTTTGTCTTTTCGGGTAGGTCTTGCAAATGCCAATCCGAAAGGTTCGTGTTGTCTTTCTGACAGTACGGAACTCAGAACCATTCGATGTGTGGGAAGTTTTAGGGTGTGCTTCCTCCATGGCTCGATAATGCGACGCCGGTGGCTTTAGGCTACGGGAATTTGACGCCCTTTAATCTGAAAAGAGAAGACGATGAGGCCAGCACAGCAGAACAGGCGCATGCGCGGACGGGGGAATAACAATAATAACAACAATAACCGCAAGGGCCCCAATCCTCTGTCGCGTAATTATGAAAGCAATGGTCCGGACGTAAAGATCCGCGGCAATGCTCAACATATTGCAGAAAAATATACGACACTGGCTCGCGACGCGCAGGCGTCTGGCGATCGTGTCATGGCTGAAAATTATCTTCAGCACGCAGAACATTACAACCGGATCATCATGGCTGCCATGGCGCAGCAGAATATCCCGTATCAGCGCGAAGAAAGCTTCGACAGCGATGGTGGTGATGAGGATGAAAGCGGCTTCGTGCCTGCTGCTCCGGTGCATCAGCCTGTCAATGGTTCCGGTCCACAGCCGGTAATCGAAGGCACGCCTGCTGAAGTTGTTTACGGCGAAGAAAGCAATGAGGGTCGTTCAGACAATCGTTCCGACAGTCGCCAGGATAACCGTTCGCAGCCACGCGACGGCCGTGAAAACCGTGATCGTCGCCTGGGTCGCGGTCGCCGCCCACAGCGCGAACGTTTCAATGCGGATGAATCTTCCGAGCAGCCAGTTGTAGAAGCACCAGTTGCCGCTGTTGCCGACGAACAGCCGGTTCCAGCGCCAGTTGCTGAAAAGCCAGCGCGCGCTGAGAAGCCTGCAAAGGTTGCAGAAGAAACAGCACCCGTTGTTGAAAAAGCTGCTCCCGCAGCAGAAGCACCGGTTGAAGCTGCACCTGAAGAGAAGCCAGTCCGCGCTACGCGCCGCCCGGGTCGTCCGCGCCGCGTTCCGAAGGATGAAGTTGCTGAAACAGCGGATTCCGATGCATAATTGCTGAAACAGCAATATGATTGATTTCAAAAAGATGGCGCGGTTTTCCGCGCCATTTTTATTTGTGTTTTAGCTGACTTTCCGGTCTTGCCGAAACCGCTCGATGTTCCCATATGCTTCCTTGGATAAGGAGCCAGCCGAATACGGGGGCTCCGTCACCAGAAGTCTTCCGATGCCAGAATGGGTCGGAGGGAAAAGGAGACATCATGAATATTGAGAAATACACCGAACGGGTTCGGGGATTCATCCAGTCGGCCCAGACATTTGCCCTTTCTTCCAGCAATCAGCAGTTTACGCCTGAACACCTTCTCAAAGTCCTTGTCGATGATGATGAGGGGCTTGTAGCGTCGCTGATCGAGCGTGCCGGTGGCCGCATCGCCGATGTGCGCATAGGTTTGCAGGCAGCTTTGGAAAAACTGCCGAAAGTGACCGGCGGTAACGATCAGCTTTATCTTGCACAGCCATTGGCAAAGGTTTTCATCCTTGCCGAGGAGCTTGCGAGCAAGGCTGGTGACAGCTTTGTCACGGTTGAGCGCCTGCTCACGGCACTTGCAATCGAGAAATCTGCAAAGACGTCTGAAATTCTTGCTGCTGCCGGTGTGACACCGACCGCGCTCAACAAGGTCATCAATGACATGCGTAAAGGCCGCACAGCCGATTCTGCTTCCGCTGAGAGCAATTACGATGCGCTCAAGAAATATGCACGCGATCTGACGGAAGATGCGCGTGCGGGCAAGCTTGATCCGGTCATCGGTCGAGACGAAGAAATTCGTCGCACGATTCAGGTTCTATCGCGTCGAACCAAGAATAATCCGGTGCTGATTGGTGAACCGGGCGTTGGTAAGACCGCAATTGCCGAAGGCTTGGCCCTGCGCATTGTTAATGGCGATGTGCCGGAATCGCTGAAAGACAAGCAGCTGATGGCACTCGATATGGGGGCGCTGATTGCCGGAGCGAAATATCGCGGTGAGTTTGAAGAACGTCTGAAAGCTGTGCTTTCTGAAGTGCAGACGGCCGCTGGCCAGATCATCCTGTTCATCGACGAAATGCATACGCTTGTCGGTGCAGGCAAGTCTGATGGCGCAATGGATGCATCGAACCTGCTCAAGCCTGCGCTGGCGCGCGGTGAGCTGCACTGCGTTGGTGCGACCACACTTGAGGAATATCGCAAATATGTTGAGAAGGACGCTGCCCTTGCACGTCGTTTCCAGCCGGTATTTGTCGATGAGCCAACGGTGGAAGACACGATTTCTATCCTTCGCGGTTTGAAGGAAAAGTATGAGCAGCACCACAAGGTCCGGGTTTCCGACTCGGCACTTGTCGCAGCCGCAACTTTGTCTAACCGTTACATCACCGATCGGTTTTTGCCGGATAAGGCGATTGATCTTGTCGATGAGGCCGCATCGCGTCTGCGTATGCAGGTGGATTCGAAGCCCGAAGAGCTTGACGAAATCGACCGCCGCGTGATGCAGCTTAAAATCGAGCGTGAAGCACTGAAGGTCGAAACCGACACTGCTTCAATTGATCGGCTGCAGCGCCTTGAAAAGGAACTGACTGATCTTGAAGAAGAATCAGCGGAGCTGACGTCGAAATGGCAGGCTGAAAAGCAGAAGCTGGGACTTGCGGCCGACTTGAAGCGTCAGCTTGAAGAGGCACGTAACGCTTTGGCGATTGCACAGCGCGGTGGCGAATTCCAGAAGGCGGGGGAACTTGCCTATGGCACGATCCCGCAGCTCGAAAAGCAGCTTGGTGACGCTGAAAGCAATGAGAACAAAGGCTCGTTGCTTGAGGAAACCGTGACGCCTGACCATGTTGGGCAGATTGTTTCCCGCTGGACCGGTATTCCGGTTGAACGGATGCTGGAAGGCGAGCGCGAAAAACTTCTGCGCATGGAAGACGAACTTGCAAAGCGGGTTGTCGGTCAGGGTGAAGCGGTTCAGGCTGTTTCCAAGGCCGTTCGTCGTGCCCGCGCAGGTCTTCAGGATCCGAACAGGCCAATTGGCTCGTTCATCTTCCTTGGACCAACAGGCGTGGGCAAGACCGAGCTTACCAAGGCGCTGGCTTCGTTCCTGTTCCAGGACGACACGGCAATGGTTCGCATCGATATGTCGGAATTTATGGAGAAACACTCTGTAAGCCGACTGATTGGCGCACCTCCCGGCTATGTCGGCTATGAGGAAGGCGGCGTTCTGACGGAATCCGTGCGGCGCAGGCCATATCAGGTGATCCTGTTCGATGAGATCGAAAAGGCACATCCAGATGTGTTCAACGTGCTGTTGCAGGTTCTCGATGATGGTCGTCTGACCGATGGTCAGGGCCGAACGGTCGATTTCCGCAATACGGTCATCATCATGACCTCGAACCTCGGCGCTGAATATCTCGTCAATCTTGGTGAGAAAGACGATGTCGAAAGCGTTCGTGATGAGGTGATGGGCGTTGTGCGGGCTGCATTCCGTCCGGAGTTCCTGAACCGCGTTGATGAAATCATCCTGTTCCACAGGCTGCGCCGCGACGACATGGGTTCGATTGTCGATATCCAGATGAAGCGTCTGCAGGCTCTGCTGCATGATCGCAAGATCTCGCTGGAACTCGAAGACGATGCTCGCGAATGGCTGGCAAACAAAGGTTATGATCCGGCTTATGGTGCGCGTCCATTGAAGCGCGTCATCCAGAAGGAAGTTCAGGACCCGCTGGCCGAACGCATCCTGCTTGGTGATATTCTTGACGGTTCAATCGTCAAGATCTTGCCCGGTTCGGACCGGCTTAACTTTCGCCCTATCCGTGTAATGGGTGAAGGGGAACCGGTGAAGGAAGACGAAAAGGCCTAAGCCTTAAACTCTGTTGTAAAAAGCGCCGCACTCATCCGATTGCGGCGCTTTTTTTCTTTTTGTGCAGAGGCGGCCACTTTCATGGCCATCTTCATGTCCAGTTCATCTGGCATTTGCTGTTATTGAGTAATCAATTGTTAACCATATAGTTGCATCCCTTATCCTAAGGTAATTCAGGGTTTCTTGTATGTCGCATCTCTTACGCATGCTTCGCTTCGGATTGTTTGGTTCTGCAATCATTCTTGCAGCAGGCGGTTCTGCCTTTGCGCAAACGCGCGATGCGACGACCAGTATTTCGCAGCCTATGCAACTGGCACAGCTATTCGATTGGGGCCATGAGCGTGGTCGCGACCGGGGAGTGCGCGTTTACACGGATGAATATGGCCGACAGATAACAGTCGATCGTCGCGGACGGGTCCTGCATGTTGAAGACCCTCGCGATACCGGTCGCTATGCGAGTGGTGGTCAGCAGGATGGCGGCTGGTCTGACGGACCAGTGGGCGGCGGCGCCCCTTATGATGGTTTCGGCAATGTGCCAGAAGATCCAAACTATTATCCGGATGCCCCTTCGGCTCCGGGCTACGACAATAACCGTGACGGACAGGTGCAGCGTTCGGAGCTACCTCCGGCAGGCACCGAATATCCCGATACAGAATCACCGACTGCCAGCATCAATCGCGATCCCGGTTATGAACAGCCGTCGACGCAGCCTCATGCCGTGCCAAATACGGACGATATGACACCAGCTATCGAAATGCCGAAAGGGCAGGGCGCAAAGCAGAAAATTGCAGCCTATCAGATATTGCTTGATCGGGCAGGTGCATCTCCTGGCGTAATCGATGGCCGTTCGGGCAGCAATGTGGATAAGGCCGCTGCAGCTTATGGCGAGATGACGGGCAAGTTCCTCAATCCAACCGATGAAGCTGGGATCAATGCTGAGCTTGAAGCAACCGGCGGCGCTGCTTTCACCGAATATACGATCACGAACGAAGATGTCGGTCGCCAATATGTGGCTTCGATTCCTGACGATTACGCGCATAAAGCGCAGCTTCCCGCCATGGCCTATACGTCTGTGACCGAAATGCTAGGTGAGAAGTTTCACATCGATGAAGCCTATCTCAAAGAGATCAATCCGGGTGTGAACTTCAATCAGCCGGGCTCGGTTGTGAAGGTGCCTAATCTTGGCAAGCCTGTCCGCTCCAAAGTTGCACGTATCATTGCCGATAAGGGCCGCAAGCAGGTTCGTGGCTATGATGAAACCGGCAAACTTGTCGTTGCCTATCCATCGACGATCGGTTCATCCGATACGCCTTCGCCATCTGGTATTGTTCAGGTTCAGCGCATCGCGATCAATCCGAACTATACCTACAATCCGAAGATCAACTTTAAGCAGGGCAGCAATGATAAAGTGCTGACCATTCCACCTGGTCCAAACGGTCCGGTTGGTACGGTTTGGATCGCACTGTCAAAGCCGACCTATGGTATTCACGGAACGCCTGAGCCTTCGCGGATTGGTAAGACCTCCAGCCATGGCTGTGTGCGCCTGACCAATTGGGATGCGGAAGAGCTGGCAAAGCTGGTGAAAGCGGGCGTAACGGTCGAGTTCACGGAATAACTCTTCGAACACGCAAACCTCCTGATACAAAAAAGCGCGGCGCAAGTTTTAAATTGCGTCGCGCTTTTCCGTTGATTTGCGAAAAGTAGCTCAATTTGTAGACGAAGAAAGTGCCTTAGCTCTTCGTCGATCCGCTCGATGCAACCTTTGTATCTGCATCATCATTATTCAGCAGCGTATCGATGCGATCGCGTTCCTGCTTGAAAGCTTCAAGTTCTTTGCCTTGCAGGGCTTTATTATCGGGCAGGCGGATACGAAGCGGGTCAACCTTGGTTCCGTTGACGATCAGCTCATAGTGAAGGTGAGGACCGGTCGAAAGTCCGGTCGATCCGACAAAACCGATGACCTGGCCCTGACGAACACGCTGACCGGCGCTCACGCCGCGGGCGATGGCATTCTGGTGGCTGTAGCTGCTGACATAGCCATTGGCATGACGAATCAAAGTCTGATTGCCATAGCCGTTTGTCCATCCGGCCTTCTCAACAACGCCATTACCTGACGCAATAATGGGGGTTCCACGCGGTGCTGCCCAATCGACGCCCGTATGCATACGGCTATAACCGAGAATCGGATGGCGCCGCATGCCGAACGGAGAACGGAACACGCCATTAGGAACTGGATTGCGAAGCAGGAACTGCTTTGCGCTCTTACCGTCTTCATTAAAGTAATCAACAGCACCGTCCGGAGCCTGATACCTATAGAACTTGCGCGTTGTCCCGCTGAAGTTTGCAGCCACATAAAGAAGCTGCGACTCACCATCTGGCTTCTCTGGGTCGTCTGGCAACGAGAAGAAGGCGTCGATCTTATCGCTCTGTGAGAGTCGCGCTTGCAGATCGACATCGGTTGCCAACATTTTTACCAGCTGCTCACGCATGGTTTCGGTCATGCCATAAGCGAGCGCTGCACGACTTATGCCGTCATAAACACTCGGCAGATTGCCGCGAATCGCAGCTGGCGGTGCATCGCCGTCAAAAGCGGATGCAAGAAGCGGTGTTTCTTCCGGTTGATCCGACGGCACATATTGCTGTCGATCATTCAATGCGATGGTCACAAGATGCGTGGTGCGATGATAAACGCTAGCACGTACGATACGATCTTCATCATCTCGCGTTTCTGTTCCAATTCGCAGAACGCTGCCTTCTTTTAGGCGGGGCGAATTGAGCAGTTTTGTGAGTGCGCTCGCCATGTTGGTGGCGTCTTCACCTGAATAGCCAGCGCTTTCCAATGCCTGATCAATTTCCATCGTCTGATGGAAAGGAATCAGTTCTTCGGAAAAGCCGCTGCCGGTTTCTTCGTCGTCGGCACGTTGTGCGACGCTCACATTTTCCTGAGTGATCTTCACGCCAAGAGCAGGGCTCAGTGCAAAAGAAGAATCCGTGCCACCAAAGCGGGCCGGATCCACATAATGCAGTGAGGCAACCTGAACATCGCCATCAGTCAACAGAACGCCTGTGTCGCGTACGACTTTTTCGACTTCATCTACGGTCAAGTCGTTCGATGCATCAAATGCTACGCTGTTTAATGGGAAATCCTCTACGCGTAGGCTGACTTCGCTTTCAACCTTCGCTCCATATATCTGCCCGGTATCGGCTGGTAGCGCTGCTGCCGGGCCTTCCGAGAAGATAGCCATAGCATCAAACGCAGGGTATTTCCGGCTTGTCGGATGGTCTACGGCCAACGTCATACTGACCAGCTCGAAAGGCCGCGTGCGAATGACTTCCCGCTCACCGACTTTTTGCATGGTCGAGAGATCGAAACGGCGACGATCATTGGCCTTCTGCTTTGATATCGTGCTTACAAGTCGAGCGCCCTTTGTGACGCTCGTATCATTGGCGATACCCGGCATGTCATTGCGTGCGAGAATTTCGGGTGGGGTCGCCAATTGTTCGCGACCATCAAGTGCCGCGAACAGCGCGACACCGATAAGCATACAAGATGTAACGCCGGTAAGAAACGTACCAGCAAGCCAGCGGGCAGAAACTTCACGCCTATCCGGTGGTCGCCGCCTGCCGCCTACTGTGAGCGGGGGCTCGTCACCCGGATCGAGATTATTCGGCCCCATTTCTTTCATGCTGCTCTTGTAGGCCCTTCTGCAAATCTGGCTGCACTCTATAAAAGGTGCGTGAACATCATTTTTCAGAGAGCAGCAAAGCTGCCGTCCGACGTATGGTGTCTTCCCTTATTATGGAAGTCCCTCAAGCGGGTAACTGAGTTTTGCCTGCCACGACAACGTAAGTCAACGATAAGCGGATCGTCTTTCGTTATTCACAGCGGTTTGCGGGCCAATTTTCAGTTCGCGGGACGCTATTCCAATAATGAGGCCGGTTTGTGGCTCGCCCCTATCTATAAGGAGCGGCGCCAGAGTTCTGTATATAAGCGTATACCGTGGAAAACCTGACAACTGTGGAAGTCTGTCAAAAAAAATTCAAATTAGACGCAAAAGCCCGTTGACAGTTTTGCTTTGTGGGGTCTATATGGCGCTCACCGAGGGCGGCGATCGTCGCAAGCGACAGAATGGTTCGTCCTTGGAGTTGAGTTAGGCGATTGAGATTTCAGTTTTAATTGTTTGGTTTGGCGGCGTTGACGGGGTGAAAGCTTTGTTGATGTATTGAGGAAGGAACGGTTGATAAGGCTGTGAATTTCTTGAAAAAAATGGGTTGACACGGTTTGCACTGTGGATTAGATACCCGGCACCGCTAAGACGGAGCGAGACGAGATT